>JAYVQY010000021.1:0-10592 GCA_043776715.1 Cyclobacteriaceae bacterium | reverse complement strand
TTGCACTGGGCGTCATCAGTTTACTTTGGTATTTGGTTGGCTTTAGTCTTGCTTTTGGGGAGAGCTGGCATGGACTGATCGGAAATCCGACCACCTTTTTTGCCTTTCGAAATGTAGGCCTTAGTCCCAACCCTGCTTTTTCTCCAACATTTCCATTCTTGCTGTTTGCATTGTTTCAACTGAAGTTTGCCATCATCACACCAGCCTTGATCACCGGCAGTTTTGCAGAGCGCGTGAAATTTACTTCGTATCTCATTTTTATTTGCCTTTTCTCGCTGCTGATCTATTGTCCGTTGGCGCACTGGACCTGGCATCCCGATGGCTTCCTAAGACAATGGGGTGTTTTGGATTTTGCAGGTGGAACAGTGGTACACATGTCAGCGGGTTTTGCAGCGCTGGCGGGTGCATACATTCTTGGAAAGCGCGAACATAAATATCATCAGGCTGCAAATATTCCATTTATTATCCTTGGCACAGGAATGTTGTGGTTTGGCTGGTTTGGTTTTAATGCAGGATCAGCACTCTCTGCCAATGGCCAGGCGGTGCAGGCATTCGCTACCACAAACTTTGCATCTGCCTCTGCGATGATGACATGGGTATTGTTTGATGCGCTGGTCGGTCGAAAGATTTCTGCTACCGGGGCTTGCATCGGTGCCGTGGTCGGATTGGTGGCCATCACACCGGCAGCTGGATTTGTCAATCTAGGCCAAAGTGTCTTCATTGGCTTTGCAGCAGCCATTATCAGCAACCTGGCGGTCTACTATAAACAGCGCACTTCTCTGGACGATACACTCGATGTTTTTCCTTGCCACGGAGTAGGCGGAATGGTGGGCATGGTGCTCACGGCAGTTTTCGCAAAAGATGTTGGGCTTGTGTATGGTCAGGTAGAAACCTTCAAATATCACATCATAGCATTGCTCATCGTTGGAGCGTTTTCTTTTGGAGGATCGTTTCTTATTTTCAAAATTACTGGGCTCATCACAAGATTGCGTGTTTCCCCCGATGAAGAGAGGCTTGGTCTCGACTTAAGTCAACATTCGGAAACTATTTTGACTGAGGTCCGCGAATCTCCTCCTCAAAAAGGAAAAATGGAGGTAGCCGCCTGATTTATTCGATCACCAGATAGGGCTTCATCTTTATGATCCAATCCACCTTGAGGGATTTTATTTCATTGAGTTCATCAACGGAAACAAAGTCGCCATGCTGTAGACGAAAGGAAACGATGGCTTGTGCCTCACTTCTCTTCATATAAGGGTGTTTGATCATATCAGCAACTGTGGCACGGTTGAGGGCTATTGTCTTAGGGAAGAAGTTCTCCTTCACAAAAAAATCTTTTTTGATCTGATGGACGACTAACGAGTCTAAGCCAAACACTTCTTTCACCTGGTCCAAAGAAGCAAAACCGCCCAAACGATCACGGAAGTTTTGGATTCGTTTCGCCAAGACGGGACCAATGCCAAACACGGCAACGAGCTGAAGCGAGTCGGCTGTGTTGATGTCAATTAAGTCTCTGCGCGCATTGGTTTTGTTTTGAAGCGTCTTTTCTTTTTTGGTGAATGAAGGGGTTACCTTTTCTTTTTGTTCCCGGAGGGTCATCCATTGTTTCGCCTTTTGAAACCAAGCCGTATCAAATTGATAGATTCTTAGCATATCTTCCCTCTTTCGGAATTGACCGCCCTTTTGCCGATAACGGGTGACTCGTGCTGACAGGGAGGATGACAACCCCATTTCTAACAATTTTTCTTCTGTTACGGTATTAGGATCAAATGTGCTGAAATGAAGTGAAGCAGGAATTTCTTTTGAAATCGCCGCGCTGTCCCATTCAAGTTGGGCCATCATACTGTCCAGTCCATGCACATCAAAATCCAATGGCTGCTGCTTTCGCCAATGCCGGTAGATTGGTTCTGAAAAGAGGATCATCACCATCAATGGTAACAAGATGAGAAATGCATTAGACTCTCCCCTTGAAAATCCAAAGAAAGCACGGATCCATGCCTTGATTCGGTTCATGATGCTTAAAAGGAAGTTGCGCTATCCAAATATGAATAAAATGAGGAGCTCAATATATCCAAAGGAATCGTAGGTCGCGGTAGGTCCATTGAAGGAAAACAGGATGGATTAATATGAAGGTCTTTGCCTTCATCTTGACTTATTTTCAACAAAAAGTCTAGAATGGTTACAACGCAAACCTTGGTTGACAGAAAATTTAGAAGCTTCGTGAAAGAACTCTTATTTGGATTCACATTCTTTTGCATCGGTCTGATCCCGAAAACACGGCGTTGTCGTTACCTTCTTGACTAAACCTGGCGTTAAACATCGAATGAAGCGGATTAAATAAGAATCCTTACCAGGTCACCAACCCGCAACCATTTACCGGTTTCTGACCTCGGAATAAGGGTATTAATGGCCAGGTAATACAAATTACCATAAGCGGGTATCACACTGTTGGCTGGAAGAGAATCCGCACGACTTTTCATCATCCTTTTCACAAAAGACTTATCTGATATTCCAGTGAGGGGATCACGTGGTGGAACGTTGCAGCGAGCCCGTGGACTCATTGCCATAAGCTCCACTTCTCCGATGGTAAGACGTGTCGCCGATTCCTTTTCATTAATCATGGATTCTTCCCAAAAAGGCTCAGTCCCACTAATTTCGAGGGTGGCACGAAAGCGCAGCCGGAGGTTGTCCATCGTGCCAATGGAAAGTCCCTGATGAAGTGATTGAAAGGAAGCTTCACTGACGATGGTCACACTGGCTTCATGCGGAATGTCCATCAATTCGCCATCGTTGTTGCGCACCCATAAAACAGGCTCCTTGAAAAAATCACTTAGATAGATTTCAATTTTCTTCTGATCTTCCAGGAGGTGGAATGAATGGATGGGGCTACCATCACGAGGAGACAGTCGCACGATTTGATTGGGTAAATCATACTCGGCTTTCAATTCACTCACCCGGCCAGTCCGTTTGCCATTGATGAAGTGCCCATCGCGGGCCAGAAGCGCAAATTCGCGGTCGTGCAAAAGGGAGGATACCCCTACTTCTGCCTCCTGCATCTCTACCGGATCAAGGGATTTAATGGGGTAAATGCGAATTCGCGAAAGGAACGGTGCAGGCATGCGGTAAAGATTTGCAAATGTCAAGAAGTAAACGCCAAGAGATCCTTAAGGCAGCAACATCTTATTCTGCTTCAGACAATCCCCAAGACGACGATAGGTGGCTCTGATGGATTCAAGTGAAAAATCATTATTTATTGTTCGGAGGATCCGGTCGGACAGTGTGCCCTCTGACAGGATGGTGGAGACTTCAGGGCCCCATTGTTCGATCAAAGTTTTTCCCTGTTTTATAAGTCTTGAATGTATGTGATTCCACAGGTCAAGGGCAGTGCAGGGGGCCGGCAAGCCAAATGATCCGGTATACTCCGACGACAAAATTTCTGCTTTCTGACCTAGTTGTGATGTCTCGTCTAAAATGCCTGCGAGGATTTCAGTTTTGGAGCGCATCTGTTCTTCCAGGTTGCAGAAATGTTCGTTGACCAATGCTTTGATAGTTTCGATTACCAAAGTCTGAATGGCAAGGTCAGCGGGCGGGCATTCCTGAATATCCATAATGCGTATCTCAATGGAACCCCGATCAAAGCGAGGGATGGCGCCTCGGGAGTTCACCCATATCGGATTCAAAATATTGTTTGGGTCAAAGGGGGCGATGTCATTCTTGATTTTTTCATAAATGGTATTCATGTATTGTCTTTTGGAGAAGACAGCCTCCGGCACTATTTTTCCCGTGATGGAAGGAATTCTGGCTTGGTTGGTTTTATAATAATTCATCCGCGTATCCACAGATCCTGTGACTTTTCCATCCAGAATCGGTGAGCTTGCGCACAGGGCCGGAAGGATGGGCAACACCATTCGAATGGCAGCGTGTAGCTTGGTAAACTCCTCGTCGTCATAAAAGGGTAAGTTCAAATGCGTGCTTTGCAAGTTGCTCCAACCATGCCCCCGGCAATCAAATATTTTGTTGTAGATGTCGTAAACCTGCGTTTCATCATCATGAGGCCAAAGTTTTGTTTCTGTAAGGGGATCCATCCACGGGTGGGCAGCAGTGGGCAACAACATGGCATCCCATTTCTCAAGAACACTGTTGATTCGAGTTACATTGTCTGCGAAAGCACTTCCCAGTGTATTAAAATTACTCTCGGGTTTGGTGGATTTGAGCTCGATCACGTGGGCCACAAGCTCGTTGGACCATGTCACCAAACCATTTTCGAAGTCACTTGCATAGTGTCCGAGCTCATGCTTCAGGAGGTCATCGGCAATGGGCCGGATGTTCAGCGTGTTCCGGTCTACAATCATGTATTCTAACTCTACTCCGTAAGCCTGAAAGATGTGTAAGCGTGAAGGTTGGATCATTTGGCTGATTTTATTTTATTAAGGATTACCTCCATGATCATGTCGTAGAGTTTGTCTTTTAAAATTTTGTCTTCTGTGCCCGCGTCGATGTTAGGGTTGTCGTTCACTTCAATAATAATAAATTTTCCGTCCACTTCTTTCATATCAACTCCGTACAGCCCTTTGCCGATCAGGGATGTGGCCTTAAGGGCAACTTTCAATAGACCTGCTGGTGCTTGATCTACCGCTATGCTCTCCACGTCGCCGTCCCGTGAGGCCTCCTTCTTGGCGCTCCAGTTGACGATCTGCCAGTGTTTGCTTGCCATAAAATATTTGCACACATAGAGCACCTGTCCGTCGATGATGCCCACACGCCAGTCAAAAGGAGTTGGGAGGAATTCCTGAGCGATGATCAGATCAGATTTTTCAAACATACTTTCCCGCACCTCCTTAAATTCCTCAAGATTATTGATCTTGACCACTCCTTTGGAAAACGCCCCATCGGGTTGTTTTAGAATGAATGGAAAGGTCATCTTCTCCGGCACGGAATTGCAATTTTCCTCCGTGACAACATATGATTTGGGTGTCAGAATCTTATTCGCATTGAGCAATTCGTGCAAATAGACTTTGTTGGTGCACTTCAGAATGGACTCCGCATCATCAATGACGGCCAGGCCTAGAGATTCTGCTTTCTTTGCAAACCGGAATGTATGGTGGTTGACATTCGTAGTCTCCCGGATGAAAAGGGCATCGTATTGAATTAGTTTGTCGATGTCATTCTTAGTAATGAATTCAGTATTGAAGCCGGCCTCGAGCGACGCTTTGTAAAATCTTTTCAGCGCTTTGTCATTGGAGGGCGGATGAGAATCTTCCGGATTGACAAGAATGGCCAGATCGTATTTCTTTTTGTCAGGACGATAATCCCGTTTGCGCAAAAGATATTTTTCCAGCGCGCTCTCCAGAATGGGCTGATCGTTCTCCGGCATTTCATTTAAGCTAATCGGTCTGATGCTTTGCAGTACCCATTTGTTCTTCTTGGAGAAGCTTGCCCGCACAAGAGGTGCTTGCACAAGTTGAAATAGTTGTAAAGCCAGCTTGTTCAAGTGTTCGGACTGTGTTGATCCGAAATAGATGTTGAACTCAACGCGATCGTAGGGCTCGTTCTTAAAAGTATTCTGAATTAATGCATCAAAATCCTGTGAATCGTCTCTCAGAATAGAAGGAAACCGCAGGTCCTGGATCGTTGAGACTTCCGGTAAGACCTTATGTCCCCGGGCTTCCGCCAAAAGCGAGACATAATAACCTTCGCTTTGATATTGATATGATTTGCAGAGATTGAGGATCTTTAAATTTTTTACAGACTGATAAAATTCGTCGGTGATGTAACGGGCAGGGGTGATCACCTCTACATCTGCTAACTTCAGGTTCCAGCTCTTGGGTTTTTCGACGATTATTATTTTAGGCATTCAGAAAAGGCATTATGAATTCAGTGTGCAATTGAAATAATTGATTCATCTGGTCTATTGATGGAGTGTATTGAATTGATGTAACCGTCCGCACCTTAATGTTTCAATATTTTGGTTCAATGATCAGGAGGTTAGCGTCATAGGTTACAATCCCAAGCATGATGCTATTGATCAGCCTGTCAAAAGTCACACTGTAATATTGGCTCTTCAGCGGATTGGGGTTCATGGGGTCTGCCAGGTAGACATAATCGGAGTTCGCGTTATAGCCATTGATAATGGCGAAATGGCCTACCGGCTCACCTTTGATGCTGTCATATTTATTGCTTGTTGAAATCTCGCGTTGGGTACCATATAAGTAGGTGGCGCTTAATCCGGTCAATATCGGGATCGATTTTTTCAGGTAGTCCTTGATGAGATTCTCATCCAATTCGGCATATAGTAGCTTTCCTCTAGCCTCCAGAAATTTGATATAGGCACGGCTCGCCACCAACAGCTTTCTCCGTTTGGATTTGTAGGCCATCTGTCGTTTTAGATTCTGGACCATCTTTCGAGAACCCAGCTTGAACCATGTCGGATCAAAGACATTGAGATTGTAGGTGTAGATTGTAGCCTTGTAACCGCGTTGTAAAGCATGGTTGCCCATCATCACTGCCAGCGTTCCGCCAGTCTTTAATGACTTTACCTCCTTGATTACCTGCTTGAGACTGATGGAATCATTATAATACTGATAAAGGGCATGAAGACAAGTTGGACCACAGGTCACCTCATCAGGTTGTGCTTTGATGTCGAAATCCAAAAAGAGCGCCTGGCGCTGCATGATCAAAAACTTTGATTGGTCAGAATATCTTCCATAACCCAAAACTAGTGCTTCAAAGATAATCTTAATATCATCGCCAATAAATTTGGGGTCTTGTTGAAAAGCCTAATATTGCATCTTACCGCTTTAGATATGAAAATGAGACTTATCGTGATGGCCCTAGTATGCTTTTCAATGGCAGAGGCATTCGGCTGGGGAGTCACCGGCCATCGTGCAACCGGACTTATTGCCGAGCAGTATCTGACGGCAAAAACGAAAAAAAGAATAGCATTGATTCTTGAGCAAGAGTCCGTCGCGATGGTGAGTACCTGGATGGACGAGATCCGCTCTGACTCGACGTATAACCATTTAACAGACTGGCATTACACCACAATTCCCGATGGCAAGCGCTACGAAGACGTCGAGGCAAACCCCGATGGCAAGGTGGTGATGATGATTGAGAAGATCATAAAGGATTTAAAGTCTGGTAAACTCACATCTAAGCAGGAGCGGGAATCTTTGAAAATACTCATTCATTTGGTGGGAGATATTCATCAGCCGTTGCATGTCGGCAAGCCGGGTGATAGAGGTGGTAATGATGTCAAAGTGAAGTGGTTCCGATCTGAGTCCAATCTACACCGAGTATGGGATAGCGAGATGACTGATGACACGAAATTGAGCTACACCGAGTTGGCACAATCGCTGGTAAGGCCCGATAAGTCTACATTCAAAAAATGGCAGGCTGCGTCTGTACGTGACTGGGCATTAGAATCGATGAGTTATCGGCATTCCGTATACGATATCGGCAATGGCAATTTGAGCTACCAGTATGGATATAAGTATTTCAGCATCGCGAAGCTTCGCATGTTGCAAGCCGGCATTCGTCTGGCAGGAGTACTGAATCAGATTTATGGCAAATAAAGGCGAGTTGTTTTCTTTAATGACAAGCCTTATTGAACTTTTTTAGTTTGTAATAATTGTAAGGCAAGGGAGCCAGGAAGCCTGTGATCATTGCCACCAATAGGGCGGTCCAGTATAATGGATTTCCAAAAGCAGCTTTCCCACCAGTCATCATGAAGTCTGTAGTATTCATCACCACTTCCATGGCGATCATAGAAATGAATGACATGGAAACAGCTGTCTGGAAGGCGAGGGTCCATTGAAACTTTTCGCGCCATCTAAGCAATATCGACTCTAATAATACGGAAGTAATCAGCCCGGCAATGGTGGCCAAAATCATTTGTGCCGTCATGGAGGTAGCAGGGTAAAATCGTTGGAGGAAAATGATCATCATGAAATCACCGATCGAACAGCCGATAAGACAGTTGAGTGTATTGAGAGATGCTCGCTTCCATACGTTTTGGTCTTGCCAGAATCCCTGTGACTTCTTTGAAACGGATGAACGATGACCATTTTCGGAGATTTGGTATGATGGAAAAGGTTTTAGCGCTTGCTGCAAGCTTGTAATTGGAACATGGTGATCCATGATAATCTCAGAACTCATGTCACCAAGGCTAATGTTAACGTCCTTCACCTCTGCCAATGACTTTAGAGCCTTTTCAACCGTGGTAGCACATCCGTTGCAGGTCATACCGCTGATCGAATATTTGTGTTTCATTTTTCAAATCGTTTAGACATACAAATATAAGGCTGTACTGGAGCCATGGCCTTACACAATTGTGGGAAAAAATTACACCAACAATTCTTTAGCCTTTTCGATCTTTTGATGAATCAGATATTGTTCAATGGTCGTGCCCTCCACGGAGGAGAACAAATTGCTTAGAGAACCATATTCCTTATGCAAGGCATCACTGAGAACCTGCAATTTATCTCTAAACAGTCGGTCAACTCCAATAATTTAAGCGGACTTTTGTATTATTCATGCTTTTCCAATGTTGGAACATTAGCTGGCGATGTGGAGAAGGCCCTCTGTGAAAGTTTTGGGCTTGAAGCATTTATCCTTTCTCATTGAGAAAAGGCTCTTTACCTTTACTGCCCTTAATTAATAGAATGATAGAAGAGAAGAGTTTGAATTTTCTGGAAGAGATCGTCGAAATCGACCTGAAGGATGGTAAGCACAAGAGCATCATCACCCGTTTTCCACCGGAGCCCAATGGATATCTTCATTTGGGCCATGCTAAAAGCATTTGCCTCAACTTCGGCCTGGCGCTCAAATACGGCGGCAGCACAAATTTGCGTTTTGATGATACCAATCCAGTCACGGAGGAAACCGAGTACGTGGATGGTATCAAAGATGACGTCCGGTGGCTGGGGTTTAATTGGGCGAGCGAACTTTATGCATCGGATTATTTTGGCGAACTCTATGAGTTTGCAATAAAGTTGATCAAAAAAGGGCTCGCTTATGTGGACGATAGCTCGAGCGATGAGATAGCCGCTCAAAAAGGCACCCCGATCAAAGCCGGAACCGCAAATTCATTTAGGAGTCGTAGCATCGAAGAGAACCTCCGGCTATTTGCCGAAATGAAGGAGGGGAAATATAAGGATGGAGAAAAAGTACTTCGGGCAAAGGCTGACCTTGCCAGTCCAAACATGCACATGAGAGATCCTCTGATGTATCGGATCAAGCATGCCCATCATCACCGAACCGGAGATGCATGGTGCATTTACCCCATGTACGACTTTGCCCATGGCCAAAGTGATGCCATCGAAAACGTAACCCATAGCATTTGTACGCTTGAATTTATTCCGCATCGTGAACTGTATGATTGGTTTATTGAGAAGCTGGAGATCTATCCTTCCCGCCAGTATGAGTTTGCGCGACTTAACCTGACGTATACCATCATGAGCAAGCGTAAGCTGCTACAGCTGGTGAACGAACATCATGTGAATGGTTGGGACGACCCACGCATGCCAACCATTGCTGCGATGCGGAGAAGGGGCTATACCTCCCAAAGCATTCGGGAATTTTGTGATAAGATCGGAGTAGCGAAACGGGAAAATCTGATTGACATTGGCCTGTTGGAATTCTGTGTCAGGGAGCAATTGAATAAAATTGCTTTGCGAAGGATGGTGGTTTCAGATCCATTGAAAGTAGTGATCACCAATTATCCGGAAGGGAAATCTGAAATGCTTCCCAGTGAAAATAATACGGAGGACTCTACATCGGGTACCCGTGAAATACCTTTCAGTCGCGAACTTTATATTGAAAGAGATGATTTCATGGAGGTGCCCGCCAAAAAATATTTTCGGTTGGCACCAGGTCAGATGGTAAGACTGAAGAGTGCTTACATTATTAAGTGTGATGAAGTCTTGAAAGATGAGTCAGGAAACGTAAAGGAACTTCATTGCAGCTATGTTCCGGAGAGTAAGAGCGGATCAGATGTTTCCGGAATCAATGTGAAGGGAGTCATACATTGGGTGAGCGTTCCGCATTCGTTGGAGATTGAAGTCAGGTTGTATGACAGATTGTTTAATGCAGAAGACTTAAATCAGATTGCTGATGATTTCAAGAATCACCTCAACCCTGATTCATTAAGAATCCTTAAGAAGGTTTATGCCGAGCCAGAATTATCCAAAGCAAAACCCGAAGAGCGATATCAGTTTATGAGGATTGGCTACTTCTGTTTAGATAAGGATTCTACTTCTCACAAGTTGGTCTTTAACAGGACGGTAACGCTGCGGGATATGTGGGTGAAAAAGGGTGGGTGAAGCTGTGGGGCGCTGGTTGACATTTGCAATGTCAGCCAAACGCTAAATCATTATCTTTGAAGCTATATTACCGATGAAAAGAGCAGAAGGAAGGCAGTCGTCATTGATCTCAAGACGTTGGAGAAATTTGATGAACAGATTGAAGATCTATTTGATGCGATTATTGCAGAATCCAGACGAGACGAGCCTTCTATTAGTTGGGATGACCTGAAGAAGCGGCTGAAAAAAAAGGGAAAATTGTGACATGTACACTGTTCAATTTAAGAAGTCAGCTGA
>JAYVQY010000020.1:0-10614 GCA_043776715.1 Cyclobacteriaceae bacterium | reverse complement strand
AGCTTCGTCAAAAAACAGCATGAACATAGAAGCCTTAGAAATGTGATGGATCCCCTCTCTGCTGCAATTTTTTATGCTAGAAAATAGCCAAACTCGAGGTAACCACGGCCTTAAGGCCGTGGTTATGCAAGAAATAGTTTTAATCGGGCTTTAACCCACAAAGGGAAAAATAATTTGTAATGCACTCTTAAAATATTATATAGATTGTATAAAAATTATTGATTTTTATTGAAAGACTCCCAGATCACCATAAACGAATAAAACATGAATCTGTCATCGGCCAGTGAGAAAGTACCAACCCGGGTTTTCAAGAATTCCGAAGAAGCCTCTGTGTTCGTCGCCAGGGAAATTGCAACCCTCATCAAACAGCGCCAGCGCGAAAAGAAGCATTGTGTCTTGGGTCTGGCAACAGGATCAACGCCAACCCGTGTCTACGAGGAACTTGTCAAGATGCACAAGCAGGGTCTAAGCTTTAGCAACGTGATCACTTTCAATCTGGATGAGTATTATCCCATGCAGCCCGATTCATTGCAGAGCTACGTACGATTTATGAGGGAACATTTGTTTGATCATATCGACATACCGAAGAAAAACATCAACATCCCGGATGGAACGCTCCCAAAGGATAAGGTCGCTTCCTTCTGCAAGGCATATGAGAAAAAGATTGACTCATTGGGCGGCATTGACATCCAGATTTTGGGTATTGGACGCACCGGTCATATCGGCTTCAACGAACCTGGATCTTCGGAACGGTCAGTCACCCGCATGATCACCCTTGACCAGATTACCAGAATGGACGCAGCGAGTGATTTCTTTGGAGAAGAGAATGTTCCAAAGAAAGCGATGACGATGGGGGTGGGTACGATTCTCAAATCGAAGCGTACCATCATGATGGCGTGGGGTGAAGGCAAAGCCAGGATTGTTCAAAAGGCAGTTGAAGGTTCCATTACAGATCAGGTTCCTTCCACATACCTTCAAAAGCATGCCGATGTGCTGGTGGTGCTGGACGATGCCGCATCATCCCATTTGACAAGAGTGAAAACACCGTGGATTATAGACAGCGTAGAGTGGAATGACGAACTCATTCGAAAAGCAGTGGTCTGGTTGTGCCAACTTATTAAGAAGCCTATTCTTAAGTTAACGAACCATGATTATATGGAGCATGGAATGGGTGACATCGTGACTGAATATGGTTCCGCATACAATGTGAATATTAAAGTTTTTAATAAACTACAGCATACCATCACGGGCTGGCCGGGAGGCAAGCCAAAAGCCGACGATAGCAATCGCCCCGAAAGAGCTACCCCCTTTCCCAAACGAGTCGTTATTTTTAGCCCACACCCGGACGATGATGTGATCTCCATGGGTGGAACATTCATTCGTTTGGTGGACCAAGGCCACAAAGTGCACGTCGCCTATCAAACATCTGGCAATATTGCCGTGTTTGATGACGATGCAATTCGGTTTGCAGATTTTGTTCGGGATTTCAATGATGCTTTTGGTTTAAAAAAATCGGATGGTGAAAAATTCTATAAGCAGATTGTAACTTCCATCAAACAAAAGAAGCCTGGGCAGGTAGACAGCCAGGAGGTGATGACGATTAAAGGACTAATCCGAAGAGGGGAGGCAAAAGCAGGCTGTCGATATACCGGCATACCGGATTCTCAAGCCCATTTTCTTGACATGCCCTTTTATGAAACCGGCATGGTGAAAAAGCAGCCGCTGGGTGAAAAAGATATTCAAATCATTGTTGATTTGCTCGAAGAAGTCAAACCACACCAGATCTATGCAGCTGGAGATTTGTCAGACCCCCATGGTACACACCGTGTTTGTCTTTCAGCCATCTACACAGCCATTGCAAGACTTAAAAAGAAACCGTGGATGAAGGAATGCTTCGTTTGGCTTTACAGGGGTGCATGGCAGGAATGGGACATTGACCAGATTGAGATGGCAGTACCCCTGAGCCCGGATGAACTCATGCGTAAGCGGAGGGCGGTGTTCAAACATCAATCTCAAAAAGATAGCGCCGTATTCCCCGGCAGTGATAAGCGCGAGTTCTGGGTTCGTGCGGAAGATCGAAATCATGCAACTGCCGAAGGATATAATGCCCTCGGATTGGCGGAGTATGAGGCAATGGAAGCTTTTGTGAGATATCATTTCTGATTATTTCCAATGTTAGGATCCATCGCCATTCTGTCTTACAAATTTTAAAACATACTCCATTGCCGCTTCTTCACTTCGTGTCTTGGAATGTCAACGGTGTTCGTGCCGTGATGAAAAAAGGATTCGTCGACAGTGTGAAATCCATGGCGCCCGACGTAATCTGCCTCCAGGAGACCAAAGCTGGAGAAGAAGAGTCATTGGAATCGTTGGATGTACTCAACAGCCATCATGTCTATGTGAATTCATCGAAAGCTCGAAAGGGTTATTCTGGAACTGCCATCATATCCAAATCGGAGCCGATTAATGTAACCTATGATATTGGGTTGGAGGAATTTGATCAGGAGGGCAGGGTGATTACTGCCGAGTATGTCAATTATTTTTTGGTCACCGTCTACACGCCCAACTCAGGTGATGAGCTGGCCCGCCTTGATTATAGGGAACGATGGGACACGGAGTTTTCAAACTATCTCTCATGGCTTAGAAAGAGAAAACCTGTCGTTGTGTGTGGTGATTTTAATGTGGCCCATCAAGCCATTGATCTGGCACGTCCAAAAGAAAACTACAATAAGTCTGCAGGCTATACTCAGCGGGAGATCGATGGATTCACCCGATTGCTAGATTCCGGTTTTGTGGACACGTTTCGGCATTTTTTTCCTGATAAGGTGAAGTACTCCTATTGGAGCTTTGTGATCAGTGGTCGTGAAAAGAACATTGGCTGGCGCATTGATCATTTCTTGGTAGATAAACGAATCATGCCTGCCGTGCAGGATGCTATGATTTACGACCAGTACCACGGGTCGGACCATTGTCCGGTAGGCGTAAAGATTGAGATGTAGGATTCTAAATTCAATACCATAAAAATTGTAAGGACCTCAAACTTGATATTCCACTATGGAATATCAAGTTTGATATCAGGAGAAGGCGGCGCGACTTCCTTTTCTCTTATGTTTCAGTCCAGCGTCATATAGCAGTCTGTTAATTTGATTGCTTCTATTGGGCACTCAATGTTTTTCATTTTATCTGGAAAACCTGATTGACAATCATCGCGACCGATAATAGCTTCACAGAATGAGTAAAAAGCTATTATTATCTGAAGAAGGTGTTATCAGCAAAATCTATGTGATCCGCGATCAGAAGGTGATGTTGGATAAAGATCTGGCCTTATTATATGATGTTACAACTGGTAACCTGAACAAGGCAGTTAAGCGGAATTTGTTACGGTTTCCTGGAGACTTCATGTTTAAACTCAATCGTAAGGAATTCCAGAACTTGCTATTCCAATCTGGAACATCAAGTTGGGGCGGAACCCGTACAAGACCTTATGCATTTACAGAGCAGGGGGTTGCCATGTTGTCGAGTGTATTAACCAGCGAACGCGCCGTCCTCGTTAATATTCACATCATTCGGGTGTTTACCAAGTTGAAACAGATTCTCTTGACCCACAAAGATGTTCTTCTAAAGCTGGAACAGCTTGAAAGAAAAGTGGTTAAACAGGATAACGATGTCAAATTGATCTTTCAATATTTGAAAGACCTCCTGAAGACCAATCACCAACCATTAAGGAGGATTGGATTCAAACAAAGAAACAAGAAATAGGTCAGCTCACACCCTCTGAATATCCGCCCCCAACTTTTTCAGCCGTCCTTCAATGTCCTGATAGCCGCGATCAATTTGCTCTGCATTGGAAATCTCACTCTCCCCGCTGGCAGACAACGCTGCGATTAATAAGGCGACGCCAGCCCGGATGTCTGGCGATGCCATTTTTATTCCCCGCAAAGGATATTTCCGATCAAGCCCCGTTACGGTCGCACGATGAGGATCGCATAAAATAATCTGAGCCCCCATGTCGATCAGTTTATCCACAAAAAACAATCGACTTTCAAACATCTTTTGATGAATTAGTACGGTGCCTTTCGCTTGCGTGGCGACCACGAGCACCACGCTAATCAAGTCGGGCGTGAAGCCGGGCCAGGGAGAATCCGATACAGTAAGGATTGATCCATCAATAAAATTCTCAATTTCGATATGTTCCTGGGATGGAATGTAAATATCATCCCCTCTAAATTCCATCTTGATTCCCAACTTTCTGAATGTCTCGGGTATGATTCCCAGCATATCAATGCGACAATTCTTGATCGTAATTTCTGACTGTGTGAGTGCGGCCAGTCCGATGAAACTCCCGATCTCAATCATGTCGGGTAGGAGGGTGTGGTCCGTTCCATGGAGTTTTGAAACGCCTTCGATCGTAAGCAGGTTGGAACCGATGCCGCTGATCTTAGCACCCATTCGATTGAGCATCGCACAAAGTTGTTGCAAGTAAGGCTCGCAAGCTGCGTAGTAGATTGTGGTTGTGCCTTTTGCCATAACGGCCGCCATCACGATATTCGCTGTGCCTGTCACGGATGCTTCATCCAACAACATATAACTGCCTTTCAACTCTGAAGCATCAATATGAAACAGACTGCCTTCTGAATCGAAATTGAATTTTGCTCCAAGATTTTGAAAGCCAATGAAGTGCGTATCCAATCTTCTTCTCCCGATTTTGTCGCCCCCTGGTTTGGGAATGCTGGCTTTGCCGAAGCGTGCCAGAATGGGGCCCAACAACATGACTGACCCCCGCAATGCGCTGGCCTTTTTCCGATATGAATCGGTTTCTAAATGCTTTGTGTCAACGGACGCAGCCGTAAAGCGGTAAGTGTGATGATCAAGTTTTTCAACCTTGCAACCCAGGTCACCCAAAAGCTCTATCAGTTTATTGACATCAAGAATATCCGGGATGTTATGAACCGTTACTGGCTCAGATGTAAGCAAGGTTGCGCAAAGAATTTGCAGGGCTTCGTTCTTCGCACCTTGGGGAATGATCTCTCCCTTTAGACGTTGGCCACCCTTGATTCGAAAAGAACTCATTGGTCTCTTCTACGGTGTGGATTAAAACGCTTGTTGAAAGGTCTTCCACCACCGCCACCGCTTCCACCACCCGAACGCTGGTTCTGATGTCCACCTCCACCTTGGGGGCGGGGCTTCTTGCGCTCGCGGTAGAGCTTTTCGAAAAGGTTGTCTTCACGCACTTTGTCAAGATTCATGCTCAACTTTCCACCGGACATCAATTGAATGTCCTTAAGGATCACCGAGTCATCAAGAATTTCTTTGTTCCAATTTCCGTAGAAGGTCTTCATCAGCTTACCAAGATAGATGACTGCATCTTCACGGTCCTGAGGGTCATCTTTCTTAAGAGCTTCTTTCACCAGGCGTTCAATATTTTTTCCATAATGCTTAAAGCGCACTTCGCTCTGAGGATATGGAACGGTCATCGGACGCTTTGAAAGGATGTCCCTTTCAGGTGGGTTGAATGGGTTGTTGACATCCAGATTGAAGTCAGCAATGATAAACAAGTCATCCCAAAGGCGCTGTGGATTTTCTACAGATTCGCGCACCGTTGGATTAAGCTGCTTGATCAGTTCAATGAGGGTATAGGCCAGCTCAGTTCTCTTTTCTTTATCAGGTATCGTACGGATGTAATCGACAAGTCTTTGAACATTTCTTCCATATTCTTTCAAGATCAAAGAAGGGCGTTGTGAGTTATATTCTAATTCCATTGAGTATTTTGTAGTGGTTGGTTGATCGATGCTGGCTGTTTGGTGTGGTCTTCGATCATCGAATAACATCAAAGACCAACTAAAGATTAATTCTCGTGTATTTTCAACTTTGCAAAACTAAGCAATAAGGTCTTCTCTCCAAAATCAGTGAAACTGATCTTCGCTTTACGGTCTGCACCACTATCGTCAAGCTTTACAACCTGTCCGAAACCAAATTTGGGATGCTCGACCTTCATCCCTTCCTTTAAGCCTGAAGTATCGCTGGGCGCAAAATCTGAAGGCGCACGGTAGCTTGTGGCTTTGGGTGCCGGTTGCGAACTAATGGTTTTCTTCATCCCGGTTACAAAACTTCGGGCAAACTGACTGTTGGAGGGTACAGAATCCATACCCGCATATTTTGTACTGACTTTTATATAATTGGGGTCGACGTCGTCGAGGAAGCGGCTGGGTTCGCAGTTTTTCAAGCGGCCGAAGCGATATCGTGTCAAGGCATAGGACATAAACAACCGGTTCTTGGCGCGTGTGATGGCTACATAAAATAGCCGCCGCTCTTCTTCCAATTCTGCACGGCTACTCAACATCATTTGAGAGGGAAAGAGATCTTCTTCCATCCCTGCGATATAGACATAGCTAAACTCCAGGCCCTTGGCCATGTGAATGGTCATCAAGGTAACTTTCTCAGGATCTTTATCTTTGTCTTCGTCCTGACCTGTGATCAAAGACACTTCCTGTAAAAATGCACCCAATCCTTTATCCACCCGCTCCGGGTCGTCCGTAAATTCTTTAATTGCGTTCAATAATTCCTGTATGTTTTCGTAGCGGCTCAGTCCTTCGACCGTTTTGTCTGCATATAGTTCACGAAGCAATCCTGATCCCTTGGCAATTTCCGAAGCTGAGTCATAAGCATCCTTCCGCTGAATCTCAACCTCAAAGCGCTTGATCATAGATACAAAGTCATCAATCTGACTGGCAGCCCTTGCACCCAAAAACGAAGTTGCATTTTGCAAGACTTCCCAAATTGAAATGGCGTGATCATTGGCAGCAACGACAATCTTGTCAACGGTTGAGTCGCCAATACCTCGTTTCGGTAAATTAATAATCCTCCTGAATGATGCTTCGTCCTGTTGGTTGATCGAGAAGCGGAGGTAGGCCAGGAGGTCTTTGATTTCCTTCCGTTGATAGAAGGACAATCCACCCACCACCTTGTATTTAATATTCATCCGACGCAATGCTTCTTCCAAAGCACGGCTCTGACTGTTAGTACGATAAAGGATTACAAAGTCGCTGAACTTGAGCTGATGCTGCATCTTCTCTTCAAAGATGGAGGTTGCAATCAGTTTCCCTTCTTCGTTGTCTGACACAGCCTTAATCAATTCAATCAGTGTCCCATCTTCGTTGGAGGTCCAAACATCTTTGGGGAGCTGAGCCTTGTTTTTGGCAATGACCGAATTGGCAGCCTGGACAATATTTTTTGTCGAACGATAATTTTGCTCCAGCTTGATGATGCGTAAGTCAGGGTAGTCCTTTTCAAAATTGAGAATGTTGCTGATGTCAGCACCGCGGAAAGCGTAGATGCTTTGGGCGTCATCTCCTACCACACAAATATTTTCCCGCACAGCCGCCAGTTTGCGTATGATGAAATACTGGCAAAGGTTGGTGTCTTGAAACTCATCCACCAATATATAATGAATGCGCTGTTGATATTTATTCAAAACATCGAGATGCTCTTTAAAAAGTTTATCTGTATTAAATAGCAGATCGTCAAAGTCCATGGCTCCCGATTTGAAACATCGGAGCGTATAATTCTTATAAATATTGCCAATTTCAGGGCGTAGGTTGGCGGCATCATCGGCCATAACGACTCCATTCGCAAGGTACTCCTGCCATGAAACAAGTCGGTTTTTTGCTGAGGAAATGCGATTATAAACGATGTTGGCTTTGTACTGAGTCTCATCCAGTCCCATTTCTTTCACCACTTGTTTGATTAACGACTTAGAGTCATCTGTATCATAAATGGTGAAGCTATTTGGATACCCCAGATGATGGGCTTCTGCCCGAAGTATTCTCGCAAAGACAGAGTGGAATGTGCCCATCCAGAGGTTGCGGGCATCCTGGCCGACCACTCCTTCAACCCTTTCTCGCATCTCACGGGAAGCCTTGTTGGTAAACGTCAACGCCATGATGTTGAAGGGGTCAACTCCGTGGCTTTTGATGAGGTGTGCGATTCGGTACGTGAGGACCCGGGTCTTGCCAGAGCCCGCTCCGGCAATAATCATACACGGCCCTGTAGTATTGACGACGCCCTCCTGCTGGGGAGGGTTTAATTTTTCCAGATAATCCATTCAAAAAATCTCCGCGCAAGTTATATCACCTACACCAATGATTTTGATGATTGGAGTTATAATTTTAGCAAGCGTCATGTTCTCCGGTGAGGCCTGATTTCCAGACAACTCGGGAATCTGTGATATGCCGAGTTTTAATAGTTGGGCCCCATTCCTTAAAGAAATGCCAGTGCAGTGTGCTGCGTAGCTTAGGCGAGCTTAATAAAAAGCGATTATTGAAATATGGGATATTTGTCAGGTACGTAATCAGCGTAGTAGTATCTTTCCGCCATGATAAAAGTAGGGGAGGTTCTTGTTTCAGATGACATCAAAGCAATCGAATTTGTGTGCCACCTGGAGAAGTGCAAAGGTGCCTGTTGTGTTGAGGGGGATCTTGGCGCGCCCCTGGATGAAGACGAGCTTCCTGTGATGCACGAAATCCAAAAGGCAGTAGCTCCTTATCTTACGGCGCAGGGGAAAAAGGCAATTAGCGAACAAGGACCCTACATCCTTGACGAGGATGGAGACTATTCAACTCCCACCATAGGAGGAAAGGAGTGCGCTTATGCCCACTATGATGAAAAAGAAATTCTGAAGTGCGGCATCGAGCAGGCCTTTCTCGATGGAAAAACTTCTTTCCGAAAGCCTATATCTTGCCACTTATATCCTATTCGAATCACAAAGAAAAAAGGATTTGAAGCAGTCAACTACCACCAATGGAACATCTGCTCGGATGCCTGCAAGTTGGGTAGCGCTTTGGGCGTGCCCCTCTATAAATTTCTAAAGGATCCTCTCATCCGGAAATACGGTGAGGTCTGGTATAAAAGCCTTGTGAATGTAATTGAAGGACCTGACAAAAATCCAAAGCAATCATTGTTAAAGTAAAAAGCCGTCCCGAAATCGGAGCGGCTTTTTACTTTTTACTGATCGCTAATTGCTCTTACTCAGCTTCTACCTTGATCTTAATTTCGTGCTTCACTTCCTTGTGAAGATCAAGATTCACAACATAATCGCCAAGCTGCTTAGGTTGCTCTTTGAAAATAATCTTCTTACGATCGACGTCGAATCCTTTTGCCTTTAAGGCATCAGATACTTGCAACGAAGTAATCGCTCCAAAAATCTTTCCAGTCTCACCTGCTTTGGTTTTAAGTTCCAGCGTCAGGTCGCCGATCGTTTGTGCCAATGCCACTGCTTCATCTTTTAGCTTGGCAGCTTTGTGGGCCATCTGGCGGACATTCTCTTCCACCATACGCTTGTTTGATTGATTGGCGATCAACGCAGATCCATTCGGGATGAGAAAATTTCTCCCATATCCGGGCTTCACTTTTACAACATCATTCTTATAGCCAAGCCCTTGTACGTCTTGCTTTAATATTATTTCCATCTGTCAACGGTTAAAGTTATTTCAATGCGTCACCAAGGTAGGGCAGCAACGCGATGTGGCGTGCACGCTTGATAGCCTGGGCAACTTTCTTCTGATATTTCCAACTGTTCCCGGAAAGTCTGCTGGGCAGGATCTTTCCTTGCTCGTTGACAAATTTCATTAAGAAATCGGGATCCTTGTAGTCAATGTACCGGATGCCATTCTTCTTGAAGCGGCAATATTTTGGTTTGATATCTGCCCGCTTGATGGGTTCGTTTACCAGCGTCATGATCTTGTCTCCTCTCTTTCTCTCCTTTGTTGCGGAGCCTTATTTCCCTTGTTCCTGTTAAACTCTCCCTTGCGTCTGCGTGCATTGTACACGGTTGCAAACTTGTCAAGGCTGATGGTCAGAAAACGCATTACTGACTCGTCTCTCCTGTATTCTGTCTCGAGTGTTCCGATGGTCTCCGGAGCTGCCGCAAATTCGATCAGGTTGTAAAAGCCGGTGGACTTCTTCTGGATGGGATATGCCATCTTTTTCAGTCCCCATTGCTCCACATTAATTACGTTGGCCTTTAATTGGGTCAACACCTTCACGAACTTTTCGACAGTATCCTTTGCCTGGTCCCCAGACAAAACGGGATTTAAGATGAATACCGTCTCGTAGTTGTTCATGTTTATTAATTGGTTTTAAAATGAGGGTGCAAAAATAGCGGGATTTTTGTGATTTGCCTTCCAATCCTTTGTAAATCCTTAAAATCTTTGATTTCGGCTTGAATTAGGTCTATTTTCGGTCACTGATACATCTCTCCATGGGTCAATTCCGGTCATTTTTAGGGGTTCTTTTGCTGATGATTGCTGCAGGTTGTGGAAAGGCTCCAGAAAGGATCGATTTCAGCCTCCAAATCAAACCGATCATCAACAAACAGTGTATCGTATGCCATGGAGGTGTCAAACGGAACTCAAATTTCAGCTTATTATTCCACCAGGATGCCCTCGACACAGCCGAATCAGGAAAACCTGCGATTATTCCAGGAGATCCCGATCACAGTGAGCTGATTCGTCGTTTGGGGCTTAACCCACTTTGCAGCTATCCGGTCAGAAGTAGCTGTGTTCTAATAGGTTCTGTTTTTTCTGGTGTTAGTTTGTGTACTACAGATTTTCGTTTTGT
>JAYVQY010000019.1:0-2728 GCA_043776715.1 Cyclobacteriaceae bacterium | reverse complement strand
CCCAATTATCGTAAAACGAGGCTTAGACAAGTTCGCATCCATCTATGAAGGATGGAAACTTGCATTATCAACGTAAAGATGTGTCCTAACGGTAGGGCCTTAAGGCCAGGGTTAATCAACATTGACTTTGAACGGGCTTTAGCCCACGTCAAATTCAAACTGAGACACTACCAAAATCTTCCTTTTCTTCCTTTCAAGAATAAATATTGTTAACGCGAAGTCTTCTCGTGGTTCCCGCTGATTCGCGCAGATTGAATGACCGCAGATGAAATCGCAGACAAAAAGTTCCGCGAAAATCAGCGTGCATTTGATCAGCGCGAAACCACCTGACCTAACAGGCATTCATTTCCCGATCAAATGGTTCTCAAAAGCAAACCTCACCAGATCCGCAATATTATTCAAATTCAGTTTTGTGAGGATATTTCTTCGGTGGGTGTTTACCGTGTGGACACTTAGAAAAAGTTGGTCTGCGATTTCTTTCGCGGCCTTGCCTTCGGCCACCAGTCGAATGATTTCTACTTCACGGGAAGTCAGGTGCATCTTTTCAATGAACTCATCCCGATAGGTTTCCTGCTCATCCTTCTGCTTGCGCAGACCTGACGGCAGAAAAAATTCATTTGACATCAAGACATGTCCAAGCGCTTCGTGCATCTCACCATTGCTTGAATTCTTCAATAAATATCCATTGGCTTTCAACTTCTGCGCCTTTTCGATGAGGAAAGCATCTTCATACATCGTGAGGATAATTACTTTGAGGGCAGGATACTGCGGTTTGATTTTTTCGAGGATTGCAAAGCCGTCGTGTCTTTTCAGGTTTAAATCAAGGAGGAGAATGTGAGGTTGTTCCCGCGCCAGCAGGGGAAGCAATTCCTCCTCTGTATGCGCATGACCGGCTAGCTGAAATTCCGACCAGCCGGAGAGGATGAGGCGTACGCCTTCGACAACGATGTCATGGTCTTCACAGATGATGATTTTATGCACTGGCTCAAAATACATTTAAATATTCAAGATTCAATTTAATAGCCTTCATATTCGGCTGGGTGTACGACACTTTTGCAAAGCCATTGCAGGGCTAAAGCCCATTAGGCTTGTAGCTGAAATAACCCCGTGCTTAAGCACGGGGTTATTGGGTAGCTTTCGAAAAAGGGCTTTAGCCCAAGAGGCAAAAGTATCGAATACCCTATTCGGCTTCACTGCGTGTACTCAAGAAGTTTGTCCTTATCTTTGCTTCTCATAGGCAAGAGTGAGATCATATCACACTGGTTGAAGATGGCTGACCGCGACTGGGCGTAAATTTATTGCAGAGCGGAAAACAGTTTATACATGCCCTGTTCTTTGCTCATCTGGTCATTGAAAAAATTCTGAAAGCCTATTGGGTGAGAGACAATGAAGAATCTGTGCCTCCGTTTACTCATGACCTGGAGCATCTCTACACACAAACCGAATTGCAGCTTACGAACGAGCAGTTAGACTTAATCCGTGTGATGAACTCCTGGAACCTTGAAGCGCGCTATCAGGATTATAAAGACAAGTTTTTTAAGAGCGTAACGGCAGATTATACTAAATCGAAACTGGAAGCGGTTGAAAAATTGAAAATATGGTTACTATCCGCGTGGCAAAACAAAAAATAGAGCAAATGGTTCTTGATCTCAGGTTGTCTGGATATCAGCCAACCCGGGCCATGCTTTTTGGTTCTGTAGCCAGGCAGAGGGCCAATAAAAACTCTGATGTTGATGTGGCGATCTGGGATGATAAGTTCTCAGGCTGTACCACCGTTGATTACGAGGGATTTTTATCGGTACTAAGAGGCTATCCGCGATTTGAGGTACACACGTTTCATAGCAGCGAAACGGCAAAGACCAATCCTTTCATCGGGGAGATAGAAAAGTCCGGGCTGGAAGTTATTTGAATGCCGAGCGGTGATTGAGTTGCAACGCAAGTGAAGTGCCGCCTACTACTACTTTGTCAAGTTAACCAGAATGGTGTTCAGTCACTGGTCGCGTAGTTATTGAATATGGATTTCACTCTAACATTGTTACTTTCTTTTGTTTGCCTCCCGACAAAAGTCGGGAAAAGTGACCAAAGAAAAAGGCACCATCCCGATTTCTATCGGGACTGCGTACCTACGCGCCTATGCTCACCCACTTGCCCGGTTTGCGCCGCTCCGTTCGTGGACACCCACCGCACCGTATGAGCTTAGTCGATAATCGCCATAAACGACAACCTGACAAAGTGGGACCAATCAATAAGTGTCAAACGCCAAAGCCTTCTAATACATAAACCCAAAAAGCCAGAGCAGAATTCGGTTTTGAAAGGCCTGTTCAATCCTATCCAGAGCCAGATAACTGTTGCGTACATTTTTTATTTGATCATCTTTCTTTAAAGTCCCTCCCACTTCCAACATCCATTTATTGTTAACCAAAAAATCACCCTCCTTAGGCAACGTAACCGTATGGCCTGTATTGTGCAATTGGCGGCAGAATTTTCGTTGTAAAATTCAGATCGGCTGATAGACCCATTGTATGAAAATGAAGTCAAAAACAGTAACAAATTGACTTGAAATCAAGTCAATTTGGAGATCGTGCAAGGCAAAAAAAAAGGCTGCCTTCTGGCAGCCTCAATTGATCACTGAGTCAAAAAATTATCAGGCGAACCGTTTCGCTACTTCTTTCCAGTTCACCACATTCCACCATGCAGCGCAATAGTCAGGACGGCGGTTTTGATAGTT
>JAYVQY010000018.1:0-36794 GCA_043776715.1 Cyclobacteriaceae bacterium | reverse complement strand
CAGTAAAAGGAAAATTGTTAAAGCCACTGAATCCCCAGCCTCCGTCATACAAAGACGTGAAGAAGGACGAGGGCGTTAATTAAAACAGCCGATGATGGCCTGATGCTTGTTAATGTTCAGCCGGTTCGGGCTCTACGTAGATGACTCCGTTGTCCCTCACATAGGACTTCCAGTAATTCAGCATTTTCTTGTACTGATCAGAATATTGATCCGATAGATTCCTTGATTCTGTTGGGTCGTCTTCGATGTTAAAAAGTTCAAATGACCCTTTGCCAAAGGGTGGTTCTATCTTTACGATCTTCCACTTTCCCTGCCGGATCGCACACCTCCCAAATAATTCCCATCCCATCACATAGTTTTCATCGTGTACATTTGTTTTCTTCTTGTTCAAAAAAGGAATCAGAGAGGCCCCTTTGTAAGGGGCAATGGTTTGCCCATGGTAGTTGGATGGGTGCTTGCCACCGGCCAGCTCGAGAAATGTAGGCGACAAATCCAAAATGCTGACAAAAGGTGTAACAATACCGTTACCGTTTTTTTGAAACGGAGTTTTTATAATCAACGGACAGCGTATACCACCCTCTGCACTATAACCTTTGTACAATCTGTTTACGGCACTGGAGGCGTGCGCCCACTGAGGGCCATAAGCAATAAATGAATTGGCAGTCCCCATGTAAGGATAAGGATTTTGGTTGTCGGGGGTTGCATTCTCTTCAAAAACATCCGGACCATTGTCGGAAAGAAATACAAAAAGAGTATTGTCATATTCTCCGACTTCTTTCAGATATTGAACCAGGCGACCGACATTATAGTCAAGGTTGTCGATCATTGCGGCATAGATCTCCATTTTCCTTGACTCAAGTCTTTTTTCCGATTGAGTTAATGATTTCCATCGTACCAGAGGGCGATTGGAAACATTGTAAAGGTTACCTTTTAGTTCGGGAAGTTTCGGCATCTTCACATTGCGGGCAACAATACCTTTTCGTTTTAATCCATTAAATCTTAAAGATCTCAGGCTATCAAATCCTATGTCATATTTTCCCTTATACTTTTGTATGAATTCGGGGGGTGCCTGAATAGGCCAATGCGGTGCCGTGTAAGCGGCGTAAAGGAAAAATGGTTTTTTATCTCCTAACCCTCCTTTGACAAAGCTTATTAATTTGTCCGTATAAACATCTGTCGAGTACTTTCCTTGTGGATAACTACCGAAGTGGCCATCCTCCCAAAAGGGATATGACCTTATGTTGGGATTGAAATGATTGGCCGCAGCCTCCATGAGTGTAAAGGATCTTTCGAAGCCTTTTGCAGAAGGACTTTGATCGGGAGTGGTACCGAGATGCCACTTGCCGGCGATGTAGGTATGATAGCCAACATCTTTCAATAACTGAGACACCGATACAACCTTATTATTAAGGTACCCCTCATAGCCTGGTTGTCCTCTTTGTTCCGGGATGCTGATGATCCTTTCAGCCATGTTTCCAAGCCCTGCAATATGATGATCTGTTCCTGAAAGCAACATCGCCCTCGAGGGTGAACAGGTAGCGGCCGTATAGAAACGGGTAAAGATTTGTCCATGCCTCGCCAATGAATCAATATTGGGTGTGGATATTTCACTCCCAAAGCAACCCAAATCTGAGAATCCCAAATCATCTGCAACAATCAATACAATATTGGGTCGCGCATCGGGGGGTTGTATATTCGAGGCACCTATGAATGGCAAGCAAGAAATAAAGGTGAGCAACCTAAGGCATTTACCAATCATGCTAACTTCGCCTATAAACATCGGTTAAAGGTAATCAAAGGGAAAGGCACCATCAATGTGATATAGAAGTGTTGCCAAAGAATCAAAAGCAAATGATAGCTATTCTTGAGAAAAAATCTCTACTTGAGTCTGATTAGCCATATACTATTGAATCAAATGGAAAAGGGAAGAGGAAAATTGAAGCTCACGCTGCTTCTGGTCAGCAGTCTTACCATTATGTCGATCATTACCATTTCGCCGGCATTGCCACAAATGACCACGGTGTTTTCCGATGTCGAGCATGCTGAGTTCCTTGTGAAGTTAGCGTTGACCATCCCCGCGCTGATGATTGCCGCGATCTCTCCGGTCACAGGGCGCCTGATCGATCGGTATGGCAGATTGAGAATATTATGGTTCGCGCTGGGTTTATACGCCGTCTCAGGAGTCAGTGGGTTTTTTCTCAACGATCTTTACGATATTATTTTTTCAAGGATCGTGCTGGGGATGGCAGTGGGTATGTCCATGACGATCGTCATCACCTTGATCGCTGATTACTTTGAGGGAAGTGAACGGCAGAAGTTTGTCGGCATACAAATAGCATTTATGTCATTGGGAGGAATTCTATTCATTGGCCTCGGAGGGATTCTTGCCGATTATAGCTGGAGGTATCCATTTCTTATCTATTTATTTGCACTTCTAGTCCTTCCGCTCAGCATCATGTTTCTCACCGAGCCTGTACGCGCCGAGAAGCCAAATCAACTTAGTCCTGATGTCAAGTCACCAGGGATTATTTGGATGTTGTTTATCAACATGATGATCATGTGGATTATCTTCTTTTTGATTCCGGTTCAGATACCTTTTTACCTGAAGGCCATGGGAATTGAAAAGCAATCTGCGATTGGTGCTGCCATTGCTACGAGCACCTTGTTTTCGGCCGTCTCTGCTTTTTCCTATTCTAAAATTAAAGGCAGATTAAGTTTTCTTTCTGTGTTTTCTATAGGATACTTACTGATGGCTGCAGGATTCATGACCATCTCCTTTGCCAGCACATATTCAATGGTTGTGATTGCAATGATGTTATCGGGGTTGGGGATGGGCATGATGATTCCCAATACAAACATGTGGGTGATGAAAATTGCTCCACCTGAAATCAGAGGGAAGGAAATAGGAAAACTTACTACTTTCTGGTTCCTTGGGCAGTTCTTGTCCCCGATTATCATTTTCCCCGTGCTCAACGTGCTGTCTCTTTCCTCTACCTTTATGCTGGCAGCCGGATTGCTTTTGCTGATGTCTGTTGGCTTTCTGATATATCATTTCTCAAGAACTGAAAGCGTTTCTTAATAACTTCTAATTTTGATATGGAAGTTCAATCAATTGTTCAATTTTGATTTAATGCTTTTTGTTATTTATGAATTTTAGCCAGATCTACGTTCTTATTGTTGTAGTACTTCTGGTTTTTGCTCTTTATAGGGAGATTGTCAACCCGGGCATCGTATTCTTTTTAAGCGGTGTTGCTTTGGTCGTGGGTAAAATCATTACTCCACAAGAACTCTTAAGCGGACTTTCCAACGTCCAGATCATTATTATTTTCTTGTTGGTTACAGTTACTGCCGGAATCAGAAAGCTGGTAGGGAGTGAATTCTTCAGCAGACTCTTCAGCC
Organism: Cyclobacteriaceae bacterium; assembly: GCA_043776715.1. Lineage (GTDB taxonomy): Bacteria > Bacteroidota > Bacteroidia > Cytophagales > Cyclobacteriaceae > ELB16-189. The sequence goes on along the minus strand of JAYVQY010000018.1, from coordinate 33,395 downwards.
ATGGATTAAGGCCGCGGCAATTTTTATTGCGAATGATCATGTTTGTCTCGGTGATCTCCGCCTTTCTCAACAATACCCCGATTGTCGCTTTTATGATCCCCTATGTGAGAGAGTGGGCGCAGCGAACAGGCAACCCGGTTTCAAAATTTCTAATACCCCTTTCCTTTGCCACGGTGCTGGGTGGTATGATTACTGTGATTGGCACATCGACCAACCTGGTGCTCAATGGTCTGATCGAGGGTTATAAACTGCCCTTATTGGGGTTTGAGGATTTTTTCTATCTCGGTGTCTGTGTCACGATTCTGGGATGGATTTATTTTTATTTTGTTGGATACAACTTGTTGCCGGCGTATGTCGCCAAGTTTGATACCGTGAAAGGCAACCTGAAAGAATACATTGTGGAGACGGAAATTTTTTCCGGTTCAAAAATTATAGGTAAATCTGTGAAAGAAGCTCGGCTCAGAAGCCTGGTTGATCTTTTTCTGGTGGAGATTGCACGAGGCGAGAAAATTATTTCACCTGTGTCACCTGAGGAAGTGCTGGAACGTGGTGACCTACTTTACTTTTCTGGAAATACGGATGCCATTTACAACTTTATCAAAGAGCAAAACGGTCTGGGGGTGCATCAAAACCCGTTGGAATCCGGACGCTTTAATTTTCTGGAAGCTGTCGTTCCAGCCAACTCCAGTTTGGTAGGTGTTAAAATTAAGAACTCCAATTTTAGGAAAAAGTATGATGCCTCGATTGTCGCCATCCAACGGGATGGAAAAAGGTTGGGAAGCAAAGTTGGGGAGACTGTGCTGCAAGGCGGCGATTTCTTGTTGCTGGTGGCCGGGGAGAATCACGAAATGACCCTTACCTCTTCCAGTTTATTTATTGTCTCTGTGCCTAAGAGCATTGAAGCGGCAAAGCCGAAATGGTTTAAGTATGTAGGGTTGGTAAGTTTCCTCATTTTATTATCCGGTGTGTTAAACTACATTCCATTATTCTTTGCGTGCTTATTGGTGCTGTGCGTTTTTGTCTTCTTAAAAATACTTGGACTGGAAGAAATTCAGCAATCGCTTGATTTAGGCTTGCTCACGATATTGGTTTGCTCACTGGCTGTAGGCATCGCCCTCGAGAAATCCGGAGCAGCCACCTTAGTGGCGGGATGGCTGATTCAGACGGGCAAATATTTTGGAGTCGTGGCCGCACTTTCTTCTTTGTTCATGTTCACACTTATTTTGACGCAATTGATCACCAATGCCGCGGCCGTAGCCATTGTCTTCCCCGTAGCGATGTCAATGGCAAGTCAGCTAAATTTAGCAACCACACCATTCTTCGTTGCCATTGCCTTTGCCGCTTCCGCTTGTTTCCTTTCCCCCATAGGCTACCAGACCAATTTGATGGTTTACGGCCCTGGAGGTTATAGCTTTAAAGATTTCTTCCGGGTCGGGCTGCCCCTCACTGTGATCTATGCGACAACCTGTATACTCTTTATTACTTTATTCTACCATCTGAATTGATCAACTTTAGCAGGAGCGTTAATTAAAACACTCATGACCTCAGATAACATCTTTCCTTTCAGAACTAAAATAGCGGAATCGGATCGCGAAAAGCAGTTAAATCAGAAAGCCCGGCTGATTTGGTTTACAGGTTTGTCAGGTTCCGGAAAGACAACACTCGCTGTTCAGCTAGAAGCCTTGCTCTTTGCCGAAGGCTATAAAACCTATTTGCTGGATGGTGATAACATTCGTGCCGGCTTGAATAAAAACCTTGGTTTCGGTGAAGCTGACCGCGTTGAGAATATCCGCAGGATAGGAGAGGTGTCGAAGCTCTTCGTGGATGCGGGCATCATCGTAATTGCATCTTTCATTTCACCCTTCCGCGCAGACAGAGCCCAGGTGAAAGACCTGGTAGGTGAAGACCGGTATATTGAAGTGTATGTGGATTGCCCCGTAGCAGTCTGTGAACAGCGCGATGTGAAAGGACTTTATAAGAAAGCCAGGGCTGGAGAAATTAAGAACTTCACGGGCATTAGTTCGCCCTATGAGGCTCCGCAAAATCCCACCGTTGTTTTGAAATCGTCTGAAATGCCATTGGGGGATTCGATAGATTTGCTGTTGCGTATCGTCAAGCCAAAAATCCAATTCTAAATGAACCAGTATTATCTCGATCAGTTGAAGGAGTTGGAATCGGAGGCCATTTTTGTTATTCGGGAAGTGGTAGCACAATTTGATAAACCCGCGTTATTGTTTTCCGGAGGCAAAGACTCGATTGTATTGGCCTATCTGTCGCGCAAAGCATTTTATCCCGCAAGGATTCCATTCCCACTGGTTCACATCGACACGGGTCACAATTTTCCGGAAACGATGGAGTATAGAGACTGGTTGGTGAATGAATTGGGGGTACAATTGATTGTTGGCTCTGTTCAGGATAGCATTGACAAGGGCAAGGCGACGGAAGAAACAGGATTCAATGCCAGCCGCAATGCGCTTCAGACCGTCACACTTTTAGAGACGATTGAAAAATATAAGTACGATGCTGCTATGGGAGGCGCGCGTCGTGATGAAGAAAAGGCACGTGCCAAGGAAAGATTTTTTTCGCACCGCGATGAGTTTGGTCAGTGGGATCCTAAAAATCAAAGACCTGAACTCTGGAACCTCTTTAATGGCCGCAAGCAAATGGGTGAGCACTTCCGTGTGTTCCCGATCTCCAACTGGACAGAGATGGATGTTTGGCAGTACATCGCTTCCAACAACATTCCCATTCCCAAACTTTACTATGCGCACGATCGAGAAGTCATCAACCGGGATGGGGCCTTGCTTTCCGTTTCTCCATGGCTGAAACTAAAACCCAATGAAGCCGCCGAGACCAAACGCGTGCGTTTCAGAACTTGTGGCGACATGCCCATCACCGGTGCGGTAGAATCTGATGCGGATACGATCGATAAAATTATTCTGGAAGTAGCTGCCTCTCGCAAGACCGAGCGTGGTACACGCCATGATGACAAGCGATCAGAAACTGCCATGGAAGACCGGAAAAAAGCTGGTTATTTTTAACTTTCAGTAAAACCTTAACCATTAATCCTTGAACCAACTACTAAGATTTACAACGGCAGGAAGTGTTGATGACGGCAAGAGTACTCTAATTGGCAGGCTCTTATACGACAGTAAATCCATTTTTGAAGACCAACTTGAGGCGGTGCAGGCATCCAGCTTAAAGAAGGGTTTTGATTATGTAGATCTTTCCTTACTCACGGATGGTTTGAGATCGGAGCGGGAACAGGGCATTACCATTGATGTGGCATACCGTTATTTTGCAACGCCCAAGCGAAAGTTCATCATCGCCGATACTCCAGGTCACATTCAATACACCCGCAACATGGTGACAGGTGCTTCTACCGCCAACCTTGCATTGATTTTAATTGACGCACGCAAAGGGCTGATCGAACAAACCTTCCGGCACTCCTTTATTTCCTCGTTGCTCAAGATTCCCCACGTCATTGTCTGTGTGAACAAAATGGACCTGGTAAACTATGATGAGCAGGTGTACTTAAACATTGTGAAAGACTACAATGCCTTTGCCTCCAGGTTGGAAATTTTCGACATCCAGTTTGTGCCGATCTCGGCGTTGAATGGCGATAACGTGGTGAACCGTTCCGAGAAGATGTCTTGGTACCAAGGTGCTACTTTATTGCACTCTCTGGAGAATGTACACATTGAAAGCGATCATAATCATATTGATTCCCGTTTTCCGGTGCAATATGTCGTAAGACCTCAGACCAAAGAGAATCACGACTATCGGGGATACGCCGGCCGTGTGGCTGGTGGCATATTCAGACCTGGTGATGATGTTACCGTGCTTCCTTCAGGCTTCAACACGAAAATCAAGTCCATTGATTTCGATGGCAATTCCCTGAAAGAGGCATTCGCTCCGATGTCGGTCATTCTTACTTTGGAAGATGAAATTGATATCAGCAGGGGGGATATGATCACCAAACCCACCAATCAACCGATTACCGATCAGGACATCGATGTGATGATTTGCTGGATGCATCAAAGGCCTTTGAACCTGAACTCAAAATTTTATGTCCGACACACCACGAAAGAGGTGAAGGGTATATTAAAGGAAATTGTTTACAAGTTGGACATCAATACATTTCAGAAACTTGAAGGCGTGACGCAACTTGGCATGAACGACATTGCACGGGTGAGGATCAGAGCATCGCAGCCCCTGTTTTTTGATAGCTATCGGAAGAACAGGATCACCGGTAGCATTATCCTGGTGGACGATGGTACCAATGAAACCGTTGGCGCGGGGATGATTGTTTAAGTTTCCAGTTTCAAATTCCAATTTCCAAAATGTCTAAGTTGTTCTTGTTGCTAATAGTTTTTACAGTAGTCATTGAATACCCAAACGAATATGATCAACTTAAACAGTCTGCTTGAAACGGCCATTCAGGCAACTCAACAAGCAAACAAGGTAATTCTGGAAATTTACCACTCCGGAAACTTTGAGGCCGAAGCAAAGGGAGACTCCTCTCCGCTCACCATCGCCGATAAGAAATCGCATCAGATTATTTCAAAGATGTTGGAGCCCACGGGCATTCCAATCTTAAGTGAAGAGGGTAGAAATATCCCTTATGAAGAGCGGAAGAAGTGGGAGTATTTCTGGCTGGTGGATCCGCTGGATGGTACGAAAGAGTTTTTGAAGAAGAACGGAGAGTTCACCGTCAACATTGCCCTGATTCATCATCAGGAACCTGTGCTCGGAGTAGTGGGCATACCGGTGACCGGAGTTATCTATTATGGGGCGGAAGGGATGGGTGCCTTCAAGCTAAATCAGCTCACCATAACTAAAATACAGCCGCGATCGCCAGTTGATCTGAAAGCGGAGGGCCTTCGTGTCGTGGCTTCGCGCTCTCACATCGATGAGAAGACTTTGGCATTTGTTCAATCGCTGATCAATCCGCAGTTGGTTTCCAAAGGCAGCAGCATCAAGTTTATGTTACTGGTGGATGGTGAGGCTGATTTTTATCCCCGTTTTGCTCCGACCATGGAGTGGGACACCGCCGCGGCTCACGGCGTTCTGAAGCAAGTCGGTTATCAGGTAATTTCTGAGGAGGATGGTAAACCGTTGCGATACAATAAGGAGAACCTGTTAAATCCATTCTTCAGAAGTTTTGCGTAAGCCTGCAGATGACAGCCAAAGTGACTCTGTCGCATTAAGAGATGCGTTCTGAAAAAACAGGGGGCTACTTCCCGTTTCGATTCCAGTAGACCTTCAGGTTGTGGGTTGCTCTGCCTGCCGCGATGATATCCTTTCTACCATCGCCATCCAGATCGGCCACCTGAAGGTCTTCACATGCGATGCCGTTGTCATCGATCCATGCTTCACTCCAGTCTCCTGGTTGCCCGGCAGAAGGGATAAACATTTTGATTCCCGTCTTCTTATCTTTATCGGGTTCCCTCCAGCCTACGATTACTTGCTTACTTCCTGATCCCAGGAGGTCTGACATCGCCAACGCGTGACCCTGATTGAGTTCGGATGTCAGAACGGTCCGGGTGAGATTTTCCTTTCCCGTATAGATAGTCAGTTGATTTCCATGCATGGGCTCTATTCCTACGATGACTGGGTTGACTGCACCATCCACTCTTACCTCTCCGAAACTTCTTGCCGAAACTGCCCATTCGGCATTCGTCTTTGCCGACCACTTGCTTTCACTAAACGAAAATACCTTAACACCTTCTTTGCCGCCAACGTATAGCAGTTCGCCTTCCCCCTGGCCAATGATATCCATATTGTGGGTCATATGCATGGATTGATCAATGGTCCATTGTTTCCATTTTTTCCGGGGATCATTCGGCATTTCATAAGCAATCACTTTTACCCCCAGCCCTTCCCCGCCCTTGTTTCCGCGACCATGTAGTGGCAATACAATCAGGTGATAACCATTGGCGCCCGCTTTTATCCACCGCATACGGTGGATGGTTGGCTCATGGTGAAGTTCGATGGGCGTCCATAGTTGGGTGGGGTCTTTGGGTCTAAGTAAAAAGTGCACAGAGCCGGATTTCAGTGTATCAGTAGTCTCCGATGGATTCCACTGCGCACCAACGGCCACCTCGACTATTCCATCACCGTCGATATCCCGTGCAGCAATGCACACATTATCCGATTCAGTTAGATTATCGATCATGATGAATCGTTTCCAGTCTCCGTTCCGGTACCAAACAAATTGTTTCTTGTCCGCCAAAAGGATATCTGGCTTCCCGTCTCCATCTACGTCTCCAATGGCCAGACCATAACCAATCGCGATGTTGTGATCAAGGACCTGAGCCACGAATTTCGGTTCAGGAAATACGCCGCAGAAAAAGGTTATTGCTGAAAGAAGGATGAAGTAGTTGGGCAGCATAGGGAAATTGATTATCAGAAGTAAATTTAATGGTTAAAATTGGGTCTTTGTAATGGATGAAGATAAAGTAACCTTTGAAAAGGAACGGCTCGTTTGCTTGGCAATTGGCTTACTGCAGATATTTGGACGCATCTAGCCTTTGAAGAATGTGGGTTGGCCTTAATACCTCACACGCACTGCTTGAAAAGGCCTGGAAGGAAAGGGACTATTTAAATTCTATGACTCCTTAAAGAGACTTTAATTGTTGGCTTTCTTGATTTTAAAACTATGTGGTATGAGCGCAATAGAAAAAAATGGGAGTTCCTGTTAAATTGGGGTTGAGAGATAGGCGATGCTGTTGATTGGAAATGATTAAACAAGATATTAGTACCTTGCTAGCAACATAAATAGGGATGCAACCCCATAATTTTTCCACAAAAGAATCTGTGATCCACATTAAGAATATGGTCAGCCGGAGTTGCATCCGGGTGGTGAAGGAATCGCTGGAACAGACTGGATTTATCAAAGTACTTCGTATCGAGCTGGGGGAAGCACAGATCCGTTATGATGCCCAGATTGCGACGCCTCAACGCCTCAACTGCTTAATGAGATTCTTCAAAAAGAGGGATTTGAGTTAATTGAGGATAATTCCAAGAAACTGCAGTTGTTACCTATTCGCATAAATTGGGACTTATCAAATAATGTATTGACCAGGAAAAAACAATTGACTATGAAACTCAAAAAAAATCTCGCCCTGAGTGACTCCGGGTTTGTATTCAATCCCTCAACCGGAGATTCCTTTTCGACCAATCCCATTGGACTGGAAATCATCCGCGCCCTTAAGGATGGCAGCGACACAAATGAGGTCAAAGTGATGATCGTGAAAAAGTATCTGATTGACGAGGTAAGCTTTGAAAAAGACTTATTTGATTTTGTAAGTACCCTCGACAACTTAAAATTGACAGAAGGCGATGGCAAAGAAAAAAATTAATATCGCCGTCACGGGGCTCAATGCAATTGATAGCCCGGGGCCTGGTGTTTCTGTCATCCGCGCATTGCGCGAAAGCAAGATCTTCGATGTGCGCATCATAGGTCTGAGCTACGAGACTCTGGAGCCAGGAATATATATGCACGACCTTGTCAACAAAACGTATCAAATACCGCTTCCATCTACCGGTATGGATGTTCTGATGAAGCGGATTAAGTATATCCATTCGAAAGAAAAACTGGATGTAATCATTCCGAATTTTGATGCTGAACTTTTTAATTTCATTCACCTGGTTGGGCCGTTGAAAAAGCTGGGCATCAAGACCTTTATGCCTACCATTCATCAGTTTGAAGAGCGGCACAAAGCCAACTTATCCGAGTTTGGAAAAAGGTATAAAATCAAAGTACCTTATAGCAAAATGATTTTCAGCGCAAACGAAATTGGGGCGTTGAAAGACAAGTTTAGCTATCCACTGGTGGTGAAGGGAAAATTCTATGATGCGTCCATCGCCTATTCTCCTGAGCAGGTTCATACCTTTTTCAATAAGATAAGTGCCAAATGGGGCCTGCCGGTCATCATTCAGGAATATGTGTACGGAACTGAAGTAAACGTCACAGCCCTTGGAGACGGAAAAGGAAATACAATTGGCGCTGTACCTATGCGAAAGCAATTCATCACTGACAAGGGAAAAGCGTGGGCGGGTATTTCCATCGATGACAAGAAGTTATTGGCAATCGCGACGAGGATGATCAAAGCCACTAAATGGCGCGGCGGTCTTGAGCTGGAAATGATTAAAACTTCTGATGACAAGTACTACTTGCTGGAAATCAATCCGCGCTTCCCTGCATGGGTATACCTGGCGGTGGGATGTGGGCAGAATCATCCTGAATCATTGATTAAGCTGGCGTTAGGTCAAAAAGTGAAACCAGCCACAAAGTATGACATCGGTAAAATGTTTATCCGATACTCGTACGATATGATCGTCAATCTTGATCAATTTGAAAAAATATCAACACTAGGAGAACTATAATAACTATGAAGAAGCTTCCATATGAACGTCCTGTCATTCAGCGCCTCAATGTAGGGGTGATGAATAAGTTTGGAACGAAAACCGAATATAAACCAGTTACGCATATTGAAGGCAATGCGGTAGCGGATCTGATTGAACAATTTGGCTCGCCGCTCTTTGTGATTTCGGAGGGAATGATCCGTAAAACTTTCCGTGATGCAAGCCGAGCCTTCAAAACCCGATATCCGAAAGTACAATTTGCCTGGTCATACAAGACCAATTATGTGAATGCCGTCTGCCAGGTATTTCATCAGGAAGGCTCATGGGCGGAGGTAGTTTCCGGATTTGAATATCAGAAAGCGCTGAACAACAAAGTGCAGGGCAGCAAGATTATTTTCAATGGCCCAGATAAAACTGAAGCCGAACTGCGTCTTGCCATTGATCATAATTCACTCATTCACATCGACCACCTCGATGAACTTTATCTGATCAAGGAACTGGCTGTTGAGATGAAGAAAAGGCCAAGGGTCGCCATCCGTGTGAATATGGACACGGGGGTCTATCCTATCTGGGACCGATTTGGTTTCAATTATGAAAACGAGCAGGCTTGGGATGCCATCAATAAAATCATGCTGAATGACAAAATGGATTTGGTGGGCTTGCATTGCCACATCGGCACCTTTATGCTGGCACCAAGCGCGTATGGCATTGCGGCACGAAAACTTAGTGAATTGGCAATAAGCATCAAGAAAAAATTCAAGAAATCAATTCAGTACATTGACATGGGTGGAGGTTTTGCCTCCCGGAATACGCTGAAGGGTTCTTACCTCCAGGGAGTAGATACGGTACCCTCCTTTGACCAGTTTGCAGAAGCTATCAGTACTTCCATTCTGAATGCCGGGTTTGTGGAAGATGATATCCCTTTGCTTGTACTAGAATCAGGGCGATCGCTGATTGATGAGGCGGGATACCTTCTGGGTACAGTGCTATCAAACAAGCGCTTGTCCGACGGCCGAAGAGCCACGATTATGGATTTTGGAGTCAATATTCTTTTTACTTCTTTTTGGTATGACCATAAGATAAGTCCTGCCCAGGAGTTTAGTCAATACACTGAAGATGCAGTACTTTACGGGCCCTTATGTATGAATATTGATGTGATCAGGGAAAACGTCACGCTTCCTCCACTTAAGCGAAATGACCATGTGGTCGTGCATACGGTCGGCGCTTACAATATGACTCAGTGGATGCAGTTTATCTCCTTGCGTCCGGCCATTGTGATGATCGATAAAAATGAAAAACCTCACCTGATCCGAAAGCGTGAGACTATCAAGAGTATTGAAAATGAAGAGGTACTACCTGCTTATCTGAAAGAACATAAAGTATAAGACCTGTATTGAAATTATCCGAACCCTATTTGTTTTACTTTGAAAGTCTGCTTCACAGTTATGGGCAGGTACTTTTATCCAACAGCAAACGTCTTTCATTGCTGTTGCTGATCGCATCTTTTGCCGACCCTTATGTGGGCGCGAGCGGAATGCTTTCTTTAATCATCACAATTCTAATGGGCCAATGGATAGGGCTTAGTAAGGTCCTGATCCGGAATGGCAGCCTTGGATATAATAGTTTGATGGTCGGACTCGCAATGGGCATTTGTTATCAAGTTAACATTGCTTTTCTAGCCACACTTTTTCTGGCAAGTTTCCTTACTCTGGTCATCACCTCTTCCATTTCCGCATTGCTTGAGAGTTTCAGACTTCCATACCTTAGCATACCTTTTGTCTTGGCGGTGTGGATCATTCTATTAAGCGCGCGAAATTTTGATGCGCTTCATCTTAGTGAGCGCGGAGTTTATTCGTTGAATGAATTATGGAGTTATGGAGGCGCCGGGTTGGTGGCATTCAACGAGAAGATTAGCTTAATTCAAATTCCGCTGGCGTTGGATGTATATCTCAAATCCATCGGCGCGATCTTTTTTCAGTATAACATTATTTCAGGATTATTGATCGCAATAGGGTTATTGGTTTATTCCAGAATTTCTTTTACACTTTCGTTGATTGGTTTTTATACGGGGTATCTTTTTTGCTATGGAGTGCAGGGCAATCTGACCGAGCTCAGCTACAGTTTTATCGGATTTAATTTTATCCTTTCGGCCATTGCATTGGGTGGTTTTTTTCTTATACCTTCTGCCAAGTCTTACCTGCTGGTAATCTTAACCACACCACTGATCAGCTTGTTGATCAGTGCCCTGAATGGAATCCTACTGAGCTTTCAGCTCCCGGTTTATTCATTGCCATTTTCAATGGTCGTGATGATGGTGATGGCCATGCTTCACCAAAGGTTGGTGGTGAAAGATCTAGCACTCACCACCTATCAACAGTATTCTCCTGAAAGGAATCTGTATGCCTTTGAAACCCAGGTGGAGCGTTTTAGGAACGACACATACTTTCATATCCATTTACCTTTCTTTGGATCCTGGCGTGTATCACAGGGTCACGCTGGAAATATTACGCATAAAGGAGAATGGCAATATGCCCTCGATTTTGTCGTCACTGGGGAGGCAGGCAAAACTTTTCAATTGCCTGGCGAGAAAGTCACGGATTTCTATTGTTATGGATTGCCTGTGCTGGCACCCTCAGCAGGTTATGTGGTAACGATTATTGATAATATCGAAGATAACCCCATAGGGGAAGTGAATATGGGTGAAAACTGGGGCAACTCCATTGTCATCCACCATGGCGACTATTTCTACAGCAAAATCAGCCACATTAAAATGGGCAGTTTTAATGTCAAGGTGGGAGACTATGTTCACAAAGGAGAGTTGTTGGCCTTGTGTGGGAGTTCCGGCCGATCACCAGAGCCACATATTCATTTCCAACTTCAGGCCTTGCCCGCCGTGGGTGCCAAAACCTTATTCTACCCGATTAGCTATTTTATTAGTCACTACGATGGAAAGTTTCAGCTTCATTCATTCGAGGTGCCTGAGGAAGGGCAAATTATTTCGAAGCCTGTACTCACACCTTCATTGAAGGAGGCATTCCGGTTTATCCCAGGTCAGAGGATGAAATTCCATGTCACGCGATCAGGAAATAAACCGGAAAAGGCAGAATGGGAAGTCATGGTTGATTCCCTAAATCACAGTTACCTCTATTGCCGGCACTCTGATTCAGTAGCCTACTTCGTCAATAATGAAACGTTGCATTACTTCACCGAATTTAAAGGAGACAAGAATTCACTCCTATATTATTTTTATCTGGGTGCCTACAAGGTATTACTTGGGTACTATCCGGGATTGACAGTGGAGGACAAGTTACCACTCGATTCGTTTTATTCGGGGATTCAGAAATATATACAGGATTTTGCTGCGCCATTTTATATGTACCTGAAGGCAAAATATCAGATTATCTTTGAGCAACAGGATGATGACAATGACTCCGGTATTATTAAAATGAATTCCACTGTAAAAGTATGGCGAGGCCGGCGTCAACTCCGGGGTATTGATTTTCAATTGACGTTGAAAGATCACGCTATTTCCAGCATTAAAATTATAGATGGCAATCTATGCATCGAAGCGTCGCCCTTAGCTTAGTCTTATGGTTTTTAGCCTCCTGCTGCGGCATGGCCCAGGAATCGTTGAATTCCAGAGTGGTGGAGGAAAAGAGCTATCAACTCTACCTTGACAAAAACTGGGGCACATTAATTGACTTTGGAAAGGAAGCCCTCCAACGTAATGTCGATTACTTTTATCTTCGCATGCGTATCGGCATTGCCTACTATGAAATTCAGCAGTACCGCCTTGCCGGGAAACATTTCCGAAAGGCACTCCAGTTTAATTCACAGGATGAAACGGCCCAGGAATATTATTACTACAGCCTTTTTTTTTCGGGTCAATATGATGAAGCACGGAAGGTAGCCAAGGACTTCACCCCAGATCTGAAGAAGAAAATAAGATTGGATCAGTGGGGAAATGTAAATGTGGCCTTTGCTGAAGGGGGCCCCAAAATATCAAGCCGACCTGACTACTTCAATACCGCATTGTATTTTCAAGCAGGTTTGAATCATACTCTGGGCAACAAACTATCGCTCACGCATGCGATCAACTTTTACCAACAAACAGTCACCATCGGAGACTTCTCACAATATCAGTATTACCTCGGTGCAAATATTCCATTTAAAAGTGGCTGGATGCTGACGCCAGTGGTTCATGCTATTGGTCGATCAACGATTTCCACCTTTACTTCCCCCCGGGTTGGCAATCGCCCACCCGTGACAACGCAAACTACCGTCAGCGCAAGTTCTCTCATTACTGCGGTCTCCGTCAGCAAAAGATTGAGTTATGCCGATCTCGCATTGGCCAGCACTTTTTCAAATGTGGAAGGCTTCAATCAATATATTCAACAGTTTTCATTGACATTGTATCCCTTTGGAACAAGTGGCCTTGCCGTGGGAAATATTGCTTATTATCATTATGAATCTCAATTTGGGAGTGCAATAGCATGGAATCCGTTTGTTTCTTTAAAGCCTGTTTCCGGGCTTTATCTTCAGGCTAACTATTATTGGAATGTGAATGCAAATCTTATCGAGCGTGGCGGGTATATTGTCAACAATTCCCCCGACCTGACTTCAAGTAGATGGACGGGCATGGCAGATCTGGCGCTATCAAATCATTTCAGTATATATGGTCTGTTCATTTTCGAAAATAAGGAATACCGTCAGTCACCCACCCAATTCAACTATACCTATTCAACCATTGTTCTAGGACTTAAATTTATACCATGATGAAAAAGAAGTTCTGCATATCAGTAATAATGATGGGATTTTCCCTTCTGTCAAACGCTCAAAATGACCCGTTGCAAACTGCTTTTGCCAAAAGCTATGAAAAAGAAAGTAAGAAGGAGTTCTCCGGGGCCATTGAACCATTGAAATCCATGTATGATCCAAAGTCATATGAAATCAACCTCAGACTTGGGTGGTTGAACTATGAGGCTGGTCTGTTGACCGAGTCTGCCTCTTACTATGAAAAAGCGACAGCCCTGATGCCTTATTCTATCGAAGCCAAGCTGGGGCTTATTTATCCATCTGCAGCATTGGGTAATTGGGATGTTGTGGTTGGCCAGTATAAGAAAGTGTTAGAGATAGATCCTCAAAATACAACGGCCAATTATCAATTGGGATTTATCGAATACAACAAGAAGAATTTTGCAGCCTGCGCAAAATATTTTGAAAAAGTCGTGAACCTGTATCCATTCGGTTATGATGGTCTTCTCATGCTGGCCTGGACAAACTACCGCCTTGGTAAGACAAGGGAAGCAAAAATTCTCTTCGGCAAAGTATTGCTGTTATCCCCAAAGGATGCTTCCGCGACGGAGGGATTGAGCCTCATCAAATAACATGCTCAGGACCTTACCTTTGAACAGACCTGCATATCCCTACAGGCATTTGCGGTGATGCCTAAAAATATTCCTGAGTGATTAAAATAAATTCAATGACTTAGCCGTCTCCATTTTCAGAAGGAGCGTGTTACATCTTTACGCACCGGTTACGTAATCTGAAAAGCCACCTTCTTAGTCAAAATAGTTTTCAATTAATCATTAAAAACATGAACAAGTCAATTGTCAAAGTCATTGTCGTGGGCATCCTTTTCGGAACCATCGCATTTTTTGCGCCATTCCTCCTGATCAAAGTGATGCTCTTCATTCTTATCGCAGGAGCGTTATTCAGATTCTTCTGGCGAGGGCGTGGTCACTACGGTCGCTTCGCTATGGCAGACAAAATCCGTAGCATGAGCGATGAAGAGTACACCGCGTTCAAGAATAAGCGAGGTCGTTGCCAGCCCGATCAAACTGCAGCAACACAAAACAAATAATTTCAGAATTCTAAAATCAAATCAACATGAAACGTGGAACAAGATTTTTAATCGGACTGACGGCCGCGGGCCTTACGTTCGGAGCACTGGTTGCCTTTGTCGGCAAACCGCACACAGACCACCAAGGCTTTCGCAATCACGGCGCCTGCATGGAGCAGCACCACGGGAAAAACGGTACCAAAACGGATTCTCTGAAAAGTAAATAACAAGAAATGAAAAGAGGCACTTAAGCCTCTTTTTTTATCCTACTTCAAATACTTTTCAAACCAAGTCATAATCCTGGGTGACACATCCATCAAAAGTTTTGGCTCTTGTGGCCCATGGGGCGTGCGCGGATAAACAATCATTTCTGTGTCAACCCCCTTGCGCAGAAGGGCGGTGTAGAATTCCTGCCCTTGCGTCAACGGCACACGCAGGTCATTGGCTCCATGAATTACCTGAGTAGGCGTTGTGACATTCTTAATTTGATAAATGGCAGAGTGTTTTTCGTATTCTGCATAATCTTCCCAGAACTCTTTTCCACCGGCATGTGCAACCAGGTAATCTGGAATATCCGTGGTTGTAACCATGCTCACCAGATTGGGTAAGCCAGCGCCCATGCTGGCCGCCTTAAATCGGTTGGTTTGTGTCACTACCCAGCTGGTCATATAACCGCCGTAGCTCCAGCCCATCACAAATTGTTTGCTGCTTTCGGCAATGCCCATGTCCAGAACATAATCCACGCCTGTCATCAGATCTTGATAATCTCCAAACCCCCAGTCGCGCACATTGGAATACCGAAAGTCTTTTCCGTAGCCAGAACTGCCGCGAGGATTTGGTCTTAGCACCACAAAACCTTTTTGGGCAAAGTATTGCGTCATATAAATTCCGGGAGCTCCGGTGTAACTCTGCGAAAAAACTCCCGCAGGACCGCCATGGATCTGGAGTACGATCGGATACTTTTTTCCCTTCTCAAAATCAACAGGGTAGGTGAGAAGGCCCTCAATCATCAGCCCGTCTTTTGACTTCCAGGAGATCAGTTCTGTTTTACCCAATGGTGGCGGATTAAAATTTGCATTGACACCACTCACTTTTTTATTGCCTTCACCTTTAATGCCCGCTGTGAAAACTTCTTTGGGTGTATTGACATCTTCAAATACATAGCTCATTCTATTTCCAGATTTACTTACCGAGAATGAACTGCTGACACCTTTCAGGCTGGTAATGATGGGCAATTTTGAATCTGAATACGCCAGATAGTCACCCTTGAGTGCTTTGACATCTTTATTGGAAGGGAGGGCAAGCAACACTGCGGAAGTTTTATAGTTTTCAGAGACAAAAAGATAGGAGCCATCCTGTGCCCAATCCACAATGTTCGCATTTCGGTCTGGTGTTTTTTGAAGTTCAACTGGTTCTCCGCCAGTGACAGCAACCTTGTAGACATCACTAAGGCCAACACGTTCCGGCCTGCCACCTGTAGATTGAAATGCAATCCACTTTCCGTCTGGCGAGTAGAGCGGGCTCACGTCCACACCAGGTCTTTTCACCAGAGAGGTAATTTTGCCGCTGTCTGACGGGGCAATGGATATATCAGATTCCAAACCGGCATCATTTATTTTTGGATTGGGTGCGAATGAAAAAACAATGGAAGCACCATCAGGGGACCAGTCAAATCCATTGACATGATAAGCGCCCGATGTTAACCGCTTGATGTTGCGCTTTCCAGTCTTGTCGGATGAAACCGGAATGGTGTAAAGGTGGTTGTACTTAAAATTCTTATCGATCAGGATCACATCATTTTTTCCTTTTTCATTTTCTCCTCCTCTTTGGTTTCCGGATCCTTCATGAGGTAGGCAATGCGCACCCCATCTGGCGACCATTTGAAGGAAGAAACCCCGCTCTTTGCTTCGCTAATCTTTTCTGGCTCACCGCCCATGAGCCTCATCACAAATACCTGGTCTTTATCCTCGACCCGATTGGAAAGGAATGCAATTTGTTTTCCGTCAGGAGAAAATTGTGGAGCCGTGGATGATTTTTCACCTCGTGTATATTGCAGGTCAAAGGAACCATCAGATGCGGCAACCCATATTTGAGTGTTGTATTCAGACTTTTCACCTTCCATGATCGGCGCCCTTACCACGTAGGCGATGTATTTGCCATCGGGTGAAATATTGGTATCCGTAATGTTTTTGTACTGCATCATTTTTTCGGGCGTCCATTTGTTTTGGCTGATCGAGACCTGTACTAATGATGTCAGCACGAGTAAAGTGATTGAGATTTTTTTCATAGACTCTTTTGGTTGGTAACGAAGTTGGAATATAGTACATCGTTGACAAAATTGAAATGGATATTATTCGACTAATCCGGATTGATGAGAGAGCAGCACCGAAGGTCATAGGCCACTCGTCGCATGATATCGTAGTTTATGCTATGAACAACTTCCTTTTCAGGAGCATGAAGTCCGGTTACTTTTATTAAATTTAAATGACCACACGCGAGACTAACAGGCACCATCATCTGAAAACCGATTTTCAATCATAGTCTATGAACTTAAAGAACCTCTTTCATACCGGCATCATAATGTTGACTGCACTCACTGGATGTCAATTACCACCATCATCCGGGAAACTGGATCTGGAGGAGTTGACAATCAGCGAAATTCATGAGGCGTATGCCGATGGCCGATACAATAGTCAGCAATTGGTATCCGCCTACCTCAAGCAGATTGAACAATTTGATGACTCCATCAATTCAATCACTTTCATCAATCAGAATGCGCTCACAGTAGCCAAGGAGCTTGATGAAGAATATAGAAAAACCGGCATCCTCCGTCCGCTCCATGGGATTCCAATGATTGTAAAAGATAATATTAATACCAAAGGATTCCCAACGACTGCGGGCGCGCTAGCCTTGCGTGACTATATGCCGGATGACGATGCCTTTGTGATTGAGAAACTTCTTAAATCAGGAGCCATATTGTTGGCGAAATCCAACATGGCAGAGTGGGCCTTCAGTCCAATGCACTCTGAAAGTTCAACGGGAGGCATCACCCGAAATCCATACAACCTGCTGCATGTTCCAGCCGGCTCCAGCGGAGGCACAGGCGCTTCGGTAGCGGCAAATTTTTGTACAGTAGGGTTGGGCACTGATACTGGCAATTCTATAAGAGGCCCTTCCTCACACAATTCATTGGTAGGATTCAGGACTACGCTCGGGCTCGTCAGCAGGAGCGGCATCGTACCGCTCTATCTTCGCAACGATGTGGTGGGGCCCATGTGCCGCACGGTATCTGACGCGACGCGGGTACTCGAAGTCATGGTAGGCGGCGATCCACAGGACCCGATGACGAATTATTCCAAAGGCAAAAGTCCCGGCAACTATCAACAATTTTTGAAAAAGGATGGTCTGCGTAGCGCCAGAATCGGTGTCTTGAGGGAATTAAGTAATGATAATCCCGATCCAGAAGTCCTGGCCTTGTTTGAAAAAGCACTTGCTGATATGAAATCGGAGGGTGCAACCATTGTTGACCCGGTCACAGTCGTAGACTTTTCAAGCTTAAGGAAAAATCAATGGTGTTCAATGTTCAAAGCCGATGTAGAGTCCTTTCTAAAAACCTATGTGCAACGCGACACTTTGAAGATATTGGAAGACATCATCCGGATAGGGACCAAATCGGAATTTGCTGCTGCACGCCTCGATAATCATTTGAAAAACAGTGGCAGACGTGAGAATCCGGAGATTCCATGTCTGGATCCATACACCGACGTCAGGCGCATTGCCTTTCGGGATGCCATCGTAAAACAAATGGATTCTCTGCAACTGGATGCGATTGTATATCCAAGCTGGAATAACAAGCCCGCCAGGATCGTGGCCTTCGAGGAAGAATATAAAGGTGACAACAGTCAGGTCATTGCACCGCACACCGGGCAGCCAGCCTTTACCGTACCCATGGGTTTTACAAGTGGCAATTTACCTGCAGGTATTCAATTCCTGGGAAGGATGTACGACGAACCGACGTTGATCAAACTGGCATATTCTTATGAACAAGCCACTCAACATCGGAGGCCTCCGATCTTGCGATAGTTTAATATAAGGTGTTTCGTGAGAATCATGGCTGGTAATTCAAGGCCGGCTGTTAAAAGATTGTGTACTTTAATGTTGCATACGATTCAATATTTATCAAATTACTTAAAAAGAATATCATGACAGATTCACGACGGTCGTTCTTGAAAAAGGTAGTTGCGAGTACAGCAGGGGCAACACTTCTAACGAATTTTGGTATTGGATTCCAAAATGCAATAAGCGCTCAGCCGCTTGCCTCAGGTCCCAGCGACCTTAAGATCACAAAAGTTTCATCCGCTTATTTCCTCGCCGACCAAAGGAAGATGTTTATCAAGATCGAGACCAACCAGGGGATCACCGGGTATGGAGAAGCGGTGGATGCCGTGGGTGGGACTTACTATCTCGCCAAACAATTAGGGGACAAGCTCATTGGAAAAAATCCAATCAATGTGAATAGATTGTTTGAAGATCTGCGTCGGGTAAATCCGCTGGCACCATTTGTCGGCTCTCAGTCGGGCGTGTTTGTTGCAGTGCTATCAGCGATTGATATTGCGCTGTGGGACTTGGCCGGAAAAGCATTGGCGTTACCGGTCTACCAGCTTCTAGGTGGAAAATTCAGAGACTCCGTTCACCTGTACACGCACCCAGTTGACAATGCAGGACCGCCGGAGCGAATCGCTGCCTCCTGTCTTGCAGCAAAAAATGCAGGTTATGATGCCGTTAAGTTTTGGGTCGATTTCTCCGCATTTGAAGAGGATCCAAACAAACAGGATGCTTACAACAGGACTAATAATAACAAGGAGAATGCAAGGATAATCAATACCGTCGCCGCGGTAAGGTCGGCGGTAGGGCCCGATATGGCGGTCATGATTGATATGCATACAAGATTTGATCTTCCCACAGCGCTACGCCTGGTGCAGGCTCTTGAACCTTATAACCTTACGTGGATTGAGGAACCGGTGCCGGCCGAAAATATGGAAGTTATGAGGGAGGTCACATTGTCTTCGAGCACACCGATCTGTGCAGGTGAAAATCTCTTCCTGATCCATCAATTTGAAACTTTGCTTGAGATGAAAGCCGCAGATATTATTATGCCCGACGTCCAGAAATGCGGAGGGATCGGTGAGGCGCAAAGGATCGCCAACATAGCCAATGCACACTACGTGCCCTTTGCTCCACACATGGTGGGCTCACCCTTTGCCATGATGGCTTCCGCTCATGTTTGTGCTGCCGTCCCCAACTTTTTCATGCTTGAATCAAATCAAAAAACAATTTCTGATTGGGATGGAATTCTGGTTGAAGTGCCGATTATAAAGAACAGTTTTCTGAAAGTATCTGACAAACCGGGGATTGGACTTGAATTGATTGAAGATGGACTGCGCAAGTATGCAACTCCGGGGATTCCTTTTTTTGAATAGGCACTAAGATTTTATTGCCGAAAGGATTGAAGTGCAACTTCCTTTGCACCTTTGCATGAAATTGCATTTATCTTGGCCATCGAATTAACCTTTATCATTTACTAACATTTACCATGAGTCATCACAGCGCTCATTGCGCCTGTCAATCCTGTTCGGAGGCACTTGTTTCTGAACAGGAGAGGAGATTGCACCTGCAAGTTGCAGCTGACAGCCGCAGGGAATTCTTAAAAAAGACTGCCGGTCTGGCCCTGGGTGTCGGACTAGTCACACCCTTTTCGGTTTCTGCATTGACTCAAGAGGATGGTGCGCATAAAAACAAGGAGATCCAGCACAACAACGCTGTGAAGCAGGGGAAGGCCATTGTTGTTTCATTGCTGCATACAGCTGACATTCACTCACAACTTCTCGTCCATGACGAATTTTTCATCGAGCATGGGAAACCTGTGTATAAAAAACGTGGAGGTTTCGCCACCCTCAAGAGTATGATCAACCAGTTGCGCAACGAAAATGCTCAGAATACATTGGTAATTGACGGTGGCGATTGTTTTCAAGGTGGTGGTGTGGCAGCGTTGACGAAAGGTCAGGCCATTGTTCCTTTGATGAACAACATCGGATATGACCTCATGCTCCCTGGCAACTGGGAAGTAGTGTATGGCAAGGAAATGATGATGAAAGACATGTTTGGGTACAACGGCGCAAAAGTGTGCGCCAATATGTTTCACCAAACAAATGATAGCAACAATGGCGAATTGATTTTTCCACCTTATTATGTGAAGCGACTTGGAGGGATTAAGATTGGCTTTATTGGTTACAATGATCCACTCACGCCCAAGCGTCAATCTCCGGCTTACAGTGCGGGCATTCAATTCACACAACCCGAAAAAAATGTAGCGAAGTACATTCAACTGCTTCGTGAATATGAAGGCTGCCACCTTGTGATCTTATTAACGCACATGGGCCTTGCCCAGCAGGTGGGGCTTGCCAACATGCCTTTTACAAAAGGAGTGGATTATATTCTTGGCGCAGACACGCATGAACGCATTCGGGTGCCCGTTCAGGCAGCAAATGCAAAAGTCACTGAGCCAGGCGCGTTCGGTTCCTTTGTCGCGAAGCTGGATTTTGTCATTGAAGATGGGGTGATCAAAGACCATGCCTATCAGTTGCTCGATGTAGATCCTGACAAGTATAAAGAGGATGAAGAAATGAAAGCCCTGGTGAGCGCAGCGCGCGAGCCGTATCGCAAAGAACTCGATCGTGTGATCGGATCCACGAAAACCCCGCTCGTTCGGTATTATGTGATGGAGACGCCCATGGATAATTTTATTACGGATGCGATCATGTGGAAGTACCATCCTGACATAGCGTTGAGCAACGGCTTCCGTTTTTGTCCGCCGTTGGTCCCTGATCCAAAAACAGGGTTGGCTGAAATCACGATGGATTTCCTATGGAGCATGTTGCCAGTCGACAGTGAAGCGAAGCGAGGAACGGTGACCGGAAAACAACTTTGGAACTGGATGGAGAAGGAATTGCAAAATGCTTTTGCGAAGGATCCGTCCAAACGTTTTGGCGGCTGGGTGGTGAGGTTCAATGGCATGGAGATCAATTTCACGATTGCCAACGATGACGGCAAGCGTGTAAACTGGATCAAGATCAAAGGCCAACCCATTGACCGTAACAAGACCTACACTTTCGTGGCCTGCGAACGTGAAGGTGATCCTGACACTACTATTTGCCGCATCGATGATGTGACGGCTCCGACACGCCTCGGGTCTGCACTCCATAAAATTATTCAGGAATACCTCGTTTTACATTCGCCCATTGCGCCCGAGCTGGAAGGAAGGGTTACGGCTACGGATGCTCCCAACACGTTGCTCACGCAGGTGATGGGGTTGGGGTATGAGTTCAGGTAATTGCCGCTCGCCGCTTAGGAATATTTTAAAATGAAACTATTCATCCATGACTCTCTTCATCTGAGGTGGATCAAGACTTGCAACCAGTTGCAATAATTGCAAAAGAAAAACCCTCGCCAAAGGCCAGAAAAAAGTCTTTAATACTTGATTTTGATTGGAGTATGTTTAATTTCATCCACCCAAACCCAAATTGCTATGCGACGCTTTAATCTGTTCATGCTGGTGGCAATTACATTGCTGCTGGTGACTTGTTCAGCTCCAACTGATAAAACAGGCCCGGCCCAAAATGGGGAAAAGCAACCAAACAAAAGAAACTATATTGTTTACATGAATCGATCCTGGTCGAAACCGCTAATCTTTGAGCGGAAGGCAATTACGAAGAGGATACTGGATAGTGCGGAACAACAGAGCCGAATTGATGCAAGGCGAAGGGAAAAGAAAGATAGTGTGATTGCTTTTTGCAAAAAGAATGAACTAAAATATTCTGAATCCTTGATTTATGTAGATGGCACTGTTGCTTTTGTTACCGAACTCGATGAGAAGACAGCCAAGGAATTCAATGATCAGAACGATAACTTGTATCCGGAGGTCGGTGCAGCATCAGCCGATGATCCGTTCAATTTGGATGATCCTATGCAGCAAGATGATCCTATGCAGCAGGACGACCCTATGCAGCAACAGAGCGATTTTTTGATTAAACGGGATTTGGCTCCGCTTCCGGGCGGATGCGCTCCTCCTCACCAATGCACACCTCCCGGTACAGATTGCTTAACTTCTTGTGCAGTGAAAACTGCGGGAGGACCTGCCAATGAACCTCCCGGACCTAACCCTAACAGAAAGTTTATTTGGATTGTTGATACAGGTGTAGGGCCGCATCAAAATTTACCAAATATTATGGGTGCCCCCTGGGCGAAAAGTTTTATTGCCGGAACAACCACAGATGACGACAATGGACATGGAACGCATGTTGCTGGCATTGCTGCTGCAACGATGGCCAGATTTAAAATAGGTGGACCCACTACAGGTGGAGCCATTACTTCGTGTGTGAAATTAGGTGTTTCACCTAAGGCACGCGTTGCTCCGATCAAAGTCCTTGATAAATCGGGAAAAGGTATATGGCATGACGTCCTCGGTGCCTTAAATCATATCGCCGGCTTTGGTAGAAGTGGTGATGTAATTAATTTGAGCCTCGGAAGCAAGGATCATGATCTGTGTACTAACGATCCTTCAAACCCTGTCGGATTCAGATCAGTGCTGAATATCCTTGCGGATAATGATAATTTCATTGTGATAGCTGCAGGTAACTATTACGGTGATGCGGCTGACGCTTTTCCAGCTTGTCTTGAAGGAACTACCGCGAAGAAGGGTAACATCTACACCGTCGCTGCCATGAAGTGCAATTGGGATTGTGCAGTTTATTCCAATTATGGTGGGCCGGTTGATATCGCTGCAGTAGGATCGAACGTGTTTTCAACCTACAGAGATCCGACAAGGCCTACACTAAATAATTTATTTGACACCAAGTCAGGTACGTCCATGGCGGCGGCGGTGATTTCAGGAGTGATACATGCGAGAGGATCAGCTCCGTTTGTCGGATCTCTATCCAAGGTATGCCCTCCTACGCCACCTACCAAAGAGTATCATCCGGGTCGTCGCGTTCCTTAGCGATCTTTAGCTGCCTCCCGGATAGCAGCGACCTTTTTACGAACGACTGATAATTTCTCTTGAAAGTAAGGGTCGGCCCGGAACTTGACAAAGTACGGGCCGTATTCTACTTGCGCGTAGTCAATCCACTTCTTCTCAATGGCATTTTGAAGCCATTGAAGCGATTCTGCGCGCTTTCCCTGGATGGCATAAATCGCTGCAACATTAAAAGGTGGGTCATCATCAGGTGATCCCTTCTTGATCTCATTGAGATTTAATTCCAATGCATGCGTTAGGTAGATTTCCGCTTCTACCTTGTTGCCCTCTTCTAGGAAGATCTGACCTAGTCCTATAGCACTTAATGTGTTGGGGTCACTCTGATATGAGATATTCTTTTGGATGGACTCTTGAAATAGCGACTTTGCCAGCTGAGTGTCTCCTGCAAAATGCGCTATGCGGGCTGCGTTTTCAAGCGGCCGAGTATCTCGCTTCACAAATTCAAACATCTTAGGAATCAGCTTCAGCGCCTCTGAATTCTTCCCTTCAGAACAGTACGCAAAGGCAAGTTCACGATAGGTGTCCCAAAATCTACCATCGATGTTTATGGATGTTGTCAACCAGGATTCGGCCTCGGGCAGGTCGCCGAGCAGACGATAAATCCATCCCACCAATTGGAATGGCGTAGCATTTCTTGGATTAAGCCCAGCTGCCCGCTTGTGCAAACGCAACGCTTCACCATATTCCAATTTGAAAAAATAAGAAGTCCCCAGGTTGCTGATCGCCTGGGCATTATACGGGTTCTTTTCCACTGCCTTCTCCAAAAGAACAAAGGCCGTATCATATTGTCTTGCGTAGTTGTAGGCAAGTGCAAGCGCTTTATAAGCATCTGAAGAAGTCGAGTCGAGTCTCACAGCTTTGCTCCCGGCTGCAATGCTCGAATCAATCCATTGTACACCACGGGCAAAACGTGCGTGCAGTTGTCCATAGGCATCACCAAGTCCTGAATAAGCTAATGCATAATTGGGGTCAAGTGCGATTGCCATCTTATATTGAGCGATTGCCTGGTCAGTGGAGTCCGGATTATTGTAATTGAACAAACTTCGGCCCTTCAGGAAGTACTCGTATGCCGTACTGTTCTCCGTTGGCTTCTTGTTCAACCTCGCTTGAACCAGCTCATTAAGTTTGATCTTGAGCACGTTTGCCACTTGACGGGCAATTTCTGCCTGAACGGATAAAAGATCCGTTGCGGTTCGTTGGAAGATGTCTCCCCAGATGATTTCGTCGCTTGCCCCATTCTGAAGTTGCACGGTGATCCTGAGTATGTCTCCCACACGTTGAACACTTCCCGTCAGGATGGTCGACACTTTTAATTCATCGGCGATTGCCTTGATTGATTTACTTGAACCCTTGTAAGTCTGACTGGACGCACGGCTAATGACACGCAATTCGCCAAGCAAGTATAGGCGGTTGATGATGTCATCGGTAAAGCCATCCGAAAGGTAAGAGTCGTTTTTACTGTCGCTTCGGTTTTCAAATGGAAGTACAGCAATGGACTTGTCGTTGTTGGCTTGAGTGTCTGGGTATCGATCCTTGTAATAATAGTATTGCAGCGCAAGCAATATGGCAAGACCAATGATTACCCAGGAGCTGGTGAAGGGCTTCTTTTGCGATGGCTTATAGGGATTGCTGGCGGAAGCTGGTGAGGTAGTCCGTATCCATCCATCCGGTCCAAGCTCAAAGAGCCAGGCCAAAACCAGGGCCATCACAAAACCAATTGCTACAAAAATTCTGAGTACCGCAGCAAGGCTTTCATAGCCAGGAATAACTCTAGAGACAATCTGTTGTAGCAGTAGAACAAAGACGATGTATACAATTCCCGCCCGAGGAACGTTTCTGCGACGCAATTCCTGAAAAAACCATTGGACAGGTCCCATTCCCGGAGGCATCGTATCCAGAATATGCCTTGGCTTTTCTCTGGCCGAACGTGAGGCAGCTTCTGGTTCCTGCGTCAGACTCAGTATGATCTCTGAAATGGCATTTGCCAACTTGTTGATCTGATCCCGGTACACAAATCTGTTTAAGTTTTCAGCACGCGGATCTTCCGGCAATAAGGGCCTGTTGACACCCTGCGACCGGAAAGTGAAGTCGATGGATCGCAATGCGCCTCCGGCGGAAGCTTCGTAGAGCCTCTGATCTCTTGCATCGAGGTCATGAATTTGAACGGGCAGCATACGGGCTGTAACATTTCCGTTTGACAGCTTCACATGAGGACCAATCGCATCCTGATCGGTCAACTTGATGAACGCAAGAAATTCATGATTCCAGGCAAAGGATTTAGGATCGCAATATGTGCGGGAAAGGACTGGGATAAATATCGCGCACTTAAGTTTTCCCTCCAGGCTCTTGTCAACATGATGGGTATCCAGAAGGCCATCGTGCGGGTTTTCATCGAAGTAAATGTTGACCGGATCTTTAATTGTAGCGGATAATTCCTCGCGAAGGTGATTGACAAATTGAGCGACCCAACCAGATCGGTTATCATTCTGGCGATAACTGATGAACACATCATACTCGCATCCGGGAACCAAAGAAGGCATGATCAAATATACTTAAAAAGAGGATTGAACAGAGACCGAAGTATCCCGATCACAATCAGGGTCACACATGAAGTTAGGCCGTGGTGCTTTGTGGTTTCATTTTCATGATGGCCCACCAAACCAAAAGGATGATCACTGTAATGAAAGACAGTGTGGATGCGATGCTTTTAAGTATTGTACAAACATTTCCAAATCCGGAAACCATGGGCGAGAAGTCCGGGTACGAAGTTAACATGATGATGGTTCCCAGATTTTCCAGATAGTCGAACGTGCCACCGATCAATGGCAATAGCGCAAGCGTCAGCATTGGTTTTTCAAACTGCCCAAGTTGCATCAGGAAGTATCCAATCAAGAGGCAATAACTAATTCCAAAAAGTCCAGGGTAGATCAGGTCTGCTGGAAATTGTGAATATAAATAAGCGTTCCTTCCCTCGTCTCCCAATGTATCGAGGAGTGTTTTTGCATATGCTGCATCATGGCCCGCAGGCATCATGTCAAATATTTTCATCCCCTGGGTGTACTGCATGACTTTAGGGATGGTGATCAAAATCATAAAACCATATACCAGGTTCGTCAGCACCAGCAACAAAATCACTTTCTGCCCTTGCATATGTTTTCTTAACTGCGTTCTCATTGTCTTGTTTTGTTAAGAAGGGTTTATGGTAATTTCCAAAGAATATGGTGGTTGGTGATTTCGATGAATTGAATACCAAGAGATTCAAAAGTAGTTCTCATCTCCAGCATTTCTTTGAGCGTGGTCATTTGCAAAGCGTGTTCCTTCGTTTCCTAGATGCTTACATTGGTCAATGCATTCTTCTCTTTATCCATCCCGACATAATAGCCAAGGTTGCCCTTTAATTTTGAAATCGCCGGGATTAAGGACTCTTTAAATTCGTTGTTAAGTAAAGACTCCACCTCATCGGTCTGACCGGGCTTAAAGTAGCCAATTGAAATACGAAGTACCTTTTCGACCAATATCAAATCATTAAATAGTGAAAACTAAAATCGTAGGCTTGCTGGTTACATCATCATCAGGATTACTGCAGCCACCAGAAGCATCATAAAATGATAGCCCGTATTGATCGCGAAAAGCTTCCATGATTTCCTTTCCCATAGAACGGTACCAATATCGACAGGAAGGTAGAAGCCAAGCCAGGTGAACATCGTTGAACTCAAAACGTTCGCCATGGCAGACATCTCGCTCGCTCCAGGAACATAGCTCCATGCCATGATGTTGTGGGCGAATACATAGGCCATAAGAAAATTACCGATCACCATCGAGATCATTCCCTTCGCCATTTCTCCACTGGTAGGTTTGACGCTGGTGTCAAAATTGTTTTCTGTCGCCCACGCTTTTCCGAATAGTGGGGTGTACCAGATAAATCCCAGAACAAAGTTGGCGACCACAGCTGCGAGGACAGCCATCAGGTTGACTTGCATTTCCATAGTAATTGGGTTTTGTGTATATAAATATAATAAAATATACTGCCAGGCGCTTCTGGTTTTCATGTACCCATGACGCGGGGAACAATTGCAGGTAGAGAAGAATTACATCAGGTAATAATTATGGAGGCCGGGATCCGCGTATTGATAGTTAATTCTTCCGGTTGAGGCGATTTGAGGGCAATCCATTGATAGAATTAGTATCTTGGATCTAAGAGGTGGAAAATATGAAAAGAATAATTCTCCTGTTTGTTTTATGCATACCTGCTCCTTGCTTCAGCCAAATCTCAAAGCAAGATAGTCTTTGGATGCCGCTTAGGCATTTAATTGGTCATTGGATTGGAACATCGGAAGGCCAACCTGGGATTGGAAGATATCAGCGCTCTTACCAATTTGTGTTGAACAAGAAGTTCATTGAAGTGAAAAACAAGTCGACCTATCCCCCCTCGGTAGATCAACCCAAAGGCGAGGTTCATGAGGATGCCGGGTATATTAGTTATGACCGTTTCCGAAAGACTTTCGTATTAAGGCAATTTCATATCGAGGGGTTTGTGAATCAATATAAGCTGGAATCAATATCGGCTGACGGAAAAACCATCACCTTCATTTCTGAAAGTATTGAAAACATACCTGTTGGCTGGCGCGCGCGAGAAACATATCTGTTGGTAAATGAAATGGAATTCAGGGAGGTCTTTGAGCTGGCTGCCCCGGACAAAGACTTTGAACTCTATTCGAAGGCCATTTTAAAAAGAATTAATTGAAGTGCTTATTTACTGGAGTAACGCACGTCTTTTGATTTTTTCACGCAAAGCGGCAAGCAACGCTAAGGAGAATGCAAAGATTTTATGAATATACCTGCTCGGTTTGTTCCAGAGATTAAGTGCCTTTGGATGTCAAGCCTCTAACAATAAACCTGGAAATGAATTCATCTGACCTAAATTGCTAACATGAGTCCCATCATTCTGGTGATTATTGGTGTCGTGGTCGTACTCGGCGGAATTCTATTGGTGAAACTCCATCCCATCTTAGCACTGCTATTGGGAGCGCTCACCGTAGGTTTGTTAACACCTGATTCAATGTTGGAGAGTTTTGCTGCGAGCAAAGGTTTTTCGCCGCAGCAAACCGATGGACTCTTGCATCAATCGCTGGGCAAGCGCATCGCGTTGGGCTTTGGCGATACGTGTGAAAAAGTGGGGATGCTCATTGTCCTGGCTTCCATCATCGGCAAATGTCTGCTCGACAGCGGCGCTGCAGAAAGAATTGTAAGATCCATGTTGAGTGTCTTCGGGCCTAAAAAAGCGCCGCTCGCCTATATGGTAAGCAGCTTTGCTCTGGGAGTTCCGATTTTCTTTGATACCGTCTTTTACCTCATGATCCCATTGGCGAGAGCAATGGGAATCCGGGCACCAAAATCTTACGCTTTGTATGTGATGATGATTATTGCAGGGGGGACGATGGCTCATTCATTGGTGCCACCCACCCCAGGGCCATTGTTTGCAGCCGGGGCATTGGGGGTAAACATCGGCACAATGATTATCATGGGAAGTATTGTTGGGCTTGTCTGTTCAACGGCCGGTTTGGTCTATGGCGTTTGGCTTAACAATCGTCAGGACATACCTCTTCGTCCAACAGCCGACACATCCATTGAAGGCTTGAAAGCCTGGCTTGATAAGGACACTAGCCAACTTCCATCATTTTTCATGTCCAACCTCCCGATTATGCTTCCCGTCGTTTTAATTTCAGGGCAAACGATCATAGAAGCTGCCAACCCTCCCATACCATATATTATTAAGTCCTTCTTCAGCCTTACCGGAGACCCGATCATTGCCCTTTTCATCGCGACCGTCGTTGCGCTCTTTTTATTGGCGCGACAGTATGCCTATCGGCTCAAAGAATTGAAGAAGCCAATCGAAGATGCGATCTACAGTGCTGGGACGATCATACTGATCACCTCTACCGGCGGCGCATTCGGAGCAGTGCTTCAACAAACCGCCATTGGCAGCTGGCTGGCGGGCATTGCACCAGATTATAAATTGGCTGTATTGCCATTAGCATTCTTTATTACTGCGGTGATTCGATCAGCTCAAGGGTCGGCCACGGTAGCCATGATCACAGCCGTTGGGATGCTCACCGTTTTCAACACGCCTGGAGCGTTAAGCTTTCACCCGGTTTACCTTGCGATAGTAATTGGATGCGGTTCGAAAATATTTCCATGGATGAATGACAGCGGTTTCTGGATCATATGCAAAATGAGCGGCTTCACGGAAGGTGAAACAATCAGAAACTTTTCGATGCTCCTGCTGGTGATGGGATTGGTTGGTTTGCTAGTGACCATGGTGTTGGCTAAATTCATCCCTCTCATATAATTGTCATTATCAAACATTAATCGTCATACCCAGATCAAATGAAAATAAAATATTTCCGCATTCATTCCATTGCCATTGCAGATCCCCCGTTAAGGAGTTCGTATGGTCTGCATGCTCCCTACGCTTTGAGGACCATCATAGAACTTGAGAGTGATCAGGGAGTGGTAGGAATCAATGAGACCTATGGAGGCGAAGCGCAGGCAAATGCGTTATCAACGTTGAAGAATAAAATCGTAGGAGCGGACCCATTCCGATTAACCGGCTTGCTCAATCCTGAAATGAAATCCAGAGAACAAGGACAAGATGGGTCTCAAACTTATCTTGTTCCAGGTGAAAATCCACTCGATGAAATCAATCGCACATATGCTGCTATTGAAGTAGCTTGTTTGGACCTGATTGGTAAGAGTCTGGGTGTTCCTGTTTGCGACTTGATCGGTGGAAGGGTGCGTGATAAGGTTCCATTTTCTGCATACCCATTCTACAAGCACGCCGGTGGCGGAGGTGAGGGCAAAGACCTTCGGGATGATGAGTATGGCGAAGCCCTTTCGTCTGAGTCATTGGTAGCACAAGTTAAACAGATGATCGCAAAGTATGGCTTTCAATCGGTGAAGTTTAAAGCTGGAGTATTGGATCCGGAGGTGGAGGTCGAAACTGTTAAATTAATGTTTAAGGAATTTGGGCCTTCAGTACCATTGCGCATTGATCCCAACTCGGCATGGACGGTTGACAAATCGGTTGAAGTAGGCAAGACGTTGTCTCGTGAACTTTCAGGTGGAGGTTATCTTGAGGACCCCACTGCGAGCCTGGATGGAATGGCGGCAGTCAGAAAGCGCCTCCTTGAAGCTGGCGTGAATGTGCCGCTTGCCAGCAATATGGCAGTAACTTCGTTCAAAGACATTCCAATTTCTGTAGCGATGGATGCGGTTCAGATTATCCTATGCGATCATCATTATTGGGGAGGTATGCGACAAGTACAACACCTGGCAAAAATGGCAGAGACATTTAATATTGGATTGTCGATGCATTCAAACAGTCACCTGGGAATCTCCTTGATGGCGATGGCGCACGTTGCGGCCGCTACACCGCACCTTACCTATGCCTGCGATACACATTACCCATGGCAATCCGAAAAAGATGAAGTGGTCCTGGGTGGCAAGATCCCAATCAAAGATGGTTGTGTGACCATCACCGATAAACCAGGTTTGGGTGTGGAGTTGGACTATGATCAGTTGAAGCGTGGAAAGGAGCGCTATCAAAATTTTCCTTACCGCAAGCGAGATGATTCAGCCGAGATGAGAAAACATGTTGATCCCACCTGGAAGAGGGTGTTGCCGCGGTGGTGAATGGAAGTAATTAAGTTGTGTTAAGGTGACACTATGTTGACTTACTATCTTAAAGTAGGCAGTACGCAAATGCAGTAGACAAGCGTTGCCTACTTGTGATTGCCTACTGCCTACTTCTGATTCGGCATGAGCCTTAGTAATCATAACTTGGCTTTAGATTAATTTGACATAACAAACCACCAAAAAATGAAGATCACCAACGTTCAGGGATTTCTGATGTCCTATCCCATGCCTGAGGAAATCAAACTTCCTTTTTGGGGAGGTGTCAGAACGATTCTGAAACGCGACGCTATGGTAATTAAAGTATCTACCGATACAGGTCTGTGCGGATACGGCCCAGGCCCTGCCTTTTCGCGGGCAGTGGACGAAATAGATGGCGTTATTAAATCGTACCTCATCGGCAAGAATCCATTGGATTGGAAGGCTTTCAGATTTGAGAGCAGTCCAGAAATTGTCAAAACTTACTACGCAGTGGAGGTTGCCATCCTCGATCTTGTGGGCAAGTACGAAGGCTGTAGTATCTCTGAGCTTATGGGTGGCAGGGTACGATCAACCATTAAATTGTATGGAAGTGCAGGCATGTACATGTCACCGGAGAAATACGCAGAAGAAGCAAATGCCATTCAACAGATGGGCTTCCTGGCATACAAGATGAGGCCGGCCCTTGGACCAACGGAAGACCTTCGGACATTAGAATTAATGCGTAAAGCAACCGGACCTGAGATGGGATTGATGGTGGACGCCCATACCTGGTGGAGGATGGGAGACAAAACCTATTCAGAGCAAACGATCGAGACCCTGGCTTCTTCAATGAGTCAATTTAATCCCTACTGGTTAGAAGAACCACTTCCACCCGAAGAGCATGCATCGTATGCAAAGCTACGGTCCAAAGGATATGTAACTGTTGCAACTGGTGAGCATGAACAGGAATATGAAGGCTTCGAAGACCTGGCTCGATTGCAGGCCACCGACTTTTTACAGATGGATGTTTGCTGTCAGGGCGGCTTCGACATGGGACTAAAAGTATTTGATCTTGCCGCGCGAAGTAAAATGAAATTCGCTTTTCACTCTTGGGGCAATATGCTGGAGGTTCTGGCCGCCGCCCAACTGGGAGTCTGTCGAAATGAGGATGTTGTTGAATGGTTGGAGTACCCCTGCTATTCAGCGCCAGGCAGACCTGGAATGTATCAGTTTCCATTATCCGATGAGATATTAAAGGGTGAACTTGAAATAGAAAAGGGATATTTGAAGATGCCTGATGGTCATGGCCTGGGTATCGAAATCAATGAAGAAGTGATTCAGAAGTACCCATTTATTGAGGGCCCATGGTCGTTCTTCCATCAGGACTCGCCCAGGAAAACCATCGCGGTGACCGGCGATCACAGTGTCAAGTGGGTCCAGGATAAATTGTGAGATGATGACTTAGGTGAGTTGGCACCCTTCAGTGAGACTTCGTGGCTCTGAGTCTTAGTGGCGCGTGAAGAGCCTGAAATTTGGGCCACAAAGGCACTAAGTCACAAATGTGTAAATACTAATTATCTCCTAAATGCAATTTTGCGTAACTATTGGAATTGAATTGTTTCTTTAAATTAGATTATATACAAATGAAACAGGATATAGAAAACCTAAAGAGCCGGATTAAGTCTGGCGCAGTCGTATACGGCACATGGATTAACCTCGGCTCATTGGTCTCCGCAGAAATTGTGGGACAAGCAGGCTTTGATTGGGTATTGATCGACCTGGAGCATGGCGTTGCCAATGACAATATCATGTACCAGCAACTGCAGGTCCTTTCAGGGTCCTCTTCAACGTTGTTGGTCAGAACTCATGAAATCACGAGACCCAAAATACAACGGATCATGGATGCTGGCGCCCGGGGTATCATGTTTCCGCACATTCACAATGCAAGCGAGGCCAGCGAAGCGGTGAAGATGATGTACTACCCTCCTAAAGGTAGCAGGGGAATGGCCAAGTTGGTGCGGGCTAATGGATTTGGGTCCAACGCCAATGAATACAATGATCATCTAAGTGAAAATTTGGTGGGCATCGTTCAGATCGAAACTGTGGAAGCGCTGAAAGATGTTGACAAGATTGCCGCCGCACCGGATGTGGATGTACTGTTTGTCGGGCCGGCGGATCTGTCATTGGCACTCGGAGTATTTGGCCAGTTAAACCACCCTCTGTATCAGCAGGCAATCAAAGATGTGGCAATAGCCGCGAAGAAACATGGTAAAGCAACCGGTGTTCTTTTACTCGATATAAAAGAACAGGATATGTACTATCAACTAGGTTATCGATTTTTGGCTTGTGGTGGCGACATGGCATTTGTTGTAAAAGGTGCTGCGGAAATGGTAAAGCAACTGAATGCGTATGGAAAAAAGTAATTTGGGTTGTGATTAT
>JAYVQY010000017.1:0-10939 GCA_043776715.1 Cyclobacteriaceae bacterium | reverse complement strand
GGCAAGGTGAAGGTGGAAATCTATTTGCAGAATGAAACTATCTGGCTTACGCAACAAAAAATTGCCGACCTGTTTGGTGTCCAACGACCTGCCATTACGAAACACCTGAAAAATATTTTTGAAACAGGTGAGTTAAAGGAGAAACTGGTTAGTTCAATTTTGGAACATACCACTCCACACGGGGCCATGGAGGGCAAGACACAGGCGACTAAAACCAAATATTATAATCTTGATGCAATCATTTCCGTTGGCTACAGGGTGAACAGCTCACAGGCAACCACATTTCGTATTTGGGTAACTGAACGATTAAAGGAATATATCATCAAAGGTTTTACAATGGATGATGAACGACTGAAAAACCCGAACAATATTTTCGGTAAAGATTATTTTGAAGAACAGCTTGCACGAATCCGTGACATACGCAGCAGCGAAAGAAGATTCTATCAGAAAATTACTGACATCTATACGCAATGCAGTGCCGACTACAATGTGGAAACCCAAACAACCAAAGATTTTTTTGCAACCGTGCAAAATAAATTGCATTGGGCAATTACAGGACAAACGGCAGCCGAATTGGTTGCCGCAAGAGTGGACCACAAAAAAGAAAACATGGGTTTAACCACTTGGATGAATGCACCCAAAGGAAGCATCCGGAAATCAGATGTGGGTATTGCAAAAAATTACTTGAATGAAACAGAAATGAACGGATTGAATCGAATTGTAACCATGTATTTGGATTACGCCGAAAATCAGGCACAGAAAGGAATTGTAATGTATATGAAGGATTGGGTGAAGAAGTTAGATGCGTTCCTGCAGTTCAACGAAAATGCAGTGCTGAAACATCAGGGAAAAGTTTCTCACGAAGTTGCATTGGCTTTGGCAGAAAAAGAGTTTGAGAAGTATAGCATCATTCAGGATAAACTTTTAGAAAGCGATTTTGATAAGGTAATAAAAGAACTGAAGAAGAAAAAATGACCACAGATAGCGGAATATCCGCGTGCGATTTGCCGTCCTCAAAAAAAAATAAAGAAAGGCTACATCAGTCAGCCTGGTAGACACGACCCAGGCTTAAGCAGTTACCAATCGTTTAGTAAAGGCCTTACTTCACAAAACGGTACAGGCTTCATTCCCGCACAACCGTATTTTGTTCATTCTATAACAACACCTGAATACCACAAGCTGGTAATGGTTTTCAATCAGGGCGAACAAAAAACGCATAGTAACATGTCGGAATCGTTTAACTAACAGGCAATCCAAATCGGATAATTTTGCAATGGCAAAGCGTTGGCAAAAAGTCAAAACCGGAAATTGCCGAATTACTTTGGAAGTCGCTTGAGATTAAAGAAGTAGACAAGGAATTCTACAGGCAAAGCCCGTAGGTGGAGACCAAATGAAAGAGTTGACGAGAAAAGATGCCATTGTCAACTTTCTGGTTGGTATTGAGTAAGAAACACGGCACACAATAAAAAATGTTTATGCAATGGCGGAGTTCCGGTGTCCTCATTACTTTCAGTTTCTTTATTTAAATTGCGTCGTGGGCCAGGGCGCTTCCTATCACTTGCTCTTCCGGAGCACCCAATACTCATCATACCTGATCGCCCCCCGATCTACCATCTCTCTAATCACTTCAATAAAAAGATGCCGATCACGCGGACTCACGGCGCCTTCAAGTTCATCTACGGTCATAGGCTTGTGAGACAGTAAATCACCTACTTGTTTTTCGTAATCCCGGAAGGAAACCACATTGTCTTTTTTCTTTTTTTCGATGCACACGTCGCACTTTCCGCACGAGTCGAATGAATGCTCATCAAAATACTCCAAAACTACCTGCATTCTGCACTGATGGATTTGTGTTGCGTACTGAATCATCGCCTCCATCTTCTTCTCGGCAAGATCTTTTCGTTCTGCCAACCGTCTGACGTCTATGGGCAGGCGTGTCGCATCCTGAACGGGAATCAAAAAAGTAATTTGTGGTTTGTCCGTTGTCTGCTCGTAGGCCAACACTTGCAAATTTGAAAGTTGCTCCAGAAAGATCTTGACATCCACCTCCGATGCTTTCAGGCTTTTGGCAATAGCGCTTTCGTTGATGGGAACAAAATCGGAGAACAATTCTGCGCCATAAAGCCGAAGCAATGATTTGATGACCGGATCATATTTTACGCTGGACACCTGGAACTGGTACAACCTCGCCTTGTCCATATGCACATGCACTCTGGAAGAACGGTAAAAGCTTTCATTCAATTGGATCAATCCCTCCTCTTCCAGTTTCTTCAGTGCAGCAAAAACGGCTGTCGACCGGAGGTTAAAGCGTTGGCAAAGACCATCCAGGTCAAAATCATAACTCACCCCTTCACCGCTCCCCACCGCCAGTTGAAAATAATTTGCGAGGGCCTGATATATTTTTTTAAGGTACTCTACAGAAGGGTGTGCCTGCTGTACTTTACTCCGCAGGCTGATGACGTCCGCCTCATGAAACACCAGGGCTGCGTAAGCACGGTTCCCATCGCGGCCAGCCCTCCCAGCCTCCTGATAATAGGCTTCAAGATTTTCTGGCAAATCCATATGAATGACTGCACGGACGTCCGACTTATCTATGCCCATACCAAAAGCATTGGTGGCCACCATCACACGGGTCTTGTTGCTGATCCATTCTTCCTGGCGTGCAAGCCGGTCTATGTGCGTCAATCCAGCATGATAATAAGTTGATTTGATGTTTTGGCGTGCCAACCATTTGCTCAGCTCCACTGTTGCCCTTCTTGATCGGACATATACCACGGCAGTGCCCGGCACATGCTTTAAGATTTCCAGCAACTTCTTCTCTTTGTTCTCTGTCCTTCTAACTACAAACGAGAGGTTTTCGCGGGCAAAGCTTTTTTGAAAAATGATCGGCTGATCTAAAGTCAGTTTGTTAATGATATCTTCTTTCACTTGCTTCGTGGCAGTCGCGGTGAGCGCCAGGAAATGAAGGTCCGGCTTCAATTCACGCAACGCAGCGATCTCCAGATAGGGAGGACGAAAGTCATAGCCCCATTGGGAAATACAGTGCGCTTCATCCACAGCAATCAATGACACATTCATTTTGACAAATCGGGCTCGGAATATTTCTGTCTTCAGCCTTTCAGGTGAGAGGTAGAGGAATTTATATTTTCCGTACACGCAATTGTCCAGCGCAATGTCGATTTCCCGTCTTCCCATTCCGGAGTGAATGGCCAAGGCCATAATTCCTTTTGCGCGGAGCTGCTGCACCTGATCTTGCATGAGCGCAATGAGCGGACTGATCACGAGTGTGATGCCCTCCATCAAAAGTCCAGGTACCTGAAAACAAACAGATTTTCCGCCACCGGTTGGTAATAGGGCGAGCACATCCTTCTTCTCAAGCACAGCCCTGATGATCTCGCGCTGTGGGGTCCGGAAATGATCGTAACCCCAATATTGTTTTAAGATGGATTCAGGCGTAGACACGTCGCAAGGAATGCTTTATCACCACTTCAAGGGCTGCTTCTTCAGGAAAGCGTCAATTCCCTTTTTACAGTCTTCGGTACTCCTCGCCTGGGCATTTTGACGTGCAGCAAAGTCCAACGCTTCTTGTAGCGTCAGGTGCTGGACCTCTGAGATCATTCTCTTGGTCAATGCCAATGATTGGGAAGATGCGCTTGATATGATCTCTGTGGCAAAATCATTTACTGCCTTTTCCAACGTCAGCTTATCCACTACCTTATTCACAATTCCAATCTGAAGAGCTTCGGCAGCGCTAATCAGGTTCCCGGTCAATAGCAACGCCTTCGCACGGGCCTCGCTTACTTTTCTCAACAGAAAGATCATGACCACCGCTGGCACAAATCCAATCTTGACCTCAGTGTATCCGAACTTTGCATCCGAGGTTGCAAAAACAAAATCACAAACCGTGATCAGGCCACAGCCACCTGCCAGGGCTGCTCCCTGAACCTGGGCAATTACAACTTTCTTAAGCGTATAAATCAAATAGAAAAGTTCCTTCAGATGCTGAGAGTCTGCGAGGTTTTCTTCGTAAGAAAATTTCTGTAGTTGTTGTAAATAGGCAAGGTCTGCTCCGGCACAAAAGGCTTCACCGTTTGCCTTGAGTACAATCACCTTTACCTCATCGTCCGATTCGGCTTTTTTGAAAAGCTCTTTCAATCCACTCACGATGGCCGGGCTGAGGGCATTTCTCTTTTCCGGTCGGTTCAGCGTGATGTAGCCGATTCTATCTTTGACTGAATACTCAACTAACGTCATAATACTTAAGGTGTTTAAAGGTACTAAAAGGGGGAATACATTTCCCGCGGATTTACGCAGATTGAGCCCACGCTGATTGTCGCGGAATTCGTTGTCTGCGTTTGATCTGCGTGTATTCGATCTGCGATTGTCTGCGGGAAAATTTTTTTATACTTTTCCCGTCACAATTTCAAAATATATGCCCCGCTCTTCAAAACAGAAAAGCAAGACTTGCCCAATTCACCAGCCTCCTTCTCCAGGCGTTCACAATAGTAGTTGGAATTGCTACTGTCAAGGATCAACTCTCTGAAATTAATCTGACCGGCAATTCCCTTAAGCGATGCAAGGGCATTGTTGCTGATAATCAGGTAGTCGACATACACGTTCTTCGGGAGCTTGAATTTTTTTGATTTTAAAAACATAAAAGTCTTTCCATTCCATTGATAGAATTCCAGGCCTTGGACCCGATGTGGTAGTTTTGAATCTGAATGAACAGAGCTAACTCCATTGACCAACCGGTTTGGCTGAATATGAAATTTGATCTTCGTCTTGTCATGAATAAAGGCTGAATCTGCGAGGAAAAGGGAATAACCCTTTTTAGTCCACTCCATTGCACTGTGGCCTTGAATGCTGTAGACCGTCCAGCGGGATGTGTCTATGTCTGCGAACAAATGACGCCAGGACAATAATGAAAACAAAAAGGTGCACCCAAACATCAGTACCAGGAAATGAAACTTCCGGAATCGAATAAGTAACAATGTCCATAAAATGATACAGAACAGGAGCAAACATTGCGAACCAGAAATGTAAACGTTGTTGATCAAACTGAGTGGAAGTCGTTCAACAAGAAAAATCCCTTCATTCAAAATTCTGACAAACCACTCCAGCGCCAACCCGAGCCATAATGCAATCACTGGAAACGGGCTGACTGCCAAAAGCAATATCCCACCAACGAGTACCACAAACGAACCGGGAATGACAAACAAATTTGACAACAGAAAGTAAATGGGAAACTGATGGAAGTATAAGAACCCTAAAGCAAACGTGGCAGCCTGGGCCGCAATGGACACACAACTGATCTGCCAGGCCCAATTCATGAACGCGGACTTTGTCTCCCAAAGCTGATAGATCGGTCGCTGCAGGTAGACAATTCCGAACACAGCAAGATATGAAAGTTGAAATCCAACGGACGTGATGAGATAAGGATCATAGATCAACAGGCAGAATGCTGAAGCAGCCAGAGTATTATAAATATTTGTAGCCCTTCCCACAGGCTTTGCGATGGCAACAAAGGAGAACATGGCCACCGCCCTGAGCACGGAAGGAGAAAGCCCCGTTATGAACGCATATCCCCACAAGAGCACAAGGCTGATGATTGCTATGAACCACTGGCCAGCCCTGCCTTTTCCCAATGGCTTTAAGAAAAACAGAAGTATTCCATAGATGATGCTAACATGAAGTCCAGAAACCGCCAGCACGTGCATGGCACCACTGGCCGCATAGGCGTTTTGCAATTCATTGTCAAGTCCATCCGTAACCCCCAGCACAAGGGCAGAAACAATGCCTTGTTCACGTGGAGAAGCGATGAATCTTTTTATCGACGCCACAGACCAGTTTCTTGCACGATGGGCATGGTAAAGAAATCCGCGGTCATTTGATTTCTCCACCAATCGCCATTCACCAGATTTGACAAATTGCTGGTGATAAATATTCTTATATCCAAGAAAGTGTCTGAAGTCAAACTCAAAGGGATTGTAAGCTGATTCAAGCGCCCGCGGTTGACCCTTGATTACCAAAATGTCTCCATAGTCGAGATCAGAAACAGCTTCTGTTTTTGGCCAATATAAATTCACTTTTCCGGATGACGGCTTCCAGTGATGGTCGGCGTAAATTGATTGAACACGGGCTGTTCTTTTGAAGGATTTTGCCTTCTCCTCAATTGGAGAGATCAAAGTTATTTGATAAGCTGTGACCTTCCCAGTGGTCGCAATGAGGTGGTCTCCTTGTCGGGATTCATTTTTCAGCAAAACATTCAAATAACCCGCACAAAAAATTGCTGATAGTCCAATGGTCCCTGATACTACCTTGATTGAGGGTGAATGGTTCATAAAGAACCAGATTGAAAAGTAAGCCACTATAAAAATTGTCAGGAAAACAGTTGCAAGCTTCTGACTTAATACGTCAGGGTAGCAGATACAAATGAGAATTCCTGAAATGAAAATGGCCGCAATGCGCACCATTGCGAAGGGAATCCAGTGCATGAGAGGAAGTTATTGCCTCGCTTACAATTTAGCAACTAGCCGGATCAAGGAAATGAAAGAGAAGACCTAAGTCCTTCTGAGCATATTGATTGTTAATTTCATCGTGAAATCTGCATGGCCCAAATTTCTAAATACACGTCAAGGAAGTTTAGATTAAATTGCGGTATGAAATTAGCTCGCTTTGCCGTCTTTTTGGCTTGCTCCCTCTTGTTTATCCCCTCTTTCGCTCAACAGCGGGGTCAAATCATAAAGCCTGCCACTACCACTGTAATGGATCCTAATCAGGACGGCTTTGTCTCCGTCAGCCCCTTGGGTTTTTCAAATAATGGACTCAACGGATACTATGTGAATGAATTTGAGATTCAGATGTTCGGGATTCCCATCTCCGGATCGGGCGAAGCCCTTCGCGACAACCAGGCGGGTGCATCCTGCGGCATTACAGACATCACCGTGGATACGAAGGGTTTTGGCGCTTATGCGGTGATTGACAACAACAACAATCTAATCTTCCGATTTCGTATTGGAACAAACAAACCAAGCGTCGAGGCATATACCATTTTGATTGACACGGATCGCAAAATGGGAGCCGATGATCCAAATTCTACCCCAAACAATCCAGGATTTGAAGTAGACATTACGCTGATCAAAAATTCTTCAAAAGGAGTCTATATCTTCAACATTGACGGCATCCAAAGCTGCCCTACGGCCCTTAAGAATTACAGTTTCAATTCCAACTTCCAGATTTCTGTCGCTGACATTGTTACCTGCAATGATCTGGATTATTTCTACGACTATTTTGTGCCTTTTGCAGATCTCCAAACTTTGTTTGGCATCACAAAAAATACAGAGCTAAGGTTCGCTGCCCTTACCAATGTCTCGGCCACTTGTGCCATGGCAGGTAAAATCTCGGACGTAGGGGGAGTGGATGATACACTTTACGGAGGTTGCAATACTTGTGCGTTTCTTGATTTAGGAAGAGACCAGTGTCCAACATCTCTTAATAATCTTTGTATCGGTTGTGCGGGTTTTCAATCGGGAGTCACACCAAAACCGATCATCAATGTTCCAGTAAAAGACGGTGAAAACACCATCAGCGGTACAGCGGTATCTGGCGCAACGATTTTTGTCGACCTATTCAATTCGAGCAATGTTCTGAAAGAAAGCACAACGACGGTAGCGGCCAGCAGCAGTTGCACGGCGTGCGCTTGGACCGTCAACTTTACGGGCTTTCTGGCATTGGGTGACATTGTGTCGGCCAAAGCGAAGTCATCGTCCGGATGTCAGTCAGGAGGCATCAGTTCTGGTGCAACCATTACCATTGTGGTGAATAATATCCCTCCCATACTCTCTGGAGCAAATACCGCATTGACCTACCAGGAAAATGATCCGCCCTTAAATATTGATGGCAATCTGTCGCTGAGTGATGCAGATGACACCAACCTGGATCGGGCGACAGTATCGATCACTTCAAATTATATATCAGGAGAAGATGTCTTATCATTTGCGGCGATTACGGGCGTTACCGGAAGCTTTAACCCGGGCACCGGTAGCATTACTTTTGTTGGCGTTGCACTTCTTACCTCCTACCAGACATTGCTAAGGAGCATCGCTTATTCCAACACAAGTGAAAATCCATCAATGCTTACAAGGACGGTGCGAGTGATCGTGAATGATGGACTGGCGAACAGCGTTGCCTTCGATCGGTCGATCAACGTGCTGCGCGTGAATGATGCTCCCTTGGCCGTTGATGATGGTGGTACCACCAATGAGGATACACCATTGACACTCACCAACATTACCGCAAACGATACGGATGTAGATGGGACTGTGATTGCCAGTTCAGTCGACCTTGATCCATTGACGACAGGCAAGCAGACCACCTTCACCAATGTCTCTGGCTCGTGGATTGTGACGGCTTCCGCCTCCGTGACTTTTACACCGGCGCTAAACTTTAATGGAACGATCACACGGACCTATACAGTAAACGACAATACTGGTGCGACTTCGAACACAGCGACCATCACCATCATAGTGATTTCGGTGAATGACATCCCTACAGCCGCGAATGATTTTGGGACTACCAATGAGGATACGCCTGTAACCCTCCCCAATGTTGCGGCGAATGACACGGATGTGGACGGTACGGTGGATGCCAGCAGTGTTGACCTTGATCCTTTAACACCGGGAAAACAAACTACTTTCATAAGCTCCGACGGGACGTGGACCGTGAGTGTTTCGGGCAATGTGACTTATACCCCTGTTCTCAATTTTAATGGCACTGCAACAAAAACATATGTGGTGAGCGACAATTCAGGAGGAGTATCCAATACAGCCGTCATCACGATTATTGTCAATCCGGTAAACGATCTCCCGGTGGCAAACAATGACAACGGCATCACAAATGAAGACACACCTGTTACTTTGCCAAACATCACGGCCAATGACACCGATATCGACGGAACCGTTGATCCAGGTTCGGTGGATCTTGACCCGCTTACTACGGGCATCCAAGCGAGCATCTCCAATGCACAGGGCACCTGGGCGGCCGGTGGAACAGGCGCTGTGACTTATACCCCTGTCCTCAATTTTAATGGCACCGCTACCAAAACCTATACCGTTAATGACAATGCCGGAGGGAAATCAAATGCGGCCACCATTACCATCATCGTTAATTCGGTGAACGATGCCCCCGTCGCCAATAATGACAGTGGTGCGACCAATAAAAATACACCCCTCACATTGTCCGATGTGACAAGCAATGATACTGACGTGGACGGAACAGTTGATCCAAATACGCTTGACCTGGACCCTTCCACGGGTGGAGGGCAGACTACCATTACCCTTGCGGCAGGCATGTGGTCGACTGTCGGAGCCAACGTAACTTTCGTTCCATCATTGGGCTTTGCGGGCATTGCAACAGTCAATTATGTCGTGAATGACAATTTGGGAGTCACATCTAACCAGGCTGTCATCACGATCACGGTCTCGAATACGGCGGGAACAGGCAATACACCACCCGTGGCCAATGATGATAGCGGTGTAACGAATGAAAATACATCAGTGACACTCAGCAACATTATCGCCAACGACACAGATGCGGACGGGATCGATGCCAGCTCTTTGGATCTGGATCCCCTGACGGCAGGACAGCAGGTAACATTCACAAATACGAAGGGTACCTGGACGGTAAATATACTTGGATCGGTGACCTATACGCCGACATCGAACTTCAATGGAACAGCCCCAAAGACATACACTATCAATGACAACGTCGGTACAACATCTAATGTCGCTACGATTACAATTACAGTAAGTCCGGTCAACAGCCCTCCCGTTGCAAATGCAGTGAGCGGCACCACGAACGAAGATACGCCTGTCACCTTACTCAACATGACAGCAAATGATACTGATATTGATGGAACCGTTGACCCTGCTACGGTAGACCTGGATCCTGCCACCTCAGGGAAGCAATCCACTTTGAGCAATGCACTGGGCAACTGGATGGTAGATGCTTCCGGCAATTTGACCTATACTCCGCCATTGAACTATTCAGGAATAGTCACAATTTCCTATACCGTTAACGATAACTCTGGCGCGACCTCCAATCCGGCCAATATTACGATTACCATTAATGCGGTAAATGATCCGCCGGTAGCGGTCAATGATTTGGGAACGACGACAGAGGATTTGCCTGTAACCCTGGCCAACATCACAGCGAATGATACGGATGTAGATGGTACTGTCAACCCCGGCACAGTAGACCTTGATCCGATATTGACGGGAACTCAGTCATCGTTTACCGATGCACATGGCATTTGGACAGTGACTGGTTCCGGGGCATTGACATTCGCCCCGGCATTGCATTTTAATGGAGCAGCAACAATCAATTATACCGTCAAAGACAACGCGGGGGCCCTTTCCAATGTGGCTTCAATCACTATTACGGTTAATAAAATAAACAATCCTCCAGTAGCCAATGATGTGAACGGAATAACCAATGAAGATACATCTGTCACGCTGATTGACATCACTTCAAAAGATACCGATGTGGACGGTGCAGTAGATGTGTCTTCCGTAGACCTCGATCCTCTAACCATCGGCGTACAGACAACTTTTACGAATGCCCAAGGCAAGTGGAGCACCAGTTCTTTGGGAGACCTTACATTTAAGCCGTATTTGAACTACAGTGGTTTGGCCTCGATTGAATATACCGTGAAGGATAATTTGGGGGCCGCCTCCAACAAAGCGATCATTTCCATTACCGTAATGCCTG
Organism: Cyclobacteriaceae bacterium; assembly: GCA_043776715.1. GTDB lineage: Bacteria > Bacteroidota > Bacteroidia > Cytophagales > Cyclobacteriaceae > ELB16-189. The sequence goes on along the minus strand of JAYVQY010000017.1, from coordinate 172 downwards.
TTAATGATATCCCACTTCTCAAGAATCTGGCATTCTCGACTTTTAGAAATATTGCCATTGGCGGAACTGTATTTGATGGTTCAGATGCCGACCCTGATGGAACTGTCCTTGCTGTTAACAAAACGCTGGTGAATAAGCCCGATCACGGAACGATGGTGATCAATACTGATGG
>JAYVQY010000016.1:0-2799 GCA_043776715.1 Cyclobacteriaceae bacterium | reverse complement strand
GCTTATCATTTCCTGGTTTGTTTTTAACCACGTTCCTCAATATTTCCCACGCGGGGTTTTCTCCTGCATAAACGACGACTGCCTGCAGGTTTGTGGTCTCTTCCAGCAATTGAAAATTGATGGTTTGGCGGATGCCTTTGCTAACCACCTTTGATTTGATCACGTATCCGATGTAGGATGCTTGTATGGAATCGGTTGGAAGGGAGGATTTGATGAGATAGTTTCCATCAAAATCTGTCGTGGTGCCAATGGATGTCCCCTTAAAAACGATGTTGACGAAAGGCACCGCGTCACCAGAGTTTGCATCGATGACCTTTCCTTGAACAATGGTTTCCTGGGCGTGAGCCTGGCTTGAAAGGAAAACAAGGGAAAATACAAGCAAAGAACTCCTGTATAAGGCTCTCACAAAATATAAAGGCACAAAGCTAACAATTGTATCACCAACGGGTCAGGGGGTTCAAATCTCGATCGGCTCCTTTTCACCCAAATGTCGCGGTGACGTTTTTAAAACGTATAGATCCAGAATCGCTTTCGTTCGGGCGAAAAATTCACGGACGTAACCTTTTAGAGAAGGCTCTTGCTCCGGTTCTCGCACGACCAACGCCACTGCCTCGATTTTAAAATAATGGCTTATAAAGATCGCGCGATAAGAATGGAAAGGCTGTGTAATAATGGTGATGTGATCCTGGCCAAATATTTCCTTGCTCCTTATGATGGAATCAAGTGTTCTAAGGCCTGCATAATCAAGTGTTATGACCGAATCAGGCACACCCAACTTTACCAATGCTTTTTTCATTTCCATTGGTTCATTGTAAAACTTCGTCCGGTTGTCGCCACTTACGATAATGTGGCTGATTTTTCCAAGTCTGAACAAATCAGAAGCCACCTGCATTCTATTATCAAAAAATGAATTCGGCTGACCATTGGACAATCTGCTACTAGTGCCGAGCACCAGGCCTACGGGGTTGTTTGGTAACTTCTGATAATCAGAAAAAATATTTTGATCTGTACTGTATACCACCCACCAATTTCCCATGAGCAGAAGTACCGAAAAAAAAATCAGGGCGTACAAACCTGCCTTACTTGCCTTTCCCAAAAATGACATCCCAAAATCTATTAAAGCCAGAGCAAAATTACTGATTTGAACGCAGAAACTCGCGCTCCAATAATTCGGATCTTCTGACAACTTTCTTGTACCATTGCAACCGAAGAATATCCTTTTCATTTTCTGTTAGACTCCACCGAATATCAGACCTTCTCAATCTGGATAAAGCGGAGTTGAGGCAGATGGCGGCACTGACCGATATATTCAGGCTTTCGGTAAAACCTACCATGGGTATCTTAACTTTTAAATCTGCGTGCGTCATCGAATATGGCGAAGAGCCCTTAAGTTCGTTCCCCATCACAAAGGCTAACGGCTTGTCCAGAGGAACATCTTCTACAGAAATGCCATCCGGTGACGGATCAGTCACGGCAATCTGATAACCTTGTTGTTTTAGATGATACAGACAGTCTTCGATATTTCCTCCTTCGGGCTTCTTATAACGGATGATCTCCAGCCATTTGTCCGAACCTTTCAGGACCTTCTTGTTTGTTGACCATTCGCTTGTTGTCTCAATGATGTGAACATCCTGCACCCCAAGGCATTCACATGTCCTCAATACAGCACTTGCATTTTGTGATTGATAAATGTCTTCTAATGCCACGGTGACATATCGGGTGCGATGCTCCAAAACACGGTCTATAAATGCTCTCTTATGCTCTGAGACAAACTGACTGAAATGTTCGGTCAATATATGATTTCTATCTTGATGAGACATGAGTCTTCAATGAGTTATTTGAGAAGTCAAGGTAAAGCAAAGCCTTGAAAAAAGTATCAAATAAAACCGCCTTGTCAAGTTGGATCCTGTTGAAAGAAGGGACGTAATGCACAACAAAAGATTTTGATTCTGATGGCATTACTTACAAAAAATTGTACATTGCAATCGATTGTAAAAAAGTCAATTCCAGCTTAAATTCAGCCGATTTGAAGCCTACCTTATACCGAGCATTACTTTTTCTGTCTTTTGCGATCGCAGGTTCCAATCTAACCTCATGTACAAAGGATTCAGATTCCCTCTCAAATGAGGACAGCCAAACCTCGAATAATGAATCCACGCAAGAATCCATCATTGATGAGTTGGATGATATGGCTACTTCCATTCTAAACAATAGTACCATGTCGGGTGCTGCTGGAGGCCATGTTATCAACGTAGATGACAGATTCGGCTGCGACAATACGACCATCGATTTTTCTAATGTAGGTGCCGATAAGACCTCGGGAATTGCCACCATCACCTTCCCGGTGAATGGCTGCACCGACAAAAAGGGAAACGTAAGAAAAGGATCGATTGTAATCTCGTGGAAGGGTGGAAAATGGTTCAACCCAGGATCTACTCATACTGTAACGATGAAAGATTACAGCATCAATGACGTCACTGTGGTTGGAAGCCGAAAAGTGACTTGTACAGCTTACAAAGCGAATCCGCTTAGTGTAACCTGGACAATCAACGCTGATCATACCTCTCTTTGGCCTGATGGGTCAACTGCCAAACGCATCCTCAATAAGACCCGCAAATGGGACCACACACCATATGAAGATACTTATACTGTAAGCAATGGCCCCTCTTCCATGATTTCAGCTGAGGGAACCAACCGCCATGGGAAAGTTTATAAAGTATACATTACCACACCCCTCGTTTACCTTGGATCTTGTGCAAAATCGAATAAGGTATTCATTCCTGTTAAAGGGGAGAAAGT
>JAYVQY010000015.1:0-86872 GCA_043776715.1 Cyclobacteriaceae bacterium | reverse complement strand
GAGGTAAATTCAGAGGGAGGATTGTCAAAATAGTATACAAAGTCCTCAATAGGGCCTATTCGACAGCTAAAGCTTCAGTTTAAGTAACCAGTCCGTCTGTGGTTCAGGTCCCATCCAAAAGATATGTTCTGAGAAACGTTCGAAGCCCAACCTTTTATAGAACGCATAGGCTTTTGGATTCCTTTCCCATACGCCCAGCCAGATCCACTCAAACTTATTTTTCCTTGCATAGGCGAGTGCCGTTTGCATGAGTTGAAATCCGATCTTCCTTCCAAGGAATTTCTTTAACACATAGATCCGCTGGAGCTCGATCGTATTATTTCCAAGATGCTCATCAGTCTCGGGATTCGTCCTGAGTCGCAGGAATCCGGCAGGTTCCTCTCCATCCCACGCTATATAATAAATTGACCCTGCTTCCTGAAATTCCTTCTTTAGCTGATCCAGGTTGAAAGTCTTTTGTATAAAGGCCTCCATATTTTCTGGTGTGTTCAACTTGCCAAATGTATCAAGCTGAGTCTCGATTGCCATCTGTCGCAAAAGAGAAATCTCCCCTGATTTAATCGGGCGAATTTCGATCATCGTCAAGCATCGTGAATGTGGTTACTTTTTCTCCTCGAAATTTTGGAAGGAGTAAAATATACCCAATGAAAAAGCCTGACTGTATTGAGGACTAATGTCCTGATCATAGTCATACAGAAATATTCCGCCAATGCTTACGTTAACGAATCTATTCACTTTGGCGGTAAGGTTCATGTCCACACGATGGTCAATTTTATTTGCCTCCAACGTCTGATAATTGGCAAACAGGACATATCTCAATTTGAAATTGATATTTTTAGCAATGTCCTTATTAAACTCAGCAAGCATTTGGAATGCATACCACTCGAAGCGAGAAGTTTTGCCAACCTCAACACCATAAGGTTTGATTGAATCAATGGCTGCATACCGTCCATCGTTATTGCTCAATATTGTGACACGTGGAGCAATGGGTGAGAGCCTGACCTTAAAGTATTCCACTGGATGATATTCTGCTCCAAGTGTTGCGGTAATAAAGGCTGGCGCAAAAGAACCGGAAACAAGCTGTTCCTGTTCAACGCCATTTGCGTCTTTCACATATTTAAATCCCTTGCCAAACTGAGAAACTCCATTCACGGCCCCAAACAGGTCCCATTTTTTGTTGAGACTATGTCCGACTTTGGTATCCAAAAATATCCGATCGAGGGTTTTGCGATAGCCCTGGCCCTGATTGTTTACCATTCCATAAAGCAAATCAATCTCATTGTCCCAGGAGGCTTTTCCTTTCTTGTAGTTGGCTTTGTAGTTTAACAAGCCCGTAAATCCGAAGGAATTCACGCCTCCTGCCTTCCAGTTGGATGAAAAGGAGGATTGATTTATACTAAGTCCAGACTTGAATGCTTTTCTCCAGTTGGAAGTAGAGTCTACTTTTACAACCTGAGCCTCCAGGCCCTTTCCCATCCTCGAAAAAATGATGACCAAAATAACTGATAAGAGGCGAGCGGGGCGCAGTTTTTTCATGGTTATGTATTTTTTGCGCGCAAAAATACAAAAACCAATATGCTACCCAAATCAAATATTATTCAGCCTGATTTCATCCAGCGCCATTTCCGTCAGAGGCTTGGTGATGAATTTGATGACATAATTATTGTTGACAATCCGATCGATGTCTCGTTTGTTATCTGAGCTTGACAGGATAATCACCTTGCATTTGGCGCGTACCAGTTCTTTAAACTTCTCAAACTCGTACAAAAAGACAAATCCATCCACCACGGGCATATTAATATCCAGAAAGATAATGTTGGGAAGATTTTCAGCATTGTCCTGATTCTCGGTAAGATAATCCAATGCACTCTTTCCTGAACTTTTTACTTCAACACGCCTTGCAAATTTTGTAATCTCAACGATTCTTTTGCTTATAAAATTATCGGTGTCATTGTCGTCCACCAGCATCACCAGGTCAATTGTTCTCAGAGGGGTATTCATCGTCTTTTTAGATTGTTTCGCAACAATTTCAGTTGTGTGGCAAAATTATCCCTTTTATGCAGAAAGATGCTCCTCTGAAAAAATAATAGAAAGATTGGGGTAAGGTATTGATTGAAATTGTAGAAAACTGACTCAGCGCGAACTGACTTTTAGTTTTTCGCCCACCGAGAGGCTAAAATCTTTCTTATCGTTCCATTGCATAAGTTCCTTGATGGTAACCCCATATTGGCGAGCTACACTGTAAAGGGTATCTGTTGACTTTACTTCATGTGTTGACCCCAATGGCCCTGCCTCATAAGATGGCCCATTTAATACAGCCGTATTCATTTCTTGCTCAGGCATTACGCTTTTTTGGTTGGCACTTTCCACCGGGCTCCACAATACCTCATTCGATTGTTCGTTCCTGGCCGTCGGTTGCTCCCAGTCAAATGAATCGTCCCTATTCAAAATTGCCACGGCGGTGCTGTCAACAATATCACCCGCCTCAGGTTTATGATTGGCCAGGTACAAAGTTGTCCCAGGCTCAGGTGTTGAATCTTCTTCCAATCCATTGAACCGAAAAATAAATTTCTGCTGGACCCCGAACTTTTGACTGATAGACCAAACATCCTCACCAGGCTTCATTGTATAAATATCTTCCATTGCCCGCTTTCTCTTTTTGTGAACAAAAAACAATTGTCCCTGATGAACAGGCTTGTCAATGGTCATCTCGTTGTAATGAAGAAACGCAGAGACGCTTATGTTGCCACGTCTTGCGAGGGCTGCTATCCCCTCACCCTTTTCAACGCGGACCACCGGAACCCCATTTATTTCTAAGCCTTCCTCTTCAGCAGGCTTGTCAATCACATCACTTACCGTCTTTGAATTGACCGGCGCAATGGCCAGAATACCAAAGCCAGCACCAAAGTCGCCGCTGGGAATCATCACTGCATACTCTCTGTCGGAGGGTATGCGTTTAGTTTTAAGCCACTTATTAAACTCATACAATTTTTCTTCCTTGACGGAGGTCTCCTCCGCAATTTCCGAAATTGACCTTCCTCCTGCTGAACCAAGGGGCGTTAACTCAATCGCTGGTTTTCCTTTGACTGCATCTTCAAAAGCGATCTTATGAGCAAGAAATTTTCTTACATACCAATACGTATCCGGTGTAATTTCCATGTGGCGACCACCAAGGTCTTTATCTCCAACGGCTCGCATCACTCCACCTGCTCCCATCTGGTAAGCCTGCAATGCATAGACCCAATTGTTAAAATAATGATTCGATTGTTTGAGGTACCGGGCTGCTGCCCTGCTGGCACTGGCAATGTTCATGCGCTCATCGACCTCTTCATCCACACGCAGGCCCATCTCCCGTGCTGTGAAATCTTTGAATTGCCAAAATCCTACTGCGCTGGAAGTGGATACTGCATCCGGTACAAGGGCACTCTCCTGCAGTGAAAGAAACTTAAAATCATCCGGCAGGCGTTCCTCCGCAAAAATTTTCTCGATGGTGGGGAAGTAAGATCTTGCTCTTTCAACTTTGATATTAAAATATTTGGGATGCTGCGTGAGCGCGTCAACGTCCTTTTGAATATCTCGTCTTGCATCGTCACGGATGGTAAGGGTTAGGCCCGCAAACTGCATTTTGTGGGGCACTTGCGGAGACTGGCCGAAGGCGGCTGCCCCGCAAAAAATAAGTGCTGGAGCGAAAAGTTTCATTTCGGTGCAACAAAGATAACACTTATTCCCTAAATCTTCCTTATCAGCATGATCCCATCGCGTACTGGCAGCAGGACATTCTCAACTCGGGGATCCTCGTGTATTTTAAGATTGAACGCCTTGATTGCCTTGGTGTCTTTATCTAGTTTTTGACTCAGCACCTTACCACTCCACAAGACATTATCCGCCAAAATAAATCCTCCGGAAGGGACCTTCCCAATGACAAGGTCAAAGTATTGGGCGTAATTCTCCTTATCAGCGTCGATGAATACGAAGTCAAAAGGCCCTGGCAATGTTGGAATAATCTCAACTGCATCTCCAACAGTGTAGTGAACCATATCGTCCATCCGTGCTTCCTGAAAATAATTGCGCACGCGGGTTTCCAACTCGTCGTTAATGTCAATGGTATAAAGAGTTCCTCCTGGAGCGAGTCCTTCGGCCAGACAGAGTGCAGAATAGCCCGTATAAGTTCCAATTTCAAGGATGTTCCTTGGTCGTATCATCCTGCTGATCAATGAAAGAAATCTGCCCTGCAAATGTCCGGACAGCATCCTCGACATATGTACTGTTGCCCGCGTCTCTCGATTAATACGCTTCAATAACGGAGGTTCAGCGGAGGTGTGTGCTTCCGCATAGTCATTCAATTCGGAACTTATAAAATCCATAACGTTAATTCGAATTATGCCTTGGCCTGCTCTGGCACCATCATTAAACAACTTAGCTTTTCCTCCTCAAACATCTCACGGGCCATGCTTGTGATATCGTGGGCAGATGTGTTTTTAATGCGGGAAAATATCTCCTCCAATGACTGAATCCGGCCCAGGTCAAGGATGCTTCGGGCCATCATGATCATGAAGCTGATGTTGCTTTCCTCCGCCATTGCTACCTGGCCCATGATCTGTTCCTTCGCTGAGGATAGTTGTTTGACTCCCATTTTTTCTTCACGGAGCTTCCTCAATTCACCGTGCACGAGCTTAAGACTTTTCGACAATTGGGAAGGTTCTGTACCAAACGAAATCACAAACAACCCTGTATCTGTAAAAGGGATGAATTGCGAGCCGATGGAATATACAAATCCGTGCTTCTCGCGCAAGGATAGGTTGAGCCGGGAGTTCATGCCAGAGCCACCCAAAATATTATTAAGGAGGTGAAACGCTCCTCGCTTGGAATCTGCCAGTGAATAGGCGGTACGCCCGATGGCACAACGAGTTTGTTTTAAGCCACGTTTTAGCGTTACCTCTTTTGGCTTGTAGCCCGAGAATTTTCTTCTATGCTGATGTGAGATAATTCTCGGAATATGCCCCATGTATTTTTCTGCAAGGCGTACCGTTTCTTCTAACTTAATGTTGCCCGTGCAAGAGAATACGATCCGGCGTGTGTCAATGTGCTTCTTTATGAAAGTCCGAAAGTCTGCATGCTTGAAAGCCCTTACTGTTTTTTCGGTACCAAGAATATTCATTTCTAAGGAATGTCCGGCAAAAACTACTGCATCAAATTCATCTTGCAGCGATCCCTCAGGGTCGTCATGGTACATCGACATCTCTTCGAGGATCACATTGCGTTCTCGTTCGATTTGGACTGAGGGAAAGATTGAATCAAATGTGATGTCTGTCAGCAATTCTACGGCCCGCTCAAAATAATCATCACGGATGGAAGCAAAGAAAAGAATCTTCTCTTTGTCAGTAAACGCATTGAGTTCACCGCCGAGCGACTCCAGGCGATTCAGGATATGAAAGGCTTTTCTCTTACGCGTTCCTTTGAAGGCCATGTGTTCCCAGAAATGGGCAATCCCCTGGTTAGCCTTCGTTTCATCGCGACTCCCAATATCGAGCATGATGCCACAATGAACAATTTTTGTGTTGGCCACACAATTGTGAACAACCCTGATACCATTCTTTAACGTATGGACTGAATATTCTCTCATAACTTTAATTGCTAAGCCTTTGAATCTTGTCTCAGGGACGAACACAAATGACCGTATCCGGTCGGGACCCTTGACTGCGTACTAAAATTTTCAGTAAAATAGTACTTTAATTCTGGCATTCGAATTGTAAACCTTAAACCATCATGGAAACACAAAAAGTTCGTACCTGTTTTACCATCACCTTTACAGATGATCAATATGCTCACGCAAAGTCATATGTCATGGACATGAAGAATCACCCTAAACGGGTCTTTTGGCTGGGAAAAGAGGGGAAATCTGAAGAAGAATTGGTGGTGGAGCAAATCGCCCACAGGATCCTTTCCGGCTTCTATAATAATGATCCTTTCCGTGCTGCCAAACACATCGTGCTCATGGAGAGCATGGCGACGGCTTAAGCTGGGTCTGGCAGATATTTATTAAGCGACCAAAAAAAATGTCATGGGTGTCATGGGTGCAATGCTCACCCAGCCATTACTTATACCTTCTGGGCGGGGTTTCCAAATACCGTTTCACCTGCCTTTACTGAACCTACCACCACCGACCCTACTCCAATCCGAGCACCTTTTCCTATCGTGATTCCAGAGACCAAAACTGCGCCTGAGCCAATAAAAACTTCATCCTCCACGGTGACCCCTGGATTGATGATTGCACCGATTCCAATTTGTACATAATCTCCCAAACTAGACTCAGCGCCTACGTGGCAATTAGCATGCAGTAAACAGTGACTTCCAATTTTTGAACCAGGCCCTGAAGTAAATCCTATATCAAAGAAGTTTCCATGCCCGATTTCTCCTTTTGGTGAAAGGTGCGCCTGCTTGTGGGTCGCATTCACCGGCTGAACGTGGCGAATTTCCTGAAGCATATTCACGATAGCCTTTCTTAACTTGTTGTCGTCCACTGCGACGAAGGCCTCACACTTTTTTCCGATCAATTTCAGAAAACCATCATCGTCCGTGCTTCCCAACACTACGGCTTCATCAATTTCAGTGGTATGTAGCTTTTTATTGTCGTCCAAAAAACCATAGACCACAACTTCGTTGGTCTCAAAAATCTCTTTTGCAATGCGTCCGAGATAATTTGCACCAAAAATAATAACTGGATTTTCCATGAAAAATTGATGTGTAAATGATTAACAAAGGTACTTCGAATCAGTTTGTGGCCAAATTCCCACTCAATCACCACCGCGTTGGGGGCTTATTACAGCGTTACGATTCATCAACTTTGTGAGCCAAGGATTGTGACTCAGTAATAAATAAACCAGGAAAGGGAGGAACCCTACCTTATACCTTGAAAGCGTTCCAAGATTTGGTGTAGACAATGCGAGGAATGTGGCCAGTATGAGGATATAGGTAATTATTGCCACAACAAGAATTCTATTGGGTGAACGAAAGAGTTTGGGCAAAGAAGGAACGGCCATCAGTGCAAGGATCGCAAGTAACAAGTTTTCAATACCAGCGACCATTGACGTCGCGTTATGCGCTTCCCAAGTAAAGGGACGAAATATTCCAGATGCAAGTGCTTGCGGCATATTTAGCAACACACTATTGAAGGAAGGGCTTAGATCGTGATAATGGATTGCATTGCTTGAACTCGTTAATGCCATAAATTCCTGATTATTTTCCCATATCACCCGCAAAATACGGTTTGGGTAAAAATTGGGATGTATGCTGGTCGCCCCCAGTAGAAGAAGAATAAAGAGTCCTGTCCAGATAGGCAAATCAAATCGCTTATATGCTGGTTTGAAACTACTAATCATGATCACCAAAACAGTTGTGATGGCGATTGGAATAAAAACACCCATCCAATAGTACTTTAGGTTCCAGCCAATCCACAACGACACCAAGGCGACGACCCATTCCCACCCATCAACTTTCCGGTGATTAATAAACATCAGCAAGATGCCACTCAAAAAGTATAAAGCTCCAAGGCCGAGACTTTCTTTAATAAGTCCCGAAGACCAGAAAACTACAGAAGGATAAAATAAGAATGCAAGAATGGCGGCCATACGGGCACCGGGAAAAAAGGAAATTGTCTTGACGCACAGATACCACGCCCCCAGAAAAGAACAAAATGAAATAATGAGCGCCATCATCCAATAACTGCCTCCGCTAAGAAAAGCAATCAGGCCAGTAATCTTTACAAAGAAGAGTGACCTGGGTCTAATACTGATCAGGCTATCAAACTCGAAAGCCTCATCATTCCAATAAAAATTCAATGCCCTCAAAGGATCAGAAAGGATTTTATCTGCTATCAACCTTCCGTCATGCCAGTATGTAATGGTGTCGCCCTGACCATAATAATAAAAATAAATCCAACCAACGGCCAGGCCGGCCAATAACTTCACAGCAAGGGCAGGCCAAAAAATTAATCTCATTTCATCGGATTGCTTGAGCCAAAACGATCTGGCAATCGCAAGTAGAATTACAAGATCAATGAGGAAGATCATGGACACCATCATGTTGGCGGGCGGACTAGGCAAGCACCAATATTACAATTAAGGCAGTTTTTCTTTTGGCAAAAGTTGTTAAATAATTCTATCAATGCCTGGGAATCGAAAGAAGAATGCGTTGAAATGCCTGCATCCTTCCAGGTGCGTGTGATTTTGTTTTCCTCCGCCGGAAGCTGCTGCAATATGTTTACAGCCCGATCAATGAACCGTTGCTCATCCATCATTTTTCCATAAGCCACCCATACCGGCACTACCGTATTAATAATGATGCTTTCTATGGTAGCCTGACCCATTGTATGCCATTGGCTCCTGGATGTTTTGGTGAATTGATAATGGCTCAGCCAGTAATCGGAGGGCTGTACCGTAAACAAGTCTGCGAGGGATTTTAGATCTTCATACTCCAGGATCTTTGAAAACAGATTTTGTCGGTGGTGAATGATAGCACCCAGTTGTGCCAATCTAAGAGAAGGGAAATTTCCTGGCCTCAAGCGCAGGAAACGCCATTGAGATTTCGACATCTTAAGTTGTTGAAGCGAATATTTCTGAGAAAGCAATTGATGCTCCCGCCGCAACTTCAGATAATATTCGTCTCCTTTTGGAGCTTCCAAAAAGCCGGCCTGGCCGAATAACAATGCTTCTATTTGCTCGTGCTTGTCCCCTTGTTTGAGAAGGGTTTTGAGAGGAAGGGATTTTGCGAGCTGAAAAAATGGCTCAGCATTAATTTTGAAACCAAAAGTCCGCGCCAGCAACTGATAAAAAGCCTCTTCCCAATTGTTTTCATTCTGCTTATAGAGTGCTACTACCTCTTCGGCTTTTCTTTCAAGTCGTTCCATCATGGCTTTCTCCATCATGGAAAGTTTGATCAGCTCATCCACAGACGAAAGTGATCGCCCACAGGGGATTGAAAAAGAACTGTTGATTAGTTTACGATAGGTATGGATCAATGACTCATCCACGCGACCTCTTAACTCCAGCGTCGGCAAAGTAGTTTTGTCACTTCTTTGAATAATTTTATCGTGTTGCCAAACCAAGTGCAGGATCACGTTGTCATAGGCCTTGTCCTGCTCGTGCTGGTGATTGATCCATTCGGAGGATTTTGTATGGATCTCCACGCTTCCTACCCAGTCAATTGAATCAATTTTTATTCTTGCATTGGTAAAATCAGGACCTGCGTTTGTATTGTGTATCCCCGCACTATATATTTCGATCTCCTCATTGTCAATCGTCTGCAGTCCCCTCTTATCAAAGTACTGCATTTGCCAAACATAATGGAGGAAGGATTCTTGCATGGAGTTTTGAGCTTGGATTCAAAATCTCCGGGGTGGCCTAGGGTTTTGAATTCAATAGTTGTTCCATCTCCAAATTCAGATTTTTTGCTTCTTTCCCAGCGGCGGAGGCAAAATCTTTTCCTGACGAAAAATAGATTATGGCCCTTGCCGAATTGACCAGCAAGCCACAATCCTTGTTCATTCCGTATTTCGACACCTGCTCAAGGTCTCCTCCCTGCGCCCCAATACCCGGAACCAGAAAGAAATGATCTGGTGCCAGCCGCCGAATTTCCGCAATCTTGTCTGCGCGCGTCGCACCCACCACATACATAAGATTGTCTGGTGTACCCCATTCCTGCGATTTGAGAATCACTTCTTCGTAGAGTGCTCTTCCACTTTGCCTGGATTCCAACAATTGAAAATCAGCACTGCCGGGATTAGAGGTGTGGGCTAACAAGATCACCCACTTATTCTTAAATTCAAGAAAAGGCTTCACAGAATCCGCACCCATGTAGGGTGCCACGGTGATGGCATCAAAATTCATCTGTTCGAAAAAGGCTTTGGCATACTGTGAAGAAGTGTTCCCAATATCGCCCCGCTTGGCATCGGCGATGGTGAAAATATCTTTTGGAATATATTCGATCGTCTTCTGTAAACTTTCCCAGCCCTTTGCGCCGAGCACCTCATAAAAAGCCACATTCGGCTTATACGCTACGGCGTATTCATGGGTAGCGTCGATGATTTGTTTGTTGAACTCAAAAATGGGGTCAGCCTCCTTGAGTAAATGCTTCGGGATTTTTGTGAGGTCTGTGTCAAGGCCAATGCAGAGATAGGATTTCTTCTTAAAGATTTGCTCAATGAGTTGTGCGCGTGTCATGCAGGCGAAAGTTAAAATAAAAAAGTCGTGATCTCGCCTGTGATGTCACAAGTCTACATTTTTGTTAATCTGGTTTCGAATTTGAGCGGACTACTGGAGGAGGTTATTTTTAATCGGAGTTTGCGGAAGGGGTCCCGCAGATTTTCGCAGATTGAATGCATCGCAGATTCAGGCAGATTAATACATAAACATCAGAAAAGGATCTGCGCAGATCAGCGTTGGTCAGATCAGCGGAAATCCACGGGAAATGCATTTGGAATCTAACGAAGATCAATGACTTCAACACCGGGAAATTTACTCACATCAAACGTAAAGAAGTTGTCCTCTACTTTTACAGATGGATTGAACTTGGTAATGAGGTATTTGTAACGATTCCCAGCCTTGTCAAACATGGTCCAGCTTTGGATGCTCTTGTCTTTCTTCACGATGCTCATCCTGACCTTATAATATTGAGCATCCTTCTTTTCAGGTACCAGGTCAATGAGCTCGCACATTACCCCACCGTCTGCTTTGTCTTCGAGGTAAAGATATTTGTATCCCTTCTTATAAATGTCATAAAACTTGGAAGGGTTGAGGTCATCCGAGTTTGCATCAAAGTTGTCAATGTTTACTTCTTTGGCATCTGGAAGATATGTCCAGATGGTCACACCATTGTTTACCACCTCTTGCTCCGGGAGGGTCAATTTGTACTTCTCCCCTTTCACCGTCATTTTACCCTTAAACTCCTCATTGATCTTCTCAACATCATTGGTAAGTATATAGGAGAAATTGGCTTCAAAGGATGGAATTACTTTATATTTTTTTGCCATTGCCTCCAGGATTTCAAGGGCCTTGGGATCGTATTGAGCAAAAAGGCCGCTGCAAAGCGTCGAGAGAAGGGTAATAAAAAACAGCTTTTTCATGTACTGGAGCGCATTTAAGGTCGATTCGGGTGGCAAATTTAATTATTGGCCGTGCCTTTCATTCAAGGTCTTCAATAATTGTTCCAAACTCATTTCGTCCTTCACCAATACTTCACGGGCTTTTGATCCTTCAAAGGGTCCTACAATCCCTGCCGCTTCCAGTTGGTCGATCAGGCGGCCTGCCCGGTTGTACCCCAATTTCAATTTGCGTTGTATCAGCGACGTGCTCCCCTGTTGGTGCATCACGATCAGCCTTGCAGCCTCTTCAAAAAGAGCATCACGGTCTGAAAGATCAATATCACTTGCTCCGGTCTCATCTTCGCCTTCAAACTCTGGCAACAAATAAGCAGAATCGTACCCACGTTGCGATCCAATAAAATCGCAGACCTTCTCAATCTCAGGTGTATCCACAAATGGACTTTGTAATCGAATGATGTCAGAACCAGAAGAGAAAAGCATATCACCCATCCCAACCAATTGATCAGCGCCACCAGTATCCAAAATGGTGCGTGAGTCAACTTTAGAAGTTACTCGAAAAGATAGTCGTGCAGGAAAATTCGCTTTGATCACACCGGTGATTACATTCACAGAAGGTCGCTGAGTAGCCACCACCAAATGAATGCCAATGGCACGTGCCAACTGTGCAAGTCGGGCAATGGGTGTCTCTACTTCCTTGCCCGCTGTCATCATCAGGTCTGCCAACTCATCAATCACCAGCACAATGTATGGCAGGAAGCGATGGCCTTCTTTTGGATTCAACTTTCGGGTGACAAACTTTGCGTTGTATTCTTTGATGTTCCTCGCCCCCGCATCCTTCATGATCTCATAACGATTCTCCATCTCGATGCAAAGTGAGTTGAGCGTATGAACTACTTTCTTGGTATCGGTGATGATGGCCTCCTCACTGTTTGGAAGTTTGGCGAGGTAGTGCCGTTCAATCTTGCTGAACAAAGACATTTCCACTTTCTTCGGGTCGACCAATACAAACTTTAGTTGGCTGGGATGTAGTTTATAAAGCAGCGAAGTCAATATCACATTAAGACCTACCGACTTTCCCTGCCCCGTGGCACCGGCCACGAGCAAGTGCGGCATCTTGGCGAGGTCAATGATCAGCAATTCATTCGAGATCGTTTTGCCAATCGCAATCGGTAAGTCTTTATCTGTCTTTTGAAATTTCTCTGTGGCCAACACTGAGCGTATGCTCACCATCTCCCGGTTCTTGTTGGGTACCTCAATACCGATCGTACCCTTGCCGGGGATGGGTGCGATGATCCGGATGCCGAGGGCGGCCAAACTCAATGCAATATCATCTTCGAGGTTCTTGATCCGGGAAATTTTTATCCCCGCCTCCGGTACAATTTCATAAAGCGTTACCGTGGGGCCGATGGTTGCCTTAATGCTTTGTATGCCGATTTTGAAGTTGGTAAGGGTGGCAAGGATTTTATCTTTGTTCTGATTGAGTTCTTCCTGAGTCACCTGGACTTTGCTCACCTCGTATTCATTCAGCAACTCTATCGTAGGAAATTTGTAGCTGCTGAGGTCCAAGGTAGGATCATAAAATCCTTTTGATTCCACCAAAGACTCTGCCAGCACGTCGGTGTCGCTCTTGGGTTCTTCGATTGTGAAGATGGGTTCTTTTTTCTCTTCGATCTTCTCAGGCTCCACCTCCAGGTCAATCTTTGGAATGGGCAAAACTTCCTCCGTCTGTTTTATGACGATCAAAGGTTCGGGCTCCACTGGCCAATTGTCACGATCATCCGAATAGGTAGGAGGTGCTTCATTATCGTTTGGAAGGATTGCATCACTACCCATTGGTTTAGGATCCTTGATTTGAAAAGCATTGATGGCGGTGACGTTGAAGAAATAGATGATGAAGATAAACAAGGCAAGAACAAGAAATAAAAATGTTCCCCAACCCAGAAGGCCATCGGCAAGATAGGCCAGTTCATAGCCAAGGCCACCGCTCAGAAAGCTGACCTCGGTGGCGCCTGAAATACTGTGGGTTAAATAGCCCATCAGCAGACTAAGCCACAAGCCTGCGAACAATGAAAATATGAAGGCCGAGAAAAATGAAATTAGCTCGCGCTTGAACACCAATCGAAAGCCCAGCAAGAACAACAGGGGTGGAATGAAGAACGCGGAGATTCCAAACCAACGAAAAATGACAAAATGAGAAGCGATGGCGCCGTACAAACCAAGCCAGTTGTCGGTTTCCTTGCCAGATTCAATGATGGCTGATTCACCCAATCCTTCAACCACACTTTGATCTGCCTTGCCGGTGAATAGATAGGAGATGAATGCTGTGAAAAGAAACATCGCCACTATTAATAAGAAGAATCCAAGCGCCAGGAGAAATCTGGGATCTTTGAAAAAATCAAGATTGAAACGTGACTTCGACTTAGCTCCTTTGCTCTTTTTTTCTTTCTCGGGTTTCTTAAAGGTGTTGGACTTGTAGGTATTTTCTGCCATTAAAGTTTAAAA
The DNA here is from genome assembly GCA_043776715.1 of Cyclobacteriaceae bacterium. Classification (GTDB taxonomy): domain Bacteria; phylum Bacteroidota; class Bacteroidia; order Cytophagales; family Cyclobacteriaceae; genus ELB16-189. The sequence goes on along the minus strand of JAYVQY010000015.1, from coordinate 73,272 downwards.
AGTATTCAAAACTAAGGAAAAAACAACGAAAAAATGTAAATTCAGAAGAGCCGAGATCCGAAAGTTTGAAAGAATCGCACCTCACCACCAAACCAGTTTTGACAAAATAAATTCGCAAATGATTAGTTCTGACTCCCTTTCAATAAAAACGACTGTATATTTTTTCTTGTACGAAACACATTTGAATCCGAAAGACGCCCTCTTACTTTCTTTGCAAAGTTTATAAGATTTTCGTTCATCGGCTAAATCTTCAAAGAAATCATAAGCCGAATCAGAGAATCTTTCAGCCGTTTCAATCATGCCTTTTGATTCAACAAACCATGCTATTTCGGCAATGCTGTCAGCAACTGATCGTTTGACTATTACTTTTCTCTTGCCCACTTATGGATTAGCGATTTGCTATGAATTCTGGCTTCTTCCAGTGATAGCGTTTTTTCCGGTCTGATTTTCAAGGCCGCCTTCTTTTGCAGTAAATCATAATCCTTACGGGCGATGATGATGTACTTTTTCTTATCAATTACTAAATTATTCATGGTCCTTAAATTAAACTCAAGATAACAATAAGGCTTCTAATTCTTCTCCAGGTAAAAAATTATTATTTCAGAAAGCATGGTAGGTAAAAGGAATTCCTGCTGTTTTAAAAAATGCTATTTTTATGGAGCACCACGCCCCATATGACCACCTTCACCCCCGTATCCCAGTCTCAACGCATCATCGCCATCGACATCTTACGAGGTATTGCCTTGCTTTGTATCCTGCTGATGAACATGCCAGGATTTTCCATGCCCGACTATTACTCAGAGGCGTTCAGGAGCAATCCAGAGGATGTCAATTTTTGGGTGCGTGCCGTCGAAATCATATTCTTTGAAGGAAAAATGAGAGCACTGTTTTCAATCATTTTTGGAGCCGGCATCATTTTATTCACTACCAATAAAGAACAAGCTGGTGGATCAGCCACTGTCCTGTTTTACCGACGAATGGGATGGCTGGTGGTATTCGGTCTGATCCATTCACACATTTTGCTTTGGGCTGGAGAGATACTCTATTATTATGGAGTCATAGGGATGCTTGCCTTCTTGTTCCGGAAAATGAAGCCAATGTACCTCGTAATGGCCATCCCACTGGTGGCCATCATTGAGTTTGTGGCGAGCACAAAGTTCAATCAGGATATTCGCGAAAAACGCCTTGCTTACAATGAGGCGATCGCGGCTCAAAAAGAAAACAAGACATTGATGGATGCGCAAACGCTGGCGCTCAAAGATTGGAGGCAAATCGAAATCGACCTGATCCCCAACAAAGAAGATCTGGCAGACCACACGCGGATTATGAAATCGGATTATCCCACCGTTGCGAAATACATTCGTAAAATTAGTTGGGACGGTCAGACAAAATACCTGATCTATGGAATTTGGGATCCACTGGCTCTCATGTTGTTGGGCATTGCATTATTCAAGTGGGGTTTCCTGACGATGGAGTGGTCACGCAAAGATTATATCCGAATGATATTGATCGGGTATGGTTTAGGTTTTCCGCTTGTCATCTGGAGATTTTACGACAGCTATGTGAATTTCCCCAACATAGAAGCCTACTTGAGTCATCTTGAAAAAACGGCTGTCGATTGGATGGCACTCATTTACCCGGCGCAACGGATCCTCCTGGTGATGGGGCACGCATCGGTGATCCTACTTGTGATTCAGGCAGGCTGGTTCTCCGGCTTGTTGAATAGACTTCGCGCCGTTGGCCAAATGGCGTTCACAAATTATATCACACACAGTATCATCTGTACCCTCATATTCTTTGGCTATGGATTGAATTACTTTGCTGAACTGGAGTATTACAAAATCTATTTTATTGTCTTTGCCATCTGGATACTTCAACTTGTTTATAGCGCACCCTGGCTGAAGCACTTTTTGTATGGTCCATGTGAATGGCTGTGGAGGTCGCTGACGTATTGGAAGATTCAGCCGATGAAACGGAAGCTAATTGAATAGATTATTTCCGTATTTTCCTTGAGGCATGGTCAGGCAGTTTTATTAGCGATAGGATTAATTCCACGTGCCCTAAAAAGAGGTAAAAAACTGCAATTCAGCCAAATACATCTAGTCTGGGAAGTGACCTCTTCCTGATGGTCGGTATTCAAGAAACAAATCTTTAGAGCAGGGATCATCCTCTTTACCATCAACAAGGAAAGAGACGGAGGGTCCCTCCACTGCATTGTTCTGTCAGCGGATGGCCTGGCTGGTGGTCTTTGGTCTCATCCACTCGCACATCCTACTTTGGGCTGGAGAGATACTATATTATTATGGTGTGATCGGGATGATTGCCTTTATTTTTTGAAAGATGAAATGACAGTAAAGAGTCAAAAAGGCAGAAAAATGAAGCAGTTAATACAACGCCCACAGTCGATAGGTCTCAATTCATCACAGTGGCGTTTACCCTACGGACCATTGAACATCGACCAAGGACTGCTTCGTCAAAACAATTTTAAGAAAGCAGCCGGGGAAAGAATGAGTACTCCCCGAAAGGGATGGAGTACCAGCAAATGGTCATCACCAGTAATAATGCAGTCGGCCAATCCATCTACCGCCAGTTCCAATAATTTATTGTCAGAAGCATCTACGCAATCAGCCACTTCTGTAAACGGAATGATAAACACAGCCTCCGCTACAAGGGCAACCAGCAAAAGCTGCACTTCTACCAAACTAAAAGCCTTCGAAAATTTGTTTCGCGAAAGTACATTTTCGTATTCGGTAAGCAGTTCGGGCGAAAGTAACAAAGTGCCATTCTGTAACACACGCTCTACCGCCACGGCTGGAAGTGATTCTGGTTTTAAGAGGCCACTGACTAAAAAATTGGTATCGATAACCACTCGCATGGTTTACGACATGGAATCATTGATCAATTCCTGCACCTCCGCTTTCGAGAGATTCTTTGATGCGACTTTGTGTTGGATGGATTTCATGATCTGCAGGGCGGTTTGTTTTTCTGTTTTGGCAAAAGAGGTAAGCCAGAATTGTACAAACGCGCTCAGTTTTTCTTTATTCTCCGGGGTAAGATCATTCAGTAACCGGGCGGCTGCATCAGGTACAGTAAGTGAAATAGTTTGCATATCAATAAAGATGTTGAAAAGTAGGTTAAAGATACAAAAAATATCATATCAACTTATGAATAGCTGCTTGGACTTTGCAATGCCTAATGCAGATAGAGAAAATATAAGATATGGCTTATTGCGTGTTCGACATCACAAATGTTGAACCGTGTTGTAGTAAGATTTAAAAGTAGAACAATGACAAACGCAAAACTGATAGCAATTAAAACAGCAATACAATGTAGCGAGGAATATAGACTTGGATATAGTCTCTCGCAGGTGATTCTACAAGGCCATTCCATTGGTAGCCATCGTTGAGTTTGTCACCAACACCATCTTCTTCCAGGATATCCGCAACAAACGCCTTGCCTACACAGAAGCAGTCACCGCGCAAAAAGAAAATAAGACGTTGACCGATGGACAAAATCTGGCGCTGAAAGAATGGAGAGAGATTGAGGTAGATCTTATACGCGCTGATCAATCGTTTCAGGCTTATTCAATTAGCACATTCTAATAAGCATTTATTGTCTATAGTGCTGTTTTGAAACAGCATAATGGAGAAAATTCTCTCAAAATAGAACCTTTTGGTCCAAAATCAGTCTTTGGGGCTCATTCGATCGCTCGCTTCAAAAATAGATTGGAAAGACCGCCTGATCGGAATCATCGGTGCACGAGGCACCGGTAAAACCACGTTGCTATTGCAGCACCTAAAACAACAGTACGGACTCGCGGGAGGAGCCGCTTACATCACGCTCGACGATATCTATTTCACGGAAAACAGGTTGAGTGATTTTGCAGAAGCATTCCGGCACCAGGGAGGCAAGATGTTGTATATCGATGAAGTTCATAAGTACCCTGACTGGGCGCGCGAGGTGAAAAACACCTACGACTTCTACAAGGATCTCAGGATTGTCTTCACAGGATCATCAATCATGGACATGCTGAGACAAAACGCCGACCTTAGTCGCCGGGCTGTTCAGTATGAACTCCCCGGGCTATCTTTTAGGGAGTACCTTCAATTTACTGGGATTTATACAAGCGATAGTCTCACGCTTGACAACATCCTGCGACACCACGTCGAAATTGTCAGCCAGATTGCAGCCGCCATCAAACCCCTGCAATTCTTTGATCAGTATCTGCAAAGTGGCTACTATCCATTCTTTCTTGAAAGCAAGGACTCCTACTCCATACGGGTGGAGCAAATGGTGAAAATGATCATTGAAACGGATATCAGGTTTATTGACGGATTTGATCCATCCAATACCCGGAAAATCTACCAACTACTTTACATTCTTGCCACCAATGTTCCTTTCAAGCCCAACATCAGCAAGCTCAGCGAGAAGACTGGCATCCATCGGAATACACTGGTTCAATACATTTACTACCTGGACAAAGCACGGTTGATCAACACGCTGTCTGCAGAAGGAAAGAGCATCAGTAATCTGCAAAAGCCCGATAAGATCTATTTGGAGAATACGAATCTGCATGTAGCGCTCTCCCCCGAAAAGGCAAATCGGGGAGCGCTCCGGGAATCGTTTTTTCTCAATCAACTTCGAAACGCCGGATACCGTTTGTCGTTGCCCTTAATGGGTGATTTTCTGGTCAATGAGAAGTACACATTCGAGATAGGTGGAAGGGGCAAAAGCAGCTCGCAACTACAAGGAGTGAAGAACAGCTACGTGGCGGCAGATGATATTGAAGCGGGCGCACTTCATAAGATACCACTCTGGCTTTTTGGCTTCCTCTATTGACAAAGTGGGGGTTGGTTTAATGATCATTCAGGTTCAAGCCATCATTGTTGTTGCGTGGAACAAAGGGATCTCCATTCTCCGCGGATATCAACGCAAGCTTCAATTTCAAAGAGTTTTATACTGCTGGTCTATTCACCCGAAACTTCAAGACGTCACCGACCGCCAAAGGAAACCAATAGATTTGTGTTTAAGACAAATGATCAAGTAAACAAGTGAGTTATCTCGTATCGATGCTATGAACCGAATAAAGATGGTATTATCCAGGCACGGAGAGCTTTTGTAAGTTCGAGGTATAATGGAGAGGCATCAGGTGTTCGGTGACAACACCGACCACAGGCAAAACAATCAAGACATTTTAGTCTTACTTTTAATCCGTGAACACCCAACTATATTCAATCTCATGAGGCCCACCCGCTTTAGACTTTCCATCTTCGGCCAGAACCCGACTTACTTCCCTTACTTTTCTTTTCTCTCTCCGGTTTCATGAATGTATTGGACTTGTAGGTGTTTTCTGCCATTAGCTTAAAAAGTATTCAGAACTAAGGAAAAACGGCGTAACAATGCATAATCGCTTGATTTGGAAGCCCCAATTTGAAATCCAGCGCCGAATTCCTAGTTTCATTTCCTTATCAATAACCCCCCGGTGGGATTTCTCCTTGAACTTTATATTAATAAATGAAAAGATACCCGCAGTAAATGGTGTGTAAGTTGAAGCAACCCATTGCGCTATTTCTGTTATTTCTTAAGTGTCTATCAAAATAAAGTTGGAGTCGGGTTGATGGTCATTGAAGATAAATTAGGAGATCAAAAAAATACTGAGTTCAACACCCTTTATTCCTACAAACTCAAATTGAATAATTCCACCTTGTATTTCGGCATGCAGACGGGATTCATTCGATACACCAATAACCCCGAGGCCCTTACCATCCGCGATGGCGGCGATCCAGCTTTCAACGCTTACTCAGAAACAAAATTCAACACCGGAGCAGGCTTGCTTTTGAAAAGCGATCGCTTCATGGTTGGACTGTCGGTACCCAGGCTCCTGCCCGCCACTGTAAGTCAGGGTGGCCAAGTGATTCAATTATACAGTCAGAATTACTACCTCTTTGGATCTTACGTGATGTTTATATCACAGAACGTCAGGTTCAAACCCTCTTTGCTGTTGCGTGGAACAAAGGGCTCTCCTTTTTCTGCAGATATGAATGCGAGCTTCAACTTTAAAGAATTCTATACTGCCGGAATTTTCACGCGTAATTTCAAGAGCTACGGCTTGCTGATGCAGGCGATGGTCAAAAGTTTCCGCATAGGCTATGTATTCGAATTGCCGGGAAGTTCCGCCTCAAGTCTCAACTTCACCAGCCATGAAATCATGCTTGGCATCTCTATGGGATTGTTAAGCAACCACGATCGGACGGTAAAGACTTTCTAAAATCCAGATCCCGCACGGCTTCTCCGTAGTAAATTGTAACAGAATAGTATTTTTGCATCTTGCTGAATAATTCCACTCCTATGATTCGAACCATCGCCAAATTTTGTCTCCTCCTGGTGGCAATCACGCTGCTGGCAACCTGTTCTCCTGAAAAAGGATCTAACCAATACCCTGATGTAAAGGCACCCGTTGCAAAGAAGAAGCCCTTTGAAATTGTGGCCAAGCACGGTCATAAAAGAATTGATCAGTATTACTGGATGAAAGAGCGTGAAGACACTGCCGTGATCAACTACCTCAATTCAGAGAATAAGTACCTCGATACCATGACCGCGCACACCAAAGTATTGAGAGAAAAGTTATATGCAGAAATGAAGGGGCGCATTAAAGAAAAAGATGAATCAGTGCCTTATAAAGATGGAGACTATTTTTACTACACACGTTTTGAAGAAGGTTACGACTACCCGATCTATTGCAGAAAGAAAGGTTCACTGGAAGCAGCCGAGGAAGTGATTGCAAACGGAAATGATCTTGGGAAAAACCAAAAATATTTTAGCTTCTTCGCAGTCAACAGTCCTAAGCACGATCTCCTGGCGCTTTGTATGGATACCATCGGCCGACGGTTTTACACCATCAAAATCAAAAACATGACCACCGGGCAAATGCTGCCTGATAAGATTGGCAACACTACCGGAAACATGGTCTGGGCCAATGACAACAAAACCATTTTTTATAGCAAACAAGATCCCACTTCACTGCGCTCTTACCAGGTCTATCGACATACCGTGGAGTTAAAGGGAAATGATCAATTGGTTTACGAAGAGAAGGACCAGACCCTCTCCTGCCGGGTGACCAAAACGAAATCCCACAAATATATTCTTTTGAGCTCGCGCCGCACAGATGCTTCCTTCTCACAATTCCTTGACGCCGACAACATAAACGGAAAACTCATCATGATGCAGCCCATGCAAAATGAGGTTCACTATGATGTCGATCATGCCGGTGATAAATTTTATATCCGCACCAACTTGAATGCAAAGAATTATCGCCTCGTGGAAACGACTGTGGCTAAACCCGGGAAAGAAAACTGGAAAGACGTGATCCCCGGCCGCGACAATGTCTTTTTTAGGGGATTTGATTTATTCAAAAATTATCTGGCCGTAGAAGATGAAAGCGAGGGTCTTACGAAAATCCGGCTGATCAAATGGTCTGACCGATCAGAGTCATCCATCGATTTTGGCGAACCGGCTTACGTGGCAGGAACAGACATGAATCCTGAGTTTGACACGAACGTCATCCGGTACAACTATCAATCGATGACGACCCCTCCGTCTGTTTATGATTATACCATGGATACGCACGAGAAGAAGTTATTGAAACAGCGGGAGGTGCTTGGTGGCTTCAACGCCGCCAATTATCATACCGAACGCGTGATGGCCACGGGACGTGATGGCGTGAAAATTCCAATATCCATTGTGTACCGGAAAGACAAATTCAAGAAAGACGGAACCAATCCCTGTCAACAATATGCTTATGGCTCCTACGGATTAACTACTTATGCTGCCTTCAATTCCAACCGTCTGAGTTTACTGGATCGCGGATTTGTTTACGCCATTGCCCACGTTCGCGGTGGCCAGGAGATGGGAGGTCTCTGGTATGAAGACGGTAAGATGATGAAGAAAAAAAATACATTCTATGATTTTATTGATTGCTCAGAATATCTCATCAAAAACAAATATTCAGCCAAAGACCAGCTCTTTGCTTTTGGTGGCAGCGCAGGAGGATTGCTGATGGGCGCGGTCATTAATCTCAGGCCTGACCTATATAAAGGTGTGATCGCAGGTGTTCCGTTCGTGGATGTAATCACGACAGGGATGGACGAAACAATTCCATTGACCACTTTTGAATGGCGGGAATGGGGCAATCCTAACATTCAGGAGGAATATGAATACATGCTTTCATATTCGCCTTACGACCAGGTTGAAAAGAAAGATTATCCCAACATGCTTGTCACTGCCAGTTTTCAAGATAGCCAGGTACAATATTGGGAGCCTGCAAAATGGGTAGCCAAACTGAGAGACATGAAGACAGATCATAACCTTCTCTTACTTTACACGAATATGGACGCGGGTCATAGCGGCGCTTCCGGGCGTTTCCGTGGTATCCATGATGAGGTAAGGAGGCAGGCGTTTATGTTGGATCTGGTAGGGATAAAGGAGTAGAAAATTGAAACCGCAAAGACGCGCTAAGGCCTTGTTACAATAGATATTGCCTCTTCGCGCCTCTCCGCCTCTGCGGTTAATTTTCCAGACTTTTGAATAACAACAATCACTCTTTTGGGGATGGTGGACATCATTGATTTCTATCCTTTATTCGATTATTTTACAGACTATGCGCTACAAGAAGTTTCCGCCGGCATGTTCACGCGCAATTTTAATACCCTTGGCTTTCAGGCCCAAATCAATGTGGAAGATGCGTTGCGATTCAGCTACACATTTGAATTGCCACCAAGAATTCTGTGGGTTTGAATTTCACTTCACATGAGTTCATGTGCAGTTTCAGGATGGCAGCGTTGGGCTTTCACAATATTACGGATGTGAAGAATTTTTGATTGAGGGGTAGGAGTTGTACTTAGATTTTAGGTTTTACTACTAACGCCGAAAAGCAAAAGCATTACTGAGAGAAAAACTTGTCGTTCGGGACTTCCACCTTTGATAATTGGAGTTTATGCACCGTTGGCCTGACACGTACAACAGCCTGGAGACAAAGGGGGATCTATTTCTCTAAAAAAGGTGATCTTTTACGAAATCAAAATGAGTTCAATATCTCTTATATTCTTGAAACCATGGTCTGACGTAACGATTGGCACTTGTAAGTACAAACTGGTTGCCGCGATAATCGCATCCGGCACTTTAATCTTCTGCTTCTGGCGAAGCATAATGGCGATGGACTTGATTTCTGTGCGGAGATCAATCATCACACAATCGTTTATCAGTGCCTGTAACTTCCTTTTTTCCGAATCACCTATTTTAGACCAACCCAGCAATTCTATTTCGGAAATAACAGAAACTGCGGCAACCTGATCCAGAAATGGCCGTGTGAATGATTTTCCTTCATGGAGAGAGATGAGAAAATTTGTATCAGCAACGAAGTCAATTCCATTCATTGCGCACTTTTTTTTGATATTCAACGCCCTCAAGGCCGCGCTTCAATTTCCCAAAATGTTTTCGAAGCGATTTTCTTCTTTTGCCTTCAGAAACTCGAGCAAGAGCCTTCTTCACTTTGTCCTTCGTAAGCGGCTTTTGAAGTTCAATGACCATACTTTATTTTTTATACCAAAGATACTAAATACTTCTTTTGAAAATTATCAATCCTTACCCCGGATATGGACACCTGCCAAACAATACAGTCAATCCGTATTAATAGCAAGACAACGGAAATCAATGCAGCCTATGCCTTTCACACCCCGATGAAAGCCTGGGTTGACGGTCTTTTGGGTTGCAGGCAAGTGTGATGCGATGTTTTACGATTCAGCTATGATTTTGTGCTGGCCCGCCAATAACTCCGTCGGCCTAAACTTCACATCTGATGAGTTCATGGTCAGCTTCAGGATGGCGGCCCTGAGCTTTCATAATATTACGGATGTGAAGAATTTTTGAGTGAAAGTAAAAAGCAAGAAGAAATAAGTAGTAGGTTCACCAACCATGAACAATCAACCAGCATTAACAACCCGCATTTGGTGTTCTTCACCAACAAAAACTGAAATGCATATTGGTGTAGAACACCAACATGGGCAAGGCACCATTATGAATAGTGGCCGTGGCACCGATATATAATGATCTTTTCGTCTTCCACTTTGTATACGAGTCGATGCTCATCTGATATTCTGCGCGACCAGTAGCCTGCATAGTTGCCCTTCAACCCCTCAGGTTTACCCAAACCAGTAAATGGAGATTTTTGAATATCGGTAATCAGATCGAGGATTTTAAATATGAGTTTCTGATGGCCAGATCTAAAATAATTCAACTCGTCAAGGGCAGTTTGTGTAAACTGTACAATCCTCATTTGGTTAGATATGCGGAAAGCTCTTCCATCGTGAAGCTTGTGACTTCGCCTGTTTCATATTGTCGGATAGAAGCATCTAATTTCTTGAAATATTCATCGTCTCCGCCATCGGTTATGTGGATGATGATTTCAGGGTTCTTAAGGCCCAGCAACACTGCCTTTAGTTTTTCAACCAACGTGCTGTCCAATTCCTCCGCCTTTACTTTAATGATTGTTTCCACGCCTTTAAAATTATGTAAGCAAAGATACAAATTAATTAGCCCGATAGTCCAAAGCGATACGCAACTGGCAACGAGCCGAGGACTCCGTACCTTCTGCAATCATTTCGCCCAGATGCACGCCCTGTAATCTTGTTAAAGTAACTTGATCTCACTGCTTTGCTATGCTCTTTAATTAGGCATGATATCCTGTTGGATTCGTGCTTGGCTTTGAATCGACCAATCAATACTGCTCCCATAAACTACTTCTGTTTGAATATTGAGAGGCAGAGAATATCCTAAAAAGCTGAACTTGTAATCTTCACATCCGCATTCTTCCAGGCTTTTTCGAAACGTACCTGGGTGGCAGCTGCCTCATTTGTCTTGCCAAGCTTTAGCTGCGATTGCAAAAGTCCTTGCAGCGCCCATCCGTTTTCGCGGTTGCGTTTTAGATCTTCAAGATAGACCTGCTCCGCGTCAGCATAACGACCCTTGCCAAGAAGAGCTGCCCCCAGGTTATGTCGCACCGGAACACGCCAGTCCGGAGGCTCATTATATTGCAAGGTATCTTCTGACACAGCAGCAGATTTCAGCTCCTGAATGCCTGCTTCAAATTTGCTTTCCGCCAACAACATCTCACCTTTTAGTGTATGGGTCGCGATGTTCGTCAAATGACCGGCAGAATTAAAGGCAATCCATAATCCCCTCACTGTATCCAATCGGTTCAGGGAATCAAGTAGGCGAAGCTCTCTTCTTGCGTTTGCCATAAACCCTTTGCGCAGGTAAGCGAGGCCTCTCGCATAACGCCACATAACCACGGCCACGAGCTTCTTTGGTGATGGCATGCTTTGGGCCAATATATCGTTCCACTTTCCGAAGCGAACGTTGGCCGTCATTGGTTCCGCCAATATGTAGTCGTACAAGGCTGGCATCATGTTTTCCAACGGCCCTGCCCGATACACCAACTTGGCCGCAGCACGCGCCGCCAGATCGCTCTGTCCCGACATGTAAGAGCTGTAACAAATGAAGTCAATGTTGTGTGGATGGTAAGCCGCCCGATAAAAACCATAATCTTCCGTCACCGATTCAGCCAGGTACGCTTCGTCTGCGATCACGGCAAGAATATTTGTTTCAATGGATCGATTGTATTCACCTGTGCGCTGATAAATATGACCGGGCATGTGCACAAGATGTCCGGCACTGGGCATTGCTGTTTCCAAAAATCGTGCACTTGCATTTGCTAACTCCGGCATGGGCGACTCTTCCATCAAGTGAATGTAGAGATGATTGGCACCTGGGTGGTTTGGAAATTTTTTTAAGATACTTTCAAGGACAGGGCGTGCTTCCAGCGTCTGAGGCTTGGGATTTCCTTTGAGGTCCCACCATTGCCAGGGAACTGTGCTCATGAGCGCATCGGCCAGCAGTGTCTGCGCTTCAGGATCATCTGGATATTTCTTTGCCAGGATCGCCATGGCTTTATAATAAGATTGGTTTAATGCGCTGCGATCATCATATGCCTTGCCATCAAACCTGGCAGCAAGCGCATCGATAAAATCTTTTTCTAACTGTGGCAAATTGCGTGACCTCGCTTTTGCTTTTTGAATGGCCTCGAATGCCATCCGCTCGCGATCTTTTGGATTTGGATCATTGATGTAAGGACCCAGCGCGAGGGCCATCCCCCAATATGCCATTCCACAAGCTGGGTCAAGCCGCGCTGCCTCCTGAAACGAGCGGAGCGCCTCCCATTGATTATAGCCATATATCAGTCGAAGTCCCTGGTCAAAAAATTCCTGTGCCGCAGGATTGGTCGTAGTAATCTTATGATGGAGCGTACCCAACCCGGAGATAATTCTTGGTGCTGCGAGAGAAGTGTCCGATAAAAAGAAGGAACCGCTGCATATTGTGATCGGGATGTTTCTATTTCCTGCTGGATACACGACTACTGCAGGTCGTTTAAAATTGATCCAGGCAAAAGACATGACCACAGCGGCCACCAATGTAGCCAGATAGATTTTTTTCATAGAGGGCTAGGTTAGTTTACTTCCATTGCTCAACCGGCAAACAAAGTATATGAAAAAGATCTAATTAATTCAAGGCGAGCAGTCTTTGATTGATCCGCTTCACAAAGGCAGGGCCCTCGTAAACAAACCCTGTATAGACTTGAATGAGGTCCGCTCCAGCCAATATTTTTTCAACCGCATCGTCCGGAGTCATGATGCCACCCACTCCGATGATGGGATACCCTGGCCCCAATTTTCCGCGAAGATATTTAATCACTTCATTGGATTTTTTTCGCAAAGGCTTCCCACTTAGGCCCCCAGCTCCGATCTTTTTTATCTCTTCGTCGCCAGCTGAAAGGCCATAGCGGGAAAGGGTTGTATTGGTAGCGATCACTCCATCGGTTCCTGTTTCTTTTAAGATCTCAACGATATCGTCCAACTGACCAGTAGTAAGGTCAGGTGCAATCTTTAGTAGAATCGGCTTTGGCTTTACTTTCGTTTGACTGAGCTGCTTCACCTGATTTAATAATTTCTTAAGCGGCTCCTTTTCCTGAAGTTCACGGAGGCCAGGCGTATTGGGTGAACTTACGTTTACTACAAAATAGTCGACATAAGGATCAAGGGTCTCCAGACATGCGAGATAATCTACAGCAGCCCGATCGTTGTCTGTAATTTTATTCTTGCCAATGTTGCCACCAACCAACACACCAGATGATCGCTTCCTCAAACGTGCTACTGCCGCCACAGCACCATCATTATTAAAGCCCATCCTGTTGATCAGCGCCTGGTCTGCCGGCAGTCGGAAGAGTCGGGGTTTCTCATTTCCCGTTTGAGCCTTGGGGGTGATGGTGCCGATCTCTATAAAACCAAACCCAAAGCAACCAAGCTCATTGATCAGTTTGGCATCTTTGTCGAAGCCAGCGGCGAGACCCACTGGGTTCTTAAACGTGAGACCAAGGATTCTTCTCTCCAGAATAGGATGATCTAAAGTAAATAGTTGACGAAGCAATGGTTTTACTCCGGGAAGAAGAGAAACGAGCTTTATAAAACTAAAAGTGAAATGGTGTACGCGCTCCGGATCGATGAGGAAGAGTATGGGTCGGATCAGAAATTTATACATGAAACTATTTCTTCTTGACCTTCTTCGGCTTGAGGGAGAATTTCTTAAAACCTTTTGAGACCACCTCATCAATCATACTTTGTGCATTGGCGGTATTGATGGTGGTGGTAGCATTGACACGCCAGATGAGATGGTCGCTACGATCATTCAAGTCTATGATCAGGCTTCCCATATTAAAGTCACGAGACCAACTCTGACTGGAGTTGTTTGGTGTCATTCCCAGGGGGCCTAACTGTTCAAAATCACTTCGCGCCAATGAGCCTACGACAAACGAAGCGATAAGATCTCCCACCGCTGTTGAATCTATTTTCTGCAAGCCCTTTTCCCTGAGTTCTTCTGCAATGGAAGACTGAACCATCTTTTTGAGTGAACCGGAGTTGACCTGTTGCTGATCTTTGGGTGTGATAACCTCACCTTCACCGAAACTAAAGGTTTTGTACCTGGAAAGGTCCCGATTCTTATCATATTCTACCTTAATATCCTGGGCATGGGAGCAAAAGCCAATAAGAAGAAAAAGGGGTATGAATCGCATGGTGATCCAAAGGTAATCAGAAGTTCATTCTAACCGTAGGAAAGAAATGGAGTATCGGTTCGGGAATATCTAGTCTTAGCCACGAAGGCACAAGGCACAATGTTTTGTCAAATAATTTGCTAATCACATTGCCCCGTTGGTACAATGGGAACATACTTGAGACGACTTAGTGTCGTGCCCTCGTGGCAAAAGAACGGGGAAATTTACCAAGTAATGCAAGTCGACAACAATTCAACTCCTTGGATGAAATTCTTTAATGACTTGCTTGAGGTAGTCACGGTCGAGGTGCGTATAGATTTCCGTGGTGGTGATCGATTCATGGCCCAGCATTTCCTGAACCGCCCGCAAGTCGGCTCCACCTTCGATCAGGTGGGTGGCAAAAGAATGCCGGAAGGTGTGCGGGCTGATCGATTTTCTCAACCCAATTTTGGCCGCAAGGGATTTAATAATCAGGAATATCGACACTCTGGAAATTTTCGCGCCCCGCCTGTTGAGAAAGACATATCCCTCAAAATCTTTTTTTACAGGAACATGCACCCTTATTTCCTCGAGGTAGATTTTAAGATACCGCATGGCATCCCGACCAATGGGCACCAATCTTTCTTTATTGCCCTTGCCAATCACACGCAGGAAGCCAAGATCGAAATATACATTCGCTCTTCTTAACTCCACCAGTTCTGAAACGCGCAGCCCCGAACTATACAATATTTCCAGCATGGCCCGATTGCGACCACCCTCCGGCGTAGAGAGATCGATGGCCTCGAGCAGTTTAATGATATCAGCATAATCCAACGTATCGGGGAGCTTGCGCCCAAGTCTGGGACCTTCAATCAAAGTGGTTGGATCTTTGTCAACCAAATCTTCCGAAAGGAGGTATTTGTAAAACCCTTTGATGCCAGACAATATCCGTGCCTGACTGTGGGCGCTCATTCCCAACTCATTAATATAGAGGAGAAAATTCTGGAGGTCCTTTGAGGAGATGGCCAATGGCGAAATTTCTAACTTCGAAACTTCCAGGTATTGAGCAAGAAGATTCACATCATGGACATAAGCTTCAATGGAGTTTTTGGAAAGTGATCGCTCCAATTTGAGATAATTGCTGAACTCTTTGCCATACAGGCCCCATGAATTTCCAGCCATACTTTTGATAGCCTGTTAAATTGGCGACATTTGTAAAGATCGACAAGCTTTTGTTACCATAATTAAAACATCTTAATTTTTCTTATTCCTAACACTCGCACACCATGAAAATCCTAATCTTGAATGGCCCCAACCTCAATCTGCTGGGCAGGCGTGAACCCGAAGTCTATGGGGCACAGTCATTTGAAATTTTTTTTCAGACATTGACTCAAAGTTTTCCGGCTGCTGAATTGTATTACTTTCAATCCAACGTAGAAGGCGAGCTCATCAATAAACTTCATGAGGTAGGATTTTCTTTCGATGGAGTGATCCTGAATGCGGGAGGTTATACACATACCTCAGTGGCCATTCATGATGCGATCGGAGCAATCAACACACCAGTGGTAGAGGTACACATTTCAAATATCTATGGACGGGAGGAATTCCGTCATACCAGTCTGATCACCTCAAAGTGCGCCGGGCTCATTGCTGGATTCGGTTTACAGGGATACGCACTCGCTTTGATATACCTTCTGAATCGCAGTTGAGTCGTACGCTAATCATACATTCCGTTTTCTCTTATTCTCGCTTCGGGGTCTGAGATGGCTGCCACAGGCGATAGAAGCTTAATAAAATAAGCATTCTTAATTTTCTCCTGGGGAAACCTTCCATCAAGCAAGAACATGAGTTTTGTCACTTTTTTAAATGACGAAGATAAGGATGCTTTCATGCTTTTATTGATGCGGCCATTACAACATGGTCATCCGTCGAAATCAGTCATGAAATTTCATTGTTGAGACATGCTAATGCAATAGTTGTACATTGAAGTGTATGATTTTTTCTCCACATTTGTACAGGTGACGATCTATACCATGACCTTCAGGCTACGCCAGGTTTTATCGGTTTTCTTACTCGTTCTCTTTTCTCTTGAGAACATCGCTGCCTACACGACTTCTGATCCAGTAAAAAATATCTCTCACCACGGTATTTCTGCCGCGATTGAAATCCAGCCCCTTCTCGCATTGTTAACCGAAGAATCTGAAGAGAAAGATAACAAAGATGATGGCGATGTTGAGACTTATACATCGCAGCTTGGCCTTTCTTTTGGTTCTAATAGCCTGCCGGATGTTGTTGGCAAAGCCTATCAAGATACATCGGCTTTGCTAGGTTCTGTTTCTTCGGCCCTATACAAATTCTTCTGCTCCTTTCTCCTCTGAGAATTCAAAGGTGATTCATCACCTGCCGTCAGGTTTTCTGCGACGAATTTTCTGTGCCTCAATAATTTATGACCGACATCCTCCTATTTAAACTTACCATTCTATTATCTATTGGGATTTTCATCCTTCCAAAAAGGAGCAAGGTCACTTATAGCATGATCCTCATGCTGGTTATTGCAGCAATAACGTCGTTCTGGGCCATGGAGGCCTGGCAAAATAATGACATTAAGATGGTGGACCTGGACATTCCCTTCTGGGGTGGCTCACCCACGTTTGTCATCGATAAGTTGAGTTCCTTCTTTATTCTCGTCATCAATTTTACATCCCTCACTGGAATTATTTATGGATCTGGTTATCTCAAACCTTATCAGGAAAGGATAAGCAACATCTCACTGTCGCTCCATGTATGGACGTTTCTGATACTGCATGTGTCCATGCTGCTTGTCGTGACGATGCGCGGGGGCTTTACTTTTCTCATGGCATGGGAAATGATGTCAATGAGTTCTTTCATACTAGTCATTTTTGAAGGAACAAGAGAGGAGAACCTTAAGACCGGAATAAAATATCTTGTACAGATGCATGCAGGGTTCACCTTCTTACTCCTCGGGTTTCTCTGGTTGTCGGATGCGACTGGAATATTCGGCTTTGATGCGCTGGCTCCTTATTTCGCGGGCCATCCCAACTGGATAATTTTTCTGGTCATGTTCCTTGGCTTCGGCATCAAAGCCGGGTTTGTACCTCTGCATACGTGGCTTCCACACGCCCACCCTGCTGCACCTTCTCATGTGTCGGGTGTGATGTCGGGCGTGATGATCAAAATGGGGATCTACGGAATCCTTCGGGTGCTCATGGACGTCCAAACTGATTTTTTGATCATTGGCTCAATTCTGATCGGCGTATCCATCGTCACCGGTATTATGGGAATTTTATATGCCTCTCTTCAAAAAGATTTAAAAAAATTGCTGGCGTATTCCAGCATTGAAAATATTGGAATCATTGGTCTGGGGATCGGAATTGCAGTCATGGGCCGGCACTTAGAAAATGATGTCCTTACCACATTGGCTTTGACAGGCTCTATGATGCACATCCTCAATCACTCCCTCTACAAGTCAATGCTGTTTTACACCGCTGGAAATGTATATTATTCAACCCACACCCGCGACCTCGATAAGTTAGGAGGCATCATCCGGCAGATGCCTGTATCTGGTCTTTTTTTCCTCGTGGGATCACTCTCCATCTGTGCCATCCCGCCTTTTAATGGATTTATCTCAGAGTTTCTCATATATAATAGTGTGTTTCAAACCATAGGTTCCTCCGATTTCTTTACTTCGATGATGATTCTGGTGGTGGCTCTCTCCCTGGTGGCGATTGGCGGGCTTTCCGTGTATTCTTTCACCAAAGCATTTGGCCTTTCCTTTTTGGGAAGTCGAAGGGGCGTCAGTCACCCAGGTACGGTAAAGGAAGTACCGTTCATCATGCGCGTTTCGGGCGTGGTCATCATTTGCATGATCTTATCAATTTCATTGATGTCTCCCTGGGTCGTGAGTTGGGCAGGTGAAATCAGCGGACTATTTTACCATCTCAATTACAACAATGAAATATTGACTGCCAATATTTCGATCTTTCAACAAATAAGCTTCGTCAACCTCATTATCTTCGCTGTCATAGCATTCATCTTTTTTGTGCGCAGTCGCTTCCAACGAAAAGAAATATACCATGGCCCTACATGGGGGTGCGGTTATTCAGCAGGAGATTTTCGCCATCAGTACACTTCCACCTCTTATTCAAACTATCTGAGGGAACTTTCAGGACCTGCCGTGGACCTCACCGACAATTATCTTGTCATCAAAGAGTCGGATATTTTTCCGGGGCCAAGGAAGTTTGAAACCATACTAAGGGACGTCGTAGAGGAAAAATTAATCATTGAACCGGTGGAAAAAGGGCTGAGCAAGATGGTGAAGATTGGATGGGCTCAAACTGGAAAGATTAATCATTATCTTATTTATCCGCTCGCCTTCCTGATGCTGATCATGCTCCTTACTTTCTTTAACCTAATATGAATCGATAAAAGATGATCACCATTTTCCAAATTTCAATGTTTCTCTCTTTCGCACTTTTTCTAGTGCCCAAAAGACTGGCATATCAGTTTACGCTTTTGTTGCAGCTATTAATGATTCTTGCCACCTCCACCTGGGCCATACAGGCTTTTATGAGTCCTGACATACAAAGGATTCCACTGGGCCTTTCAACGTGGAGTGGTCCAATTGTTTTTTCTATTGACAAGCTCAGTGCCTTTTTCATTTTGATTGTGAATTTCATTTGCCTGATGGGAGTGATTTATGCTGGAGGATACCTCAAACCTTACATAGAAAAAAAACGTGGCGTGACGATTTCCCTTCATCTGTTCAGCTTTCTATGGCTGAATGCCGCAATGTTCATGGTTACAGCGATGGAAGACGGCCTTTCCTTTTTGCTCGCCTGGGAACTCATGTCATTAACTTCTTTCATTCTGGTCATTTTTGATGGAGAAAAAGAATCTACACTGAAGACTGGGATCAATTACCTCTTACAGATGCACTTTGGGTTTGCGCTGATCATGTTTGGATTCTTGTTAGTGAAAGACGGCACCGGAGAAATGAGCTTTGGAGCGCTCAAAATATATTTTAGCGAACATTCAAATACACTTGTGTTCCTGACATTTTTTGCCGGCTTTGGCATTAAGGCTGGATTCATTCCTTTCCATACCTGGCTTCCGCGCGCTCACCCTGCAGCACCTTCCCATGTTTCGGGTGTCATGAGCGGCGTGATGATCAAAATGGGCATCTACGGAATCCTAAGGGTAACTTCTTTCCTCCAACAGGACCTTAGGCTGATCGGTACCATTGTATTGATCATTGCCATTATTTCCGGAGTTCTTGGTGTGGTATTGGCCATCATGCAACACGACCTCAAAAAACTGTTGGCCTACCATAGCATTGAGAATATTGGCATCATTGGAATTGGAATAGGCGTGTCGATACTTGGCATCGCCAGTGGCGACAAGACACTGGCAATCCTGGGAATGGGCGGGGCGCTGCTTCACTGCTTGAATCACGCATTGTTCAAGTCTTTACTCTTCTTTTCTACCGGCAATATTTATTACGCTGCCCACACAGTCAACATGGAGCACCTTGGCGGAACCATCAAGCAAATGAGAGCCACTTCGATTACCTTTTTGATTGGAGCCCTGGCCATCAGCGGCATCCCCCCGTTCAACGGGTTCATTTCTGAATTCCTGATCTATAGCGGCATCATCCATAACTTCACCCAGTCAGGCTTTCTAATGTCGCTGGCGAGTCTCTCAGCTTTCATCGCCCTCGTTTTGATTGGCGGACTATGCCTGTATTGTTTCACAAAAGCATTTGGGCTTACTTTCCTTGGATCCCGGAGAAGCTTTCATCCCAAAGAACTTATTCCGATTCCACCAGTGATGATTTTCCCACTCGTGCTGATTGTCGTTGTCATCCTGGTCGTTGGGCTCTTCCCCACCCTGGTGCTTTATCCGCTAAAAAGTGCGCTGACGAATATTAGTAATCTAAACCAGGATCCAGCCATCATGAACAGCACCTTTGAGGCCCTTAGCAAAATCTCCATGGTCAATGCGGTGCTTTTGTTAACAGTTCTGGGACTGATCGGATTTCGTTACTGGCAGCAATCAACTTCAGTTTTGGCGACCGGCCCCACCTGGGGGTGTGGTTATTCAGCTGGTAACTTTCGCCATCAATATACTCCGACCTCATATGCTGACAGCCTGCTGCAATTGGCCAAACCCGTGGTGGTTTTCAAAAAAGAATACGAGGCCATCCAGGAGAAGGAAATTTTTCCATCGCGCCGCACCTTCAAAACCGAGACAGGCGATCGCATTGAACAATCCACGGTGACCAAGATTATAAATTTGCTGGTAAAGTACCTTCCGTTGGCTGGCCGAATGCAAACAGGAATGATTCATCATTACCTGATCTATCCGTTGGTCTTTTTAGTGATCATGACACTCTTGACATTTTTAAACTACATCTGATATGCTTTCCATCCTCGTAATACTTATTTCATGCACGTTCTTCCCGGGCGTGATTGTTAAGACGAAAGCAAAATTCAGTGGCCGCAAGGGACCCGGGATTTTGCAGCCATGGTATGACATTTTTCGTCTTTTGAAGAAAGGTAGCGTCTACAGCACATCCTCCAGTTATGTCTTTCAGATCGGTGCAGCCGTTTATCTGGCATCGATTATTGTGGCGGCACTGTTCATACCCTTCGATCAACATTCATCGCTGATTTCCTTTCCCGGCGACTTCATCATGTTTGCCTACCTGATGGGACTCGGTCGGTTTTTGATCATCGTGAGTGCATTGGATGTATCAAGCGGATTTGAGGGCATGGGTGCCAACCGAGAAGCCTTCTACTCCATGCTTGCTGAGCCGGCATTCTTCATTCTCATGGGATCACTCGCCATGTTCACAGGATTTACATCCTTCAATGAAATCTATTACAACCTCCACTACAATGATTATTTTTCAGTCATCATAGCCATCATTGCAGGCTATGTCCTTGCGAATTTCACACTTGTGGAAACCAGCCGCCTGCCAGTTGATGACCCGCTGACACATCTTGAACTTACCATGGTACATGAGGTCATGGTGCTGGATCATAGCGGCTTTGACCTGGGGCTTATAAAAATTGCCAACAACATTAAGTTCGTCCTGTTTAGTTCATTAAGTGCGAATTGCTTCATCCCTCAGTCCTGGGATACCGGAGTGCAAATAATTTCCTTCCTCGTGATCCAATTTCTTTTTGCTTTCGGCATTGGCTACCTGGAATCCTTCCGCGCCCGGAATAAAATGGCTATGAATGCGCAATATATTTTATCGATCAGTGCGATATCTCTGATACTAATTTTTGTGGTAATCATCCTCAACAATAAAATCTAAGGTCATGATCAATTTCGTCATCATCATTTTCATTATCACCTTGATCTACCTGGCCAAGGTGGAGATGGTCAAAAGTTATTATCCACTGATGGCATTACAGGGGATTCTTCTATTTCTCCTGGCTTTTCTGGAATTGAAAGATCTGGAGGTCGTTCATTTACTCTTCATTCTTCTTGAGACATTGATCTTTAAGGCTATTTTCGTACCCCTCCTTTTGCAACGCATCACCATCGGTCGATCACACCGTCACCAAAACTCTCCCATCAAAGGATATTACTCCGTATTCCTAGCGCTGATCATCATCGTCGTGAGTTTCATCATATCGCATGTGATGCACGATGAATTTCTCGATGTAAAATATTTCACGGCAGCTACCTCCTCCATCATGATCGGCTTGTTCATCGCGATCAACAACAAGGACATTGTCACCCACCTCATCAGCTACCTGGTCATCGAGAACGGGATTTTTCTGCTTTCACTTGCCTTAGGTTCCGAAATGCCCATGTTTGTCAATACGG
This sequence comes from Cyclobacteriaceae bacterium, assembly GCA_043776715.1. Taxonomy (GTDB): domain Bacteria; phylum Bacteroidota; class Bacteroidia; order Cytophagales; family Cyclobacteriaceae; genus ELB16-189. The sequence continues at coordinate 51,275 of JAYVQY010000015.1, read as the reverse complement.
CCATCCTGCTCGACATTTTCACCAGCGTGCTGATCATGGGAATATTTTTTAACAAAGTCAAAGACTACTTTCAGAATACTGACATATCACAGCTATCAAAACTAAAGGACTAATCACATCGCCATGATTATTTTTCTGCTGATTACTTTATTCCTGGCCATCGCCACTTTCTTCATAAGAAACAGAACGATGAACCATGCCATGGTATTTACTTATGTCGCCGCGATGATTGGACTGGCTTTCTATTTGATTCCAAGGGTAGGCGAGCCAATCGGAGAGGTTTTCATTAGCGATCGGTTAGGCCTCATCTTTTACATCATTCTGATCGTCATCAGCCTCTTTTCCGCCATACATTATATCACGTTTGTAAGCTACCGCAATGTGCCGATCGACGACATGGCATTGCACAATGCCGGCACCATTTTCTTTACGGGAGCAATCATTGGTGTTTTGTTTTCATCCCATTTTGGAACACTATGGGCGTTTATGGAGGCCACTACCTTGGGTGCGTCAGTATTAATTTACCACAATCGAAATCAAGATTCCCTGGAAGCAACCTGGAAGTATTTGTTCGTATGTTCCATTGGGATTGCCATTGCTTTTGCGGGAATTTTATTCCTGGGATTGGCTGCTCATAAAGTAGGGCACGTCGATTTCTCTATGAGCGCCGTCAAAGCAGAAGCCGGAGAATTGAATCCCATATGGCTACAAGCATGCTTCCTATTGGTTCTTACCGGATTCAGCGTAAAAATGGGGCTCGTTCCACTCTTTAATGTCGACATCGACGCAAAAGATGCTTCACCCTCTCAAGTAGGTGCCAGTCTTTCTTCTGTGCTGATGAATGCCGGCTTCGTTGCCATCTATCGCTTCTACGAGGCGTTCTCTTTCACCTCGATTCTCCCCTGGATGAACAGGGTGCTATTAATTACGGGCATGGTATCATTATTTTTTGCGGCAGCTTATTTGTTGAAAGTGCGCAACATCAAAAGGCTCTTTGCTTATTCCAGCATGGAGCATGCTTCATTGGTGATCATCGCATTCTCCTGCGGAGGCATAGGATATTTTGCTGCCATCCTGCACCTGATTATGCACTCGCTCGCCAAAGCCAGCTTGTTCTTCCAGGTATCTCAAATGCATCGCATCTATAACAGCAAATGGGATGATTCCATTGGAAGCTACCTGCGCGTAAATCCATTGGGCGGCCTCGTGTTGCTCCTTGGTTTCCTATCCATTATTGCTATGCCGCCCTCCGGCATGCTCATCACCGAACTGATGATGTTTCAGGCGTTGGTCGCCAAGAATTTTTGGTGGCTGGCGATCCTGATTCTGGTACTGGTACTTGTGATCATCTACGGACTGGCCGTAAGACTCCTTGGAATCATATTCCTAAAAAGGCCAACGACACAAATTAATCTTCAGGGAGCCACACCTTTCGAATCGATCATCCAACTCGGATTGATTCTGGTGGTGTTTTACATAGGCCTGTTTCGCCCCTCCTTCATTGTGGAAAATATTGAACAAGTTATCAAAGCGCTGCCATTATGAACACCCTTGAAAACTTTGCCATAGCAAAAAACCACCAGTCAATTTCCATCAGCGACATTCCCGTGTTGGCTTATGGCGAATTCTTTGACACCGTGAGTTCATTGCTGAAGACGGAAGGACACCATTGTGTTAACTACTATGCCTATCACCATGGGAACGATCTTAAGTTCATCTGCTGTATGGCGGACGACCTCGGGCAGGTGATTAAGGTGTTATCGCATGAAATGCCTGCAGCCGGGAAGAAAGAACTTGAATCAATCTCACGCGAAAACTTTCCAATGCACATTTATGAGCGGGAGATTGCCGAAAATTTTGGAGTCGAATTTTCAGATCATCCGTGGCCGAAGCCGGTACGATATGCGTGGAATCGTGCAAACCAGGTTAAAGTCATTAACAACTATCCATTCTATAAAATTGAGAGTGAAGAACTCCACGAGGTTGGAGTTGGTCCCATTCATGCCGGAGTTATTGAGCCCGGACATTTTAGATTCCTCTGCAACGGCGAACAAGTCCTTCACCTTGAGATACAACTGGGATGGCAACATCGTGGCATCGAGGCGCTATTTCTAAGTAAGCCAAGCCTGATACAACGCACCATATTATCAGAGTCCATTGCCGGTGATACGGCTTTAGGTCATTCACTCGCCTTTGTAAGCCTGATGGAATCTCTTGGAAACATAGAGGTTTCAGAACAACTTACCCTGGAGCGTACCATCAGTCTTGAAATGGAACGCATTGCCATGCATGTGGGTGATCTCGGGAATGTGAACATCGGAATGGCCTATCAACTCGCGGCTTCGGTTTTTGGAACACTGCGAACACCTGTGATCAATTATACTCAGACCTGGTGCGGCAATCGTTTTGGGAAAGGTCTCAACCGTGTCGGGGGTACTCACTATCCCTTCACCTCGGACCTCAATGATAAGCTAGCCATTCTGCTTGATAAATTCCAGGCGAGTTTCATTCCGATGTCGGACCGGCTGTTCTCTTTACCGAGTTTTTTGATGCGTGCCGAGAACATTGGAAAGGTTACTGAAAATCAAATGCGGCTTATAGGGGCTGTAGGCATGGCAGCCCGCGTTGCCTCCATACCATCAGACATCAGACAAACACATCCCTTTGCAGCCTATAAGAAGTACGCCATCGAATCGCAGACGCTGGAGCAAGGCGATGTCTGGGCCCGGATGATGCTGCGAAGGCTCGAGGTGCAGGATTCAATTGAATATGTCAAGGCCTTGATGAGGAAATGTGCATCTTCCGGCGAATCCAGTCAAAAACCATTGGCCGAAAAAGAACTTAGATTGGTGCCCAATGCGCTTAGTATTTCCTTGATCGAAGGTTGGCGCGGAGAAATCTGTCATTGCGCTGTGACAGACAACGATGGAGCACTTCTGCACTATAAAGTGAAAGATCCTTCGCTGCACAACTGGCTGGCGCTTGCATTGAGTTTGCGCGACCTTGAGATTTCTGATTTCCCGATCAACAACAAGAGTTATAACTTAAGCTATTGCGGACACGATTTATAAAGACTCCATCTTGGCTCACGGAAAGAACAAGAGGGAAATAAAACCCATAGAATTATGATCATGATAGAAGAAGTTCAGATATTAAGAAGGCTTGGTAAGCAATTTATTCCAGACGTGACCAAGCCGCAGGTTCCAGGGCCTTTCAAAGGACGACCAGAAATTTCCACAGACAAAGTGGATGAAGATGCTTTGGTTGCGCTGTGCCCCACCGGTGCCATCGGCAAAGCACCGGTAAGCATTGACATGGGGAAATGCGTCATGTGTGGGGAGTGCTCTTTTGCCTTTCCCAACAAAATAAAATTTACGACCGACTACAAAATTGCAACTAATGTCCGGGAGCGGCTGATTGTAAAAGAGGGAGACCTTCGGGCCATTGAGCTGGATGAAGCAAAAATCAGGCAAGAAATCAGATCGCTGTTCGGACGGTCGCTCAAACTAAGGGAGATATCGGCGGCCGGTTCAAATGCCGACGAAGCTGAATTGAATGCATGCGGAAACCCAAACTTTGACATGGGTCGCTTTGGGATTGAATTCCTTGCTTCACCTCGTCACACCGATGGCATTGTGATCACAGGACCGATCAGTCAGAATATGGCAGAGGCGACGCAAATTTGTTATGATGCGGTACCTTCTCCCAAGATCATCATACTGGTGGGCACTGATGCGATCAGCGGTGGCATCTTCACAGGTAGCAAAGCACTTAACCGCAGCTTTCTGGATAAGTACCCCATCGATTTATATGTGCCTGGCAACCCACCCCATCCTCTCACCTTTGTCAACGGCGTCCTGGAAATGATTCGGGGAAAGAAAAAATAATCCATACAATAATTCACCGTACCTGTGACCCGCTCGCCAATAAACCCTCTAAAGACTTTTAATTATGATTGCTGCTGAAATTCCAAAAGACGGGCTTGAAGGCCTGAAACAAAACTGGCGCACAGATGCATTGTCTGGCTTCCTGGTTTTTTTGCTGGCACTGCCTTTGAGTCTGGGCATTGCCAAAGCCAGCGAATTCCCACCCGCCATGGGCGTGCTTACCGCGATGATCGGAGGATTGTTTGTCAGTTTTTTTGCAGGCTCACGCTTGACCATCAAAGGTCCCGCAGCAGGCCTTATTACGATATGTGCCGGTGCTGTTACTGAACTAGGAGGAGGAACACAGGGGTGGCATTTGGCACTGGGTGTAATTGTGGTGGCTTCGGTGATTCAAATTGGTTTTGGATTTTTGAAATTCGGATCGCTCAGTGATTTTTTCCCTCACTCCGCCGTACACGGCATGCTGGCGGCGATCGGACTGATCATATTTTCTAAACAAATACATGTGCTTTTAGGCATTGACCCTGCCGCCTTAAAAGGATTGGACCCCATCGAGTTATTTGAAATGATCCCACATTCGATCATGAACGAAGACCCCCGCGTGACTTTGGTGGGAATCATTAGTCTGGTGATCATTTTTGGAATGCCCCTGCTTAAAATAAAAGCAATAAAAAAAATACCTTCCCCGATGGTCGTCTTGATGGTGACGATTCCACTGGCGACGATCATGGATTTCAAGCATACCGAGCCAGCTTTTGATCTGGTCAAGATTGGCAACTTCTGGGAAATGGTAAGTTTCAACGCTGATTTTTCGGCGATAGGCTCGTACGTATTTTGGAAATATGTCTTTATGTTTCTTTTCGTCAACAGTCTGGAGTCATTGCTTACAGTAAAAGCCATTGATGGATTAGACCCATGGAAACGAATCTCCAATCCAAACAAGGACCTGGTGGCGGTGGGACTGGGCAATAGCCTCTCAGGTCTTCTGGGCGGACTCCCCATGATCTCGGAGGTGGCACGGAGTTCAGCCAACATTACTTTTGGAGGTCGTACCCGCTGGGCCAACTTTTTCCACGGCATATTCCTTTTGGTGGCGATGGTGTTGTTTATCCCCGTTATCGAAATGATTCCTAATACTGCGCTGGCGGCCTTGCTGATTGCCGTGGGCTATCGTCTTGCGTCACCCAATGAGTTTTTCAAAACTTACAAAATCGGAGCAGAGCAATTGGTCATTTTTGTGGTAACCATCATCGTTACTGTCTCAACAGACTTGTTGATGGGTGTTGCCTCCGGCATTCTTATGAAGTTCTTTTTTCATATCCTTAATGGTGCCCCTATACGCAGTCTTTTTAAAGCTCGGTACGAGTTATATGAGAACAATGGCGATTACAATATCAAAGTGAATGACTCCGCGATCTTCTCAAATCTCATTGGGTATAAGAAGTTGTTTCAAAAGCTTAGCCCTGGAAAAAAGGTAACCCTTAATTTTTCAGAAGCTCGCATTGTAGATCATAGCTTTATGGAACAATTACATCACTTTGAAGAAGAGTATCACAACACCGGCGGAAGCGTAACGGTCCAGGGGTTTGATAGTTTTAAATTTTCCTCAAACCATCCATTGGCATCCCGCAAACTGGATGTTTCTGGTCTGGGTAAGATTGAAATCAAACTGAGCCCACGTCAGATTGCCCTTCGCAAATTCGCTGAAGCCAATGATTATGATTTCAATCCTCAGCACATCCGTACGGCAAGTAAATACAAGGACTTCCCCATTCAAAAAGGAAACAAGATCCGTTTTGAAGAAAACACCCTTTCAAAATATCTGGACATCGGTAAAATTGAAGTGGCCGACATGACCCTGATTGAAGGTGCACGCCAGGCCAGCACCGAGACCCACATGACCATCGTACATGTCTCGGAAACTGATCTTCCGATCCCCGATTTTGCACTGGAACCTGAAGGCCTCGGGACAAAACTTTCAGAATTGATTGGCTTCAAAGACATTGACTTCAAAGAATATCCGGACTTTTCACGTATGTATTATCTGCATGGACATCCTGAACCAATAATTCGTGACTTCTTCAGCACCCGAATCATACGGTTCCTTGAAAGCCATGAAGAAATTCACATCGAGTGTCATAAACATCGACTGCTTCTATACAAAAAGCTTGATTTATTGGATACGGCCGAAATTGAATTCCTGGAAAAATTTGCGGAAGACTTTGTTAAGTTGGTTAAAGAACAAATGGAAGAGCCTGTGTCTTAACAACAAGCGGCTGGTAAAAATCAACCCTTCAAAATTCTAGTAATTCATTTCATGAAACAAAAGATATTTGTATTGGCTATGATATTAGCTGCTTTTGGCGAAGTCATTGCACAAGAAACAACCAAAGAACCTCCTAAAGAAATTGAGGAACTTCGGCTGAAACTAAATGAGAATGGAAGTCATTATATCAAAGCTACCTTACTCAACCAGGTTTGGCTTCGATACAATGACAGTAATCCCGGAACACTGATCAACAATTTACCGGCGGATCAAACTTTCGACATAGGCTTGCGAAGAACACGGTTCCAACTCTTTGGGCAACTTACAGACCATGTATTCTTCTACTTTCAGTATGGTCAGAACAATTTCAATTCCATGTCTCAAAATGCAGGCAATCGCAAGCTGCAAGCATTTTTCCATGATGCACTGGGAGAATATAAATTTAAGAAGGACGATGAGCGGCTGGTATTAGGAGGCGGCCTGACCATCACAAACGGCCTCTCCCGTTTCAGCCAGCCCAGTATCGGCACGATTATGACGATGGATGTGCCGGTATTTGCCCAAGCGACCGTAGACCAAACAGACGAATTCTCACGCAAGCTGAGTGTTTATGCCAGAGGCCAGCTGGGCAAGTTCGATTATCGGGTTGTGGTGAGCGACCCTTTTCCCATCACGACCAATGGTCAAACACCCCCTACGCTCGGAGTAAATTCTACGTACGCCGTGGATGGCCACACACACCAATATCAGGGCTTTTTTATGTGGAATTTCTTTGACGAGGAACAGCACACCACTCCTTACATGACGGGCACCTACCTTGGAAAGAAGAAAGTTTTTAATCTGGAAGGGGGCTTTATCACCCAGCGAAATGCAATGGAATCAACACCCGATGGTGGCGTAACAAAGGAATTTCATGATATGAAGCTATGGTCAATAGCTGCCTTTTATGATGCCCCTCTCAACAAGGACAAAGGCACGGCCTTGTCTGCTTATGTCGGATATTTTGATTACAACTTCGGACCGGGATACCTTCGCTATAACGGCATCATGAACCCAGCCAATGGATTACAGGCAGGTTACCCAGCAGGAAGTCATGGCAACGCCTTTCCAATGTTCGGTACAGGGCAAGCTGTTTATACTCAACTGGGCTATCTACTCCCCAAGAGTATCCTTGGAGAAGGGAACGGGACTTTTATGCCATATGCTTCATTGACAAACGCAAAGTGGGATCGTCTCGATTCACGAATGAACGTGTGGAATGTTGGAATGAACTGGTTTGTGAAAGGACACATGAGCAAATTCACATTGGATTATCAAAGCCGTCCAGTCTATCTGCTGCAGGGAACAGACCTTCTCCGCTCAGACAGGAAAGGACAAATCGTGCTGCAGTACCAGATTTTCTTTTAGAAGCCATAGAAATAGCAAGCAGGATTTACCAGCAATTTCTATGTTGGATCGATGTTGAATTGATAAATCGGATCTAAGCCAGACGATCCTTGATCCATTTTCACAACATCATGCAATATCCCATCCGATAACCGATAGATCCACCCATGAAGCACCGGCCTGTTTTCTTCCTTCCAGGCACGTTGCACAATAGACGTTTTCGCGAGGTTCATGACTTGCTCTTTCACACTTAGTTCAGCGAGCCGATCGGTTCGTTGATCTGTGTCTTCAATGGCATCCAATTCCTCCCGGTGCAATCGATAGGTATCTTTAATGTTTCGAAGCCATTTATTGATCAGCCCTAAATCGGCATTCGTCATGGCTGCTTTGATGCCGCCGCAACCATAATGCCCACACACGATAATGTGCTTTACCTTGAGAATCTGAACTGCATATTGTAAAACACTCAGCATGTTCAGATCCGTATTGACGACAAGATTGGCGATGTTGCGGTGAACGAAAATCTCACCTGGAGCTGTATTCGTGATTTCATTCGCGGGAACGCGACTATCCGAACAACCAATCCAAAGAAATTCGGGCACTTGAAGATTTTCTAACCTTGAGAAATATTCAGGGTCGCGACCGATTTTTTCGGCGGCCCAGGCTCGATTTTCAAGCAGAAGCTTTTCGTATGGTTTCATATTAAAGTGGTTTTAATTGTTCCGTTTCTCTTTAATGACCCGTTATCTTTCCTAAATAATGGATTCATCGCGTCATTGGTTTTCTTTATCTCGACACTGATGCTTCTGGTCACGGCACTCTTGGTGAAATCCTCAATCGTCTCGACGATATCGGCATCCAAAAACTGACTCCGTGAGCCATCAATCATGAGACTCGAACCATTGGGAACTTTCTCCAATGCTACGCGCAAACTCGATTTATGAACAAATGAGACATCTTTGGTAAATTTTAGTAAATATTGATTGTTGTCATTCACCAAAATAATAGCAGAATGGAAATTCGTCTTAAGAACAAAAAAGACCGATACAAGGATTCCGATAAAAATTCCTATCAATAGGTTTGTGAGAAGAATCGCAACAATGGTAACAATGAATGGCAGAAACTGAGCCTTCCCTTTTCCAAACATGTCACGATACAGTTCCGGCGCAGTAAGCTTATACCCGACCATCAGGAGAATTGCTGCCAGTGAAGCCAATGGTATTTTTGTTAAGATTCCGGGTATCGCGAGTACAGCAAAGGCGAGCAATATCCCATGAAGTATGGTGGATGTTTTTGTGCGGCCTCCAGCAAGCAAATTGGCTGAACTCCTCACAATCACAGACGTGACGGGAAGCCCGCCGAGCAATCCAGAGATCACGTTTCCAACACCTTGTGCCTTGAGTTCATGATTCAGCGGTGTGACTCGTTTTAGCGGATCCAGTTTATCGATTGCTTCAATACTCAGCAAAGTTTCCAGACTGGCCACCATGGCCAACGTGATCGCGATAATATATATCTTTGAATCAAGGAGGCTACTGAAATCCGGCAGTGATAATAATCGTCCGATATCTTTGGACCCATCAAAATCCGGCAAACTTACCAGGTGGCTCTCTTTGATTTCCAAAGCAGGCGCTAATTCCTGAAAAAAGTAATTGAGTAAAATTCCCAACAACACCACGACCAGCACGGCAGGGAAATAACTAATTCCCTTTATTTTCCTTGTGGCCGGCAGCGACCAGAAAAAAAGAATTGCGATCGAAATCCCGCAAACAATGATGGCGCCGGCGCTCAGATTTTGTACTGCGGACATTATCTCCGTGAAAGTATTTTCACCATCTGATTGGAAAAAACTTTCATCCCCTTCAAAGTCCATATCATAACCAAAAGCATGCGGAACTTGCTTCAGGATAAGGATAAGGCCAATGGCGGCCAGCATTCCCTTGATCACTGCAATCGGAAAGAAATGACCCACCGTTCCTGCTTTCATATATCCAAGCGCAATCTGAATAAGTCCTGCGATCACAACACAAGAAAGAAAAAGTGAAAACGAGCCGAGCTCAGTGATAGATGAGATCACAATGGATGTTAACCCAGCTGCGGGGCCGCTGACGCTTAAAGCCGATTTACTCAGGAAGCCTACGACGATAGCGCCTACCACACCGGCCACCAGCCCGGAAAATAATGGCGCACCAGAAGCGAGCGCTATTCCAAGGCAAAGTGGTAAGGCCACAAGGAATACCACAAGGGATGCTGGGATATCATGCGCAAGATTATCAAAAGGACGAAATGATATTTTCTCCTCCATAACGGAATTGATTAAGATTTTTAGAAAATGATTTAGAAAATGGGTGAAGTAAACTAACCCTGTGGAGGAGGTAGGATGATCTCGTGTAGAGGTTCGGCTAAATCAAAGTAAAGGGAAGGCGTTGCGGCAAGAGTCGAAATTTTAACGTAGATAGAATAAGCAGGTATGGGATAGGAAAGATCATCACTATCTTCCGGTTCCTTCGATTCATCTTCTTCAAGGGGCGATTCCTCCCAATCTGAAGAAAAATAGGTGGCTGAATTCTGGTGATAGAGCGATCGCAACTCCATCACTTCATATAACGTGAGGATTGCCATTACGTAAAAAAATGCTCTTAGTACCTTCATACAACGCACAAATATACACCGAGATTGAAGAACAACAATAAATCTGATTTGTATTGAAGACGACACCTAATCGACATAATGCAGGTGTGAACAGTGAACCATCAGCATGACAAAGTGTAAGTTCGACAAGTTTTATTTTACCTTTGGGAAAAAACCAGGAGTCATGAACTGCAAAGAAATATTTTCTGTCACACTGATCCTTTTCTCCGTCATTGATATCTTACCGACAAGAGTGTTCTCAAGCAAGGTCGCTGATCTGAAAAATAATTAAATTAAATGCCAAACCTTCGCTGTCAAGATATTGTCCAAATTTTTTGCGCTCCCTAAATATGAAACGATACTCCTTTCTATTGCTCTTGGTCGTTTCATTCTCCGCTCAAGCCCAGCAAAACCTTTTCAATGTACCTTCCGGAGACCTGACTTCGAGAAAGGAGTTGTTTTATCAACACCAGCTCAATTTCTATTCTGCCAGTTCGTGGGAATCAAAAATACATTTGGTCTACGGCCTTGGTAAAAAATGGGATGCCGGAGTCAATTTTGTTGACCTTCCAATGGATTGGTCCGGGGGTTTGCAATTTTCAAAAAATGACCAGTATAAACCATACTATCCTGCGTTGATGGCTACTGCACAAAAGCAATGGCAACTATCAAAACGATCGGAGCTTAACATTGGAACACAGGCGGGATCCAACGTTCCTGTCGGGTCAGGCCGCAATCAATTTTTGTTTTGGAATTATTCTGGCGTCCGCTACCATCTGAAGCACGGCTTCATCATTGGCGGGGTTTATCAAACGAACGCTAACTATGTAGGTGAAGCCAATTCTTATGTGGGGTATTGGCTCGGATTCCAAATTGACCTGAGCGAACGGTGGCAGCTGATGGGTGATCTTACGTCCGGTACTCACAAAAAATCCGGCTCCACACTCGGTATTGTTTATAACCTCAGCAATCGGGTCCAGCTATGTGGAGCCGGTTTATTAGGCTTTCCAAATTCTATCAACAAAAACGGATTTGTTTTTGAATTAAACGTGTTCACATATGACTATAAAGGCAGCTAAATATCAAATCGAGTGCTTTAAAGTTTGACAGGAGCTTATTTACTTTAATGTTCACTTTTCAGCAATGAGAGCTTCCTATCTCTCGCTTGCAGTTGAAAGGGTGACTTTGAAACATGTTTTGCCTTATCTTTGCAATCAATCGCACACATGAATTACAAAGAGATATTTTCCGTTACACTCATCCTATTTTCAGTAATTGATATTTTAGGATCAATCCCGTTTGTGATCCTCATCCGTCAACGCGAGGGAAGGATCTATGCGGAACGTGCAACGTTGATTGCCGCCGCCCTCATGGTCATCTTCCTTTATCTCGGGCAGTCCATCCTCACTTTATTTGGACTTGATATCGGATCATTTGCTGTCGCTGGTTCGATTGTGATGTTTATTATCGCCATGGAAATGATCTTAGGCATCACGTTAATCAAGGACGACCCCGATGCGAAGGGCACAGGCTCGATTGTACCCATCGCATTCCCACTCATTGCTGGCGCCGGAACGCTGACCACCATCCTTTCATTGCGGGCAGTATTTGAAGAGACCGACATTCTGGTTGGTATTGTTCTTAACTCGATCTTTGTTTACATCGTTCTGCGAGGCAGTTCCTGGCTGGAGCGCAAAATAGGGAAGTCTGGTTTCGTGATACTTAGAAAAGTATTCGGTGTGATCTTGCTCTCCATTGCAGTCAAGATTTTTAAGAGTAATTTTATTTGAGAATCTCAGCAAATGGGCAACGACCGAATTCGCTGCTTCTAAGATTGAGAAGGTTGAAATCCTACGAAAATGGTTACTCGAAAAATTGCAATAGAGATCATCCAGCGATTCGTCACAGAATTAAAAACATCTGGCTATAGTCCAACCTCAGTCTTGCTGTTTGGATCAATAGCCAAAGGGAACGCACACAAGCATTCAGATATTGATGTTGCGATTTGGAACAATAAGTTTACTGGGAGTAGGCCTGCAGATATTGAAAAAATAATTTCAATTAAGGTGAAGTACCCTGGGCTTGAATTGCATACGTTTCATTCGTCTGATACGAAAGAAACGAATCCGTTTATTGGAGAAATTCTTAAGAGGGGTATTCCAATCAAAACTGAGTGATCAAACTTTTCACCGATGGCGCCGCGCAAGGCAACCCGGGTCCGGGAGGGTATGGCGCTATTCTCAAGTATGGAGGTCACTCAAAAGAACTCAGCCAGGGTTATCGCCTCACCACCAACAACCGCATGGAATTGATGGCGGTCATTGCGGGTCTTGAGGCAATAAAAAAACTAGGGATACCGGTGACCATCTATTCAGATTCAAAATATGTGGTAGAGGCGGTGAAGCAGGGGTGGATCTGGGGATGGGAGAAGAAAGATTTCAAAAATAAAAAGAACCCCGACCTTTGGAAGCGCTACATCATCCTTCACAAAAAATACAAACCCGAATTTGTCTGGGTCAAAGGTCACGCGGGGCACCTTGAAAATGAGCGCTGTGACGAATTGGCGGTGTCAGCCGCGCGGGATTTTGATTTGCTTGTTGACGAAGCGTATGAGCAAGGAAAGGAAAAGAATGATCTGTTTGAATAACCGCGTTAGTTCCATTTATACGAAAATCAAAGGGCTGAATAAAAGGCGTGAGTTACAACTGAAGAAAGTCAACAAGTACGTGTATGATCCGATTTATGTACCTTTATAGGACATCGGCAACGTGCTCATGGTGCCAGGTGAGATTGAACTCGAAGCAATGCAAATTTAAATCCTTATGAAAAATCTCTTGACAGTTTTTGTCTTGGTGCAATTTATCAATGCGAATGCGCAGAAACTTCACGTAGACCCAACTACAATGCTGGTCACTTATGAGAGTATTGTCAGCGTTGACTCAATGAAGGCAGACCAGATATTTGACAGGACCAAGGGGTGGTTCGTGGAATATTTTCGCGACGCGAAGGATGTGATCAGGGGAGAGGTCAAGCCCGAATTGATCAAGGGGACATTCATCGCCACTTACGATGTTAGCTCCTACAAAAGTGACATTGTCGTCAGGATCAAGGACGGTAAACTCAAGATTGTAATTGATCACTTCATGGACGCCAAGCCCAATCCCGCCGCCGGATCAGTCCTAACAATAGAGTCTTGGGGCGTTAAGTCAGACAAAATTACGTTGCGATCCTCGATGGAAAAACAATTCATAGCCATAGAGACAGGATGTTCGTCAATGATTGATAATTTGCAGAGCTACCTGAGAAAGAAGAGCGACTTCTGAAACAATCACAAGGAAATTATTATTAGGTAATGCAGTTCTAGAATCCAGTCTCATTTTCCTTCAACTCAATACCAAGAGTCTTCAACTCACTCAGCACCGGTTCATAAATCTCTTTGGACACGGGAATCACAACACCGCGCTGCATGATTTTACCCAAAAGCAAGAGTTTTGCAGCAATGGCCAATGGAAGACCAACGGTTTTAGCCATGGCTGTTTGATTTGAATTTTCTCCAAGTGTCACCAGCGAGGCCTGAATTTCTCTTTTATTACCCGCTTGAAGAAAACGGAAACGGTGCCACATCACAATCATATCGCGATCCTGGGGATTGAGTTTCCAGCGTTTATTTAAAATGTGTTCCAGTATTTGCGCAGGTGTCCCTTCGTTCAATCCAATTGGGGTTTCGTCAAACAAACCAGCCCATGAAATTCTGATGAGTTCAGGACCATCCATGCCGAGGCCGAACTTCTCAGCAAGCTTTTCCTTTGCGGTCCTTTCCGAATGAAAGTCCAAAAAAGAATTAATAAACCCCTGGTGTGTCATTTTTGAAACATCCTCCATCTTGTAAGTATCGTCCGTGCAGCCCAGCTGAACAAAGATGTCCCATGCAGAGCAGAAGCCTTTGCTCCGAAGAGTGCCCCGCAGCATCGTTTCTATTTTCTGCAAACCATACACATCGCGATACTTGAGAGAATCGCGATTGGCATACCCCTCATAAGCGCCGTATCCTGGCACCTCGACAGCAGTGATGCGTCTAAACAATTGTTGATAGGGAATATATTTAAACGCGCTGTCCTGCAAAAACTTCGCGGTGCCTTGCCCTGCCATGATGACGTTGCGGGGGTTCCAGGTGAATTTATAACGCCATGGATTGTCAGGGTCAGTCTCCGGTGCGATCAATCCTCCTGTGAACGATTCAAAGGAATACAATTCGCCTCCTCCTGCTTTGATCCGATCAATCACATGCATCGCACTCATGTGATCAATGCCAGGATCGAGACCGCATTCATTCAAAAACAATATCCCTTTGAGCTTGGCTTCTTCGTCAAACGATTTCATTTCTTCAGACACGTAGCTGGCGGTAAGCAAGTGCTTTTTGTATTGCAAACATTTTCTGGCCACCAACGGATGGAGTGCTGCCGGCAATACTGAAATGACAACATCGCATTTCGAGATGATCTCCGATGAGGATTCCTGAAGGATATCAAATTCAATCGCCCTTCCCTTTGCAGAATGACTCACACGCTCTTTGGCAGCCTCAAACGAAATATCCCCAACGGTCACATTCCAATCGTGGTGAACGGCTTGTTGAAGAAGATAATCAATTAATGCGGAAGAGGAACGACCTGCACCAAGGACTAAAATGGAATTCATGCGCTGAATTTTTCCTCAATTTATCTGAATTTAGAATAGGTTGTAAACTAGGGTTGAAAGCGGGCTTTGGCCTCAAGAACTCTTGGTGGGGCACTATTGCCTACTGCTCCTGCCTACTGCCTACTTTTCTGTACTCCTAAGGTGCATTCCAGCCATATCTACCAATTTACAATTTCAGATTCCAGTTAGAATGGGTTAACTTTCTAGTAGTACCATTTAAAATTCATAAAAAATATGCAAGGCATAACGTTCTTCGACCATTTGGAAGACCTGGATGCTGAATCCAAATACCTGGTCCACAAGGCGAAAGAAGCTACTCAACTTTCGTATTCTCCCTATTCAAAGTTCCAGGTCGGCGCAGCGTTGATATTGGAAGACGAGACCGTTGTCGTGGGGGCGAACCAGGAAAATGCTTCTTATCCACTGTGCATGTGCGCGGAACGCGTGGCTCTTTACGCCGCTACATCTCAATTTCCAGGGAAGGTCATCCGAAAAATGGCCATCGTCGCACATAAAAAAAACCACAAAGAATTGTCCACTGGTACTTCGTGTGGCGCATGCCGCCAGGTGATGCTTGAGTTTGAACTGCGTCAAAAAACACCGATTGAGGTGATCATGCTGGGGCAGGATAAAAAGTGGATCAAGTGCCAGTCCGCACAAAGTTTGCTGCCCTTTAGTTTCAACCCAAGCAATCTTCTGGAGTCGTAAAGCATGGAAGAAAAAAGCGTAGCCTTCCATTTCTCTGCCCGGTATTTTAAGTCAGGGTCTCTTGACGCATCCACCAAACAAGTATGGATTGTTTTGCATGGATACGGTCAACTTGCCAAATACTTCATTAAGAAATTTAACAACCTCACATCCAACAACATCTGTGTCATTGCACCCGAAGGCCTTTCAAGATATTACTTGTCAGAATTTACAGAACAAGGCAGGAAAGACAATAAAGTGGGCGCCACCTGGATGACCAGTGAGAACCGATCGATGGACATTGACAATTACTTGTCATACCTGGATACAGTCTATGAAAAAGAACTAGAATCTTTCAAACAAATCCCTGTGACCTTGTTTGGTTTCTCTCAAGGGTGCGCCACGGTATGCCGATGGGCAGTGCAGGGAAATGTAAAATTTGATCGGCTCATCCTCTGGGCAGGCCTCTTTCCTCCCGACATGGATCTTTTAACGGGTAGCGAGGTATTGGCTTCGAAGAAATCATTCATGGTAGTCGGTGATCAGGATCCCTTTGTGACACCAGCGCGAATCACCGAGTTTGACGAATTCGCATCCAGGTTGGGGATTGAGCCAAAGAAAATTATTTTCTCTGGAAAGCATGAAATCAATGAACGGGTATTGGAGGAATTGATTTAGAGGCATCTTTAGAAAGTCCGCCTAAAAAATATAAACAAGGCCAGGAACTCAGGGGTTATACGACTATTTCAAAGTTCCGCAGGAACGATCGATATTTTAACAACGGACTTCAGTCCGTTGGAAAGCTAAAACATGAAGTAGTGAGTTCCATAGAACGGTGCATGTCTAAGTGTACGATTGGCCGAGCCCAAGGCTCTCTGGAAAAATTACAGTAATTCGGATGGGCTCAAGTCCTTCCTTACAATAAAAAAACAAGCCTAAGGCTTTGGGATAAGATTGTGACAGGTACTTCTCGAGTTAAATATCACCGTCATAACTTTTTCATAGAGGAGATGCACTTAAGCTAACTTCTTTACTTCAATTTCTCATTCAAAAAACCGGCACCATAACCTACCAACTGCACAATGGCAGAAGGAATACTCAGTAGCGCAACAGATATTGACTTAGTCACCCTTAGTCCGTCGAGAAATATGGCGATGAGGTAAAAACCCAGGATCAGCAAAGCAATCAATCCTAACTGAACGCTGTATAGAAACATGAATGGTATGCTGATCAATCCGTAAAAAAAGACTGCTGGGAACCAATGTGCAAGCTTCACCTCAGTCGGATGCACCTTTCCGACCCGTGCCCGACCACGACCAAAGCCCTGTACCTGGTAAAAAAACTGCGCAAGGGTTGCCCTCCTTTTGTGATAGACATACGCTCCTGGAATCAGGCCGACCCTAAAGCCCGACTTCTTCATCCTTATACTTAATTCAATATCCTCTGCCAGCCGATCGAAAGCAAATCCTCCGGTCTTTTCAAAAACAGCTTTGCTTATCCCCATGTTAAAGCTTCGAGGCTGAAATCGGGCCGCTTGGTTAGTCCTTCCTCGGATGCCACCAGTGGTGAGTACGGAGGACATCGTAAAGGCCATTGCTTGTTGAAGAATTGTGAATTTCTTATGCCCTCGATCAGGGCCTCCCCATGCGTCCAGCGGAAAAGAATCCAGAAACTTTTCGACTGCCTCAAAATATTCGGGGGGAAGAATACAATCAGAATCAAACATGACAAAGTACATCCCGCCCGCCTTTTCAAAACCAAAATTGCGGCTGGGGCCCGGCCCTGAGTTCGGCTTAAAGAAATAATGGATGGCTAGTTGTGATGTAAATTTTTCATAAACAGCCTTAGATGTTCGTTGGGATCCATCCTCCACAATAACTACTTCAAAGTTCTTAAACGTCTGCTCTGTTAAACTCTGCAATAGTTCCTCCAATTCCTCGGGGCGGTTATACACAGGAATAACAATGGAATATTTCGGAGTTGAATTCATACGTCAGCAAAAGTAAGAAATGAGTGCCGTTGATTTATGATAAGTTAACCACTCAGTAATTCATTTTGAATTTTTGGGCTAAAGTCCATCTTAACATGATCCATTATTAACCCCAGACTTAAGTCGGGGTTAATAATAAACATTGGTATTTGGGCTTAGCCCAGACAAAAACTAAAATACTGTCTATCAATACCCTTCAAATGTTAAGATATAAATTGTACCTTATGTTGTCTTTTTAGAATAGAAGAACGATACAAATCATCCACACCAATACTATGAACAAAATGATGAAAACTGGAATCGTATTATCATTCCTTTGCATGATGTTGGCATCCGTTTCAGCACAACAGTGGCAGGTGCTTGAACCTGCAAATCCTCCGGAAAAACGTGCTGAAAACGCGGCGGGTACGGCCAACGATAAATTCTATTTGTTTGGAGGGCGAGGAATTAAAACGGTGGATGAGTATGATCCGAAAACAAATTCCTGGAGAAGTCTCAGCAAGACACCGATTGAAATGCATCATCTTCAGGCGGTATCATACAACAACGAGCTTTACGCTTTAGGAGCGCTCGAAGGGCCATACCCACATGAAACACCCATTCCAAACATTTACATTTTTAACCCACTGAAGAATGAATGGCGCAAAGGTCCCGAAATCCCAAAGGAAAGGAGAAGGGGATCCGCGGGGGCGTTTGCCCATCATGGCAAAATCTATATGGTTGGTGGAATCCAGGATGGTCATTGGGATGGGCATGTTGCCTGGTTTGATGAATATGACCCCGTCTCAGAAAAATGGAAAGCACTCCCCGATGCTCCACGCCCACGGGATCATGTTCAGGTTGCTGTCATTGATGACAAGCTTTATGTGGCGGGCGGGCGACTCTCCACAGCAAGAATCAATCAGGTGCTTAACCTCACCGTCAAAGAAGTGGATGTGTATGATTTCAAGTCTAGAAAATGGACTACCCTTGAAGCGCCCAACAACCTACCTACTTTGCGTGCTGGCAGCACCGCCATGGCTTATGGCAAAAAACTCCTGATCATCGGTGGTGAGAGTGATGCCCATGTAGAAGCCCACAATGAAGTGGAGGCCTTTGACACCCAAACACAGACCTGGGGGAAACTTCCAACCCTCATTCAGCCTCGCCATGGAACTCAGGCTGTGATGATCAATGGCAAGATCTACATCGCGGCAGGATGCGGTGACCGTGGTGGAAGTCCCGAATTAAACGAAATTGAAGTACTCGAAAAGTAGCTCTCATCAAGTCATTCTTAAATTTTCAATTAAACAAAACTTCAAAAGTGTTATGAAACGAATCTTTGCTCTAATATCGTTTGCCATTTTGTGCTGTGCTTCGATCCAAGCACAACAAAAAGATTATCAGAACGATGTCAAATCAGTGGATGGGATTATCAGCACTCTTTACTCAGTAATCTCCGGAGATCCTGCAGAAGCCCGTGACTGGAACCGGTTTCGAAATCTATTCAAACCCGAAACAAAACTGATCCCTACCCGGAAAAATGAAGCCGGCGAACTAACCATCAAAGCGCTAGCTCCGGAAGAATACATTGAATTGTTTTCTACCCGCATATCAACAGGATTTTTTGAAAAGGAGATTCATCGTGTCGCAGAATCATACGGCACAGTGACTCATGTCTTCAGCACTTATGAAACCAAAGAGAAAAAAGATGGGCCTGTTACAACCCGTGGCATCAACAGCATCCAACTGTTTCATGACGGACAGCGGTATTATGTGATCACAATCTTCTGGTGCGCTGAAAGTATGGGGTATCCTTTACCAGAGAAGTATCTGAAGTAATTTATCTACACGTCAGCAACTTTTACATTCAGACTTTAATATTTTGAAGTGAAAAAAGGGCCCATCAACCTCCAAACCTAAACCAAAAAGAAAGAGGTGAGGGCCCTGTAAATGTGGATGTGTTTAATTGTTTTACCAATCGATACAAGCACTACGCCATTGATTCTTGCAAGGATATTAGATCCAAAGTGGGTGACCTCCTGTCGTAAAGTGGATTTGTATTTTAAAAAAATCAAGACCGTACTAAGGAACAGTGCATAAAATCCTGTCAGCACAATTGTATAACGATTGAATTCCAACACTGCAGAAAGCTCCTCCTTCTGATCTTGCAATGAGCGCCAATCTCGATTTTGATTCGTCACAGAAGTGCTAAAATCAAAGGCCAGCCTCATATGAGCCATAGGCTACCATCCGAAAACCTGACTTTTTATTTACAATTTTTCCACACCCCACTTTTCATGCTTTCAAAAAACTATCTTTCGGGCTGATGGAAAACTTTGTTGTCTCTGCCCGCAAGTACCGGCCCCTCGGCTTTGAGGAGGTCGTGGGCCAGGACCACATCACCACCACCCTGAAAAATGCCATCGACAGCAACAAGCTGGCCCAGGCGCTGTTGTTTTGCGGTCCGAGGGGTGTTGGCAAGACCACTTGCGCCAGAATCGTGGCGCGGATGATCAACGGCTTCGAAGAAAAGGCAGAAGTGAACTCGCTCAACATCTTCGAACTCGACGCGGCCTCCAATAACTCCGTGGAAGACATCCGCAGCCTGATCGATCAGGTGCGCTACCCTCCTCAATATGGAAAGTATAAAGTCTACATCATTGACGAGGTCCACATGCTCTCCAATGCTGCCTTTAATGCATTCCTCAAGACATTGGAGGAGCCTCCCTCCTATGCAATTTTCATCCTGGCCACCACTGAGAAACACAAGGTAATCCCTACGATCCTCTCCCGGTGCCAGATATTTGATTTCAACCGCATTCAGATTTCTGATATTTCGCGACAGTTGAAAAAAGTAGCCGACCGCGAAGGAATTAAAGCGGAAGAGGCCGCGCTTCACTTGATCGCTCAAAAATCGGATGGGGCCTTGCGAGATGCGCTTTCCATTTTTGACTTGATGGTGTCTTTCTCTTCAGGCAAGGGCGTAACTTTTAAAGATGTTATCAACAACCTGCACATCCTTGATCACGAATACTATTTCAAGGTGGTCGATGGCCTTCTGGCGGAGAATCCGACCGTTCCTCTCCTGCTCTTTGATGAGGTGCTCCACAAAGGCTTCGATGGCCAGAATTTTATCGTGGGGTTGAGTGAACACATTCGCAACCTGATGGTAGCCCAGGATGCCCGGACCGTCCAACTGATGGAAGTTCCTGACAGCACCCGGAAAAAATATGTTGAGCAATCACAAGCTTCTCCTTACTCTTTGCTGCTCTCCTGGCTAAGCATTGCAAGCCATTGCGACATCAATTATAAAATGAGCAAAAATCAGCGACTGCTGGTAGAATTGGCACTGATGAAAATGGCCCACGTGAAATCAACGTTTAAGGGAAATTCCAACGGATATTCAGAAATCTCTGAACCTGCTGCTTCAGCAGGGTTAAAAAAAAAATTGAATTAACGAATGAAGAGACTGCACCGATCAAGGTCGTTGCCGTTGAGCCATCCCCAATCGCTGCCCCAGAACCCACCCCGGTGGCGGTAAAGAATACCAAAATTAAGACCACTCCAAACCTTCAAAGCATTCTCAACCCGGTCGCAGAAAAAAAAACAGTAGAAAAGCTCGCGGCAATCATTGAGCCCATCGTAAATCGGCCGGTTGTTCTTGAAAGACTAAAAGAAATATGGGATGAATTTGCGGAACAGCGCAAAGATCAGACAGCGGAATATCAAATTCTAAAGCGGGAATTTCAGTTCGAACACCCCTTTATTTCCGTCATACTAACCAATCCTGTGGAGGAAACACTCCTCGAAAACTTCCGGCTTGATTTCATAAAGTTTCTAAGAGACCGGCTTCAAAATACAGAACTTAACCTCCTGGTCAGCATACAGAAGGTGTCCGGAAAAAAAGTACTTTATACTTCTAAAGAGAAATTTGAGCACTTAGCTGAAAAGCATCCTTACCTCAACGATTTGAAAGACAAACTTGGGTTGGACTGGGATTTCTGAAACACCGAAGTTTGATTGAAGACGAAAATCAACATTCGTCAATCGTCAATCTTTCGCCCCTTTGTGTCTTAGTGGCAAAAACCCTTTCTTTGGCAATCCTTTTTTTGAAATGACGATCTCGTACAACTGGCTTAAAGAGTATATCCTCTTACCGGAATCTCCGGAGGAAATTGCGCAAACACTTACGTCCACCGGACTGGAAGTTGAAAGCATTCATTCTTTTGAGACCGTCAATGGAGGATTGAAAGGCCTCGTCATCGGTGAGATACTCACCTGCGGCAAGCACCCAAATGCAGATAAACTTTCAATCACCACCGTGGCCGTCGGGCAGTCTAATCCATTGCACATTGTCTGCGGGGCTCCCAATGTGGCAGCCGGTCAGAAAGTGGTGGTAGCCTTACCTGGAACAACGGTGCATCCAACAAAAGGAGATCCCTTCATTATCAAACCCACTAAAATCCGGGGAGAACAGAGCGAAGGAATGATCTGCGCTGAAGATGAAATTGGATTAGGCCAAAGCCATGCTGGAATTATTGTCCTGGATACAAAAGTGCCTAACGGGACAACCGCTTCTGAGTTCTACAAGGTCGAATCTGATCATATCATTGAAATTGGATTGACCCCCAACCGGGCGGATGCCGCATCACACATCGGAGTGGCCCGTGATCTCAAGGCAGCAAAAGACCGGGAAATAAACTGGCCTTCCGTGGAAGCCTTCAAAATTGATAATACCAACCTTCCCATTGGGGTAACGGTGGAGAATGTGCAAGCTTGCCCCCGTTATTCTGCATTGACCCTTTCTGGCGTGACGGTGAAAGAATCACCCGCATGGTTAAGCAACAGGCTGCTTTCAATTGGATTGACTCCCATCAATAACATCGTTGACATCACCAACTTTGTTTGTCACGAACTTGGGCAACCCCTCCACGCTTTTGATGCCGATCAGATCACCGGGAACAAAGTGATCGTAAAGACAGCCCTTAGAGGTGCAAAGTTTACGACGCTTGACAGCAAGGAAAGGACACTGACTGAGAATGACCTGATGATATGCAATTCATTCGAAGGAATGTGTATTGCAGGTGTCTTCGGCGGGATCAAATCAGGGATTTCATCTGCAACGAAGACTATTTTCCTCGAAAGTGCCTGCTTTTCGCCTGAATTCATTCGCAAGACCAGCAATTTCCACCAGTTAAAGACGGATGCCTCATTTCGCTTCACACGGGGTACCGATCCCCTGGCAACCGTTTATGCTTTAAAGCGGGCCGCGATGTTAATAAAGGAAGTGGCTGGCGGAACGATCTCTTCCGATGTAGTAGATATCTATCCAAATAAAATTGAAAACCGACGCATCATCGTAAAAGATAAAAACGTAAATCGATTGATCGGAAAGATTTTATCAAGGGAAGAAATTTTTTCTATTCTCAAAAGACTTGACGTTGAAGTGATCAATAAAAGTGCAGAAGAATATGTGGTATCCGTTCCTCCCTACCGGGTAGATGTGACGCAAGAGGCGGATGTCGTGGAGGAAATTCTTCGGATTTATGGTTTCAACAACATCGAGTTATCGGAGAGTGCGGGCACAGATTTTCTTGCGGCTTTTCCCGATCAGGACATCAATAAGTTCAAAAGAACCATTGGTGAAATGATTGCTTCCAATGGCTTTTATGAAATCCTGACCAATTCTTTGACCAATGCAGCCTACCACGAAAGGCATTCCCTGTCATTTTATGGAAAACCTGTTGAAATTCTGAATAAGCTAAGTGAGGAACAAGGCATATTGCGACAAACAATGCTATTTACAGGTCTGGAAGCCTGTGCTCACAACTTTAATCGAAAACAAAAAGAAATCAAGTTTTTCGAATTTGGAAAGACCTACCACCTTGACCAAGGAGCCTATGCGGAAAGAGAGCGGCTTGCCATATATATGGGAGGAAATATTGAAGCGGAAAACTGGCAACATAAGACCAGGGCAGTAACCTATCACGACCTTGCTCAGCACATTGTTCAAATCCTGGATAAATGTGCCATTCAAGGAGTCGAGCAACAAAAGCTGGAAGACCCGCTGTTCGACTATGGCCTAAAATTCCTTGCAAAAGGCAAAGAAATAGGTACGGTAGGCCAAGTAAAATCAGTGTTGGTAAAAGATTTTGGCATACGGCAAGAAATTTTTTATGCAGATCTAGACACCTACTTGCTTTTCCAATCTGCAAACCCTAAGTTCGATGTGAAGGAAGTGCCCAAGTTCCCGGAGGTAAAAAGAGATCTTTCACTGGTGCTTGATAAGCAGGTGACTTTTGATGAAATTCGGAAGTTGGTAGTTGCCTCGGAGAAAAAGTTGATTAAGGAGGTCACTGCCTTTGACGTGTATGAGGGGGAAAATATTCCTGCTGGAAAAAAAGCTTATGCTTTAGGATTTATTCTTCTGGATGAAACTAAAACATTGACGGATGAGGAGATTGATAAAACGATGAACAAACTAATGACCGAGTTTGAAAAGAAGCTCGGCGCAGTCATAAGAAAATAACCCCGATACCCCTATTACCATGGACCAAGACGTACTTAAAGTGAACCTCAATGGACTTGAGCGAAAGCTGGTTGTGTTATTGAATGAGCATAAAGGCCTAAAACAGGAAGTTACGGGCCTGAAATCTGAAAACAGTGAACTGCGGCAGCATTTGCGTCAGCGGGAGGAGCAACTTGGAAGTTTTAAAAATCAGATTAAAATCACTAAGATTGTAGATAATATTCACCCGGAAGACGGAAGTGTTTCGGAGTTAAGGAAGACAGTGGATGACTACATCCGTGAGATTGACAAATGCATCGCTCACTTAAGCCGATAAGCAAACTGTAGATGGAAGAACTTTCTATAAAGATCAAAATAGCAGACCGCGAGTACCCCATGAAGGTAAAACGCCACGAAGAAGAACGTGTGCGCGCTGCTGGCAAGCTGATCAATGAAAAACTGAAATCATACCGCGAGCAATTCGGCCTTGACGATAAACAAGACCTGCTGGCCATGACCGCCTTCGACTGCCTCGTAGAAAAACTGGCTAGCGAAGAGAGCACCCATGCCATCGACGCTTCAGTAGTGGAAAAAGTAACCCACCTGAATCAGTTGGTCTCGCAAGCAATCGTCTGATCTTCCCCTCTGATATTCTTCTGTTAACGGACCCTGTGATACAGGGCACTTTTTAACGTTAGCGATATGAATGAAATAAACATCCTAGTAGTTGTGTTGACCAGCCTTACGCTGACGATTATCCTAAGCTTCCTGATTGGCAGTTTTCTTTATTCCAGGAAAATCAAGAGGAACAAGAACGTCAATGAAGAAAAAGCCAAACTGATTCTCCGCGAAGCTGAACTTCAGGCAGAAAACCTCAAGAAAGACCGAATCCTCGAGGCTAAGGAAAAGTTTCTTAAGATGAAACAGGAGTTTGAAGAAGAAGCTAACCGCAAGAAAAACCAAATCATTAGCAACGAGCAAAAAATCAAACAGCGGGAAGCTCAGCTTTCCAAAGAGTTGGAACAAACTAAGCGTAAGGAAGCAGACCTGGATGAAGATCGGCAGAGCCTTGCGCAGCAGCACGAACTGGTAAAGAAACGCAAGGAAGAACTTGATCGTTTTAATCAGCAAAAAGTACAGGTGCTGGAGAGCATTTCTAAACTTACTGCCGACGAAGCTCGTGATCAGCTTGTTGAGTCTATGAAAGAAGAAGCCCAATCGAAAGCCAATTCTTTTATCAAAGACATCATGGAGCAGGCCAAACTCACCGCCACTAAAGACGCCAAGAAACTGGTGATTGAAACCATCCAGCGTACCGCCACAGAGCATGCGGTGGAAAATTCAGTTTCCATTTTCAATATTGAGAGCGATGATGTGAAAGGAAAAATAATCGGTCGTGAGGGCCGTAATATCCGCGCCCTGGAGGCAGCTACTGGTGTAGAATTTATTGTTGATGATACACCCGAAGCGATTATCATCTCCGGATTTGACCCTGTGCGAAGGGAAATTGCGAGACTATCACTCCACCGTCTGGTTCAGGATGGAAGAATACACCCTGCCCGAATTGAAGAAGTAGTTGCCAAGACAACGAAGAACATTGATGATGAAGTCGTAGAGATTGGCGAACGTACGGTGATGGATCTGGGGATCCATGGATTGGCCCCCGAACTCATCAAGATGATTGGCCGCATGCGCTTCCGTTCGTCTTATGGACAAAACCTTTTGCAGCACTCGAGGGAAGTTGCCAACCTTTGCGCGATCATGGCTACAGAGCTCGGGCTTAATGTAAAACAGGCCAAACGCGCAGGACTTCTTCACGATATTGGAAAAGTATGGCCTGAAGAACTTGAGAAACCACATGCCATCGTAGGCATGGAACTGGCATTGAAGTATAAGGAACACCCAGTCGTTTGTAACGCAATCGGGGCACACCACGATGAAATTGAAATGACAAGCCTCATCTCTCCCATCGTGCAGGCCTGTGATGCCATCAGCGGCGCCCGCCCTGGAGCGCGACGCGAAGTGATCGAACAATATACAAGGCGTCTGAAAGAACTTGAACAAGTGGGCCTCAGCTTTGAGGGAGTGGATAAATGTTTTGCCATCCAGGCTGGGCGTGAACTGCGCGTAATTGTGGATGCCGAAAAAGCAACCGATGAGCGTGCCGGACAATTGAGTTTTGAAATCTCTCAAAAGATTGAACGCGACATGCAGTATCCAGGTCAGATTAAGGTAACGGTAATCAGGGAAATGAGAAGCGTATCATACGCTAAGTAAAATGCTTTCATAAATTTAAAGTTCGAAGATGCTGCGCCTTTAGTCCATGTGACGGAGAATCGCAGTCGACACCCAGTGCGTCATCGGGCAACGCGGACTATTGATTATTTTCTTCCAATGGTAGAAGCACTTGCTGAATTTAAGGCTATATTTTAGCCTGCATTATTAAGATGAAAAAACGCGGTTTGATTGTGGCTTCTTGGGTGTCCTTCTTCCATCTTTATGGATTCTCACAATCTCTTTCAGCAGACACCTTATTTCTTGCACAGGCCAGGCAAAATGAAGTAGCACTCTACACCAAGGCTATGGTGGCCCAATCTGGCATCTTCAACGGAACAGAGTACCGTGATTACCGTCCATTAAAAGATGAGCTCCCATTATTTTCCGTCGATTGGGTTGATGGCTCGGTATTTTATGAGGGTGAAGTCTATGAGAATATTCCGTTGCTTTATGACCTCAGTACAGACAAACTGATTACCGAACATTATTCAAGCCGTCAAAAGATTGAGCTCATTGACAATAAGATAGAGTCCTTCAGTTTAGGGGAGCATCATTTCGTTCACCTCCGAGACGATCGGTTGCGAAAGGGGTTCTATGAATTGATGTATGACGGAACCACAAAAGTATACATGCGAAGACAAAAGGCTCTTCAGCAAAGCCTCGCAGGAACCGAGATCAGAAGGGCCTTTGAAGAAAAAGAATTTTATTACATTTTCAAGAAAGGCAATTACTATTCTGTCAAGAATAAGAAGTCCGTGATCGCCGTATTAAAGGATAAGAAATCAGAACTTAATCAGTTCATTGCCAAAAATCATATCCGTTTTAAGATAAGTCGAGAAAAAAGCATTGCCATGGTGGCAGAACACTATGACCGCATTAATGAATAAAGCATCATTCGGCCACATTATTCTACTCGTTTGCCTGCTTGGTCCTATCTCCCTATGGGGGCAGAAGGAAGTTAGAATTTCAGGAAACTTCACTTCTCTCACTTTTGATCAATTTGTAAAACAAGTAGAAGATCAAACCCCCTACCATTTCTTCTATCATGAGGCATGGACTGACAGCCTTCGTATTAACTTAAGCATTAAGAATGAAAGCATTGATAATCTCCTAAGCCAGGTATTCGAAGCGACGACACTTCACCACAAGATCTATGAAGACAAGATATACATCACCAAAGAGCGCACCATAACCTCACGGCTTCCGGATGACTTCTTCAACGAGGGTGCCGCGAGATTGGAGGCCCTGGCATTTGATTTTTCGCAATATGAAAAGAGGGAGAAACAAAAAAACCAGATAGAAGAAAAACTCTATTTCATTGGACCAAAGTCTTCTAACCTTTCCGGCAGTGCTACTTTGACCGGAAATGTAACGGACGTAAAATCCGGTGAGGCAATCGTGGGTTCTTCCGTGTTGATTGAGAACCCACGTATGGGCGTCTCTACAGACCCCTTTGGGCACTTTGAATTGACTTTGCCGAAAGGACGCCATGAACTAATCATCAAAAGCATTGGCATGAAAAGCACCCGTAGGCAAATCATGCTCTATGGCAATGGTAAAATGGACATCGAAGTGGAAGAAGATGTGATTCCTCTAAAAGAAGTCCTTGTTCAGTCGGAACGTGATGTACGGGTGGCCGGCAATCAAATGGGAAATGAAAAAATTGACATTAAAACCATGAGGCAAATGCCCCTTGCGCTTGGTGAGGCTGATGTCATGAAGGTGGTGCTCACCCTACCCGGCGTTCAGACAGTTGGTGAAGGAACCGTAGGCCTGAACGTACGGGGTGGTGCAACGAATCAGAATCTCATACTTTTCAACGATGCCGTGGTCTATAACCCGTCCCACCTTTTTGGGTTCTTTTCAACTTTCAATCCCGATGCATTAAAAAATGTGGAACTATACAAAAGCGGAATCACGGCAGACTATGGTGGCCGCCTTTCGTCAGTACTGGATGTTAAGACCCGTGAGGGCAATTTGAAAAAATTCTCCGCTTCAGGCGGCATCAGCCCTGTGACCGGCAGATTGACCCTGGAAGGTCCAATCATAAAAGACCGCACTTCATTTCTATTGGCCGTGCGATCTACGTATTCCGATTGGATCCTACATCAATTGAATTATAAAAACCTCCGTAATAGTTCGGCATCATTTTATGATATCACTTTCAATGTAAATCATAAGATAAATGATAAGAACGCATTGACGGCGTCTGGTTATGTAAGTAAGGATGCATTCAGGCTGGGCAGTGACACTACCTACACCTATAGCGACAGGAATGGTTCGCTAAAATGGAGCCACGTCTTCACTCCTAAATTGTTCGCCGTATTTACCGGAAGCATCAGTCAATACAATTATTCCGTAAGTTCTTCTAAAAATCCTGTCAACGCCTTCACCATGGACTTTTCTATTCAGCAATGGAATGCAAAAGCTGACTTCAACTATTTCCTCAATGCCAAACATAGTTTGAACGGAGGTGCCAGTGTAACCAACTACCATCTGACACCTGGAAATCTTCAACCCAGTGGTGAACAGTCGCTGGTGACTCCCGACGTTCTTCAAAAGGAGCAGGCGATGGAGAATGCAATCTATGCCGACGACAACTTTGAGGTCAACGCTCATCTTTCAATCTATGCCGGGCTTCGTTACTCCTTTTATAATTTCGTGGGTCCAAAAGATGTTTATGGATATGCTCCTGGCGCACCCAGGACAATTGGTTCCATCCAGGATACCGTCCATTATGGAGCAGGAAAGTCAATTGCAAACTATGGAGGGCTTGAGCCACGGGCTGCTGTACGGTACTTATTGCCTAAAAATTCTTCCTTTAAGTTCAGCTATAACCGGATGCGGCAGTACATTCAAATGCTTTCTAACACGACAGCGATCACGCCCATTGATATTTGGAAACTGAGTGATACTTATATCAAACCACAATATGGAGACCAGGTGTCCATCGGCTACTACAAGAATCTGAGGAGTAATACAATTGAAACCTCTGTGGAAGCCTATTATAAAACCATGATCAATACAGTTGATTATAAAAATGGCGCTGTTCTACTGCTGAACCACCACCTTGAGACAGACGTATTAAATGCCAACGGCAAAGCGTATGGTATCGAGTTCCTGATCAGAAAGAATTCAGGAAAACTTAATGGATGGTTAAGCTACACCTATTCAAGGTCCTTCCTTCAAACCAAAGGAGAGTACTCCTCAGAAACCATTAATAACGGTGAGTATTATCCCAGCAGCTACGATAAGCCTCACGCCGTTAATTTAATTGGAAACTATAAATTTAGCAGGAGGTTCAATTTCTCCCTCAACACGGTTTATAGTACCGGCAGACCCATCACATTCCCAATTGCCACCTATTCATCTGAAGGAATCAGCAGAGTATATTATTCGGACCGAAATCAATATCGCATCCCCGACTACTTTCGGATCGATGCATCGATCAATATCGAGGGCAATCATAAAGTAAGCAAGCTTGCACACAGTTCATGGACCATTGCAGTGTACAACCTCACGGGCCGGCAAAACGCTTACTCTGTGTATTTCGTTTCAAATAAGGGAGTTGTCAGCGGTTATAAGCTTTCCATATTTGCTCAGGCCATTCCAACGATCACCTATAATTTTAAATTTTAAATGGCAACGAACATTTTTATAAAATTTTTGTGGCCAGTATTCCTGATCCTGATCATTACGAATTGCGTGGAGCCTTATCAAGCACCTTTCAGCAATACCGAAACAAATATTCTTGTCGTTGATGGCTTCATTAATACCACGGCCAATTCTGCCACTGTCAGACTTTCGAGGAGCCTGGCACTTTCCAGGCCACAGAAATTTCCTGCAGAAGTGAAAGCAACCGTTACGATTGAATCCGACGATGGCGTCAAGTATTCATTGGTAGAGAAGTCCAGTGGAAGTTATGAACAAACAGGCCTTAACCTGAGTACTGCTAAAAAATACCGCCTTCTGGTCCGCACTCAAAACGGTTCTCAGTATGAATCAGACTATATTAAGCTCAACGCTTCGCCGCTCCTTGATGCTATATCATGGAGTCCGGATCAAACGGGTGTAACGATCCAGGCAGATGCCCACGATCCCGGCGGACTGGTTAAATTTTACAAATGGAACTATGCTGAGACCTGGGAATATACTTCCAATTATGAATCAGTTTATAAAATTGTTAAAAATGCGGCCGTCACACGTAAACCCGAGGATGCTATTTATAAATGTTGGAATAATGAACTTTCATCGAAAATCCTCATTGCCTCTACCTCCAGGCTGAGCGAAGCTGTTGTGAGTAAATTTAGATTAACTTTTCTGCCGGTCGGGACCATCAAGCTTTCGCGCAAGTATAGCATCCTCGTCCAACTTCGGGGAGTAGGCGAAGAAGAATATATCTATTGGCAGCAACTTCAAAAAACCACTGAAAATCTTGGTGGACTTTTTGATCCGTTACCCTCGCAGGTAGCAGGCAACATACACAACGCAATTGATCCGAAGGAAGTAGTATTGGGCTATTTTAGTGGAGCGGGGATGCAGGAAAAACGTCTGTATATTTCTTATGCTGACTTGCCCATTGACTTGCGCACGGTCAATCGTCCCTTGTGCCCACAGGATACCCTCCTTGCGGCAGAAATCAAAACGCATACCAGTGCCTTGCTGATTTCCAGTTACGGTTCACCTGCAATCATTGGGTTCACGACTGCAAGCAACGAGTGTATTGATTGTCAGGTGGCCGGGGGAACGTTGACCAAACCTGCATATTGGCCATGATCCGATTCTATTCTACCTGCAGGCGGTGTGCATTGATCATACCTTTTCTTTTCGTGATACCCTTGGCCAAAGGGCAGGCCAAACTTGACAGTTTAACCAAACATTTTAACAACCATCGATCACAAAGCGTAGTTGAAAAGATCTACCTCCACACCGATCGGTCTTTCTATCTTACCGGGGAAACGATGTGGTTTAAAGTGTATCAGGTGGATGCAAGCCAGCACAAGCCCCTAGACCTCAGCAAAGTAGTTTACATTGAAGTGATAGGCTCATCGAACCAGGCAATGATTCAACTAAAAGTGGAATTAAAGAATGGTTTTGGAAGCGGCTCAATTTTTCTGCCGGCATCCCTGAATTCAGCTTCTTATTCGTTGCGCGCCTATACAAGCCTGATGAAAAACTCCAGTCCTGAGTTCTATTTTCAGAAAACGTTTACGATCGTCAATCCTTTTGTTAGACCGGAGCTAGAACCAATTTTGAAAACACAAACCCTGGCCGCACAATTCTTCCCAGAGGGAGGAAACTTAGTGACCGGGTTAAAGAGTAAAGTAGCTTTTCAGGTGACGGACCAGTTTGGTAATGGAGCGGTCTGCAAAGGGGCTATTCTCACGGCGCGAAATGACACCATTGCTACCTTCAGGCCTTTGAAATTCGGAATCGGACATTTCTTATTCACACCGCAAGCCCAGCAGGAGTATCATGTTATGCTTACAGACGCTAAGGGAGTGAAAACCAAGTTCCTACTTCCTTCTGCAAAAGAGAATGGATTTGTCATGCAATTGGAGGAAGCAGGCGATCGACTGGAGGTAATCGTAAGCCACCAGCCTAATATAACGGGTTCTCAGATTTACCTGATCGCCCATACACGTAACATGATCGGCAAAACGGAAGCAAAATCCCTTCAGGAGGGCAAAGCCACCTTTTACATCGAAAAAAGTAAACTCGCCGATGGTATTTCACACCTCACCGTCTTGGACGAAAATCTTCGGCCAGTCTGCGAACGTCTTTTCTTTAAACAGCCTGCACAACAATTAATCACTGAAATTCAAACCAACCATGAGGAGCACGAAACCCGGGGAAGCCTCAGACTGAGTTTGTCGGTGAATAGCCCTTCCGCAAATTTGTCAATCTGTGTGTTCAAAACAGACTCGATTTCCCTTCCTTATAAGAACGGCATTGCTGAATATCTCTTGTTGACGTCCGACCTCAAGGGAGTGGTAGAATCACCCGACTACTATTTCACCAAAACCGATCCAAGCGTCAAGGAAGCATGTGATAATCTTATGCTCACCCACGGCTGGCGCAGATTCAACTGGGATAATGTATTGAAACCCACACCCCCCTCAACGTTTCTGGCCGAGTACAGGAGCCATGTGATCAAAGGAATTGTCAAGAATTCATCGGGGGCTCCTGTGAGCGGAGTCATGACTTATATGGCTTCCCCTTCAAAGGCCATAAGGACCTACATATCTAAAAGTAATGTCAAGGGAGAAGTATTCTATGAAACAAAGAACTTCTATGACCGGAATAAGATATTCATACAAACCAACTCAATGATTGATAGTACTTATCGTGTTGAGCTGGAGGACCCCTTCTCGCATCAATTTTCCACAGCTCAGCTTCCGGCTTTGCAACTTGATCCGATGATGAGAAAACAACTTCTCTCAAGAAGCATTGATATGCAGGTCATGGATATTTATTTGAAAGAAAGCATTTCTTCTTCATCGCTATCCCTGCAAGACACCAGTACTTTTTATGATAAAGCAAACGAAACCTACTATCTCGATGCTTACACTCGCTTTACAGTAATGGAAGAGGTCATGCGCGAATATGTCCATGGGGTAATGGTCCGTAGGCAAAAAGACAAATTTCGATGGTTGGTTCTTGACAACGTGAACAAATCTCTTTTCCAGGAAGACCCACTCGTACTATTGGATGGCGTACCTATTTTTGATATCAATAAAATCATGGCATTCAGTCCACTCAAAATAAAGAAAATGGAAGTCATCGACAGAAAGTATTTCGTGGGGCCAGTAAATTTTTCCGGTGTCGTAAGCTGCACAACCTATCTTGGTGATCTCGGTGGCTTTGAATTTGACCCAAAGAACCCTGCCATTGACTATGAAGGACTGGAGCGACAACCAGAGTTTTATTCGCCACGCTATCAAGATCAGCGTCAGCGTGAAAGCCGCGTGCCCGATAATCGGTCTCTTTTATACTGGAATCCTTCTGTCATGCTAACTAAAGGTGGTACCCATCAAATTGAATTCTTCGCCTCCGATCTGCCGGGTAAGTATCAGGTCGTGGTGGAAGGCATCACTCCTGAAGGACTGTCCGGCAGTTCTGTCCATTATTTTGATGTGAAAAAACATTAGTATTAAGGCCTGATCAACGATTGCTGAAAATTGAGGAATGACATCCCCCTCCGACCACCCCATTATCTTACCTTTGTGCTTCAAATTCACACGTGAATCCCTCGCGTCTCGCAGTCAATATTATTTTTTTTGTGAATGGTTTCGTTCATGCGAACTATTTTTCGAGGCTTCCAAGAATTCAGGACCAATTCCACATTAACGATGGGGTGGTCGGGCTCGTATTGCTATCCTCTTCAATAGGCGCCCTGTTTGCGATGCCTTTCACAGGATGGATCATCATCCGCAATGGCAGCCGAAGGACAACGATATTTTCCGCATTCTTCTATTGCTCGCTCATCCCTCTCATACCCTGGATGCCCGCCCTTTGGGCATTGATTATTTTGTTTTTGTTCCTTGGGATTTCATCTGGCATGTTGGACATCGCTATGAATTCACAAGCCGTGATGGTGGAGAAGCAAATGAATAAGCCAATCATGACCTCCTTCCATGCGCTTTTTAGCATTGGCATGATGGTGGGCGCAGCCGGAGGATCACTCTTTACGAAAGTAGGTTCCGGGTTATTCGTTCACTTCTTTGCTGTGAGTATGCTGGGCGTGATCATCGTGCTGATCGCACGCTACTACCTTATTCACGACAAACCAAAGAAAAAGATGGACGAAGGGCCCGCCTTTCGATTGCCAAACGCTGCCATGGTAAGCATAGGCATCATTGCGTTTTGTTGTATGTTGGGTGAGGGTGCTATGGCGGACTGGAGTACAAACTACATGGAGAATATTGCAAAATCCGACCCTGCCCTGGCGCCTCTCGGCCTGTCTGCATTTGCTTTGGCAATGACCATTGGTCGCATTTTCGGTGATGGGGGCCGATTACGATTTGGCGACAGGCCTCTCATGATTGCATGTGGAATTATCGCGAGCTTAGGCTTAAGCCTTGCCATCATCTTTGTCCATCCACTTGCTGTGATCGGTGGTCTATTTATTGTGGGCCTAGGGTTATCGGCCGTGGTACCCATTGCATACAGCATTGCCGGCCATAGCAAAGACCTTCCTCCAGGCGTAGGCCTCGCCATGGTGACAACGGTCGGCTACTCTGGATTCTTGTTTGGGCCCCCGATTATTGGCATCCTTGCAGATCTATTTACGCTGAGGCTCGCGTTGCTTCTTCCCGTAT
Organism: Cyclobacteriaceae bacterium; assembly: GCA_043776715.1. Lineage (GTDB taxonomy): Bacteria > Bacteroidota > Bacteroidia > Cytophagales > Cyclobacteriaceae > ELB16-189. Next base: position 16,645 of record JAYVQY010000015.1, on the reverse strand, counting down.
TCCTTTTTGTACTTATGACATTCCTAAGTGCACGTTATAAATCGTGATGAATGTGAGTATTCAACGAAAAGAATTCAGCAACATTCGACCGAGGAGTTTGGAAATTTTCAGGGCTGCTAAGAATTTTTAAATCAACCCAAAGCATTTACTTAGGAATTTTTTAGGACTTTGTCGTCATTTCAACATACCCTCGACCCTTTTCATCGTCTCATCATGGCTCTGACCATTTTTGATATTAAGGCGTACGCTGTCCAAGAGCCCATCTACATTAGCACGACTATAACCAAATTTAATTGCAAACAAAGAACAGAGTCTTTGTTCGTCCCGATGGACATTATTGTCCACACTCATCATGTGAACAAGATCATAAAGCTGATGGAATTTTTCCCTTGGGTCTTTGGGGACTTCGAATTCAATTCCTGATGAGTTCTTTCTTATCTCTTTCAATTGATTTTCCGAAATCCCATTCTTCGCCGCGAGCTTAGTCAAAAGCTTCATCTCAGCCTCCTCAAAATTGCCATCTACCGCTGCGATCTCAATCAAGTTTTTCATGTGGCTTTTGGCTGACCCTTTTCCTTGCTGGAAGAGGTTCATCATTTCGGAAAACTTCATAGGGGGGTTGGATTAAAGTCTATAGGCAATCAAGATAGTGATCTCAGTCTTATTTTTGAATTCTGGTACAAAAAAATTTTATTAGCCTTATTCAAAAGGAAATACTTGGTGGTCGGTGACCACTAAATAGGTCAAAAGTCTCTTAAAATAAGGGTTTTAGCGGATTTCTTCATTGAGCACGGTAGGCAGTTCCTGGATTCGGATATTCTTACCAATAATTTTTCCGGTCGGGTCAATCAGGTAGTTCTGTGGCACAGTTTTTACTCCAAAAAGTAATGCCACTTCGTTTTTCCAAAACTTAAGGTCCGATACATGGGTCCATGTTAGGTGATCCTTGCGGATGGCTTTCACCCAATTGCTTTTGTTGTTGTCAAGGGAGACTCCCAGAATGGTGAAATTCCTATCGCGGTAGTCCTGGTAAACTTTCACCAGCGCTGGATTCTCGACCCTGCATGGCTTGCACCAGCTCGCCCAAAAATCAATCAAAACATACTTGCCACGAAAAGCACTTAGGCTAATGGGACGATCCAGGGTGTCTCTTTGCACAAAATTGGGTGCTTGAGACCCCAACGCCGTTCGCCGGGCAGTCTGAATATCCTGGTTCAATTCCTTTCCTGATAGTGTATTTCTTAATGGAGGATTTAATTTTTCAAAGAGAGGGGCTACTGATTCTGCATCTATGGTGAAACTTCCATCCCACGAATAATTTTGCAGTGCATAAAGGCTCACCAACGAATTTGGGTGACCCTCTATGAATCGTGTGATTAATTCCTTTTTTTCTTTTTCCAATACCAAAAGGGTACCGTCGATTCCCTGGACATTGGCTCTTTTGATCTCCCATTCCTTCATTGATAGACTAAGTTCCATCAGTTCATTTTGAAGAACCTCTCCATGAACGGTAGCCGACCGCAATGAATCCTTCACGTCAACCTTTACCACATGGTTTCCTACAAACAAAGAGAGAATATTTCCCAGTCTCGGACTGCGGTCAATTTCATTTCCATATTTCATCACCAACCAACCAAACGATGGCTCCTTTAGTGCACCAGATACCTTAAACCTACCGTTCGAAGATTCAGCGGTATACTCTGCCCATTGACCAACATCCCGCATCGTCAAAATAAGTTTTGCCGGAACATTCAAATGCTCTACCGCTACAATGATCTCAAATGATTTCTTATCTGACGTTTGAGCGATCAGAATATTGGAAAAAGACAGAAGCAACAAAGTAATTACACTCTTTAAAACCATTGCCTTACTTTCTATAGGTTGAATCAAACCAAAAACCAGAAACCTTCATCTCAATGAACCCATCCTGGTCCGCGAACAATCTTCCCGGGCCTTGCATGCGTATGTTCACCATCTTTCAGAACCTGGGTCCCATTTACAAAGACATGACTCATTCCAGTGCTATACTGATTGGGGTCCTCAAAGGTGGCATGATCTTGAATTTTCTCAGGATCAAATACCACAACATCAGCAAAGTAGCCGGCCTCGAGCAGCCCACGCTTTTTGATCTTTAAGTTTGTAGCTGGCAATGATGTCAATTTCCGTATAGCTTCTTCCAGGGTGATTACTTTTTCTTCCCTTACATACTTTCCTAAGACGCGGGAAAAATTTCCGTATGCCCTGGGATGAGTTTTGTATTTCAGAAACATCCCTGCTGCGGTCGGTGAGCCAGCATCAGAGCCAAAACTCAAATAGGGTAAAGCAATCTGTCGCTTAATATTTTCTTCACTCATCAAAAAGTAGGCTGTGCCCACTCTCGTGCTGTCCGTGATAACCAGGTCCATGGCCGTTTCCTCTGGTGATTTTCCATAAATTCTTGCCACCTCACCCAAAGTTTTACCCGTATACCTCTTGAGCGAATCGTTGGTGAACTCAAGCAATAAGACGCCCTCAGGTGTACCCGCATTGAGTAAGAGATTTTCCCATTTATCCGTTGGGGTCCGCATTTCCTGCAGGACTTTTTTTCTAATTGCCGGATTTTTCAACCGTTTGATCCATTCATTGATACCACCTTCCTGTACCCAGGGTGGCATGGTGGCGTCCAATCCAGTTGCGCCAGCGGTATATGTATACATGTCGGCCGAAATATGAAGGCCCGACTTGTTGGCTTTGTCAATTTTAGCTATGACAGAATCAAGCTTTCCCCAATTTGACTTCCCTCCCATCTTCAGATGGTAAATCTCGGCCGGCATATTTGCTTCACGTGCGATCCTGATCGTTTCATCCACCGCTGCAAGAATGTTATTTCCCTCACTTCTCATGTGAGATATGTACATTCCTCCATAAGGCGCTGCTACTTTGCTCAACTCAATAAGCTCCTCCGTAGTAGCGTAGTTGTCAGGAGCGTAGATCAAGGCGCAGGTAGTCCCCATCGCGCCTTCTTCCATTGCTTGCTTCACAAGGACTTTCATCCGTTCCATTTCCTCTGGATTGGGTGCACGATTCTCTTTCCCCAATTGATTTTCGCGAATTGTCGAGATCCCAACGAAAGAGGCTACGTTGGGAGATATTCCCCGGCGTTGCAAGGATTCCAGATACTCGCCCAAGGTAGTCCAATCGATGTCATACTTCCAGTCAGGAAGGCGCTTCATTCTATCGAGACTTTCCTGTTTCATTTTTTCACTCAAGGGTCCCATAGAGCCTTCCCCAAGTACCTCTAAAGTAATTCCCTGCCGGATATCGCTCTGTGAATCACCATCCAGAAGCAATGTTTCTTCCGCATGGCTCATCATATTGATGAAACCGGGAGCCACCGCCTGACCTTTGGCATCGACTTCTATTTTACCCACCGCTTTAGACAGGTCACCAATAAATGCAACCGTATCACCGTTGATGGCGACATCCGTCAGCACACCTGGCTTGCCCGATCCATCATAAACGGTTCCTCCTCGGACAATCACATCATATTCCTTCTTCTTACATGCGGCAATAGCCAGAATTAGCATTAATACAAAAGCCCAATTTTTCATACCTCAAATTTTTATGTGAAAAAAATAATTGTTGCTGGAATCATTATCTGCGGATCACCCTGCCAGGGTAATCAAGTGTAGTTTTGTTCTGGGAATATACTTCTTTGCCATTCACCCACACCTTTTCAATTCCAACTGACTTAAGCTGCGGTTTCTGGGGGGTGGCTTGGTCACTGACTTTTTCACTGTCAAACAAAACCAGATCAGCATACTGACCTACCTCAATCTTCCCTCTCTTCTTTATTCCAAGGTTTTCTGCAGTAAGTGAAGTCATTTTATGAATGGCTTCTTCCCAGGACAAAACTTTTTCTTCTCTCACATATTTTCTCAACACCCTTGCAAATGAGCCGTAGCCCCTGGGATGCATCGATTCTCCAGAGCCATCGGAGCAAATTCCCGTGTAAGGCCATTTCAAAATGTCGGCAATATCTTTCTCAGCCATGCTGGTGACAATCACACTTTCTTGACCTTGCTTTGCCTCCACTTCATCAATCAAATCCATCAATGTTTTTGCTGCGTCGGTTTTACGGAGGATAGAAATTTCTGCAAGCGTTTTACCCACGTAGCTTGTATCCAAACTATAGCTGCCCAATAAGACTCCTTCTGGTGTTGTGATTTCCGTCAATGCAAATTGAGCCTCTTTGCGATCTTTGAAGTTTCTGGCTGGAAACAATACCGTCATGGTGGATTGCCAGAATGTATACGGGTAAATATCTGCCGTAATGTTTATCCCCATTGCCTGCGCAGAATCAAGTTTCTTAAGAAGTTTTTCTGTCTGTCCCCACAGACTTTTCATAGCCAGTTTCACATGGGAAATCTGTACCGGAATTTCAGCCTGCTTGCCAATGTTGATAATCTCGTCGATGGCCTTCCAGTAATAACGGTCTTCACTTCGAATGTGACTGATATATCTTCCGTTATGCTTTTGCACAACCTTTGCCAATACAAGAACTTCCTCAGGGTTGGAAAAAATTCCCGGATCGTATTCCAGGCCGGTGGAAAGGCCCAACGCCCCTGACTCCATGTCTTTGACAAGCATGACTTTCATTTTTTCAATCTCTTCCAGTGTGCAAAACCTTTTGAAGTCAACACCCATCACCGAATCGCGAAGGGTATTGTGGCCGGAATAAGAGGCGACATTGACAGCCACCGGGTTCTGTTCAATCCTTTTGAAAAAGTCAGACAACGGAAAATGAGAGCCTCCATCCTGTCCGACAACAATCGTTGTAATGCCCTGACTTACGCAAGAGGGCATATCACGAATCTCAAACATGCCCCGGTCATGATGACTGTGAGCATCAATAAATCCTGGTGAGAGTGCCAATCCTTGTGCATCAATGGATTGTTTTGAAATTGCATTGGACAAGTCCCCCATGGCAGCAATGGTATCTGCATTGATTCCAACGTCGGTAACTGCCCCTTGTTTTCCCGAGCCGTCATAAACCATGCCGCCACGGATGATCATGTCGTATTCCTTTTTCTTGCAGGAAATAAAGGCAATCAACAGCAACAGTAGCAGTAGATTTTTCATGGTTTGAATCAGACTTCAAAGTAGAGAAATTAGAAAGGATTGACAAGACCATTCACCACATGCCATTTGGCTTCCTATTCTTTTGTATTTTGAAACATGATTTCACAATCGGTCAAATTCAAAAGCAGGATCTTTCCCCTGAAGCATTTGAAGATGGATTACCTTCATGTTTCAAAATCAGTGATTAAAAAGCTGGGAGGGAGCTTTAACCAACGACTGCTTTGCACCGTGAACAAAACAGTCAGCTGGCCATGCGGACTCGTGGCTCTCGGCAATGGTCATGCTTACATCAGCCTCAACAAGAAGATCCTGAAAAAATTGGGCGTGTCGACAGGCGCAGAGGTGAATGTGGCCCTGGTAAAAGACACAAGTAAATATGGTATGACGATGCCTAAAGAATTGAAAAGTCTATTGGCTCAGGATGATGAGGGCAATAGAAGGTTTCATCTCCTTGTCGCTGGCAAGCAACGGTACATCATCTATTATGTAGCTCAAGTGAAGACAAGCCAGCTTCGCATAGACCGCGCCATCAGACTGATCGAAAACCTGAAACAGACCCGTGAGGGGAAGGAAAGCTTTGATGAAATTCTAGCCATGAAGCATTTCTTGGGTTAGGAAAAAACCTTCGATAAGTTCCGGCCTATCAGCAGTGTTCTTGGCGATCACTTTCTGGCTGGTCAGTGAGTCCATTTTTCGTACCTTTGCGCCTTAAATTTTTTATTGTCCATGATCGCTGCCAACAATCTTTCCCTCCAATTTGGTAAAAGAGTCCTCTTTGATGAGGTGAACCTCAATTTCACCAGCGAAAACTGTTATGGCGTCATTGGGGCCAACGGTGCAGGTAAATCAACATTTTTAAAGATCCTTTCCGGCGATTTGGATCCGACACGAGGTAACGTGAGCATTGAGCCCGGCAAACGCATGGCCGTGTTGCGGCAGAACCACTACGAATTTGATGAAGTAACAGTATTAGATACTGTGATGATGGGCCACAGCAAACTGTGGAGCATCATGAAAAAGAAAGATGCCATCTATGAAAAGCCAGATTTCTCTGAAGCCGATGGCATCGAAGCATCTCATCTTGAAGCAGAATTTGCAGAGATGAACGGATGGAATGCCGAATCCGACGCCGCTTCCTTGTTAAGTGGACTTGGCATTTCTGAAGAAGATCATTCCAAACAACTGAAAGAGCTTAGTAGAAGCCTGAAAGTGCGCGTGCTCCTGGCGCAAGCGATTTTCGGCAACCCTGATATCCTCATCCTGGATGAGCCGACCAACGATCTGGATTTGAAAACCGTAGGATGGCTGGAAGATTTTCTGTTGGAATTCAAGAACACGGTCATTGTGGTATCTCACGATCGTCACTTTCTGGATACGGTCTGCACACACATCGTAGACATTGATTTCAATGCTGTGAAGTTGTACAGTGGAAATTATTCGTTCTGGTATCAATCGAGCCAACTCGCACTATCGCAGCGCTCATCCGCCAATAAGAAAGCGGATGAAAAGCGAAAAGAACTGCAAGAGTTTATCATGCGCTTCAGCGCGAATGCGTCCAAGTCAAGACAAGCCACCAGCAGAAGAAAGCTGTTGGAGAAAATAAGTGTAGATCAGATTCAGCCTTCCACACGAAGGTATCCTGCTATTATCTTTCAGCAAGCGCGCACAGCAGGCGATCAGATCTTGCATATTGAAAATCTTTCCAGTTCAGCCAACGGCAGCGACTTGTTCAAAAACCTTGAGTTATTTGTTAATAAAGGCGATAAGATTGCATTTCTCAGCAAAGACAGTCAGGCTTTAACATCTTTGTTTCAGATTCTGGCGAAAGAAAGAAAACCAAGCAAGGGAGAATTTAAGTTTGGCCAAACCATAACGACCGCTTACCTGCCTGCCAATAATGAATCCTATTTTCAATCATCCGATAATCTCGTGGATTGGCTGCGCCAGTTTGCAGCGGAAGAGAACAAAGACGAAGTCTACATCCGTGGGTTCCTCGGCAAGATGCTCTTTTCCGGTGAAGAAGTCTTTAAGAAATGCAGCGTCCTCTCCGGAGGCGAAAAGATGAGGTGCATGATTTCGAGAATGATGTTGGTAGGAGCTAATTTGTTGATTTTGGATGAACCCACTAACCACCTCGACCTCGAGTCCATCACTGCCTTCAACAATGCGCTCAAGGACTTTCCAGGAACAGTATTGTTTACGTCACATGATCACGAGTTCACTCATACCGTGGCGAACCGAATCGTAGAGATCACTCCGAACGGATTTATTGACAAGCTCATGACGTATGATGAGTACATCGAAAGCGAGCGAGTCGCTGAGCAAAAGGAGACGCTGTACGCCTAACACAACACCGTATGGCAAAAGCATACGATGAATTCTATGCCATTGACCGCCAGACTTGGCGAAAATGGCTGAACATTGAACAATTGATAATGCCCGAAGATCTGATGCAGGTGTTTGGTAAAAACAAGACTGCTCTCCAATATTTTGATGCTTTCCCGCCATCGGTCAAAAAAGGCATTTACCAATGGGTTGTCTCTGCAAAGCTTCCCGCTACGAAAAGCAAAAGAATTGAAGACACCGTAAGTCTCGCCTCAAAAAATATCAGGGCGAATCAATGGAAAAAGTAACTTTTCTGTAAGGAAAAAATAAGCCGAAAGATCGAATAGCCAGAAGCATGATTTGAAAAGCGGTCTTTCATCTCTTTACTTTTTTCTCCAACCCGGACCGCGGATACACCTTCCAGGCTTCTCTCCAGTGGGCTCACTATTTCTTAAAACTTGTATTCCGTTGACAAAGACATGTGAAACGCCGGTTGAGTATTGATGTGGGTTTTCAAATGTAGCGTGATCCTGTACTTGCTGAGGATTGAAAATTACTACATCGGCAAAGTATCCGGTCTTGAGTGCCCCTCGCTTGATCAATTTCAAATGCGATGCCGGAAGGGAGGTCATTCTTCTTATTGCCTCCTCCAGAGTCAGAAGCTTTGCATCTCTCACATACTTTCCTAGAATTCTTGCGAAAGTCCCATATGCCCGGGGATGCGAGCCCTGTTCTTCAAATTCTTTGGTCAGCGATGGGGCGCCCGCATCAGAACCAAAGCTTACATAAGGCTGCTGAAGCATGCGGCCCATGTTTGGTTCGGAAATGAGAAAATAAGCTGCAGGAATAGACGTTTTCTCTGCCAGCAACAAATCCAACACCGTTTCATCGGCATTTTTGCCATGAAGTCTGGCGGCCTCATCCAGTCGCATGCCTTTGTACTTTCTATTGAGCGAATCATTCCGAAAACCAAGCAACAGTACGTCTTTCGGGTCTGAATTTTTTGTTGGAATGCCGTATTCCATATCAAAAAGAATTTTCCTTCTGAGCTGCGGATTTCTGATTCTGGCAAGAAGTTGCTGAGCACCTCCTTCTTGCGCCCAAATGGGGATACGCTCCTTCAATCCCGTCGCGCTTGCCGGGTAGGGATACATGTTTGCCGAAATCTTAAGCCCCGCTTTTTGCGCACTGTCGATTTTGAAAAGGACAGTGTCAATCTTATTCCAATTGCGCTGTTGATTGATTTTCAAATGATAGATTTCAGCAGGGAGGTTTGCTTCTCTTGATATTCTAAAAGTCTCGTTCAACGCCTCCAGTATCTTATCACTTTCACTTCTCATGTGGGTGACATACATACCTCCATAGGCTGCAGCTACTTTACAGAGTTCTATGAGTTCTTCTGTGGTGGCAAATGTGGCAGGCGCGTAAATCAATGAAGACCCAACCCCCATCGCCCCTTCGATCATGGATTGCTTCGCAAGGTCTTTCATCAGCGACATTTCTGCATCTGTCGGTTTTCGATTTTGCTGTCCGATTACATATTCACGAATGGTGGTTGCGCCCACGAAAGAGGCAAAATTGGGACTTACTCCTATCTTCTGAAGATGATCGAAATAGCCACCGAGCGTTGTCCATAGTGTGCTACCTGCTTTTCTTTTTCGTGGACCGGGGCTCAATCCTTCTCCAAATACTTCAAGGGTTACTCCTTGTTTTATATCACTTACCCCACGACCGTCTTTTAGTAAAGTCCCGTCGGCCCAACTTAACATGTTGATGAATCCGGGTGCAACAGCCATTCCATCCACCCTCATTTCCACTTTGCCAACGGATGATGAAAGGTCTCCGATCGCAGCAATGGTATCGGCCTGAAGCGCTACATCGGCTAGAAATGGTGAACCGCCCGATCCATCATAAATTGTTCCTCCCCGTAAAATGAGATCATACTTTTGCGCTTGCCCAAAGCCAGCGATAGAGATGAAAAGTGTCGGGAGAAAACAAAATAGATTTAGTTTCATTTCGAAGCAGCCCTATCAGACTTTAGTAAAAGGTCCAGCAACTCCTTATACAATTTGGCTGCGAGCATGGCTGTGATTCCAGAGGGGTCTCTGGTGGGGTTGAATTCAACAAGGTCGGCGCCGACTACATTGGCATTGATATTTTGCAAAATAGATAATATCTCCCGGGTAGAAAATCCTCCAGGCTCATGATGGGAAACACCTGGAGCAAACGCAGGATCAATGGCATCCATGTCAAGCGAAATATAAACTGGTCCATCAAATTCAAAACGATGTTGAGCATTCCAGTCTTTCATCTCAATCACTTCTACACCAAACCGTTTAGCTTGTTCCCGTTGATGGGCATGCATGGTTCTGATTCCCACTTGCACCAACCGCTTTGCATATCCTCCTTCCATTATTCTAGCAAAAGGACAGGCATGAGAAAACTTGTTTCCCTCAAACTGGTCATAAAGATCTGGATGTGCGTCAAGATGAAGGATGTTCAGATTTTTATACTTGTTGGCAAATGCCTTGATTACCGGATAGGTAATCGAATGATCCCCACCTAAAGAAAGAATCCGGTCATGTTTCAACAATATTTCGCCAATGGAGCGATCTATTGCATCGATGGCGACGGCTCCATTGGGTAATTTCAAAGCTCCCCATTCTTTAACACTCTTATGATGCTTTAGATCAGTACCATTTTCCGTAAAATAATTAGATGCATCAGAGTTAAATGATTCGCGGATTTTCGGCGGTGCCAACGCCGGACCACGCAGGTAGGATGAAAATTCATCGAAAGGTATGTCAACCGTGATTACCATGGGTCTAAGTTACTGATTGATGGGTGCCATTACAGTCAACCAAAATTACCTAAACTTTATAGAATCCTGGCCCATGTTTTTCCATCCCTTTCCTTCGTGACTACACTGATAAAATATTGCAAGAAAAAAATAACGATTACTTGATCAGGGGAAATGCTGAAATCCTTAGCCGGGCAGCCCCCATTGGAATCAATACTATATCCTCCGTAGGCTCATCTGATGAGACCGGACCTTGGGGCAGTTCTGCACACAGTCCATATTGATCTATCGTCCAACCAGGAATCTTCCTTCCTTTGGTTTTCAATTGAATGGGTACTGATGAAATGGTAAACGGATAATTATCCAGCGGCCAGGGTCTTCTGACCACCGTAAAATTTTTCTCGATGTCGGTAATCGATTTGATTAGGCCATAGTTCCATGCACTGGCAGGCTGTATTTCAAAAGAGGGCCATTTCGAAGGATCTGCATGCTCTTGCCATTTGGAATCATACTGTGCAGTTGCCTTGGTGTCGAAGCGAGTGTAGCGCTCATCAATCTTCAATGAGTACGTCAGAGGCCCATAGTGAATGCTGACACTACTTTTATTTTTCTCCCATGTTTTCATTCTCAATTTCATTGGAAATTCCAAGGCGATGCGATCACCATTCTTCCAAATATTTAGAACCTTTATATAGCGGCCTGTGGAGGCTGTCACAGGGACCTCCTTCTGGTTGATCTTTACTATTGGATTGTCGCACCACGCAGGTATTCTAAAATACATTGGAAACTCAATGGACTTTGTCATCCTTAGCTTCATTTCAACTCCCTCTTCAAACGGGTAGTGTGTCTGCTGCAAGATCGTGACCTCTGTACCGTCGCCAACTTTTGCCGTTACCTCGCTCTCAGAATAAAAGATGGCGGCCATTCCATTGTCGGGTGTGGCCAGCCATAAATTCTCGGCATAGTAAACCCACCCCATGGTATGATTGTGTTGGCAACATCTGCTGCTAAAAGGATTCATCATCAAATAAGGTCCTGGATTATCAATACCCGGGTTGTGATTCTTACTGTCACTCGTCACCATGTTGGGTGCAGTCAGGTAACGAAGCGACCGCTGGTCCGGCATAAACGAGGCTGGAAAGGTATTGAACGCAACATCTTCACAGTTTTCTGCCCAGAAAGTATCACCGCTGATGCGAATCATGATTTCATCGCTTAGCATTTGCTCCACGATGCCACAAGTTTCGATGGCCTGGCGTGGGTCATTGTAGCCCTTTCTGCAATTTTCATCTCCACCAAACATTCCGCCAGGAACCTGGCCATACACCTCACGGATGAAATTCTGATTATCATAACTCGCCTGCAAATCTGAAGCATCACCGCTTTGCATGTAATACGTGGCAGGTTCTCTAAAACATTGGGCGATATTGACATTATGCCAATTGGGCAACCAGTTTTTTAGTTTCCAGTTGGCGGTATTGAGATGGATTTTGGTGGCAAGGTCCAGAAGCCACAACTCCCTGGTGATGTTATAAAGCCAATAGACACTGTAAAGATTGTCTCCACCCCTGCTATTTTCCCAATAATCCGTAAGAAAATCGTTGTCAGGGATGCCGAGTTGCCATCTAAAATATTTTGTCATGTGGGCAATCACACGGGCATCGTGACTGTATTCATAGTAGGATTGGAGTACAAACAGCATGAGCATCTGCGCCCATAGATCCCTTTTGCCAGTGTTTTTGCGAATGACATACGGGCCAAAATCACCATTGTCACGTTGACTTTTGAGTGTTCCATCGATCCAAACCATGGACTCATCAATCATCTTTTTATCCTGGAGCATGTAGCCGATGTTGGCGTAGCCTTTCAACCAATAGGGCATCTCTTCCCAACCCCAGTCACCCTGGCCATCTTTATTCAGCCACGCATTATTTTTCTTTGTCAACCAGGCGCTGATTTCGGGAAGCTGGCCGGCGAGCCCGTCCCTCTGCAACTCAATGTTCTTCAGCAGCCAGCCCCCAGGCCTGATCGCTCCGACGGGTAACTTTACCAGAAACTGTGGCTTGAGCGGCGATTGATTGGTCTGATAGAAGGAATTTAGGGAAGCGTTGCCTGGCTTGTCGACCACTGAAAGCTTGGGCTGTGCATGAAGTGAAAGAAAAACACAACAACAAAAAGAAATAGTGGCAGTGCTCTTCATGAAATCAAGTTGACAAGGCTTAATAAGCCGCCTTAAATGGTTTGTCACTATACACAGTCACGTCAGTCATCCGTACCGAAAACTCAGAGTCTGGATTAAGCAATTTCACCCGAACCGTATGCTTGCCTTTGGGCAATTGATATTTCCAAAATAACTCATGGCGCCGATGGGTAAAATCCACTGGCAATTGAACGGTCTCGATTTTCTGATTGTCGATATAGAGCTCAGCAGTAAACGCAAATGACCCTTTGTAGTCCCCACTTGATTTACTCCTGGGCTTTGCTTCTCCGCGCATCGCAAAACCAATGCCGTACATGTCAAAACTGTATTCCCCATCAAGCTCTTTGTTAATGGACCTTTTCTCAACGGGATAGTGCCCTTCGAAAGATTGCTCGAGGCGCACCGTAACAGGTGTTTGCCTGAGGATGGTCACTTGATCACCAGAAATCGTTCCCCCATTTTTCTCAATAATTTTCAGTGCGTGCTTCAACCCAAGGTCATACACATCATTGAGCGACATGGTGGTATACTTAAAGTCAATGTCTTCGGCTTCCTTCAGGCCCATTTTCCAGTAGGCGGGAATTTTATCATAGCCAAGCATGGCGCCCAGGATACCCCCCGCAGAAGAAGGGTTACAATCGGCATCTTGGCCGGCTCGTGTAGAAATTTCCAAAGTCTTGGTAAAATCTCCTTTGCCATAAATTAATCCCAGTACGATGTAAGCAGCATTGATCTTTGCGTCAATATTAAAAGTGTTGAATACACCATCAGGGCATCCTACCTCATCCGACCACTTGCGTTGAATTTCAAACCAGGTCTTTTTCCAGTCGGTTGGATATTGGTCGTGCCATTTGATCACATCAGATATGCACTGATAAAAATTACTTTGAGGAGGTATCGTTTTAAGGGCTTCCCTTACAATATAATTCATGTCATTAGAGGCAAAGGCCAGCGAATACATGGCACCAACATACACACCGCCGTACCAACCATCACCATAGTTCATGATATGCCCTATCCCATCACCAATTTGCACAGCGGTGTTAGGCATTCCTGGTGCCATCAATCCGGAAAAATCAGCTTCGATTTGAAAATCAATGTCATCTGCATGCGGGTTGGCGAGCCAATGTCCTGAAGCTGGCGCAGGCATGCCATTTAAGATATTATATCGTCCCAATTGATTTGCATGCCACAGCATATACCCTGCATTGGCATAGGCTTTGGCATGGCTTGCAACTGGGGCATCGATGCCTTCCTTTTCAAAAACATCAACAAAGGTGAGATCGAGGTAAAGGTCATCGTATAATCCAGGGCTATTGATCATGGTGTGCTTGATATAACCATCATACCATACCATGGGTTGGTAATCATTGATCATGGTCCCATTAAAACGGAACTCCACCGGGCCACCGAAGGTGACTCCTATTGTTTGTCCCGCCCAACCACCTTTGATCTTATCCTGGAGGGCTGACTTTGTAAAAGTCATTGTGGCTGGCTTTTGTGCCTGGGCAGTTGTTATCAAGACAACAGTTACAAAGCTGAAAAAAATCTTAAGCATGGTTGTAAATGGTTAAAAACAATATCTGGTTTCTAAATTGGACCTAACTTCGATATCTAAATATTTGGCGTTCGGAATTCAGCATTCAAATTAAAGCTCACCAATCACTAAGGCACTAATCTTGAATGTCCAACGCCGAATGTTCGATGATGAGTTTGTCAACATTTTATTCACTGACCCTTTGGCAACGCAAATGCAACATACGAATCTCCTGATTTCGCACCAAGTTTTCCGCCTCCGCATGCAATCACGATATACTGCTTTCCGTTTGCTTCATACATGGCCGGAGTAGCAAAGCCAGGTACCGGCAGGTCTGTCTCCCACAAAAGTTTCCCAGACTTCTTATTGAAAGCCCTGAACTTTCCATCACTCGAAGCCGCGATGAACACCAGCCCTCCCGCAGTCACCACAGGTCCACCATAATTTTCAGTGCCTGTAATAATCCCTTTCTTCTTGAACTCAGGGGTCTCACCCAGCGGAATACTCCAGGCTATCTCTCCGGAATTCAGGTCCACTGCATTGAGCGTACCCCATGGCGGTTTGATGGCAGGGTAGCCTTCTTTGCTCAAAAACTTTTTATAGCCCGTGATTGAGTAAGGAAGGTTCCGGAATGAATCGACTTTGATGGGAACGGATTTGAAGTCTTTCTTTTGTGCTGATTTCAGATCAAGAACGAAAGACGCGATGGCTCCCATCTCATCTTGCGAAAGCCTCGTTAAGGCGGGCATCATGCGCCTTCCTGTAGTGATCAATTCAGCGAAGGTTTTTTCAGTATACCTTTTGTTCACGTCAACCAACTTTGGATAATTGCCAGCACCCTCAAGGTTAACGCCATGGCAAGTCGTGCAGTTTTGTTTGTACAATCGTTTGCCTGCATCAAGAAATTTTTCATTCTCTGGAGTGGTGAGCTTTACATCCACCATCCCGATTGCCCAGGCCATTTCGTTTGCATTGATATACATCAGTCCAGAGGTAGGGTCGAACGCTGAACCTCCCCATTCCGCACCACCGTCAAGGCCCGGAAAAAAGAGAGTACCCTGCTTCGACGGGGGTGCAAAAATATTACCAGATTGATAGCTAAGAAATCGTTGACGAATTTCTTGATAGGAGGAGTCTGGCAAGAGATCATTCAACTCCGCTTCTGTAACAAGCTGTCGTGTAAATGGTCTTGGTAAGGTTGGAATGGGCTGGGTAGGCCAGAGTTTCTCACCTTTTAATTCCGTGTCATGGGGAACAGGTACCTCTTCTATTGGGAAAAGTGGCGTGCCTGTCTCACGGTCCAGCAAAAACACAAAGCCAGATTTTGTGGGTTGGGCAACCGCATCAATTTTTTTTCCATTGTGTGTCACCGTCACCAGCGATGGCGGCGTAGGCAAGTCTCTGTCCCACACGTCATGGTGAACGGTTTGAAAATGCCACCTGTAATTTCCGGTGGCAGCATCCAGGGCGAGTATGCAGTTCGCAAAGAGATTGGATCCCTTGCGCTTGCCTCCATAAAAATCATAGGATGCTGAACCAGTGGGTGCGAATAAAATTCCTCTTTTTTCATCCATGCTGAATCCAGACCAGGCGTTTGCTCCGCCAATGTGTTTATAGGCGGTCGAGTCTTCCCATGAATCAAATCCTTTTTCACCGGGATGAGGGATCGTGTGAAAAATCCAACGTTGCTTTCCACTACGAACATCGTAAGCGCGAATGTGTCCGGGTGCCGCATCACTGCCTTCGGAAACACGGGATCCTAAAATTAACAAATCCTTATAGATAATGCCCGGCGAGGTAACAGCGACATACAAATCCGAAACATCGCGCCCTAGACCTTCATGCATGTCTACTTTTCCTTCGTTGCCAAAACTGGTGATCCCTTTGCCGGTGTTGGCCTCAATGGAAAATAAGTAGGCTCCAGCAGTGAAAAAGACTCGCTTATCCTCCCCCTCCTCCCAGTATGTTACGCCACGATTGTTATTCATGTTAAATCGTCGTCGGGCATTTGGATACTCTTTGTCTGCATGAGGATCAAAGATCCATTTCTCCTTACCGGTGGCTGCATCCAATGCGAGGAGCTTGAGCTGTGGCGAAGTGCCGTACAAGATGCCATCCACGATGATCGGGTTGCATTGTATTTGCGAATGGTTGACTGTGTCCGCATCATGACTGCTATACACCCAGGCCACTTTTAATTGATTCACATTGGAAGTATCAATTTGGGTAAGGGTGCTGTAGCGGATGTTTTCTTTGGAGCCACCGGTCACGTTCCAGGTGGTGTATCGATTGTCGGAATCGAGAGAGCACTTGATGAGAATAATCCCGAGAGAAATTAACAGGATTGTAATCTGACTCCGGACAGGGAGAAAATGAGCAAAGTTCTTGAAAGTCATACTAGGTCTATTTTGGTATGAAGATAAGAGAAGGGGGAACAATTTTCCAGGGAAGATTTCTTTTCCAGGATTGGATCGTCAAAAGTATTCCCCATCAGGATCAATGCATATTGTTGGATCTCTTTCCTGACTTACTTATGCTGTTTCCCAAATTCCGTAATTTTTGACAAGTCGATCTTTTGTCAGCATATAATTTCTGAGCTCGTTCAAAAGCACCCTGTTCAGTGTATGGATCAAAATTGAATTGCGACCAGATTGAGTAAAAT
>JAYVQY010000014.1:0-2887 GCA_043776715.1 Cyclobacteriaceae bacterium | reverse complement strand
CACAGTCCCACTGCTTCACCTGATCATATGTCATCTGGAAAATATTGTACTTCCTTTCATTCTTAACACTGATCGGCTGGCCGCCAGGATCCAGGCATATCGCTGACGACATCCATGGTTCGTGCGACACGACAATCAATTTTTCCTTTGTGATCGCGAGATCCAGCTCGATGGTGGTGACACCGGAATCAAGCGCCGAAATAAAAGCTGGTATGGTGTTTTCAGGCTTCAGCCCTCGACAGCCCCGATGACCCTGGATATCAAACTTTGGAATATAAACCTGGGCAGCCGACGAGTGCTCGATTACAATAAGAAGCAGGATCTGGAGAATTCGCATTCACAAAGATAATGGTTGTTAGTTCATGGTTCATCGTTGTTGGTGTCCCATTGCCAATCACTAACCACCATGAACCATCAACTCGTGCTCACTGTCTGATCATCATCATTCTTCCGCCACCCTGCCGCATCCCGCCCATGGGGTTCAATTGTTTGTTTAGTGAATATGTGAAACTCAGCATAAAATACCTACCTAAATTATTGGTGACTTGTTGCTGGAGGTAATTGGTAGAGGCGGATTGAGAGACGCTAAGGCTTTGGTCCAGTAAATTGTTCACACCGATCTTCAACTCGCCCGTATTATTTTTCAGAATGAACCTTGAAATGGCCATATTCCACAATGGAATTACCTGATGATATTCTGTGGTTTCACTATTATAGATGAGGTAATCAAAGTTGGTGTTGAACTGATATCTCTTCAAAAAAGTAATGTTCGTTTCCGCCGAATATGTTTTGTTAAAGTACACCTGATTGTTTTGTGTGTTGAACTCATAGTCCGTTTGCTGGCGACTGAGATTGGCACTCAGATCCAAAGTCAATACATCGTTGAAAGTAAAGTTATACCTCACAGTTCCTCCATAGGCATGCTGCGAGGTGTAACTTGATTGTTCGTTTAACACGTTGATGCCACGCATGTAGGTTGCGGTCGGCCCCAAATTGATACGACTCTTCAACGCTTTTAAGGGGAAACCAAAGTTGAGATTTGCATTTACGTTTATATTGTCTTTTACATTGACAGGTTTTGTGAGTCGTACGAGATTTGAGTTTACAGTCTGAGAATAGATGATGGAGTTTAGGGTATAGTTCGCCGTCAGGAATGCAAAGAAGTTGATGAATTTGCCTGGGTCGAATGTGGTGAAGTTTGCCACACCCCGATGCTGATACGACGGCTTCAACTCTGGATTGCCCACAGAAATGTTCAAAGGGTCACTGTTATCAACCACCGGCTGCAGTTGCTGAATGCCGGGCTCTTGCATGGAAGTCTCATAGTCGAATCGAAGGTGCTTAAAGGTTGTGAAATCATAGTTGAAACGGGCGACTGGCAAAAAATTCTCAAACGTACGGTCAATTTGTTGATTGTCTTTCAAGTTCCCGGTGAGACGCGTGTTTTGATAACTGACGCCAAAGGAGACGTTATACTTCTGTCGGTTGACCCGCAAGTTCAATCCAGGCCGACTATACGCATACTTGCTATTGTACTTGTTGCTGAGCTGACTGTTGATGGTTTGCTGTCCGTTCTTTTCGTCATACACCACGCGGTCAACCTGATTCAGGTTCGTTCGGATATTATAACTTCCTTCCAAATATTTCCTTCCACCCAATGGCTCAATGTATGAAACAGTCGCTCCTAATAATTGATTGTCGGTACTTTGTGTATTGGTTTGACGGATCTCCTGTGTGCCTGGGTTTGTACTATAATATTGATTGCTTGATTGCTGACTTCCATTGCTATTGATCTGGGTCAATCCGAAGTTAAGATTCGTAGAAAACGATCTTCCTTTTTTTGCAAAGCGATGGCGATAAAGAAGATTCGAGTTGAGATTGGCGCTCGTCTGTGCATTGTAATTAAACCGATTGCTTTGATTCACCAAAGCATTGTCAGTCGTCGTGGTCTGACCCTGTGTTTTGGAGTTTTGTTCTGACGTTGAATAAGTGAAGTTATTTGTTGCTTTGATGGAGTTGGCCGAGTCAATTTTATGGTCCAGGTTCAGGTTCACCCGGTGGTTGTCACTGGCATTCAACTGCACACTCTTTTCGTCGTAAAAGTAGCTGCTGTCATTGGGCAGGTAATTGACACGGTGAGTATCCTTAGTAATGTTCTGGTCAAGCCGGTTGTAGAAGTAGTTTGAAGTAAGCTGGGTGTTCTTGCTCAGGTCGCGGTTAAAATTGATCCCACCTGCATAGTTTGACATAAGACCATTTTGCCGACCCGTGTTAAGGGGAACGGCGCTTTGATTATTGTCAATTTGGATGGTCACCGCGCCCCCACCCATCATCTGTTGAGAGCCCCCGGTGAAATTCATAAAATCACCAATAGAAAACCCTTGCTCATTGATGTTGTTGCCCATACCGAGAAAGGAAACCTGCTTTCCTTTTCCAAAGCGATTGATGCTTGCGCTGGTCTGAAAGCGGTCGTTGGCGCCGGCGCCGGCCATCATCTTTCCAAAGGCACCATTTCTCTTTTCCGCTTTCAATTCAAGGTTGATGGTCTTCTCTTTCTGGCCATCTTCAATGCCGGTGAAGGCAGCCTGATCAGATTTTTTATCAAACACCTGAACTTTGTCGATCGCATCAGCAGGAAGGTTTCGAGTCGCCAGCTTTGGATCCCTGCCAAAAAATTCACGCCCATCCACCGTGACGCGTTGTACCTGTTCTCCCTGCGCACGTACGGTGCCATCGTTGTCTACTTCCACTCCCGGAAGTTTCTTTAATAAATCTTCCACATTTGCATTTGCTTTTGTTTTAAACGAACCGGCATTAAACTCAATGGTGTCACGTTTTACTGTGACGGGGGCTTTCTCTCCCACAATCAACAATTCTTCCAATTGCT
>JAYVQY010000013.1:0-37971 GCA_043776715.1 Cyclobacteriaceae bacterium | reverse complement strand
TGACCACTAAGCAAGGCATCAAAGGAAAACGCCTTAAAGCTGGCTGGAGCAATGAATATCTTGAACAAGTCCTTAGTATTTAGATGCGTTTGCCCTGGGCTGGCGGGGCCAAGGGGGTGGAGTTTGTGCTGTAAATTCTTACCTTCATTTTATCAATCCGCTCCCGATGCAAATTTTTTCAGAAGAGTCTCTAAGGTAACACTTATTGAGTGCCCCTTGAGTTCGATCGTTGCCTTTAGTCAGACCTACAATTGACCAACCAGATTCCATGAAATCGGGAGTAGTACTAGCGGCCTTTTATATCTGTTGTAGTCCCGCATTCGCGCAAACATCTATACCCCAGTGGCCCACGAAAGAGCTCGCCATTACGGTTGACAATGATTACCCCTACATGACCGACCAATATTATACCGCCGGTCAGGACTTGTACTATCGTTTCTTGCTGAATTCAAGAATTCCATTTCTACGTACCAACGACTCCAGCAAGACGATTTTTTCTTTGCACTATGGAAATAAAGTCTTCACACCTCAAAACGTCGATACACGAGACATCCATTTCATGGACCGACCTTATTGCGGATGGAATTTTATCAACATGGAACTACAGCATTTCAGGAAAAAGAACTCCGCTAATTTTTTTGCGTTGCAACTGGGTGTTGTAGGCAGCGAATCAGGTATGGGCCAATTGCAGCAATGGTGGCACGAGGCTATTAAACTATACTCGATTGAAGGCTGGAGTTCACAAATCCGCAATGAAGTTGTTGTAAATACAAACTTCAACCACACTCATGGGTTTGCACTGTATAAACACGTTGAACTGGTCTCTTCCAGCGGTTTCGTTTTGGGTACGGGCAGCAATAGATTGTCGCAGGATCTCACGCTGAGACTGTTTCGGTTTAATCCGCTGAGCGAATCAACATTCATGAATGCCCGCTTGTCAAAAGGCCTCACGAGAAGTGAGTCCGAGTTTTTCCTGTTCGCCTCATTAGGAGGTGACTACGTGCTATCGAATATTTTTATTGAAGGGAGCCTTTTCAACAGCAACCCCAGCCCTTTCACAACTTCTATTAATCCCTGGTTTTTTACCCAAAAGATTGGAGTGCAATACTCCAACAGAAAAATTTCCTTTGGGCTCGCAATGATCCACCTGAGCAAGGAAACAAAACTTGTCGGCACACATGACTATGCAAGCGCTAGTCTTGCTTACCGATTCTGAATCTACTTCCTTGCCTTTTCAATCATGTTCCACATTTCGTCTGTGATCTGGTCTAGGTGACTGAATTCTCCACCATTTCTGAGCCACTCGCCGCCATCGATGGTCACCACTTCGCCGGTGACATAAGCTGAATAATCGGATAGGAGATAAGCGGCAAGGTTCGCCAACTCCTGATGTTCTCCAACCCGCTTGAGGGGAATGCGTTTAGCGGGATCAAATTGCTTTGCGAGCTCACCAGGTAGGAGCCTGCTCCATGCACCTTCGGTCGGGAATGGCCCTGGGGCAATGGCATTACTACGAATATTGTATTTGGCCCACTCAACAGCCAATGATCTCGTTAGCGCAAGCACTCCGGCCTTCCCACACGCAGAAGGAACAACATAGCCTGATCCAGTCCAGGCATAAGTAGTAATAATATTTAGAAAGGTCCCTGATTGTTTTTTCGCAATCCAATTCTTACCCGCCGCAAGCGTCACATAGTAGGTTCCTTTTAAAACAATGTCAACCACAATGTCAAATGCCCGGTGTGACAGACGTTCTGTAGGACTAATAAAATTTCCGGCTGCATTATTAAGCACTCCATCCAACTGCCCAAATTCTTTCTCAGAGGAAGCAATCATGTTCTCCACTTCTTCATATTTTCGAATATCACAGGGCACCGCCAATACTTTACCCCCTGTTTCCTTTTTCAGTTCTTCAGCGGCCTTATCAATAACCTCCTTCTTCCTGCTGCTGATCACCAGGTTTGCTCCCAACTCAAGGAGGTATTTTCCTATGGAGCGGCCTAGCCCCGTGCCACCCCCTGTGATTAGAATAGTCTTCCCTTTAAAAGAACCTGGTTTGAGCATGCCTTCCATAATTGGAATATTTATGCGTAATAATTATTAAATCCTTATTAAAACAAAGCTAAGGAGTTTCGGAAATTAACCTCCTTTGGACGATCGATTTCAAACGCATACTTTCGTTGTAGATTTGAAGAACTAACAATTCATTGTATGAGTAAATTTTTTAAACTGTTCCTTGTTTTAGCCCTGTCGGTAAGTTTCCAGTCTTGCATCGTTACGAAGAAGAAATATGATGATATACTGGCCCAGAAAGTCAAGGCTGAAGGAGAATTAGCACAAAAGACAGACAAGCTTACGGAGGCAGAAAATCAGCTAAAGGATCTCAACACAAAGTTGACCCAATTGAAAGCCGACACGAGTTCCCTGGGCGAACAAAAAAGAAGCTCTTCTCAAAAGTTAGCAGAACTCAATACGGAATATGATCATCTGAATGCCTATTACAAGAACTTATTAAACAACAGCGGAAAGCTAAATCGTGATCTCGCACAACAAAAAGACCAATTATTTGCAATCCAGGAAAATCTTGAGCATACCCGTAAGTTAAACGACTCCCTGGGCACCAGCCTTGCGGAGCGCGAACGCAAAGTAAAAGAGTTGGAAACAATTTTATCAAACAAAGACAAGGCCGTGGTGGATTTGAAGAACAAGATCAGCAATGCACTGCTGGGCTTTAAAGAGAACGACCTTACCGTCAATGAGAAAAATGGGAAAGTTTATGTATCTCTCGCCGAGCAACTTTTGTTTGGATCAGGAAGTAGTGATGTTGATGCGAAAGGACTTAGCGCCTTGCAGCAGCTGGGGAAGGCGATTAAAGACCAGAAGGATCTTCACATTATGGTGGAAGGACATACTGACAATGTGCCTATTGGAAAGAAATCTCAATACATGCAGGACAACTGGGACCTGAGTGTGATGCGCGCCACCTCTATTACAAGAATATTAACAAAGTCAGGAGTTTCGGCCAGCCAGATTACTGCCTCCGGCAAAGGGGAATACTTACCATTGATGGCCAATACGTCAGACCAAAACAAGCAGAAGAACCGTAGAACAGAAATCATCATTACTCCCGATCTCAACGAGTTATTCAAGATTCTAGGAACCAACTAAATTTAGAATATGGGAAGGCTTATATATTTAGTCATTATCGTCATCGATGTATTGGTGGTCATCGATATAATAAAGAGTTCGAAAGACTTCGAAAAAAAACTGTTGTGGATGGTGGCCGTAATTTTTTTGCCGATTCTGGGCCCGATCCTTTACTATGTTATTGGAAGAAAATAAAAATGGGGAATGCATGCCCTGCATTCCCCCCAAAATAACTCCGGCTTTAGAATACTTCTGTCACTGATACCGGGTTCACTTGTTTCTGCTTTACCAATTCATTGAATTTCGGAATTTTGTCGGTGAATATCTTATTCAGAACCTGTAGCTGCTCATCAATCTTTCCAGTGATCTCATGCTGAACGGCCTTGACCTGACTGGTGGGTTTGTAATCACCACCGTCAGCTTCACCCGCCAGGGCTGCGAGCTTGTTATTCAATCTCACCGGGTAGTTTAATGGATCCTGACCGCTTTTATTCTTTGTCTGATAGAGTGTTTCCTCTACTTTTTTCATGTCGTCCAGAATCGCCTTCGCAAGCTCATTGACATCTTTCATATCGTCTTTACCCTTCATAGGCTCTGTAACACGGTTGATCTGATCCCGGGTGGTGCGAATTTTCTTCACGGCCAGGTTGGTTTCGGAAAGTTTATCGCGAACAGAGATGAGAAAGTCAAATTGTTCTTTGATATCGGCAATTGTTCCGCTCGTGCGTGGGTCTTTCATTACTTCAAAGTCTGTTTCCTGAGATTTTCCATTTACCGTCAGTCTTGCTTTGTACATGCCTGGTACAGCCTGTGGTCCCCTGAGTGAGCCAGACCACATGATCAATCCATCAAAACCTTCCGCATCCGGATAACGCATGTTCCACACAAAACGATTGGCAGCTGGCTTCACTTTCAGTAGATCTTCTTTTGCTTTCTTATCTGGTTTTACGGAATATTTCTTGATTAACTTTCCATTGCTTTCTAAAATTTCAAGCGATACCTGGGCTTTTGTAGTGTCTTTCAGATAATAATGAATCATCACGCCTCCAGGATGATTTTTTCCTGCTGATTTCAAGGGTCTTTCAAATGAAGAGCTCGCTACCATGCGATAGCTTGGCATGGGTTTGTATAGTTTGAACTCATTGCCTGCCATTGATTCATTGAGTTGGTGCAGAGGGGTAATATCGTCGATCAGCCAGAAGCTGCGGCCTTGGGTGGAGGCAATCAAATTGTCATTCTTGATGGTTAAGTCGGTGATGGGCACGATGGGCAGGTTGAGTTGAAAAGGTTTCCAACTTGCGCCGTCATCAAATGAAATATACATGCCACTCTCCGTGCCTGCGTAGAGTAAGCCGGGGCGTTTCAAGTCTGCCCGCACAACGCGGGTGAAGTGTCCAGGATCAATGCCATCGGTAATTTTAGACCAGGTTTTTCCGTAATCTTTTGTCTTAAAAAGATAAGGACGATAATCCCCTGACTTGTAACTAGTGGCGGCCACATACGCGCCTCCTTTTACAAAAGGATCAAAGTCCACGCTATTAATCATAGTCCATTCCGGCAAACCTGGGATGGTGAGTTTTTCCCAATTCTTACCCGCATCCTTTGTGATGTGCAGCAAACCGTCGTCTGATCCCGCCAGGATAAGGTCCTTTTCATAGGGTGATTCGCCAGCTGTAAAAATGGTGCAATAGTATTCAACGCCAGTATTATCCTTGGTAATAGGACCACCTGATGCGCCCAACTTGGTGGGATCGTTGCGGGTAAGATCTGGGCTGATGATCTCCCATTTCTCGCCGCCATTATACGACACGTGCAGCACATTAGACCCAGCATATAATTTTGTGGCCTCATGAGGAGAAAAGAAAATCGGGAAGTTCCATTGAAACCTGTATTTAGCTCCCTCAGCACCGTGACCCATGGGGTTGTCGGGCCAGGCATTGATACTTCGACTTTCGCCGGTCGCGTGATTCTTCCGTTCCAACAATCCATCATAGCTTCCTCCATAGACGATGTCATTGTTGGTAGGGTCTATGGCTAGCCACCCACTTTCGCCTCCTGCTGAAACATCCCAGTCACGTTCGCCAATGGATGCGCCGTCAGTGCGGTGAAGAATTCGTTGTGTGGAATTATCTTGTTGCGCTCCATAAATCCTGTAGGGAAAATTGTTATCGGTTGTTACCCGATAATGTTGGGCTGTTGGCTGATTGTGGTACGTGGTCCAATTTATTCCGGCATCAAAGGAGACTTGAGCCCCACCATCATCGGCAATAACCATTCGTTGATTGTCTTCCGGTGCGATCCACAAGTCATGATGATCACCATGGGCGGCATTGAAGGCCTGAAATGTTTTGCCTCCATCCTTTGATCGATGGTAGGAAACGTTCATGACGTAACAGATGTCTTCATCCTTGGTATCAGCATAAATACGTGAGTAATACCAGGCTCGCTGACGGAGGTTGCGGTCTTCGTTCAAGCGTTTCCAAACTTTACCTCCATCGTCCGAACGGTAGATTCCACCGTTATCATTTTCAATGATCGCGAAAACACGGTTCGAATTTACAGGTGATACGGCAAGCCCAACGATTCCCCAAAGACCTTTGGGTAGGCCTTCATTTTTAGAAATGTCTGTCCATGTATCTCCGCCATCTTTTGTCATCCACATGGCAGAGCCCTCACCGCCGCTTTCAAGACTGTAAGGAGTGCGCTTGATGCGCCAGGTAGAGGCAAAGAGTATTCTTGGGTTGTTGGGATCCATGACGAGATCCACGACGCCCGCACTTGAATTGGCAAAAAGAATTCTCTTCCAGGTTTTACCGCCATCTTCGGATCGATACACGCCTCGCTCTTCAGTGGGTTTATATAAATCTCCCATCACCCCGGCATAAACCAAATCAGGATTTTTTGGATGGATGCGTATTCGTGGTATGTGACGTGATTCTTTCAAGCCAATCGAAGTCCAGCTCTTGCCTGCATCCGTTGATTTAAACATTCCGTAGCCATACGACACATTGCCCCTCACACATTCCTCTCCACCTCCAACATAGATTACATTATTATCCCACTCGCTCACCGCCACTGAACCGATGGACCCACCAAAAAAGCCATCGGAAATGTTATCCCACGAGTTTCCTGCATCAGTGGTGCGCCAAACCCCGCCTCCGGTAGCACCCATGTAATACAGGTTTGGTTTTCCTTGCACTCCTGTCACGGCTGCCGATCGACCTCCACGGAAGGGTCCGATGCTGCGCCACTCAAGTGCATTGTACAATTTTTCGTCAAAGTTTAATGTCCAAGCAGGAGCCGTTTTTTTCTGGGCATTGACATTGAGGCAGCAGACGCATGCTATCAAAATGAGTAAATGACGTTTGTAGATCATGAATTTTTGTGATTTTTATGACACGAGTTTAATATATTTTATTGCAATAGTTCTCATGTTTTCTACCAAAGGTTAAAAATCGCAATCAACGCCTTATCCCAAGTATTGCGAATGGTGCAATTATTCCTATTTTGCTCACCTATGAAGGACCAAAATTCAAAGGGGCTGTTCAGTGTTCCGGTGATTGTTGCAGCGCTTGGCTACTTTGTAGACATCTACGATTTGCTGTTGTTCAGCATTGTACGAAGGTCAAGTCTTAGTTCGATGGGTGTTCCGGATGATCAACTCTTTACGCAAGGTGAATTTCTTCTTCAAGTTCAGATGACGGGCCTTTTGGTTGGAGGGTTGATCTGGGGCATCATGGGCGACAAGAGGGGAAGACTTTCCGTACTCTTCGGTTCTATTTTACTGTATTCAATTGCCAATATTGCGAATGGGTTCGCGGTCACAGTCGATCAATATGCGGTGCTGAGGTTTATTGCGGGTATTGGCCTTGCCGGCGAACTTGGGGCGGGGATCACGTTGGTTTCAGAAGTGCTGCCGACCCATTTACGAGGATACGGTACAACACTTGTGGCTAGTGTCGGGCTCATGGGGGCGGTCATGGCAAACTTTGTGGCGAAAACATTTGATTGGCAGATTGCTTACTTCATCGGTGGTGGTCTTGGTTTACTCTTGCTGATTGCACGGATTAGTATTTTCGAGTCCGGAGTTTTTCTAAAGCTAAAAGAGCAAGCAGTTGAACGGGGTAACTTTCTGCAATTGTTCAGCAGTTCGGTGCGTTTCAAAAGATTTATGGGTTGCATATTTATTGGCCTCCCGATTTGGTTTACCATTGGAATCCTCATCACTTTTTCACCTGAGTTTGCAAAGGCACTCCAGATCAACGGTGTCATTGCCGCTGGCGATGCAGTAATGTATAGTTACATTGGCCTGGCCGTCGGAGATCTTTCCAGTGGACTGATCAGTCAGGCTGTCCGATCACGAAAGAAGGTGGTCTTGTTTTATATATTTCTCACCTTGGCCGTAATCGTTTTATATCTTTTCACGCCTGGACGATCAGTTTTCTATTTCTATGTCACCTGTTTTTTGTTGGGGGTAGGTATTGGTTATTGGGCCCTGTTCGTCACGATCGCTGCCGAGCAGTTTGGCACCAATCTTCGGTCCACCGTTGCAACCACCGTGCCGAACTTTATTCGAGGTACCGTTGTGCCACTCACGATCGCCTTTCGTTTCTTGCGTGAACAATTGGGTGGGGATGAGTCATCTGTTATTTATGGCGCCTTGATCGTAGGTGTATTTACCATCGTTGTGGCGTTGGTAGCACTGCGGGCGATAGAGGAAACATTTGGCAGAGATATGAATTTCCTGGAAGAGGGATAAGATGATTTGAGTCATCGGGGTAGATGAATGCCGGCATCCTTTCAAATCCATTTATGGTTGCCTTCAGGAAGACTTTAGCTCTTAGAATCGGTAGGCATTTGCAATTTGTTTGTGAGATTATTTGAACTAATTTCAATACCTCAAAAAAAAGATCACATGAGAATCATATTATTTTTCTTGTTTGTCATAAGCACAAGCTACACATCGGCGCAGGGTTTGGTTAATCCCGACAATGTCAATCTTCCCTATACAAAGGTGGTTCTTGACAATGGATTGCGTCTTATCGTCCATGAGGATCACAAAGCGCCTATCGTTGCAGTCAACGTCTGGTATCATGTAGGTTCAAAGAATGAAAAGGCCGGCAAGAGTGGCTTTGCCCATCTGTTCGAACATCTCATGTTTAATGGTAGTGAAAATTATAATACAGACTATTTCAAAGTATTGGAATCGATCGGTGGAACTGACCTCAATGGAACTACGGATAATGATCGTACCAACTACTTTCAAAATGTTCCCTTGGCTGCCTTTGATCAAATCCTATGGCTTGAGTCAGACCGCATGGGTCATCTG
The DNA here is from genome assembly GCA_043776715.1 of Cyclobacteriaceae bacterium. GTDB lineage: Bacteria > Bacteroidota > Bacteroidia > Cytophagales > Cyclobacteriaceae > ELB16-189. The sequence goes on along the minus strand of JAYVQY010000013.1, from coordinate 29,495 downwards.
TTGGGTACGATTGATCAGGCCCGTCTGGATGAGCAACGGGGAGTTGTTCAAAATGAAAAAAGACAAGGCGAAAATCAGCCCTATGGCCGCGAGCGTGAAATGGTAGCAAAAGCGCTTTACCCCGCAGGCCATCCTTACAGTTGGACAGTCATTGGCTCAATGGAGGATTTGAATGCTGCCTCCCTCGATGATGTTAAAGATTGGTTTAAAACGTATTATGGTACTGCCAATGCAGTGCTTTCCATCGCTGGAGACGTTAAAACCGAGGAGGTGATTGCCAAAGTGAAAAAATACTTCGGCAATATTCCGGCCGGCCCTTCCCTATTTAAACCTGAAGTGAATGTGCCGCGAAGACTAACAGACACACGGCAATCGTATGAGGACCGTGTCACCGAAGCCAGGATCCAAATGTATTGGATTACACCACAATGGGGCACGCCGGAATCTGACTTTCTGGGTCTTGCCTCTATGATTTTGTCCAGCGGGAAAAGCTCCAGACTTTACAAGAAACTGGTTTATGAAGATCAGGTGTCGGCTGCTGTGAACTCATTTAATACTACACGCGAGATTGCAAGTCAGTTTTTGGTTTCTGTTCGTGTAAAACCTGGCAAAGACGTTGATAAGGTGGAGGGTATCGTAAATGGCATCCTCGCAGATTTTATTGAGAAGGGACCCACGCAGGAGGAACTTGATCGCGCCAAGGCAGATTTATTTGCCCAAATCATAAAGGGGCTGGATCGCATCGGAGGTTTTGGAGGAAAGTCAGATATTCTTGCAGAATCGGAAATCTATGGTAACCGTCCAGACTATTATAAACAAGAGCTTAAATGGATTGCGGAGGCAACGGTTGAAGACGTTCATAAGGCAGTCAAAGCATGGCTCACAACGGGAAAGCATGTCGTCGTGTGTACACCGTTCCCAAATTATCAGGTGACAGGTGTAGAAGCAGATCGGAGCAAGATTCCAGCACTCACAACACAACCCCCGTCCTCATTTCCCGATCTTCAGTTTACCGTATTAAAGAATGGAATGACAGTTGCCTTAGCCAAACGCACTGGCGTTCCCAATGTGAGTCTCAACCTTATGGTGGATGCGGGTTATGCTGCCGACAAATTCGCGAAGGCCGGCACGACCAGTTTGTCCATGAACCTCCTGGATGAGGGAACGAAGTCCCTGAATGCACTTCAGATCAGTGACAGACTGCAAACCCTTGGAAGCACCATTGCTTCGTATTCAGACCTTGACGTTTCGTATGTCAATATGAGCACACTGAAATACTCACTTGATCAATCGTTGGATTTATATGCCGATGTTATTTTGAACCCTGCCTTTGAGGAGAAGGAGTTCAAACGTCTTAGGGAATTGCAGTTGAATGCCATCAAGCGGGAGGGAACCCAGCCTATGCAAATGGCAATGCGGTCGATGCCTAAATTTCTTTATGGTCCCGGGCATCCTTATAGTAATCCACTGACGGGAACCGGGTACACTGAAACGGTACTCGCTATTTCCCGTGAGGACATTGTGAAATTTTACGACACATGGTTCAGACCGAACAATGCGAGGTTGGTGGTGGTGGGGGATATTGATATGAAAGAATTGATACCAGCTTTGGAAAAAAGATTTGGAGGATGGAAAAAAGGGGATGTGCCAAAGAAAAATGTCACAGGTGGCAATGGTGGAAAAGTCAATACGGTCTACCTCATCGATAAACCTGAATCCAAGCAGTCGGTCATCATGGCTGGTGGCCTCGTGGATCCTTATGGGAAGGTCAACGAGATTGCACGCGAAGCGATGGTGAATGTTTTAGGAGGGGACTTTACTTCCAGGATTAATATGAATCTTCGTGAAGATAAACACTGGTCGTACGGCTCGTTTAGTAACCTTTGGGATGCCAAGGGTCAGCGTCCCTTCATGGCTATTGCTCCAGTGCAGACCGACAAGACCAAAGAATCTGTTCAGGAAATAATGAAAGAATACAAAATGTTTGTTGGGGATAAGCCACTGACTTCTGAGGAATTTGATCGAACCAAAAACAATACGGTGCTGCAGTTACCCGGACGGTGGGAAACGAATGAATCTGTAAGTTCATCTGTTGAAGAGATTCTCAAATACGACCTGGCACCAGATTATTACAAGAACTTTGATAAGAATGTCAGGACACTTACGCTGGAGGATGTCAGGAAGGTTAGCAAACAATTGGTCATGCCTGATAAAATGACCTGGTTTGTTATTGGCGATAAGGAAAAAATTATCTCCGGTCTGAAGGAAGTAGGTTTCTCGGAGATCGTTGAGATTGATGCGGATGGGAATACAATCAAGCCTTCAAACCCCGTCAAGACTGAAGTGAAGAAATAACGGATCGAATTTATGTTCTTCCGGTATAATTCAAGAGTGCAGCGGTATGCGGCTCGGAACACTTGCCTACTGCAGCTGCCTACTGCCTACTATTTAGATTACAATGTCCCCAACGCCTGTTCTAGGTCTGCAATCAAATCTTCGATGTCTTCTACCCCCACACTCAATCGAATCAATGTGTCGGTAAGTCCATTTTTAAGCCTTTCTTCTTTTGGAATGCTGGCGTGGGTCATCGAGGCTGGATGATTGATCAGGGATTCTACTCCGCCCAGTGATTCAGCAAGAGAAAATAATTCAACATTCTCCATCATCTTGGTAGCCTGCTCAAGCCGGTCATCTTTCAAAGTGAACGATAACATTCCGCCAAAATCACGCATTTGTTTCTTGGCAATGAGGTGGTTGGGATGATCTGAAAATCCGGGCCAGTAAACCTTACCAACCTTGGGGTGACTGCGGAGGTATTCAGCAATTTTTTTCCCATTGAGGCAATGCCGCTCCATACGAAGGTGAAGTGTCTTTATTCCGCGCAACACTAAAAAGGAATCCTGAGGTCCGGGTACGGCGCCACATGAGTTGGCGATAAAGGCAAGGTCTTGATAGAGTTTCTCATCATTGACCACCAGCGCTCCCATAATCACATCGCTGTGACCGCCCAGGTATTTTGTTACAGAATGCATCACGATGTCGGCGCCGAGATCAAGTGGATTTTGAAGATATGGGGACGCGAAAGTATTGTCTACGCCTACGATGATATTATGCTTTCTGGCGATGGTCGTGCAGGCTTGAATGTCTATGATGCGCATGAGTGGATTGGAAGGTGTCTCCAGCCACATCAGTTTTGTGTTCTTGTTGATATAAGGATGAATATTTTCAGCTTTCGACAGGTCGATGAAGTGAAACTTGATCCCAAATTTTTCAAATACCTTTTTGAACATCCTGTATGATCCACCATACAGATCGTTGCTTGTAATCACTTCGTCGCCGGGATTAAGCAGTTTGATCACAGCGTCTGTTGCGCCCATGCCTGAAGAGAAACAAAGGCCGAATTTTCCATTCTCCAGAGCAGCAATACTCTTCTGCAAAGCGTTCCGTGTGGGGTTGGCGCCGCGTGCATAAGCGTAGCCTTTGTGCTTTGCGGGAGAATCCTGCACATACGTCGAAGTTTGGTAGATGGGCGTCATAATAGCGCCGGTGGAGGGATCGGGTTCAACCCCTGCGTGAATGGCTTTTGTTCCGAATTTCATAGTTTATTGATAACAATTCGCAATAATAAACAATCTGTTATGACATCTTACCGCCCTTGTTAATTATTGTTAACAGGTTGTTAAAAAAACCAACCTCTTTAATGGTTTGCCGTTATGCGTTCAGATAGTTTACCCTATGACGGCAGAGCAAAAGACAAACCGAAGACTCCTGATATGGTTTCTGATCACATTATTGATAGCGCTGCTTCCATGGTTTATTACAGCATAAAAGGAAAGATTAACTTTTTCCCGGCTTCCAGGTTCCTTTTGTGTTTTTCAGTCTGTTGACAAATAGCAGCGATCGCTCAATCCGCTTGTCGATTGATTTGGCTTGAGCAATATAGTAGATGAGACTCCGTCGCATTCCGTTTGTCAATTGATTGAAATATTTTTCCCCTTCAGGGTCAATCGCAAGAAGTTCTTTTAGTTCTTCCGGGATCTTGTGCCCATACTCCGTGTTGTCAGACTGAATGGAAACCTGAACTTTCTGATTCAATTTTAGTTTCCCTTTTTTCAAAATGGGTGTACCCGCATTGATATAGAATCCACCTTCACCATTAGGTCGAAGGGCACAAGCATACTTTACATTGTTGTTGATGGTACAGAAAATCCTTACGGCTTTCCTTTCGGCAAATTTCTTTGCAATAGGATCTGGCACGTTCATGAAGTGCATCCCACCCTTGAAGGGGAGTTTCTCAATGACGGAATCAAATTTTGCTTTCTTGACTGGCATCCCTATTGAACCGCAAAGACGCGGAGACGCTAAGAAATAATGATTAGACTAAATCGTAACAAGCAATGATCAAATGCTTCTGTTCAAATCAAATTTTTCCAAATAATCGGCCACTCTTCTTACAAAGCTTCCGCCCAGCGCTCCGTCCACCACCCGATGGTCGTAAGAATGTGATAGAAACATTTTGTGACGAATGGCAATAGCATCCCCGTAAGGAGTTTCAACAACGGCAGGTTTTTTCTGGATGGCGCCGATGGCCAGGATTCCAACTTGTGGCTGCATGATAATTGGAGTGCCCATTACATTTCCGAATGTCCCGACATTTGAAATCGTGTAAGTTCCTCCGGCCAGATCATCGGGCTTCAGTTTATTTTCCCTCGCCCGTTTCACAAGGTCATTCACGGCTTTCGCAAGGCCGCTCAGGTTAAACTGATCTGCGTTTCTGATCACAGGTACAATCAAGTTGCCGGAAGGCAGTGCTACCGCCATGCCGATGTTTATTTCTTTTTTCTTGATGATGCGATCTCCATCCACCTGCACGTTGACCATCGGATAGTCTTTGATCGCCAGCACTACTGCCTCAATGAAAATCGGAGTGAAGGTAAGTCCATCGCCTTCCCGTTGAAGGAAGGCTGCTTTCATTTTATTTCTCCATGAAACGATGTCCGTGACGTCGGCCTCAACAAAGGAAGTGACGTGGGGTGCAATGCGTTTAGAATCTACCATGCGCTCAGCGATCATTTTGCGCATGCGGTCCATTTGGATGATCTCATCACCGGCGCTGATAGAGGCTGCTACCAGAGGGGCCGCGCTTCTCGCTGGCAATAAGATGCCTGGCCTACGATTTTGAACGTATGCAAGGATGTCTTTCTTCGTAACTCTGCCTTCGGCGCCACTGCCGGCAACAGTTTCCAATTCGGCTACCGGTATTTTTTCTTCTTTGGCTATGTTCTTTACTAAGGGAGAATAAAAGCGAAGGGTTGATTTATAATCGACAATGGGAGCATGACTTGACCCATTCGTGGCTACCGAGGTTGGGACAGAAATAATTGGAGCTGGCTTTACCTCTTTGTTTGCTGACTTTTCTGCAGGAGTTATCTTTGTTGGAGAAGTTGGTTTGATCTCTTCATTCACATCTGTCGTGAGCACAGCGATGGGGGTTCCTACCTTCACGACATCGCCAACCTTGGCAAGAATTTCGACAAGGGTACCAGCGTGTGCGGAAGGTACCTCTGTATCTACTTTGTCGGTAGCCACTTCGAGTACCGATTCATCTTGCTGAATTTTGTCGCCGGGTTTCTTGAGCCAGTTTAATATCGTGGCCTCAACGATGCTTTCACCCATCTTGGGCATGATCAGTTCTACTCGTGCCATGAATTCTAATGTTTGAGACGCGTAAAGGTAAGGAGAATTTCCCGTTACACCTGTCAGAGTTCCTAAACCTGCAGGGTGTAAAAACTGAGTGGCCATTGCGGATTTGAATTTATTTTATGTATTTGCTTAACAAAATATAAGGATATGGCAAAAGAATACCTTGGGGAATTTGAAGAATTGATCCTCACAATGGTGGCAGCGTTACAAGAGGATGCGTATGGCGCTGCCATTGCTGAAGAGATTGAATCCAAAATGAAAAGGGATGTAAACCTGAGCGCGGTACACGTCACGTTATACCGGCTTGAGGATAAGGGATATATTAAATCGGCCCTTGGGGGAGGCACGAAGGAACGGGGTGGTAGAAGGAAAAGAATATTCTCGATCACAAGTGCCGGCATGGCGATGTTGAGAGCGATGAAGGAAGCACGTATTGACTTATGGAAACTGGTGCCACAATTAAAGATTGTAGGATGATCAGCAAGACAAACACTTCGCCATCACCCTGGGCTTTGAAGGTTCTTCAATTATTCTGCCCGGAACATTTGCTGGAGGAAATTGAGGGCGACCTCACTCAGGAATATCTGCGGGATGTAAGATCTCTTGGGCCGCAGAAGGCTAAGATGAAATTTATTTGGAATGCGATCCGGTTTTTCCGGCCGGGGATCATCTTAAGAAAAAGCCCTTTAAACGAATCTACATGGCAAAATTTTCTGCATCGAATGAAAAGCCTTGGTCCTTACAAAGACATAAAGTTCAGGCAAGCCAATAACTTCATCGGGTGGAGTGTATTTTTTATCGCACTTCTTACTTACAGCCTTACCGTAGAAGAAACCGCAAGCTACTGGGACTGCGGTGAGTTCATCGCAGCGGCTTTCAAACTACAAGTACCTCATCCGCCGGGAGCACCGCTCTTCCTCCTGATGGGTCGTATTTTTTCCTTTCTCGCCGGAGGTGATGTGACAAAGGTTGCTCTCGCGATCAACATGATCAGTGTACTGGCCAGCGCCTTCACAATTCTTTTCTTGTATTGGTCCATTGTCCTGATTGGGCGTAAAATGATGGGTAGTTTGAAAAGCCAGAAAGAAACAGGAGAGACAACATGGCTCTTGATGGCGTCAGGTACGGTAGGTGCTCTAGCTTATACTTTTTCCGATTCATTTTGGTTTTCTGCAGTGGAGGCCGAAGTGTATGCTTTGTCTTCTTTTTTTATCGCTTTCGTTGTCTGGGCTGTATTGAAATGGGATGTGATCGACGAGAAGGGTAGGGCAAACCGATGGCTCTTGCTGGTGGCGTATATGATTGGATTGTCCATTGGGGTTCATCTTCTCAACCTCCTTGTACTTCCGACGTTGGCCTTCATTTTTTATTTTAAGAAATTCGAAATAAGTACGGGAGGAATAATAGCGACCCTTGCTGTTAGTATTTTCCTCGTGTTCTTAATTGGTGATTTTTTGGTCCCTGGAATCCCGACCATCGCTGCAAGCTTTGAATTGTTTTTTGTCAATACGCTCGGGTTTTTCTTCGGCTCCGGTGCTTTCACTTTCTTCCTTTTGCTGGTGGGTGTTCTTGTGTGTGCAACTTACTATACACAGAAGAAAAATTACGCATTGGCAAACACCTCACTCCTGGCAGTCATTTTTGTTCTCATTGGTTATGGGTCTTATGCATTAATTGTCATCCGGTCTGACTATGACACTCCGATAAATGAAAATGCACCAAAAGATGTCATGAGCTTTGTTAAGTACCTAAAACGTGAGCAGTATGGAAGCAGACCATTATTATATGGCCCATATTTTACGGAAAGTCCTGTTGGCTATAAGTTGGGTGACGTGACGTATATAAAAGGCAAAGACAAGTATGAGGTCTCCGATCGCAAGTTCAGTTATGAGTATAATCCCGGAGAGGAAGTCTTACTACCCCGCGCATGGGATTCTGAACAAAAAGATGCTTATATGAGTGTTATGGGTCTGAAGGAAGGACAGCGACCCACTTTCACCCAAAATATGTATTTCATGTTCAAGCACCAGATCGGCACCATGTACATGCGGTACTTCATGTGGAACTTCGCCGGGCGTGAAAGCGATATCCAGAATGCCGGCTGGCTACGACCTGCGGACTGGTTCAAAAAAATACCAGCAGCTTTAGCCACCAACAAAGGCAGGAATAATTTCTTCATGATTCCATTCTTTCTTGGACTCATTGGAATGTTTTACCATTTCTTAAAGGATACTAAAAACTTTGTGGTGATTGCTCTTCTGTTTGTCATGCTAGGTGTTGCCATTGTTTTCTATTTGAATTCACCTCCCGTTGAACCACGCGAACGGGATTATATTTATGTTGGCTCCTATTACGCCTTTGCTTTCTGGATTGGATTGGCGGTATTGGGCATTGCTGATATTTTGCGGCGTATAATCAATAATGGAAAATTAGTCATCCTTGCTGCATCATTTATTGGCCTGGCTGCACCAGTTGTTATGATCTACGATGGTTGGAATGATCATGATCGCTCCAATCGTTATTTTTCTGTGGATGCCGCATCCAACGCATTGAATTCCTGCGATCCCAATGGGATCCTTTTCACCGGTGGAGACAATGATACTTTCCCATTGTGGTATGCACAGGAAGCGGAAGGGTGCCGGACGGATTTGCGTGTACTGGTGATGAGTTACTGCAACACGGATTGGTACATCGATCAAACAACGCGGAAGGCTTATCAATCAGAACCGTTCCAATACACCTTGGGTACCGGTGAATATCGTCAGGGCGGGCCGAACGATTATTTGCCCTTTGTCAATGCAAAAATTTCAAGCATCGACGCAAAGGAATATTTGAATCTCATAGCGAAAAATTACGCACCTCTGCGAAATGGTGACCACAATTTCATCCCGAGCAAGGTGCTCACTTTGCCCGTGGATAAAGAGTCGGTGCTTGCCACTGGAATCATTCCCAAACTTCTTGAGGGGTTTGTAGTGGATCATATGGAATTGAATCTAAAGGGGAATGTATTGCAGAAACGAGACCTTGTTTTCCTTGATTTATTGGTAACAACAAACTGGGAACGTCCGATCTACCTTAATCATACGTCCATGTCAGAGCTGAACCTGGACCTTGCCCCTTATGCCGTTCAGGAAGGAAATGTCTACCGGATACTGCCAGTAAAGAACCCGCGCAATGACCGCGCCTATCTGGTGGATACAGAGAAAAGCTACGATTTGATATTGAATAAATTCCGATTCCGTGGTTTGGATGATCCTAAGGTTTATTACAGTGATGACTACAAGATACCCGTCTTCTCGCACCGAAGCAGCGCGAACACCCTGGCGCAAGCACTGATTGACGAAGGGAATAGAGAAAAGGCTGCGAGGGTATTGTTGTACTCTCTGGAAAAAATGCCGGACGCGGGTGTGCCTTACGACCTAACAGCAGCAGACACCGTTAGTTTGCTCTTTCAGGCAGGTGAAAAAAGAAAGGCCCTTGAGATGGCGAAGGTTGTAGGACACCGTGCCGATGAGATGGCAACTTATCTCGTTGCTGAGGGTGATCGCTATTCGATGGAATTAAGACAGAACATATTTGTGTTGGGCTCTTTACAGGAAAGCCTGTACGAAAATGGAGAGGACACTCTTGCCGCAGAATTTGCGAATGCATATGAAAAATTGCTTGCTGACCTTCAGTCGACCATGGATACCAAGCGTTCAGATTTTTAACGTGTAGTTTAAAATGTTCGTGAGCATTTATGAAACGAGAAGACGATCCGTATCGGTTAGCACTTCACCTGCTCAGGTGGGTTTGCCCGGACCATTTGTATGAAGAGATTGCCGGAGACTTGATTCAGACATTTGACAGAGACATTAAAATATTCGGAGAAAGGAAAGCGAAGAGAAGATTGGCGTGGAACGGACTTAGGTTTTTCAGACCCGGCATTGTATTCAGAAATAAGTTTTCAAATCAAGCAAACCCATTAGACATGTTTAACCATTTCTTCAAGGTCTTTTATCGCACTACGTTAAACGAGCGCACGTACTCCATCATAAACATTTCCGGCCTTGCGGTCGGGCTGGCGAGCAGTATTTTCATCCTCCTTTGGATCAACGATGAAATCACGTTTGACCAATTTCATGAAAGCAAAGAGCGGATCTTTAAAGTCATGGGCAATCATACCTATCCGGACTACACGGCAACAATGGATGCTACTCCCGGCCCACTTTCACCAGCCTTAAAGGAGTTGCCTGAAATTGAAGAGTCATGCCATCTCACGGATCAGGGTGGGCGAATTCTGTTTACCGGTGAGGGAAAATCGATTTACGAGGAAGGTATCTATGCAGAGTCTTCCATTTTTAAAATATTTACGATTTCCATTGTGAGTGGAAGTAGCAGCGATCCCCTTCCCGACAATAATTCCGTCGCCATCTCAAAGAAATTAGCATCCAGGTATTTTGGCGATGAGGATCCAATCGGAAAAACTTTTCGCCTTGACAATAAGTTGGATGTGAAGGTTACTGCGTTGTTCAGCGATTTGCCGGAGAACTCAACGCTTCAATTTGAGTTTATTCTTCCTTATGCTCTATATGCCAGGGATGATCAGTACAACCAGGAGTGGGGTGCCTGGACAGGAGGACTAAGCTTTGTCAAACTTCGTAATGATGCGAATCGGGAACTAGTCGAAGGCAAAATCGACAAGCTGTTCACTAAACCGAGAATCTGGCCAAGGTGGGATACGAATGTTGCGTTGTTTCTTTTTCCGATGAACGATTGGAGGCTTCGCGACAGCTTTGAATTGGGAAAGCAGGAGGGCGGTCGAATTAATTCTGTCAGGGCCCTCAGTGCTGTAGCGATTTTCTTGCTATTGATTGCTTGTGTCAATTTCATGAATCTGGCTACGGCCCGGTCTGTCAGCAGATCACGTGAAGTAGGCGTCAGGAAAGTCGTTGGCGCTGGACGCCGATCGCTCATTGGACAGTTTATGGGGGAATCTGTCCTCATCTCTGCTATATCGATGCTCGTCAGCCTCGCGTTGGTGCATTTATTACTGCCTGCATTCAACGAATTGACCGGAAAGCAACTGACAATAAATTATACCAATCCCATTGTTTATCGGAGCCTGATCGGTATCACGCTTCTGACGGGTATCACCGCCGGGATATATCCTGCTTTTTTCCTCTCTTCATTAAAGGCAATTAATGTTCTGAAAGGAAAGCTGTCGGGCTTGAGTGGCGTGGGTATTCGAAAAAGTTTGGTGGTGGTGCAATTTAGCTTGTCGGTAGTACTCATCATTAGCGCCATGGTGGTCTATAGGCAACTCAACTATATGCGGAATAAAAACCTTGGATTCGATAAGGAGAATATTTTCTATATACGCGTCAATGATGCGCTAAGAAAGAATTTCAATGGCTTTAAAGCAGAGACACTTCAAAATCCGTCCATCAAGTCTGTTGCCCGCAGTGACGATAACCCTATGGACATTTTTGGTGGTATGGTGCTGGCCGACAACGCCTGGCCAGGCAAAACCAAGGAAGATAATATTGCCTTCAAGTTTCTTCAGTGCGATGATGAGCTCCTACCGGCATTGGGGTTCACCTTCGTGGAGGGCAGAAACTTTTCAAATAGATTTATTTCCGATTCCGCTAATTACATCATTAATGAAGAAGCTGTCAGACAGATGAAACTCAATAATCCCGTCGGCCAATTCTTGGTTGGTCCAAGAAAGGGAAATATTGTGGGTGTAGTCAAGGATTTTCATACATCGGGGCTCCAAAAGCCTATCGGGCCGCTGATTATCGCCATGAACCCTGGCGAAGCGCGACGAATATTTATTAAATATGAGAAGGGCGGTCTTGACAAAGCAATGGCCCATGTTCAAACGGTGTATCGAAAATATTCTCCTGACTTTCCCATGGAGTACAAGTTTATGGATGAAACCTTCGGACAACAATATCAGGACGAAATTTTGATTGGTAAGCTTGCTACTTGCTTTACCGCCATCGCTATTTTTATTTCATGCCTCGGTCTTTTTGGACTAGCCTCTTTTACTGCCGAAAGGAGAGCAAAAGAGATCAGTATCCGGAAAGTATTGGGGGCTACCGTATCACAACTCATTGCCTTGCTGTGTCAGGAATTTGTTCTGCTCATTTTCATTTCACTGCTGATCGGCCTTCCTTTGGCAGGGTGGGGAGTTCAACAGTTTCTGCAACGCTATGCATTTCACGTTGACTTCCCGATTTCGGTCTTTGTGATCACTGCCATGTCATTGTTCGGAGTGGCATTGCTTACGGTGTCTTATCAATCTGCAAGGGCTGCCCTGATGAATCCAGCGAAGAGTTTAAGATCGGAATAGGCCAAGGTGAAACAAATTCGGATCAAAACCGATCCAGGAATTCTTTAGGAGTTATGACAGGAATATTTTCAAATGGATGGAGAAATAATAAATCAGGATCACCTGTGATGATGCAATCTGCTTTTCCTGAACGGGCGAGTTCCAGGTACATGTTGTCATTGGGGTCACGGCATTTTCTTACGGTATGCTCTATTGGAATTATTTTGACTATTGCCTGCAGGTGCAAAATAAATTCCAATCTTGTTTCACGGCGCAAATACTTATCAAATTTCGAATGGATAAATACTCTACTCAATTCGTTGAAAGTATTCATGGAAGCAAGAATTCCATGTTTTTTTCCTTTCTCCCAACATAGACGAGGTGTGCTCCCTCTTAGAATGAAAGCACTGACAAGAACGTTGCAGTCGAAGATGACATTCAGCTATTTACGTTCCTCGTCAATTTCTCTCAAAATATTTTCGAGAATTTCCGGTGTAAGACCGTTTTTCTCGGCCTGGCGACTTGTATCATCCATGATTTCCTCCAAACTTCTTTTGTTGGAGATGAGTCGATCTAAAGTTTTGGAAATGGCTTTTTTCTCGAGTGGTGACATACGGTCCATTTTCTCGGCAGCTTGGTCACTTACTTCAAGTGTTATCGTTTTCATATTGCAAATATAAGGATCGAATATTGAAACACGATAACAAAAATGGAATCGATCATGAAAACCGTACAAGGCTTCCTCATTATGTGTTTCAAGCTCTTCGTTGGTTCTGCCCCGATCATTTGTATGAGGAGATTGAGGGAGACCTTATCCAGAAATTTGAAAAGGATGCTAGAACATTAGGAGAGTGGAGAGCGAAGAGGAGATTGGCATGGAATGCAATGATCCTGATTTCGAAAGAATTTATTTTGCTCGTATTGGTTGCCAACGTCATTGCCTGGCCAATTTCGTATTTTGTAATAAATGATTGGCTAAATGGCTTTGCCTATCGGGTGAGTTTAGGGCTGCTTAGTTTTCTTATTCCGGGTGTGCTCACTCTTTTGATTGCTGTTCTCACAGTTGCGACACAATCCGTTAAAGCTGCAAATGCTGATCCGGTCAAGAATCTACGAACAGAATAGGTAAATCATCCGTTCCGATGAATGAACGAAAGAGCGGGTAACCGGTAGCGTGACTCGCCCAACGAGCTCTGATGTCCTTGATTTTTCCTGGGTATAAGTCGATCATTGTGGTTTTAAGAATTTATTGTTACGACTCCACTGATGATTGGACCTTTATCGACGCCGCATAGTTTATGAAGGCGCAACTTCTGTCTCTTCTCTTAGCAACATGCCTATCAATAAATTCGGCCTTCGCACAGGTGAATGTTGGCCGTGAGTATGGCAATCCAAGAATGCCCTTCGTCCTTTCACATCTCCCTGAAAAGAACCAGCGAATGCTAACGAGAGGAAATTCTCCACATCACAATATTTTTACCGTTATACTTTGTTTTAAATGGGCTTGTCGAAAAACGGTTGCGCGGAATAAGGCCCTTCACGCAATAAGTTTCTCAAAGTTTAAAAAGAGAATCGAAAAAAATGCCAGGAAGGGTATGTACAAAAAGACTGTATCGGCTTCGATACCAGGCAGGAAAACGGCAGTCAAAAAGCAACCCGAAACTATTGTTCAGGCAGAAAGAAATTCACCAATCATTCAAAGCCCGAAGGTTGATGCTCCTGTTCTGAAATCAGACAGTCTGATTGTATTGAACGAATTCTTATTTGAGACAAATAGTTCTACATTGAAAGTAGAGCAGTTCTCAGCACTTGATTCCATCATGGATTTCTTACTTCAACATCCGTCCCTGGAAGTAAAAATCTCGGGTCATACCGATAACACTGGCAGGGAAAGTCACAACAAGACCCTGTCCACTAAGAGGGCGGAGGTGGTAGCGGAATACTTGATCGAAAACGGAGTTTCGGAGAACCGGGTAACGTTTGAAGGATTCGGAAGTTCCCGGCCCATTGCACCGAATAGCACGAATATTGGACGAAACAAAAATAGGAGAGTGGAATTGTTGATTCATGACAAGCGATAGTGGCTATAAACTTGCTGGGAACCAATCCCATTGCCGCTTTGAAGGATGAACATGGAAAGTAGTTGCCGATAGAATCTACTAGAACCGATCTAAAAATTCTCTGGGAGAGACAATGGGAATATTTTCAAATGGATTGAGAACCAGCAAATCAGGATCGCCTGTAATGATACAGTCCGCATTGCCGGATAGAGCGAGTTCCAAAAATTTGTTGTCTTTGGAATGCCTACATGCATTTACTTTGACGGTGGGAACCACAACGGATGAATATCGAAGAACAGTTCCAAGAATCCCAGGCCGTGTATCTTCCGGCAAAAGTACCTGTCAAATTTAAGTTTGTATAAGGTTTCTTGTAGTTCCTCGAAAGTTGATGATGAAATCAGGAGGTTGTGGAAATCGATTACCAGCTCGAGAGCAAGGAATGAGGTAGATTTCCTGGAAATGGCGGCACTGATAATAACGTTGGTATCAACGACAACCCGCACCTATTCATCCTTCAAAAGGTCTTTAAGTCTAGCCTCAGTCATTCCTTGCTTTTCCGCTTGCGACGCTGTTTTCAAAAACAACTCTTTCCAGTTACTTTGTTTTTCTAAGTCGGTAATGAATTTCATAGCCAACAGCCGTTTTGCCTTGTCCATGGACAAGAACCGATCTGCTACCTCGTCATTAAGTTCAATTGTTATCGTTTTCATATTGCAAATATAACGATCTGAAATTGAAACATGATAACAAAAATGGAGTCGATCATGAAAACCGTACAAGACCTTCTCATTATGTATTTCAAGTTCTACGTTGGATCTGTGCCGATCATTTCTATGAGGAGATCAAAGGCAACTTGATTAAGAGATTTAACAGAGGTATTAAATTCAGAGAAAGGAAGGCGATGGGAACGTTGGTGTTGCCCTACTGGCTGTGTCCTATCAATCTGCATGAACGCCCTGACGAATCCATCGAAAAGTTTATGATCGAAATAAGCCAGGGTTAAACAAATTCGGATTTAAAACCGACCTAGGAATTCCTTAGGAGTGATGATGGGAATATTTTCAAATGGGTTGAGAACCAGCAAATCAGGATCGCCTGTAATGATACAGTCTGCCTTACCGGAGAGAGCGAGTTCGAGATACATATTGTCAGCAGGGTCTCGACAAATATTGACTTTCTGTGTGATCTCGATTAACTGGGTTTTATTGATGTACAAATTGATGAAGACATCCTTTTCATATTCATTTTTAAAGTACCGATCGAACTTTTTCTTGCGCAAGATAGAATCAAGCTCGTTCGTGGTTGAATTGGATCGAATAACTCCGTTCAGAGAAAGCGCTCTACGGACAGCAAGATCAGGGATCGATTCTTTAATGATGACTGCACTGATGAGTACATTTGTATCAATCAGGATAATCATCGATTATTTATTTTTCAAGATGTCTTTCAAGATGTCTTCAGTCATTCCTTGTTTTTTCGCATATTCGCTAATGTTGTCCATGACTTCAAAGAGTGAACGATCATCACCTATGAGCATAGCAAGAGTTTCAACGGCAGATTTCTTTTGTTTTGCCGACAGCTTTTCAAATCGTTCAGCCATTAAATCATCGACTTCGAGTGTTATTGTTTTCATACTACAAAGATAACGAACGGAATTTTGAAACAGGACAGTGAAAATGGAATTGATCATGAAAACAATACAAAGCCATCCGGTATCGAATTTCGCATGCTATTGGTTTTGGCATGATCATTTTAGCGATAGTTTAATGCAATCTGATTAAAATTAGTTTCGTTATTTTTAGAATTAAATCAAGGTCTATGATTCAAAACTATTTCAAGATCGCGTATCGCCATCTTATGAGGAGCAAAGTATACTCCATCATCAACGTCTTGGGCCTCGCCGTGGGGATGGCCGCGTTTTTTCTGATAGTAGAATTCATCAGTTTTGAAACTGGTTATGACCGTTTCCATGGCAATGTGGATGACCTATACAGGGTGACCTACCTCAAACAGGAGAACGGTGAAATAGTCAACACGTCAGCCGGTACTTTTTTTGGCGTGGGTCCATTCTTAACCGATCATTTCCCCGAAGTGAAAAACAGTGTTCACTTTTACAAGTGGCCTGCCAATACGGGTGTGGTGTTGCGCACCGACGATAAAGTATTCAACGAGCGAAACTATTTCTTCGCCGAGGATGACTTCTTCCTGGTATTTCCGTCTCTGCTCATTCAGGGAGACGCAACAACGTGTCTTAAGAATCCTAACTCAATCGTCCTTTCCAGAAGGTTGGCTGAAAAGATGTTTGGCGTTTCGAATGCATTGGGAAAGACCGTAAACACATTGGACAAAATAAATAAAGCCCTCATCGTGACGGGTATCATGCAGGATGTGCCCGAGAATTCTCACTTCGATCTGGACGTCGTCCTTCCATACGAACAGGATTGGAAACCCGAACAGAAATACTATTGGAAGTATCCTTCGAATTGGACGTACATAAACCTCGAGCCGGGAACAGACGCCAGCGATCTGGAAAATCGGCTGAACGTCGCATTGCAAAAAGAACAAAAAGACAACCCTGATTTCAAGGGCGCCACCGTCGTTTTACAATCAATCAGGGACATTCATTTTTATTCTCACCTGAAGCACGAGTTAAAGGGCAACGGCGAGATTACCCTTGTTTATGCCTTGGGAGCGGCTGCCATCATTATCTTGATACTGGCATGGATCAACTACGTCAACCTCGAGACTTCACAACTCCTGGCACGCGCCCGCGAGATAGGGGTGAGAAGAATCATTGGATCCTCACGGACGGATCTCATGCTTCAATTCTTAATTCAGTACGTGTGCCTGAGTTTTCTGGCAATTCTAATAGCCGCTGGAATTGTCTACGCAACCATACCTTATTTTCATTTTCTTACCGGAGCACCTTTCATTTCATTCGGTGCTGGGCTTCCGTGGGTTTGGGTCCTTGCGGGTTCTATCTTGCTTCTTGGAGCAGTGGTCTCAGGCGCTTATCCTGTTTTGGTTCTGATCAAATTTAACCCGGTTCAATCACTAAAAGGGAAAATCGGAAATTTCTCCGGCGTATTCATCCGGAAGTTTTTGCTCTCCTTTCAGTTTGTGTCCTCGATCACTTTGCTCGCATTTCTGCTGATAATCGACCAGCAATTGAAGTTCATGAGGACTGCGGACAAGAATATCGAATTGGATAAGGTGATCACCGTCTACAACACCACCAACTACACATACGTTGAAGATTCTTTGCGAAAAGAAAAAAATGACCTTTTTAGAAATCAACTTCTGGGGCAGTCAGCCATTTCCAATCTGACCACTTCTTCTGCCATTCCTGGCGAGGCCATCGGGTTTACCTATGTAGATCTTGCCAAACGTTCTATGAATGATCCCGATCGGCAAATACCGTACAAAGTCGTCTACATTGATTATAACTTTATTCCGCTCTTTGGACTCAAATTAAAGGCAGGGCGCAACTATTCCGAAGAGAGTGGTGATCGGCTTTGCCTTGTCGTTTCGGAAAGTACCGTTCGCGAGCTTGGATTTTTATCTGCGGAGGAGGCATTAAACAAGGAAATATATTTCATAGAAGATGAATGGGAAAAATGGAAGATCATAGGCGTCGTTGAAGACTACCGGCATGAATCCATGAAGAGTCCAATTTATCCGACCATCTTCAGACTTCATCGAAACAAAGGGCAAATGGTGTACTACTCGATGCGGCTGAATGCTGGTGCCAATCCAACAGATGCCGTTACATTTGCCGAGAAAACCTGGAAAGAGGTCTGGCCGGAAAAATCTTTTGATTATTTTTTTATGGATCAGCACTATGACCAGCAATACAAATCCGAGATTTATTTCAGCAGGATATTCGGATTGTTTGCAGGCATCGCCATCTTTCTCGCGTGCCTTGGCGTCCTGGGCATAACACTGTTTGAGACGAATGCACGATTAAAAGAGATCAGCATCAGAAAAGTGTTGGGCGCCACCATTGCGAACCTGATCACTTTGCTATCCCGGGCTCATTTGCGCATCATGATAATTTCATCGATCGTCTCCATCCCTTTGATCTTTTTCTTTGCAAGCCAATGGTTGGCCGGCTATACTTTGCGGATTGAGTTATCCCTTTGGTTTTTCCTTGTTCCCCTCGTTGTGATTTTGCTACTCGTTGGCCTCACTTCGTCTTTTCAAACCGTAAAGGCAGCAAATTCGAATCCTGTCAATTATTTAAGGAATGACTAGGCCTCACCCACTTTAAAACTTAGAACTTTCGCACTTTAACACTTTAATAATCCCTCTTCACACTCGTCTTCGCCGACATCTCTTTCACCACTCGGTACAGAAATTCCTGCCCTTCATAAAATGACTTGATGCCGATGCGCTCGTCTTTTCCATGTGCACGAACATCGGTGATGTCTCCAAAAATTCCTGACACACCATACGTGGGGATACCATCTTTGCGGAGGTAGGCTCCATCCGTTGCACCGGTCGACATCGTAGGAAAGACAGGTACACCCGGCCACATTTGTTGAGTGACTTTCTCAATGGGTCCGGTGACGTCTGGATTGAGAGGTGATGGGGGACTGGGCTTGGCAGGTTTCAAAGCAGAGACAGATATTGAGTTATCAGCAAATACAATGATCAAGGTCTCTTTTATTTTCTCGGGGTCTTCACCGGGAAGGATCCGGCAGTTGACGGTGGCAGTAGCTGTCTGTGGGAGCGCATTCTCGGCATGCCCACCGCTGATCATTGTGGCAACGCAAGTGGTGCGCATCAAGGCGTTGTAGTTCGGAAAAACCGAAAGTCGTGCTACCGCTTCTGGTTTAGGGGGTGTTTCGAGGATGCCTTTCATATCTTCCGCAAGTTGCCCGGTCTCAATTTTTGCCGAGCGTTCAAAATAGACACGGGTACCTTCATTGAGTGTCACGGGGAAATCAAATTTGGCCAGGTTGTCCACCGCATGGGCCAATCGGTAGATCGCGTTGTCCTTGCGCGGTTGCGAACTGTGACCTCCGCGATTCTTTACTTCGAGTTTGAAACTTTGAAATACTTTCTCGCTGAGTTGAACATTATTCTGGGTCTTCTTACCGTCTATTTCCTGTCCTCGACCGCCTTCGTTCAGGGCATACTCCGCATTGATCAACTCTTTATGATTCTTTAGTAACCAGTCCACACCATTAAAATTTCCCCCTTCTTCATCGGCGGTCAGAGCCATAATGATGTCGCGGTCGGGTACAAAACGTTCTTGCTTATAGCGAATCAAATTAGCAACGAAGATCGCAGCCATGGCTTTGTCGTCACTTGAACCCCGCGCATAATAGAACCCGTCGATCTCTTCGAACTTGAATGGATCTGTTGTCCAGTCATCTCTTAATGCTTCCACTACATCAAGGTGTGCCAACAGGAGCAAGGGCTTTCTCTTTCCTGTTCCTCGCAATGTAGCTACCAAATTTCCCTTCCTGGGATCAGGCCCGCCGATAAAAATATCTTTATCTGTAAATCCTGCCGTCCGCAATCTCGCAGCCATGGCCTCAGCAGCGATGGTCGTATTGCCAACCGAATTGGTGGTGTTGATTTCGATCAGTTCTTTGAAAATATCGTGGGTAAGCTTTTGATCGGGCTGTCCCTTGGCATTTTGGAAGCAGCAAAGGCCGGCCACCAAGATGAGGGGTGTGAGACGTTTCTTTTGCAGGATCATGGATGTAAAATTTTTCGTTAAAGTAAGTAAACCATTCGACTTCGCTGCCAATGACAACAACCATCTAGAATGGACTATTTCAGTTAAATTAAGTGTTTTCTTGGTTTCCTTGCTGATTCTAATATCAATATATTCTAAAACTAAATAGCCGTTGGTAAAAGTATTTAAGTTACTGGCTACGAACTTTCGCACTTAAGCACCTTAACACTTCGCACTTTTATTTAGGTAAACTAATCCGAATCAAATTTAACACTGCTGCCGATGCGAGTTTGATGTTGATCCCACGGTCTTTGCTCAACTGCAGCTTTCGGGTAACGGTGTGAAATTTATCAGAGTAGGCAATCCACACAGTGCCGACGGGCTTGTCGGGTGTGGCGCCTCCGGGTCCTGCGATGCCACTGGTGGCAACACCGATGTCTGTATTGAAGCGGGCACGAACCACGTTCGCCATCTCATTGATGGTAGGTTCGCTCACTGCACCATATTTCTCCAATGTCTCGGGCTTCACACCCAATTGACGCATCTTTATTTCATAAGCATAGGGAATCATGCTACCGACAAAATAATCCGAGGACCCCGGCACACTGGTAATCAAATGAGAGAGATAGCCGCCGGTGCAGCTTTCTGCAATGGATAAGGTCAGTTTTTTGGCGCGTAACGTCCTTCCAAGCACCACTTCCAACGGATCTTCACCATAGCCATAGATGTAATCTCCCGCAAGGTGATTTAGCTTTTCAGAAAGATCATCGATTTCTCCACGAAGTTTTCCTTCATCGTCGCCAAACCCTGTAAGGCGTAGTTTAACGTCGCCGAGACCTGGCAGGTAGGCCAGCTTGATATGTTTGGGCAAGGCCTTTTCCCACGAGGATATTTTATCCGCAAGAAAAGATTCTCCGATGCCAATGGTGCGAATGACTTTGTGCACGATGGTTGGCATCTTAAAAGTCTGCAATAATTTAGGCAATACTTGTTCCGTCATCATCCTCTTCATCTCATGCGGAACGCCCGGCATAGCCATGAATACCTTTCCATTCTTCTCAAACCACATGCCCGGCGCAGTGCCGATGACATTGGTAATCTTTGTGCAACACACCGGCAGTGCTGCTTGTTGTCGGTTTACCTCGGTCAGCTCACGTCCGCGGCTGACAAAAAATTCGGAGACTTCAGCAAGGGCTTCCTCATGGATCTTGAGCTCGCAGTCAAAATATTTTGCAAGGCAAGGTTTGGTAATGTCGTCACTTGTGGGTCCAAGTCCTCCGGTGATGAGTACGACGTCGGCCCTTTTTTCTGCTTCCGCGAAAGCGCCAAGAATTTCCTTTTCCTGATCTCCGATCGCAGTTTTGCGTATCACCTTGATCCCGATTTTATCAAGTTCTAGGCTCATCCACTGAGCGTTGGTGTCAACTATCTGTCCGTAAAGGATTTCGTCACCAATGGTAAGGAGTTCTGCGAGGATGGTTCTCATGCGAGATGATTAGGTGCCAAATATAAAAATAATAGCCGTCGCAAGTTGGGTGTTGGGTCTTGGGTATTAGGTACTGGCAGCTCGCACTTCAGTAAGAAGGCAATCCAAAGACCCGATGTGAACCTTTTGTTGTCAATTGCCAACGGGTCTTGGGTGTTGGGTCTTAGGTGTTGGTAGTTCGCGCAACCCGGAACCCTAAACCCTAAACCCAACACCTTAAATATTATATTCGTGCTATGAACGAACCCTCATTCCCCGCCGGTGACCGTCAGCGTGAAATCTACCTCAATGGCTTTGCCGGAGTTCGATCGACCATACCCATCGACTGGCATGCACTTGAAGAGAAAGCCAGGAAGCACATGAGTCCTGAGGCATTTGCTTACATCGCTGGAGGCGCCGGGCTGGAGAGTACCATTGCCGCGAATCGTTCCGATTTTGAGAAGTACAGGATCGTGCCGAGGATGTTGCAGAATGTGAGTCAGCGTGATACCTGCATTGAGTTGTTTGGAAAAAAATTACCATCACCGTTAATATTGTCGCCGGTCGGCGTACTGGAAATGGTACATGAAGAAGCGGATCTGGCAGTAGGAAGGGCGGCCTCTGAAGTGAACATTCCTTATATCTTCAGCAACCAGTCAAGCAAACCGATGGAAGAAGTAGCGGGTGCGATGGGGGAGGGCACCCGATGGTTTCAATTGTATTGGAGCAAATCAAATGATCTTGTGGCGAGTTTTGTGGCGCGCGCCGAACGTTGCAAATGCTCGGCGATTGTGGTCACGCTGGATACTACGATGTTGGGATGGAGGACACGCGATCTCGACATCGCTTATCTTCCGTTTCTCGAAGGCAAGGGCATCGCGCAATACACCTCTGACCCAGTCTTTCAAAAACTAATGGATGAACCTGATCCGTCATCACCACCGCGCAAGGTTACGCTCGCGGCACTCAACGGCCTTTTCAAGATGGTAAACGCTTATCCCGGAAAAGGATTTATAAGAAAACTGATGTCAGGTCGACCGGTGAAGGCGGTACGAAAATTCACTGGCATATATTCTAATCCTGCATTGACATGGAAAGACCTGAGCTTTCTTCGCGGGCAAACAAACCTTCCAATATTATTGAAAGGAATTCTGCATCCAGAAGATGCAAAGCTCGCCATTGAACATGGTATGGACGGCGTGATCGTCTCCAATCATGGTGGCCGTCAGGTGGATGGAGCGATCAGCACGATCGAAGCGCTGCCGGGAATTGTGAAAGCGGTGAATGGTCAGGTACCTGTGTTGATGGACAGTGGAATACGCGGTGGAGCGGATATGTTCAAAGCGTTGGCATTGGGTGCAAGAGCAGTCTGTATTGGAAGGCCTTACGTTTACGGACTTGCGATCGGAGGAAAAGATGGAGTGAAAGAAGTTATTAAAAACCTTTTGGGGGATTTTGATTTGACGATGGGCCTGGCGGGCTGTAAAAGCGTTTCAGAAATTACGAGAGATACTTTATCCTGAAGCAAAAACGATAACTTTGATGCAGAGTTATTTCACAGAGTTTCACGGAGAATGCATTTAGAGTTACGCTGAGAAATTAAAGATAAATTAACTTCAGTTATTAAACTCTCCGTGAAACTCTTGACTTTGCTCGGTGAAACTCCGCGAAATAGCTTAAACTATAAATTACAAAACATCATGAGAAAAATTGGTTTAGTCATTCTACTTATGTTTTTGTCTGCTCCGGCAGCATTTCCGCAATTCAACAAACTTTTGGACAAGGCCAAGAAAACAGTGAGTGGTGAACTACCGCTTACCGCAGAAGAAGTCGCACAAGGCCTTAAAGAAGCACTCACGAATGGGATATCGAAAGGTTCCGACCTCGTATCAAAGGCCGATGGCTATTTCAAGAACCCCGAAATAAAGATTCCCTTTCCGCCAGATGTAAAAAGAGTGGAGGACAAACTTCGGCAGATTGGTATGGGAGGTGAGGTGGACAAGTTTGTGCTCTCGTTGAACCGCGGCGCCGAGGATGCAGCGAAAGAGGCCAAGCCTATTTTTGTCAACGCCATCAAGCAGATGACCATCGACGATGCGTTCGGAATTTTGAAGGGCCAGCCCGATGCTGCAACTCAATTTCTAAAACGCACCACCACTGCCCAATTAAAAGAGAAATTCAAGCCCGTTGTACAAAATTCTTTGGACAAAGTAAATGCTACCAGTTATTATAGTGACATCGTTGGAACGTATAATAAAATTCCGCTGGTAGAAAAAGTAAATCCAGACTTGAATGAGTACGCAACCGACAAAGCAATCCAGGGCTTGTTCATCATGATTGCTAAAGAAGAGAAAAACATACGACAAGATCCTTTGGCAAGAACGAGTGATCTGTTGAAGAGGGTTTTCGGGGGGCAGTGAAATTAAATGCAAATGACAAATATCAAACGCTAAATATCGAATGTTAAAGTGGAGTCCTCTGACTTTATTTTTGACATTTGTCATTGTAATTATTGATGTATAGCTAGCTCATAGAATTTCAAAAAAATAACATTAACTATGTCCCTCTTCCAAAAACACCAGCCCGTCCTAACCAAAGCCATAGAAGCACTCCACGCCCGAACATTTTATGCGGCATTTCCCGAACAGCCTTCTCCTGCCATCTATGGGGAGACGGCTGATGCCGATGGGCAGGCAAAATATAAATCGATGCTCGGAAAAAAGTTCGAAGAGTTAAAGCAAGTGAACCCCGAAGGATGGGCTGGGCAGGAAGAGTCGCCCTATCTGCAAGAGTTATTAGAGATTTCGTATCCTGTTTTTTCGACCGCCACTTTGATTGAACGGTCTTCAAAAGCTTTTCACACCTGGAGGAAAGTAAATGTTCAGGATCGTGCCGGTATTTTATTAGAATCTCTCGATCGTATGAAGGCAAGATTCTTTGAGATCGCCTATGCCACGATGCACACCACTGGTCAGGGTTATATGATGGCCTTTCAGGCTTCTGGTCCTCATGCCGCGGACCGCGCACTTGAAGCGATTGCGGCAGGCTATGAGGAGATCAACCGATTTCCATCTGCGGTCACTTGGGACAAACCCATGGGTAAATTTAACATCCAGTTGAAAAAAGAATGGAGGGCGGTGCCGAAAGGAATATCGGTTGTGATTGGTTGCTCTACGTTCCCCACCTGGAATTCCGTTACGGGTATTTATGGTAGTCTGATCACAGGAAACGCCGTGATCGTGAAGCCACATCCGGGTGCCATACTTCCCATTGCATTTGTCGTCGCCGAGATTCAAAAAGTGTTGTCGGAAAATAATCTTGACCCAAATATCTGCCAACTGGCGGTGGACACGTTTGATAAGATGATCACGAAAGAACTGGCGGAGCACCCGGAGGTGAAACTGATCGACTACACCGGTAACGCTTCATTTGGTTCTTACCTCGAAGCCCTGCCCGGCAAAACTGTGTTCACGGAAAAGACCGGAGTGAATTCAGTGATATTGGATTCCGTAGATGACATTGACAAAGTTGCCACCAACCTTGCCTTCTCGGTAAATCTTTACAGCGGACAAATGTGCACAGCGCCGCAGAATTTTTATATTCCGGAAGGCGGCATTGATTCGCAGGCGGGAAAGATTTCTTTTGACCAGTTCGCACAAAAGTTTATTGACAACCTCAACGGTCTCATCGACAATCCGAAAGCAGGGCCGTTCGTGCTCGGAGCCATACAAAATAAGAAGACATCGGAGAGGGTTGTGGAATCCGAAAAAATTCCCGGCAAAATCTGGTTGAAGTCGCGCGTGTTTGAGAACCCGACGTTTAAGAATGCCCGTGTGGCAACCCCTGTGGTGATTGAAGTAGACGCCACCAAAAAAGAAATCTTCAGCAAAGAGCTCTTCGGTCCCATTGCCTTGCTGATAAAGACAAAAAACACCGACCAATCCATCACGCTGGCCAAAGAAATGGCGCTGCGTCATGGTGCGATCTCCTGTGGTGCTTACACCACCGATCCTACGATAAAAGAAAAAATTGCCGACGAGATGGCGTTGGCTGCCACGCCTGTATCATTCAACCTCACCGGTGGAATTTACATGAATCAGAATGCTGCGTTCTCTGATTTCCATGTCACGGGAGGGAATCCGTCCGGCAACGCATCTTTTACGAATCCGGATTATGTGACCCGAAGGTTTACGTGGGTGGGGCACCGGGAGCCGGTGAAGTAAAACAATCAAGATGAAGGCTTGTCGGGGGGATGATGAATTTGAATCATGAATTTCCAACGCTGAACGCCGAATGTCGAAGTGGCGCAACATCGGAAATATTGGGTGGCTGAGACATTACGGTTATTGGTGCCAGCAAATGAAGTGTGGACGCAAGAAGAGGTGTACAAACGGACTGATATAGCTATATTTACCTGTTGAGGGATATGAAGTATATCGGCACCAAGGTGCATAAAGCGAGACGTTATGCACAATGCCGCGGGACAGATTCGGTGCTTCGAACTTTGGCACTTTTGCTTGCCGCTCATTCCCGCGCGACACCAAAGCAAGCAAAAGAGCCAAGAGCCAGAAAAGATTTATAAAACAAATATCATGACCGTAAAGATTATTTTTAGATCTAACTATTCAGAAGGCAACGACTTCTGGTATTTCAAAGAAGAATTCAAAAACCAACTTTATAGTGTAGTCGAATCCGAGGACGCAGAAAAGTATCTAGTGACATCGGATGAAAAGCCTAAGCGGTACATTAGTAAAGTAGATTGCCAAATTGTGAAGGAGGACTGACCACAAAACGCAACCACTAGCAAATAATAGTGAAGAGACTTAGACTAACGGCCGACAGGGAAGAAATTGCTAATTCTTCATGCACCGACGTCATGCACAATGCCGCGTGGACAGATTCTGTCTCGAGCATTGTCACATTTGCTTGCCGCACATGCGACCGCAAAACCGAAGCAAGCAAAAAAACCGATTTTTCCGTGTGACAAGAGAGAAAAACCATGAAACAACCTGACCTCCCGTACAATATGAAAGTCATTACGCTGACACTCTTCCTCATACAAGTCATCGGATTTCGAACCACTTGTTTCTCACAAAAGGCAATACATTTTTACAATAGCGGGATTGAGAAAGAAAAATCACGAGATTTCGAAGGGGCCGTTTCAGACTATAACAGATCAATAGAACTTAATCCAAAGCATGCGGAGTCTTATAACAATCGTGGTTATATTAAATCTCATTTTCTAACGGACACGAAAGGCGCCATCGATGATTTCAATGAGGCCATCAAACTTAATCCAAAATACATTGCGGCCATTAATAGCAGAGCAGAAGCAAGAAGTGTCCTTGAAGACTTTAAGGGAGTTGTAGAGGACTACAGTAGAGTAATCGATATTAATAAGAAAGATGCGGAGGCGTACTATAACAGAGCGGTTGCAAAATATTCTCTCAAGGATTACCATGGAGTTTTAGTAGATTGTAGTAAGGCAATTGATATTGATCCAAAGAGCGCAGGAAGTTATTATTACAAAGGAATCACTAAGGTTGAACTTCAGGACTATCGAGGAGCAGTTGAAGATTTCAATAATGCGATATCATTGAATCCCAAATATGTTGGAAATTACTTTAGTCGAGGTCTTGCAAAACTCAATTTACGTAATTATGAAGGAGCAATAGAAGACTTTGGTACGGCAATTGATTCTGATAAGACATCGATATTCGTACGGATTTATTACAAGAGAAGAGGCGAAGCAAAATTCTATATGAAAGACTATAACGGTTCCGTGAAAGACTTGGATAAAATAATTGAGATCGCCCCCTCTGATCCTGAGGCTTATTACGACAGAGGTTTAATTAAGATAATGTTTTTAGAACAGTTGAACAGCGGATGCTTGGATTTAAGTAAGGCAGGTGAGTTGGGAAGTGAAAAGGCTTATCCAGCAATTAAAGAGCATTGTAATTAATCCACACCAATGCCAGCACCCCACAATGCCAACGCGCAAACCAAAGCACTGGCATCCGTGTGGTTAAGAGTTCCCAATCGCGGCACATGTGCATAACACTGTGTATGCTGCATGGTGGGTTCGCAGTGATTCAAAATAGTTATCTTCGTTTTGTGCATTCGGTTCGTGGGACACGGCGCAACAGTCGGGCTTGGCATGCTTCGCATTTACCAAGCCCTCCTACACCCCACCACGCCGCATACACCGACGTTGGCAGTAATTGGGCTGGCTCCGTGGACAGAGACGTATAAACCGACAAAGCGGGCCGACTGAAACAAAATTTTGACTACACTCTGGGATTACAAATGAGAGAACAAATTCAATCCATTATTCAACACCAAATTCCCAATGGATGTATTTTTGATGCTCATTCAATTATTGAGTACTTGATACAAAATCACTCAGATGACTACCTGTCTTTTTATCGAAACGGGACAACGGAGTTTTATCATAGTGAGATTAGCAAAACAATAGATTCTTTTGATGGAATCATTATCAAAAGAGTAGGCGAAAGAAGTTGGTCTTTAAACATCCACAAAAAATTCACACAAAACGCATGTTGGAAAAAAATGTAAAGTCTATCCTATTACTAAGTAAAGTACATAAAAGTGCTCTGTGTCTCGCCATTCTTTTAACATTGGGAGGAACTGCCTTTTCGCAAACTTCTTCTCCGAAGAAGGGGAAACTAAAAACCATTAAGTATGAAAATCGCCTTTTGGAGAGCGATTATACTGCGATTGGATATGTGAATGACGGACGATTTGTTGAAGGTCAAAGAGTATCATTTATTCGACTTTACAATGGAGAACTACGTGACACCTTAGTCACCGGGATATATCTTTTTAAAGACGGGATTCCTTTTTTAGACGGAACCGTAACTAGAAAAGAAATTGCTACTAAATCAAGCCGTTTCATAAAAGGCTTGTTTAAGGTTACTAATGGCAAACAAGGAAATAACCTGACTACAGTTCCTGCCGATGCAAGCGATTTGCAAATTGAAACCGTAGATATTTACGATTACCATTATCAGGGTTATTTTAATTATCCACATTATCCAATGGAAATGAGAAAGCAACAAGGCAATTATTTCGTAAAAATCGACCTTGACGATAGATTACTTGAAACAGTTATCAGTTCTGAAAGTAGTTCTTTGCCTTTAGGTGGTTCAATAGAATCTTCTCAAGACGTAAAGTTGAACTACAAAAATGGAGATGTCTTTATTGGTAGCGTTCAAAATGGTAGCTCATACTCAAATCAACAAGACAAGTACTTTCCCAAAGAAGGAGAATATACATTTGCGTCAAAAGATAAAATTAAAGGCTCTTTTGAATTTGATAAACCCGTGTTCGGGTTCTACTTCGACTGGATATATATTCCACCTCAAAGCGAAACCATATTCGCAGATGGAACAACAGCCAGTGGCGATTGGTTAGAACAATACAATCTTACCAAGGAGGAAACCGAACAAATTAAGAAAGGTTGTAGTTGTCAATCCCCGACTGAAATCCGAGATATAGCTGTTCGTATTGCTAATCAAAAACAACAAAAATTAGAGCAAGAACGATTAGCGAAAGAACAAGTTGAGAAAGCGGATAAGCAACCACTTGTTACCAAATATGGAGAATATTGGGGCACTCTTGTTTACAAAGGTGAATATACATTAGGTATGACAAAACCAATGGTTATGGATATTCTTGAAGGAAAGAGAACTACCCATTTTCTCGATGGTATGTTGAACCCCATTAATCGTACTTTCAAAGATTGTTACATAACATCTAACAATGGTAAGACTCAAACATTGACTTTTAATAAAGATAAATTCTTTGCATTCATGGAACAGGTAGTAGGCAAAGCAACTAAACAAGGAGAGCAAATAATGCTTAGAGAATCAATAAACACTATAAAGCAACCTTTAATGGGACAGGATATGCTTAAGTCTAACTTTCCGACATTCGTATTCACTGATGACAAATTATCAGCAATGTATTATGCTTGAATTAATCTCCGCAGACAGTGACGCGGTGAACGTGGGGAAAACCAAAAACTTGTTCGACTCAATAAATTAAAGAGTTGCGCTTCGTTGACACCTACAACACGCGGACAAACTAACGACTTACAGAAATAAGAGAACGACTGATCATGACGGACGAAGCCCAACTACTGCCAATAAATAAGGCTTCATGTGGTCGGCATGACCCAGCATGAAGCTAGTGTTGCACGGAACCTTCGGTAGCGGCGAGTAAGTATTTGTATGGAGATTG
>JAYVQY010000012.1:0-156467 GCA_043776715.1 Cyclobacteriaceae bacterium | reverse complement strand
TTCTCCGCATAATTCCATCCCGCACGGAGCGCATGGATATTGGCCAAGATCACATCGTCTTTGCCTTTGAATTTCTTATTGATCCAGTTGACGGTAGGCTCCAGTGGGCGATGGAATAGCCAGTATGCGATTCCGAGTGTAAAAATATTTTTGGTTTTGCTGACAAGCTTGGATGATATGTCAAGTTCCGCCAATTCCGCTTTTATACTTTTTGTGATGTCGATGGCATGCACCTCGTATTCTTTCAGGCTTCCATCCTCCAGCGGATTGGATTCATATTTAGCCAGTGTGAGATTGCGTGCATCAAATCCTTCTGTACACGCTATGATGATGCCTCCTTTCCTCAGGTTCTTCATATTCACCTTGAGGGAAGAGGCGTTCATCGCCACCAGCACATCAATGAAATCCCCTGAGGTATGAATGTTTTTTGTGCCGAAGTGAATCTGAAACGCACTCACACCATACAGCGTACCTTCAGGGGCTCGAATTTCAGACGGATAGTCCGGGAATGTGTTGACTTCATTGCCGGCAAAACCCGAGGTTTCAGAAAATTGCGTGCCCACCAGCTGCATCCCATCTCCGGAGTCTCCCGCGAAGCGAATAGTGGCTTCTTCAAGGTGTTCTATTATTTTAGTCATGACAATCCAATGATTTTAATGATTTTGAAAGTCTACAAGGCATAGAAAAGGTACCCCTCTTGCCCCCCTTTAAATATGACATTTGTCATGGGGGTGCATGATCAATCCCAATTTTTCATGTCTTTATTGGTAGGATTTCAGTGCGAAGAAATGAGAATGCAGGTCATGCAAACATATTTAGGCTTAGTAGATTCCCTAGGTTGCAAAGCCTCCCTCAGCACAGCTATCCGGTTATCTAAACCAGGATGGGCTTATCGAACGTTAGGCTTAATCCAGTAAAGAAAAAAGGTGCTTGCGTGAAGGGATTGCAACATCCTTGAATCAATTGAAAATTCAAGTCGCAAGCTATAAATGCGCTCGCACTCGTACATCTTGCTGACACCGAAAAAACTGATGTCTAGGGTGGGGAAGTTTTTTTATGAATTACTACTGCGGCTTGATTTGAATGGGCGCCGGTATTATTTGTTGCTGCTTTACATAAGCATTTCCATTGTGGTTACTAATAATTTT
The DNA here is from genome assembly GCA_043776715.1 of Cyclobacteriaceae bacterium. Classification (GTDB taxonomy): domain Bacteria; phylum Bacteroidota; class Bacteroidia; order Cytophagales; family Cyclobacteriaceae; genus ELB16-189. The sequence goes on along the minus strand of JAYVQY010000012.1, from coordinate 155,319 downwards.
GACTGCAGCGGTATTTAGTGTGATCATAGTTGCATGAAACGCAGAGAGTATTTTGTCTTGAAGATCCTGATCACTTTCCAAATCAAGTATTTTGAAACCCAGCTTTTTAGCTTCAACAATACTTATGTGTTTGCCATGGGTTTTGAAATTGTCGTGATTTGAGAGATACTCAGCAATTTTCACAGCTGTTTCAGGAGCATCCTTGAGCATATAGGCTTTAAGCCAATTTTCAACTGTCTGCTTAGCAAACTGAATTTGATTCTTGCATCGAATTATGAGCGCTGGTCCATATTGTCCAAGCATTGGAAGCCATGAATTTAGAAGCTTAGGATTTTCAGAAATTTCTTTTTGCGCCTTCTCGAATTGCTCGATAATTGCATGAGCTGGAACGGCCTGGACACCAGTGGCAGTATTTAGGATGAATTGAGGATCTATCGGTCCAATTGATGAATGCTTTCCCATAATAATTTCATCGGCGGCACAGGCAAACATAGTACCTGCAGACATTGCTGCTTGGGGAATAATCACTCTTATATTTTTGAATTTTTGCCGCAGATAAGAAACTATTGCATCCGTTGCTTCTGCCGAACCACCGCCGGTATGAAGCATTACATCTAGATCGTCTCCTTTTAATCCGTAGACTGCTTCCATGAAGGCATGTACATCCTCATCATTAATCGAAACAAGATTGGGGGCTGTATCTCCAGCAGTCCACTTAGAAGCATAAACAATCAGATTACGCCCGGTCTTTTTATGCAATTCAGAGATATACTTTCTTCTTACAGTATCGAATGCATTTCTATCTCCCCGTTGGAGTGCTGTGTTTACCTCATTTAATATTTGGCCCCATGATGGCATATTCACTCATTAATGAATTTTACACAGTCACATGATTGGAAGTTGAAACAGTTGTTTGGTTAAAACTGTTAAAAATATATTCTTGATAATTCTCCAAAGTAAGCTGATTTGTTTTGTAGCCTTCAGTAATAGCAACATAATCAGGATTAGTCTCGATTACCTTTTTCTCCATCTCCTCAAATATTCGAAGGATATCTTGGTCTTCTTCTTCTTTTGTTTTCATAGCCATTGCGTTTGAGGTAATTCTTAATTTGACGGAATAATAGATGCCTATTATGCATGAGCATATTACAAATAATACTAGTGCGATATCAAAAATATTCGATGCCATTCTATTTTCTCAATACATTCTTAAACACGAAATTATTTATTTCAAAATTCATATAAATTGAAACCAAGGCAGCAAACCATATTGCAATCTCAAGCCATAATTCAAGATCAGCTTTGCTATAAATCTTTCCGAGACATAAGCACAAGCCCACCATAAAAGTAGCTGATAAGATGACCATGACATCTTTTTGCTCAAATTGAAGGCCGCCTACAAGATTTAAGTTAGAAATATTCATCGTTAACGCCAGAAAGACAATATCAACTATTTTATAATACCCTTCCTTTGGGTCCGCGAAAATTAGAGTAGTTATTATTGGAATAAACCCGCCCAGTATGGTAAATCCAAACCACTTCCATCTATTTTCTCGTCCAACAACAAATCTTTCAAAAAAGCCCATCAAATAAATTGAATTTTCCTCCTTTTAACGGACTCCAGGCACCCAACTTGCACTACAATACCAAAATTGTCGCTGTTTAGCCCATGAATCCAGCAAATTTATTGCCAGTAACCTCAATTTTTGCTTTCAATCAGTAAAAACAATCCAAGCAAACAGACAACGCAATAAAACTCCACTTAATTTACCGGCTTTAAATATTCAAACAATTTAGAGAAAATACAATGAAAAATTCAATGTTCCTCATTCGAAAAACGTGACTAATCCAATAAATTCAGCATATCTTTTGTTTCAGACCCAACATATCCTCGCTAACCTTTCTCTCAATCACTTTGAACTAAACATGGGGCGTCCGGTTAATATGCCCAAGCATTTTTGAAACTGCAATCTATTGGTCAGTCACTGTATCGGCAATCCTATGCCGAGCCAAATAAAAAGTCAGGTTTTTGGTTACACTGCCGAAGTCCGCAATTTCCTTCAGATAAGCTTTGAGTTTTTAATTCGGAGATACTGCAAAATAAATAAATAATCACCGGGATTCATCCTTACATCACCGACTGTATGTATTCATACACCGAACTCGCAAATCCGATCACCAGAATACCGGTCAGGCAAATTGCAAACGCTGCTTTCTCGTATAAAGTCGAAGTAAGGGTAGCAATGGGGGCATCATTTTTATTGATAAACATCGCCTTTACCACGAGCAGATAATAGTATAAGGAAACGGTAGCATTCACTACTGCAATCAGCACCAGAAAATACAAGCCACTCGAAGCGGCAGCGGTGAAGAGAAAGAACTTACCAAAGAAACCTGCCACCGGTGGAATGCCCGCCAATGAAAAGAGTGACACTAACATAATCAAACCCAATCGAGGATTGGTTGAATAGAAACCATTCAAATCATCCATGGTCTCTTTGCCGGTAGCGTTGAATACGATCGACAAGACTCCAAAGACGGCGAGGTTAGAAAACCCATAGATCAGCATGAAGTAAACAATGGTCGTCATGCCCAATATTTCAGGGTTCATAAATCCCAGCAACATAAAGCCAGCCTGGGTGATGGAGGAGAAGGCCAGGAACCGTTTCATGTTTTTCTGGCGGAGTGCAAAAAGATTACCAACCACCATGGTGGTGACGGAAAGAAAATACATTGCCATCGACCATATTTTTGCCTGCTGGCCAAATACACGATAAAGTACCAGCATCAACGTGAATAACGCAGCGCCTTTGGAGACAACAGAAAAATAGGTGGTGACCGATAGCGGAGCACCTTCGTACACATCTGCAGTCCAGAGGTGAAAGGGCACGAGCGAAAGTTTGAATCCCAATCCCGAAAGGAAAAAAATCAATGCGAGAATGGACAGGGGACTGGTATCATTTGAAGAAGCAATTTCCGAGAAATCCATCGTGCCATTGATACCATACACCATGGATAGGCCAAATAATAACACGGCAGAAGAAACAGCGGAAGACATGAGTAGTTTCACACCCGCTTCTGCAGAGCGTCTCAATTCTTTATCAAATGCCGCCAGCATTGTGATCGGCAAGGTGGCCAGTTCCAATCCCAGGTAAAGCATCAGAAAATTTCCGGCTGAGATCATAAAAAACATACCCATCAACGTAGAGAATACCGAAAAATAAAAAGCTCCTGCTTTGTGTTGCTGCTGAGGTTTACCCAACCAGGTTGCGGATTGCAGTAAAACGACCAGTGTGGATACGCTGAGGATATTCTTCATCAAGATTCTAATCGCATCGCTCACATACATGCTGCCAAACAGATTGGCCGGCTCCGACGGAGCGAAGCCCGCCATCGTAAACAGAAAGAAAAAGAAGATGGTGCCGTGGATAAGGTTTTTCTTGTTGCTCTTTTCTGACAGGTCGGCAATAAGCTGATACAGCAGCAACACTGTGAGCAGCACTTCATGTCGCATGATATAGATAGAATCCCAGGTCATAATTTACTGATGAATTGATGAAGTATGGCGGCGAGCGGTTCCCTCAACATGTCAGAAAGCCAGAGGGGTGCCATTCCGATGGCAGCAATAGAAGCCAACAAAGTGACAGTGCTTAATTTTTCGAACCACTGAGCATCTTTTAATTCCAGATAATGATCGTTCTTCAAAGGACCCAATAATAAAATCCCAACGACACGAAGGATGTAGACCGCCGTAATCACAATGGAAGAACAAGCCACGATGGTGGCCACACGATGGAAGGTGTCCGTGTGCTGAAAAGCTCCTACGAAGATGGTCATCTCAGCCACAAAGCCACTGAGTCCGGGTAAGCCCAGAGAAGCTAATCCAGCGATCACATAGACTACTGACAGGAATGGGATTACTTTCATCAAACCTCCCATTTCATGGATCAAGCGTGTGTGCGTTCGACCATAGATCATGCCGATCAAAGCAAAGAAGAGTGCTGTCATCAGTCCGTGAGAGATCATTTGTAAGAAGGCACCGGTGGTGGCCGTCTCATTCATCATGAGCAGTGCGAAAAGCACAAGTCCGCAGTGACTCACAGAAGAATAAGCATTGATGTATTTCAGATCCTTTTGCCAGATTGCGCCAAACGCACCGTAGACAACACTAATGGTAGTAAGAATGATGAATATCCATGCCCATGAATGTGCTGCTTCCGGCATCAGATACATCGCTACTCTGAAACATCCGTAGCCTCCCAATTTCATCAGCACTCCCGCATGCAACATAGACACGGCGGTAGGAGCCGAAGCATGACCATCGGGAGACCAGGTGTGGAAAGGAAAGAGCGCTCCTAAGATTCCAAAACCGATAAAGGTGAAGGGGAAGAAAAACATCTGTGCGGCAACTGGAATCCCCGTTTTGGCAATCTCGGTGAGGTCAAACGTAAGCCTTCCTCCTGCAGGTGCGGAGTTGAAATAAATGCCAAGTAAACCCACGAGCAGTATAGCAGAGCCACCCATCAGCATCAGTGTTAACTTCATCGCAGAATATTCCTTTGGACCGGTGCCCCAGATGCCGATGAGCAGATACATGGGGATCACGGCCAATTCATAGAATAGAAACAGGGTGAAGAGATCGAGCGAGATAAAGAAGCCAAACACTCCTGAGGCGAGAAGGATGAGTGATAGAAAGAACTCCTTCGTTAGATATTCCACTTGCCAGGATGCAAACACGCCTGCGAAAGTGACAATGGCTGTTAATAATATCATGGCAACCGAGATGCCATCGACACCAAATTTCAACTGAATGTTGAATGACTCATACCATGTAGTGGTGGAGACAAATAACATTGGGTCAACATTTCCTGCGTTGCGTTGCAGGAAGAACCAGTAAAGCAATAGAAAAGCAAAGAACAGTTGAGCGCTCATTCCCATTGCTGAAATGATCCGCACACGCTTTAAGTCTCCGATAAGCACAATGCCCGTCATCGTGAGTACTGGAATGATCAACAGAAAAAGTAGCGGGTTCATGATCTGTCACTAGTTTAAATACAGCATCATCAATGTCAGTAATACAACTCCAGAAGTGAAGAACCAGATGTACAACTGCATCTGCCCGGACTGCATTTTTTTGATGGCCTCGGAAAAGAATACAGTGGTGTTACCCATAAAATTCATGGTCCCGTCCACAACATGGCGATCAAACCAGGCAACTGGTCTGGAAATCAGGTTGAATATCAACCGGTGTGTGATGAAGAGATACACTTCATCGATGTAAAATTTCCTGAAAGCTGCCGTATAAAATCCATGCAAGCCATTTGCCAGATTCTGTGGCTTTGGATTCTGTTTGTAATAGAGTGTGGCCGCAATTCCAATCCCAGCAAGTGCAATGAAGACAGAAGGCAACGCGATCATCCAGTGAAACTCTGTTTCAAAAGGCATTCCATCACTCGTCACCAATTCATGGAAAGGAACGAATCCCGCAAAGATGGAAGCTGTCGCCAGGATCATCAAAGGGACCGTCATCGTCGCAGGCGACTCATGCGGTGTATGATGAAACTCAGGCGTGCGATTCCAAAAAATGCTAAAGTAAAGACGAAACATATAGAAGGCTGTGATTCCAGCCACCACCCACTGCACGGCAAACACCAGTTTGTTGTGTTCAAAGGCAGCCACCAATATTTCATCCTTGCTGAAGAATCCGGAGAACGGAGGAATTCCAGCGATGGCCAGGCACGCGATCAAAAATGTGATGTGTGTGATGGGCATGTGTTTTCGCAATCCCCCCATATCGTTCATCAGATTGCTGTGCACAGCATGTATCACGGAACCCGCTCCAAGGAACAACAGAGCCTTAAAAAATGCATGGGTAAAAAGGTGAAACAATGAAGCCATGTATCCCAGACCGGCTTCACCGCCATATCCTGACACTCCCAATGCCACCATCATATATCCAATCTGAGAAAGCGTCGAGAAGGCAAGCACTCTTTTTATGTCAAGTTGTGTGCAGGCGATGACGGCCGCAAACAGGGAAGTAAAGCTTCCCATATACATGATTACTTCAAGGGCATTGGGTGAAGAGAAAGAATAAATTGGAAATAATCTTGCCACCAGATAGACGCCTGCCACCACCATCGTTGCCGCATGGATCAAGGCTGAAACCGGTGTCGGGCCTTCCATCGCATCAGGCAACCAGATGTGCAACGGGAACATTGCGGATTTCCCCGCGCCTCCCATGAAGATGAGTAACATCGCCCAAGTCGTGACTGAAGCACCCAAGAACACAGCGCCGTTAGTATCTGCAATCACGGGGCCGTTCATGCTGGTGAGTGTTATGAAATCAAATGTGTCCGTATTAAATGAAAGGATCAGGATACCGATGAGAAATCCGAGGTCTGCAAAGCGCGTGACAATAAATGCTTTTTTAGATGCCGCCACAGCCGAAGGGCGGTCAAAGTAAAATCCGATCAGCAGATATGATGAGACGCCCACCAGTTCCCAAAAGATGTACATCTGAAAAATGTTGGTGGCCACCACCAGGCCCAGCATGGAAAAAGTGAAGAGTGAAAGGAAAGCGAAGTATCGCTGAAACCCAACTTCACCCTTCATATAACCCATGCTGTAGATGTGCACCATCAGAGACACGGTGGTGATCACTACGAGCATCATCACGGAAAGAGCGTCGAGCATGATGCCCATATGAATTTGCAAATGGGGCGTAAAAGTCAGCCAGAGGATATTAAATGCTTCTATTGATTTGAATCCGGTATCTGAATGAGGAGCATTGAAGTACAGATATGCGGTATAGTAAGATAGGATCGTGATGAAGAACAAGCCGGTCGTTCCCACGATTCCTGCTACTTCTGGCTTCAGACGGTTGCTCAGCAAACCAACCATTATGAAGACAAGAAATGGTACGATCAGAATGAGCAGTGTAAATGAATAGTCCATGACTTCTAATATTTCAATTCGTCTACATCATCTACGCTGACGGTGCCAAACTTGCGATAAATATTAATGATCAGCGCGATGGCGATGGCAGCCTCGGCCGCGGCGATGGCGATGATGAACAAAGCAAAAAAATGTCCTTCAAGCCGATTCGGGTACAGGTAATGGTTGAATGCCGCGAAGTTGATGTTTACAGCATTCAGCATCAACTCGATGCCCATGAGCATGGTGATCAGATTTCTGCGAATGACTACTCCTACCAGGCCGATGAAGAAGACCAGCGTGCCCAGGATGATCATGTAATCCAACGGTATTTCAGATGCTAAGCTCATGTACGTGTTTTTCGGGCGATGAAAATGGTACCGACCAATGCGGCCAGAAGCAAAACACTGATCACTTCAAACGGCAACGCATAACCATACACATTGGTGTCTAACAATTGCCGCCCGATGGTACGCATGTTGACGTCAATCGAGGCGGTATTTGAAGGTGTGAAGGTGTATGGTAAAACCGTGAAGCCGACGAGCACGATGCCACCAAGGGCCGTAAGGATGCCCATGACCAAATGACTTGCTCTCGGAGGGTCCAGTTTGCTGTTGATCTGACTGGTCAGCAGAATGGAGAAAATAATGAGGACCACAATGCCACCGGCGTAGAGGATGAGCTGCACGGCAGCCAGAAACTGAAAATTCATCATGTAGTACAATCCAGCCATGGCCACCAGCACGAAAAGCAAGTAAATCGCAGCCCGTAAGATTTTCCGATCCAGCAAAGCGAGAATGGAGAATACGAGGATCGCGACCGACAAAAAATAAAATATGATTTTTGGGCCCGTCATTCTTCTTGCGCTTTTGATGAGGAGCCTGGATTATTTAATTGCTTGATAAGATTATTTCTATCGAACACAGCATGTTCAAAATCCTGGCTGAATGCCAGTGCATGGGTATCACACGATGGTATGCAAAGACCACAGAATGTGCACATATCCAAGTGATAGATATACCTATCCAAAACACGTTTTGATCTTCCGTCTGCTCCCTGTACGCGAGTCGACATTACTTCGATTGAACCGTTGGGGCATATGCGCTGGCAACTGTTGCACGCATTGCATGAGTGCTTGTTGTTTTCGTCATGGACGAGTATCAATTCACCTTTGAAGCTATTGAACATCTTGAGTGTCTCTCTGTTCTCCGGATATTTTTGCGTGACGATCGTTCCCGGTCTTATGAAATACCCGCCTGTCACTTTCAATCCGCGGGCAAGCGAAGCAACCCCTTCTGTGATTTCGCGGAAGTAGTTGCCTATTTCTTTTATTGTGTTTAGAAGTGCCATTGCATAAGCGTTAAGAATGAAATCACCATCAGATTCATTAGACTAATTGGCAGCAAATATTTCCACTCCAGTGCCAGCAACTGATCGATGCGCAACCTGGGGAAGGTCCATTTGAACCACATCATCAGGTAGATGACAAAAGCTGTTTTCGCGAAAAACCAGAATACCGGCGGAATGAAATCCATGACCTTGTTAAATGCTCCCCATTGAAATAAATGAAAGGGCAGCCACCCTCCCAGGAAGAGTGTCGTCGCAAGGGCAGCGATGATGAACATATTCATATACTCGGCGAGGAAAAAGAACGCGAATTTGATTCCGGAATATTCCGTATGGAATCCAGCCGTGAGTTCCGACTCAGCTTCCGCCAGATCAAAAGGTCCGCGATTGGTTTCTGCTGTCCCGGCGATCAGGTAGATCACAAAAGCAATGACAGCGGGGATATGTCCTTTGAAGATCCACCAACCATCCTGCTGCGAGGTAATAATTTCAGAGAGCTGCATGGAGCCTGCAAAGGTGATGATGCAGAGCAACGCAAGGCCTACCGACAATTCATAGCTGATCACCTGTGCTCCGCTCCGCATCGCGCCGATGACGGAATACTTGTTGTTGCTGGCCCAGCCCGCAATGAGTATTCCAATGACACCCATGCTCGAAATGGCAAGAATGTACAACACGCCGATGTTGAGGTCGACGGCCTGCAATCCCAACGCAAAAGGTATTGCGCCAATGGCCATGATGGAAGCCACGATCACAATGAAAGGTGCGATGTTGAATAATAAACTATCCGCATTGCGGATGTAGATCAATTCTTTCAGCAGAAGCTTGATGAGGTCGGCGATGGTCTGAAACAATCCCATGGGGCCTACACGATTAGGACCGATTCGGTTTTGCATGCGTGCGCAAATCTTACGTTCGGCATAGACGAGGTACAATCCCAGCACAGCATAGAACATCAGGGTGGCGATTCCAAGCAACAACATAGAAATCAAGCCAGCCCAAAAGGGGGAGAATTGTTCGTTGAGGAACAGGGTGATGGAATTGATCAATGGAGTAAAATCGTACATATCAATTCATTTACCGGTCAATGTCAGGTATCACCAAATCCAAAGAGCCGCTGATGGCCACAAGATCTGCGATCTTATGGTTGGCGGAGATCTGATTGATCACGAATAAATTTGAAAAGTTAGGTGAGCGATACTTGATGCGCGCCGGAGATGGTCCACCGTCGCTGACAATGTAAACACCCAGTTCTCCACGTGCTGTTTCCACGCGTTGGTAGTAATCTCCCTTTGGCGCTTTGATGGCTTTGAGGGTAAGCATGATTTCTCCTTGTGGAATATTGTCAATCAACTGCTCGATGATGCTGAGGGATTCCCACATTTCTTTCATGCGCACGAGGTAGCGATGGTAGGTGTCACCTTCGTCGTAAGTGATTTCATTAAACTTCACGAAAGGATAAGCGCTATACGGCTCAATCTTGCGTATGTCACAATGAAAACCGGATCCTCTTCCGCTGGGGCCTGTGACGCCATAGTCGATGGCTTCTTCTTTTGTGAGAATGCCAATGCCAAGGGTTCTTGCACGAAAAATCACATTGCCAGTGAGCAGCTGATCATATTCTGGCAGCTTCTTGCGGAAGTATTTGATAAACTCACTCACACTCTTTTGAAAGTTGGGGTTCACATCATCCACCAACCCACCCGGTGTAATGAAGCTCTGCGTTAACCGTGAGCCGGTGCTTTCTTCGAAAATATCGAGGATCTTCTCCCGATCACGGAGACCGTAAAAGAAGGTCGTGAGAGCGCCGAGGTCCATTCCAAATGCCGACCACCAAAGTTGGTGTGAGGCAATGCGGCTGAGCTCGGCCAGGATGGTGCGTATATATTTGACACGGTCGCTTACCTCCACTTCCATGGCTTTCTCTACGCACAAAGCCACTGCCTCATTATTAATGTGTGCAGAAAGATAATCCATGCGGTCGGTGAGATGAACCAGCTGGGGGTAGGTGAGTTTTTCACTCATCTTTTCAATGCCACGATGAATGTAACCGCAATGCGGGATGATGTATTTGACTTTTTCACCCTGCAGGCACGTCTCGAAACGCAAAACTCCATGCGTACTTGGGTGCTGAGGACCCATGTTAATGATGTATTCCTCTTTGTCCTTAAGGTCAATATCAACGAGCGTTTCTTCCATGGCTCAACGGACTATGGTGAAAGAATCTTTATAATCTTTGCGCAACGGGTAACCAACCCAGTCATCTTCCAGAAAAATCCGGCGCAAGTCAGGATGGTTTTCAAAGCGAATTCCAAAAAGGTCAAAAACTTCACGCTCATAATATTCAGCCGCCTTCCAAACACCACTGAGTGTTGGCACAATGGGATTTACCTTATCGGTGAGTATTACCCGCAGCATGAGGGAGTGGCCATGTGCGGAAGAAGTCAGGTGGTATACCATGTGAAATCCATCTTTGCGGTCAACAGCAGTTTCGCAGAACAGGTAATCCATTTTTGTTTCTGGTTTATCTTTCAAATCCGCTGCGAGTGCGTGAATCTGGTCGGCTGTGACGATGAATTCTGGAAACTGCTTGTTTAATCCGGACTTTACATCAGGCACGAGCGCAGTGACAAAGGCGGTAAGTTGTTCCCGGGTCATGGTGCCTTGGTTTCTGCAGGTGGAACGATGGGTGGCGTTTCAATTACCACGGGTTGTTCTTTTGGAACTTCCGAGGCGGGTGCCTCAATAGCTTCCTTTACATGAGTAGATGACATTGCTTTGATCTTGCGCTGCAACTGCATCACACCATATAATAAGGCCTCGGGACGTGGCGGACAGCCGGGGATATACACATCGACCGGGATTACGTGATCTGCACCTCGGATGACAGAATATGAATTATAAAAAAAGGGACCGCCCGATACGGCGCAAGCTCCCATGGCGATCACATACTTAGGATCAGCCATTTGGTCGTATAGACGTTTCAGCACAGGCGCCATTTTTCTAACAATGGTGCCTGCCACAACAATGACATCCGCCTGGCGGGGGCTGGCACGATAGACTTCAATTCCAAACCTTGCAAAGTCATGCCGCGGGGCGCCCGTCGCCATCATTTCAATACCACAACAACTGGTGGCAAATGTCAAAGGCCATACCGAATTGGAACGGCCCCAGTTAATAAGATCATCCAGCGTACTCAGCATGACACTGTTGCCATTTTTTTGCAACTCCTCCAGGGCTTCATTGTCATTGAAGTCTTCGTACGCCACTGATTTGATATCTAATCCCATATCAATGCTTTTTTCTTCCATGCATACAAGAGTCCCAATCCCAACAACGTCATAAAGATGAAGATCTCGATAAAGGCAGTAAGCCCCATCTCTTTCATCACCACTGCCCATGGATAGAGGAACACTGTTTCCACGTCGAAGATCAGGTAGATGATGGCAAACAAATAGTACCCCACATGGAACTGAATCCATGTCGGACCCACTGTGGGGATTCCACATTCGTAAGGCTCAGACTTTACGATGCCTGGCTTGTAGGGTGCCGCATAGTAGCTGAATGCAATGGCACCCCCTACCAGCACTGCTGCGGTCATAAATAGAGTGAGAAGTTGATATTGTTCCATTCAGCTGCCTTTAGTCCTTCGTTAGAAAAAGAAATAGCGATTTTTTTGGCCTCTGAACAGTTTTAGTGGCCCCGCTAATTGGAACAAAAAGTAGAACTTAAAACCCGCCTGACATTATGATTTGAGTTACTAGAGAAAATGACTTTAGTCAGGACTTCGGCTGCGCTCAGTCTGACCTAGCAGCGTCAGTCTTGAAAATCATTCAGGTTATGTAAAATGAAGAAGGCTAATTTGTTTCCCGCAGATTCTAAGACTTGGGCAGGGTAAAACAATGTAGCTAACATTTGAGTTGACAGAATTGCCCGCGCTAACCCCTACCCTAATGGGTGCTTGCGCGCGGTTCGCCCTCTAGGAACCGGTGGGTGCGCGAGGGATAGAATATTTAGTTAGATGGAATGATCGCAGATAGCATCGAATTAGATCAGCGAAAATCTGCAGGAACCTTTCTGAATTCAGCGATCGCTGGCTGGTATCGGTAATCGCATCACATGATCTACTATCACACACAGGTAATTCACGGCCCTACTGACAACAATTCATGTTGGTCTGCATGGGCGGACACTTGACGGTTCCATAACTACAAAATACGCAGCAATCACCCTTGAGTGGCTTTATGACTGTCTTGCATTTTTCGCATTCATAAAAATATTGGCAGGCATCTGTAGGCATTACTTCCTTTGTCTTATGTCCACAGTTTGGACATGTAATGGTAGATTCAGTGATAATCTCATTGCTCATATTGGCGGCTGAAATGATTAGTTCTTTTATTGGTTCGTAGCCAGACTTCGACTCCGCTCAGTCTGACCGGCTGAATAGCCGAGCTAGTTTGGACTTCGACTGCGCTCAGTCTGACGGACTACTTCCCGACTGCGCTCAGTCTGACGGACTACTTCGGCTACGCTCAGTCTGACTGAGGGTAGTCGAAGCCAGCACAATAAAATACAAAAGAATGCTCGCAACCGAAATCCATCCACTCCACAACCTTAGGCTGTAAGGGATCACTGAAAGATCGGCCAGTACACGCAGCGCCAGTGAGGAGATAAGAGTAAACAGTGGGACATACAACAACGGATGATATGGCTTCACGGAAAGGCCCAATACCCCAGGGAGGATGATTGGTCCGTGCGCAAAGATCATCGAGAAGGCAAAACCCAGAAAGAACATATGCACCGTAACATCATAAGCATACGGCAGGTCCGGGAGTATGATCAGAAAGATACCTGTTCCCATCAATGCAATACATCCAATGAGTAAGGAAGTCGCTGAAAATTTTGTGAGTCCTGACTTTCGCAAGCCAATCGCAATAACATCAAAACGCATGAGCCAGACAGCAACGAGCACCAGTGCAAATCCAGACAAATATTTGCCCATACCGTGAAAGGCTATCAAAATGCCAGCCAGATACATACACAGAAAGAGGACCAACACGATCTTATGAGTGCGTGTAACTGGCAAGAACTTTGAAAGCTCAATGCGCTCCCCAACGATGGTGAACAAAATAAATCCCATCCACCAGGGGAATGTAGCAGGATAGAATTGTTTTACCATCAAAAGGAGATTACCAGTAAGGAGACACATTGCACCTACGATCATAAAGGCACCGGACAGATCAGGCTGCCTTTTGTAATATAAAAGGAAGATGAAGAGTAGTCCGATCGCACCGAAGACCAGACAGCCCTGACCGAACCTATAAAAGCCAGGGACGATCATTAACAGGCCAAGTGCGTTGACGAAGGGAAAGAAAAGGAGGGCATTTTTCTTTAGCGGAATCGCTTTTTCCAATAAAATCAACGATCCGAGGAAGCTTCCAACCATTATCGCCCCATGATGGACGGTGATGCCGCTGACAGGTATGTCCCAGCCAATGCGAATCAAACCCGCAAACATTCCCACGAGGAGATTGATAAAGGCAAAGAGCAGGAAAGGAAGATGAAGTTTCTTTACACCCATTATTAAATAAAGGTACGGTAATGCTCTCGTAGGTTGTATGACTTTAGTCATAAGGAAAATGACGAACCTGCCATCATTTATGGTAGGGTATGGTGAAGGAGGATTCTACGGGAATCAAACTGTGTACTTTCGTTCCTTTATCAAAATCATAAAAGGCGAACTTGTTCCTTCTGGTAAGCTGCCCATTGAAGTAAGTGCTAGCCTTCCGATTGGATTTGGGTTGACCTACGCGAAATAGCCGGGATGGGATTTCCCACTACCCTAAATTGAAAATAGAAATATTCCTAGTTGAAGTGTAAGAAGATAAGATCATTGTCGAACTTTCGTCATAACCAAACCATCATATTATGCCTGCCAAATACAGTTGGAAAAAAATAATTCTTAGATCTCTTCTCGTCCTTTTTCTGATGGGCGCAGGATGGGTCGTCAACCTCATTTGGTTCAAACCCTTCAGCATTCGCCTCTTTTATGACAAGGTGTTTGTTGAATTCGCGCTGACGAATCCGGAAATGGTGACACAACTGGGCATACCAGTCCTCTATGATATGAGTAAAGATGAGCTCACCGACGCATCTGATAAAAAGCAGTGGGAAGACTTCAACCAATTCAAAGACGGATTGGCCACACTAAAAAGTTATGATTTCAAAAGTCAAAGCCCGGCCAATCATCTGAACACACAAATACTTGAATGGTTCCTGACCGTGCAGGCAGAATCAGAACCATTCTTCTATCATGATTATCCTGTCAATCAAATGTTCGGGGTGCAAAGCAACCTCCCCAGTTTCCTGGAAAGCGCACACAAGCTTCGCGATAAAAGTGATGCTGAGGCTTACATCGCCCGCTTGTCTCAGTTCGACACAAAATTTGATCAGGTGCTGGAAGGCTTGAAGATCAGGCAGGAAAAAGGAATCACCCCTCCCCGCTTCATGATTACAAGAGTACTGGATGAAATGAAAGGATTTACCGGACAAGGAAAACCAAAGATCAATATTGAAGCAGGTCAGCCCAATCCGATCCAGACTAACATTCTCTATACCAATTTCAAAACCAAAATAGATACGCTAAAGAGTTTGTCAGAAGAAGAAAAGAAGGAACTGATCAGCAGGGTTGAAAATGAAATGCGGCAAACTGTGTTCCCTGCTTATCAAAAACTGATCGATCACTTCACTTCACTGTATGAAATAGCCAATGATGATGACGGAGTCTGGAAATTTCCTGACGGCGATAAATTTTACCGATATCAGCTCAAGCAAAATACTACCGTCAATCTTGACCCGGAAGAAATCCATAACATTGGCCTATCGGAAGTATCAAGAATAAAAAAGGAAATGTGGGATATCCTTCTGTCGCAAGGTTACAAAGACACCACCCGCACCATCGGCGACATGGTGCAAAGCATCAACAAAGAAGAACGGTTTCTTTTTCCGAACGATGACGAGGGCAGGAAACTCGCTCTGGCGGAATACAACCGACTCCTGGATGAAATCAATAATAACCTGGATGAAGCGTTTGATATCCGCCCCAAGGCAAAGCTGGAAGTAAAGCGCGTGCCTGAATTTAAAGAAGAAGGATCCGCCACCGCGTATTATATGGGCCCACCCATGGACAACTCCCGGGGCGGAACATTTTATGTGAACCTGCGCGACTTGCATGAAATTGTTAAGTACGGCATGAAAACATTGGCGTATCATGAAGGAATTCCAGGGCATCATTTTCAGGTGGCCATCCAGAGTGAGTTGGGGAGCGTACCCATTTTCAGAAATATTTTGGGCTTCACTTCTTATGCAGAAGGATGGGCGCTCTACTCTGAACGATTGGCGTGGGAGTTAGGCTTTTACAAAGATGACCCCTTTGGAAATCTCGGCCGACTTCAGGCAGAGATGTTCCGGTCAGTGCGTCTGGTGGTGGACACCGGCATCCACCACAAAAAATGGACACGACAGCAAGCGATCGATTATATGGTCGCGAACACGGGTATGCCCACCAGCGAGGTGACCACCGAAATAGAGCGATACATTGTTATGCCCGGTCAGGCCTGCGCCTATAAAATCGGGATGCTAAAAATTCTTGAACTCAGAGAAAAGGCTAAGACTACGCTCGGCAACAAATTCGATTTGAGAAAATTCCATAATGTGGTGCTCAAGAATGGATCTGTTCCGCTTGAATTGTTGGAGAAAATCGTGGATGAGTATATTCAGAATGCGAAAGGGGTTTAGGGTTTATAGTTCCGGGTTCAGAGTTTCTTGTTAAAAGTTTTGACACTCACCGCTGGTGTCTGCATATTAGGTTGAGCGCTGCGCCGGATTTGCCTGCCGGTAGGCAGGTAATCCGGCTCCTCAATGAAACTAGGATCACTTGTCTTTGAGGATTTACGATGAACAATGCTAAGTCATAAAAAAGGAAGATTGTCCTGGGACAACCTTCCTTTTTTGAATAGATATCAATCTTTGTCATCCATCATTGTGCCACCTTCGATAATACTTTTGATCTGGTCACCCAGGTCTTTATGTCCGTCCTTGTCGCAGGTACAGAGGTCAATGAACCCGTCGCCATCGACATCCTTCAGATATCCTGCATTTGCCCACGTCACTAACCTGGCAAGCACGGCATCGATCCTGATCTTGATGATGATGTTCTGGCTGTTGGTTGCGACCGTGCACTTTTTGTTGTGATCTTCAAACTTTACTTTAAGAACAACCTCTTTGTCACTTGAAATCAGAAATTTCTTATTGTCCACAGTGCCCTTGATCAGAAAGGTTTTTCCGTTCATCTCACCGGCGACGATGCTTTTGACAAATTTTACTTTGATTTCCTTGTATTGGCCGACGTGCAGGTTTACGGTGTTAATGATTTGACTCAATGTTTTGGTTGAGTCAAGAATATTCAGGAGAAAAGGTCCCTTCAGTTTAACGTCTTCCACCACGGAATCCGTTTTGAACCTGGCGTCATCATCATCTACATCAAATTTGATGTTGCCGATGTTGACCTTAAATTCATTGAGGACAATTCGCGACGTTGCCACCCTTCCGGAGGCGACGGTCTTGCCGGAGGTCGAGACGGCGGCAACTTTCATGGTTACGTTGCCACTGGTCGGCGTACTGTCCTTACAGGAAGCCCCGACAATCAGGACGCCCAGGACAAATAGTAATTTTTTCATTTTCTTTTTTTTAGGTTGGAAGGCATATGCCTGACTTAGAACTCAAAGAAATTAGTGTGCCGCAATGATCACCCCGGGAAAGGGGCTCGGGTGCTATCCATTCGGTCTTTGCGGGAGAGAGTTTGTGGGGGGAGTGTAGAGGTTGTTCTACTAAACTACGCTAAAGCGCCCCATGAGTATATACAGAATACGAAGGGGGTGTAAGGTTTCGGGTTCCTTGTTAAGAGTTTAGAAGTTTTGAAACTCATTTTAAATCCGCTTGAGATAATCCGGATTCACGAGGTTTGGAATCCGGTTGTGCTTATAAATTTCAATAATATTCAGCGCGGCCAGCGTCGCCATATTACTCCTTGTTTCAACCGTTCCCGAACCTATGTGAGGAAGGATGCAAACATTGTCCATCGACAATAAGGGATTGTCCGCCCGCATGGGTTCGGGATTGGTTACATCCAACCCTGCACCCCAGATCTCGCCCGCCTGCAACGCCGCGATCAGATCATCTTCATTGTGGACAAGACCTCTGGAAGTATTGATGAAGACTGCAGTTTTTTTCATTTTACTGAAAGCGGACCTGTTGAAAATTCCTTTCGTCTCCTCACTGAGCGAACAATGGACTGATAGCACATCACTCTGAGACAAGAGTTCATCGAAACCAACGTACCGCGCACCGTATAATTTTTCAGCCATGGGGTTCGGCTTACGGTTATGATAAAGGATGGGCATATCGTAGGCACCATGACATCGTTTGGAAACCTCCAGACCAATGTTGCCCAGTCCAAAAATGCCCAGAGTTTTGTTTTTCAGCTCAAAGCCAAGGTTGCTTTTAGGTATAAAATATTTCCACTCGTTGCGCTCAATGGTTTTGTGGAGATAAAACATTTTCCTCGAGACCGCAATCATTAACCCAAACGCAATATCTGCGGTTGCCTGACTTGTTACGCCGGGCGTATTTCCAATGGGGATGTGCAGCCGTGTTGCTTCTAAGACATCAATGTTGTCATATCCGGCACCGAATTGAGAGATAATCTCCAGATGGCTGCACTCCTTTAGAAAAGCCTTGTCGATCTTATTGGCGGCTATGCAAAGAAGGGCATTCACTTTTTTTGCGGCCTGCACCAGTTCGGTCTGAGTCATGGGCCAGTCATGTGGCCACGCTGTCACAGAAAATCCAGCCTCACGGAGAGACTCAATGGCGATCTCTGGTAGGTTGGAACTGATGAATATTTTTATTGATTGAGGATCTTTGCTCATAGAGGCTTCTTGAATGGCCTGACCTGTTTACTGGTGACAAACAAAAACAAAAGAAAGATAATGGAAAACACAGTTCTTACTTTCCTTCCCGAATAGCCTTAAATTCTGAACCCGCTTTCCACTTCGGCATCTTCTCATCATGGGCTAATCTTTTGCCCAGCCGGAAGAAAAGTTTCAAGTCATCCATGCCTCCCGCAAACGTCCAGTTGGCAGCATCATATTCATCGGAGGGACGGTGGTATTTTTTCGCCGTGTACTCATCTTCTCTTTTCTTGCCGAACTCCTTTCCCTTTCCAACCACATCGACACCCGATCCAGCAAACAAAGCAGGCACTCCTACCTTGGCAAAATTAAAATGATCGGAGCGGAAGTAACTTCCAGCTTCAGGATGAGAATCGAAAGAAATATACCTTCCTGCCTTTTCCACTTCCTCTTTCAAATAATCCTCCAGCTCCGATTGCCCTTTGCCAATGATGATGATGTCATGGGTCGATTCAAGAGGATTCAATCCATCCATGTTGATGTTGGCTACCGTCTTTTCAACGGGATAAATTGGGTCCTTTGCATAATACGCAGATCCCCAAAGTCCTTGCTCTTCAGCAGTGACCGCGATGAATACAATCGTCCGTTCCGGCTTTGACTTAAGGCTTTTAAATGCCCGGCCCAATTCAATGAGCCCTGCCGTGCCGCTGGCATTGTCTAACGCTCCATTATAGATAGAATCACCTTTCTCATCCTTCGTCCCAATCCCCAAATGATCCCAATGCGCGGTATATATAATGACTTCATCGGGATGTTTGCTCCCCGTGATCTTTCCTACCACATTATAGCTTTTGTCATACCTGCCCTCCACCTCCATTTTTGTGGTGAGTTTGAGATTCAAGGGGACTGACTTAAACCCACGATGATGTGCTTTTTCGAGTAGGGTTGTATCGGCTCCTCCGGCCAATAATAGTTTTTTTGCTACGGGTTCAGCAACCCAGCCTACCACATCGCAGTTCATAATATCCTTACCTCGGTTATCAAGTTGCAGTCTGGAAGTGTTGAAATTATTTTGCGGAACCGCAAAGGGGTAGCTTGCCGCAGCAGTATTGTGTACAATCAGGCACCCTTTGGCTCCCTGTCGTGCAGCTTCTTCAAACTTATAAGTCCAACGACCATAGTAGGTCATGGTCTTTCCTTTGAACAAGGTGGAATCTCCTGAAGCAAACCCTGGGTCATTCACCATCACCATCACTACTTTGCCTTTGACATCAAGGCCCGCATAGTCATTCCAATTATATTCCGGCGCAATCACACCATATCCGGCGAAGATCACTTCATTATTATCCAGCGATATGGAAGGGTCTGTCTTGTCGGTCCATATCACATAGTCATCAAATGCTTTCAACGAAATGCTTCCTTTTGCCGTTTTCACTTGCATGGCAGGCGCTGCCGTCGCACGGATATTCACCATCGGTACATCCTGGATATAGCTTTCGCCGTTACCCGGCTCTAATCCTGTCTCTTTAAATATTTTTTGAAGGTAGGCTATCGTCTTTGTTTCGCCTTCGGTGAAGGGCTTGCGTCCCTGAAAATCATCCGCTGCCAGCACCGCGATATGTTTCCGAAGAGAATCGGCGTTGAAAGAGTCCTCACCGTCTGCGACTTGCTCCGTAGGGGAACATGCTGCAAAGAGTAGAACAACAGCTGATGGAAAGTATTTGAGTATTGATTTCATAATTGATTTTTTTAATAAAGGCTTATGTCTCAACAAAAAGAAATTCTTCTTTCTTAGAATGTACATCCTTCTAAACTGCCACGATCATCTTTCCGGTATTGTCACCACTAAACAGACCCAGCAAGGCGCTGGGCAACTTATCAAAACCTTGAACGACTGTTTCTTTGAACTTCAATTTTCCCCCCTTGACCCACTCAGTCAGGTGCTGGATCCCTTCGGGAAAGCGGTCTTTATAATTGGAGACGATAAACCCCTGCATCAGTACACTCCTCGTCAAAAGCATGGGCTGCAGTCGTGGGCCTATGGGAATCTCAGAATTATTGTAAAGTGAGATTTGCCCACACAAAGGTATGCGAGCATGAAAGTTGATGTTGCCGATCACCGCATCCGAAATGGCACCTCCCATGTTGTCAAAATAAATATCAACACCTTTTAGGCATGCTTGCCGAACTGATGCCCTGATGTCGGTGGCCGTTCGATAATTGATGACCTCATCGAATCCAAAATCTGACTTCAACAACTTTGCCTTTTCATCAGTACCCACAATGCCTACCACATGGCAGCCATTCATCTTAGCCAACTGACCTACGATGAGCCCCACTGCTCCGGCCGCACCGGATATCACCACAGTCTCGCCTTTCTTAGGTTTGCCGATATCGAGAAACCCGAAGTAGGCAGTCAGGCCAGGCATTCCCAGGATGCCGAGATAATAGCTCGGAGGAACTGCAGCCGCATCGACTTTCCGCACATCCTTGGCAGGCGAAACAGTTTGTGTGCGCCATGGGAGCATGCCCATCACCACGTCGCCGATTTTAAATGCGGCACTGTTGCTTTCAATCACCTTGGCCAGCGCACCACTTTCAATGGGTTTGTTGAGCTCAAAGGGCGGAATGTATGACTTCGCTTCTTTCATTCTTCCACGCATGTAAGGATCGACTGAAAAGAAAATTGGCTGAAGCAACAGTTCCTCTGCCTGCACGGCGGGCAGCGGCACGCTTTCAATTTTGAAATTATCGCTGGTGGGAGTACCGATGGGTCTTGTGGACAATACAATTTGCTGAATATTCATGCGTGAATCTTTTGTGAAAGATACCCTTGTTGATGTTATCCACCAACAAGCATTCCGAAAAGGACAATCTCAACTAAGCTCAAGCCATAAACGTCAGCATCAATTCCAACTGTTCAAGTTCAGAGAGATTCTCTGCTGCACAGATACTCTGATGAAAGTGTCTCCAGGTCTTACTTTCAGGTTCATAATATTGGGTGGCCTCTTTGCCAATAAAAAGTTTGTAGTCCATTTTTGGAATGCCCGAAACCAGATAGCCCGGATAATAAAACTCAAATCCAGCCAACTTCAAATAGTCCATGGTCAACAGCATCATGTACTTGCCAAGGCTTTTGTTTTTATAAGCTGGATCAAAGCAATGAAGTATGGAGGTCCCTGATAGCTTCCCAAGGTCAAAATAACCGCAGGCAATGAGTTTTTCATGGTCATAGACAGAAATGCACTTTGTCCGATAAATACTCTTCTCAATTCCATTGTCACCAAACAGACATTGCTCAATACTTAATGCACCCTCAAAATCTATGGCTACGCGATACCGTGTATAAAGTTCTTCCTGTGGTGGTGGTATACCGGTGAAATCTTCTATGGTATAAAATAATAATCTATTGCGATTTCTTATTTTTCGGTGCGAAGGGTGTTCCTTAATTTCCGCTAGCGGATAGCGAAGCCAATAAACCCGGTAATATTTCTCATCGTTGCGCAGGTGACTGGTGGTAAAAATATTCTGATGCATTCTATACCACCCCATGGACAGAAGTTGATCCAGGTCCGACGGGGAGAGGAAATCGGGAGCTACGGTGCGGTGGTAGGCTATCACAAAGAAGTGAAGATAACTTTTTGTTTTTAGTTACGGACTGAAAAAAGCTTATAAGTATTTACAATAATAAAGTACATTTAATAATTAAAGAACTTAAAAGTCTTCTGTCAAAATGATCCCTCATCAAAACACAAACCAGGAGAACATTCGGCATGCTGGATGGGTAAGGGGATCTCATTGGATTGTGACGGTGAGTTTTGCCGCACTGGCGTTCAGCGGATTCGTGATTCTTATGTGCCATCCGCGACTGTACTGGGGTGAGGTGGGAAATGATCTGACTCCGGCGCTCTTCGAATTACCCATAAGCCGGAACTACCAGCATGGGGGTTGGGAAAAAAGCATCCCCTTCTCGGAAGCTGCCGGTTCACCGGTCAGCGCAAGCCGGACTTATGAGATATTCAATCAAAACGGCTGGGGACGCAGCCTCCATTTCTTGTCGGCATGGTTTCTCGTCCTGACAGGAGCTGTATATTTTCTTGCAGGAATTTTTACAGGTCATTTCCGGCGCCACCTCATTCCCGATTCTGCTGAGTTTACACCCCGGTTGATATGGCGCGACGTTGTCAACCATATCAGGATGCGGATACCGAAGGCGACGCACGGACCACAATACGGGCTTTTACAGAAATGCACATACGTTGCCGTCATCTTCTTTGTATTACCGATGACTGTCATGACAGGCCTGACGATGTCACCCGCTGTGACGGCTGGGTACCCAATTCTGTTAAAAATATTCGGAGGGATACAATCCGCCCGTACCATTCACTTCTTCACCTCCATAACACTCACTCTGTTCCTCGTCGTGCACGTTGTCATGATCATCAAGTCGGGATTCAAACATCAGATACGATTTATGACCTTCGGAAAATAATATGAAAAATAATCAACTGATCACGCGCCGTCAGGCACTCACCACAGGAATCGCATCCGTCGGTGCCCTGCTTTTGCCTGGGTGCTCCAAGCCGCTACCGCCAACCTATGGCAATATCCTTCGCATGGGAGATGTGTTTACATACACCGCCCAGCGCAGCCTTCTTCCCGGGCAGTCGCTTGCGAAGGAATACAGGCACAGTGATATATCCTCTTTTCCTGCCACGGGTACGACCAATCCGGGTGACTCGGCAAGGCCCACTTTCCGGGAAGACTACAGTCGCCTTCACCAAGGGGCATTTGCTGATTGGCGATTGTCAATTGAAGGGCGCGTGAGCATGCCGGGCTTTTATTCACTTGCCGACTTGCAACAGTTTCCATCACGGACTCAGATCACCCGACATACGTGTGAAGAGGGATGGTCCGCCATCGCAGAATGGACGGGTGTACCTTTGAGCAGTGTGCTCAACGTCGCCGGGATCATGCCGGGTGCACGCTTCGTAAATTTCTATGCTTATGATGGAATGAACGACAGCATTGATATGCTCGATGCCATGCACCCACAGACAATTCTGGCGTATGGCATGAACGGTCGCAACCTGCCGGTTCCGCATGGAGCACCGCTGCGGGTGAGGATTGAGACCCAGATGGGTTATAAAAGTGTAAAATTTCTGGAGCGCATCGTCGTCACCGACGAATTTGATGATATGGGAAAATACGGACTGATACAAAGCGGATGGTCGTGGCACGCAGGGATATAAGCATTACTCCTTGTTGTCATTGACTGACAATCACGTTGTTCTTAGAAATTAAAACCAAGCCCAAAGGAAGTTCGAAGTTCATTCACTTGCGCATCGCTGGCAAAGGTCAGTTGTATCGGCCCAATGGGTGACATGAATGCGGCCGTGATGCCATAACCAAACTGATAGAATGCGCGATCGTTGACGCGTTCACTGAAATGAAAATCAGGAAGCGTATTCCAAAAGTCCTGCAACTTATACCCCGCAGCCAGTACATTGACCGCAGGCATGAAGTAAATATTCTTTGACGCCTCTATTTGAAGTTGAGCGCCGGCCGTAAATAGTTGTGGCACGACGATTTCAGATTCAAGCAAGCCAACGAAATTAAAATTGTTACTGCGGGGGCGTCTTAATTGTCCGCCAACAGACCCAAAGTCGGAAGCGCCTACGGAATAGGGTGAATAATAATTACTCTCTTGTGAGACTTCAATGGTTGACAGGGCCTGCCCGATGAGTTGAAGAGCCGTTTTTCCTGAAATGGGAATGTTTCTTTGTGTTTTGCCGATGAGCTGGAGATAGTTATTCACATGTCCATCCAGACCATACTGAGCGGACGAGCCGCTGGCTGTTTCACGCTCAAATGATTAAATATTCGCTTTCACATTGGATTATGCACTGTTTCCATTCAACATGGATGCCTGAAGCAAGTGGCCCATAATTTGCGTAGTTTCGTGGACGCCATGTCACAATCACCACCCATCAACAGCTTAACCGTCAATATTCTGCTTGCAGACGATGATATTGATGATTGCAATTTTTTTAAGAAAGCATTGGAGTCCGTATCTGTGCCCACACAACTCAAGACTGTGGCAGACGGAGAGAAGCTCATGGAATACCTTGACGGCCCAGAGCAACTCCCACACGTCCTTTTTCTGGACATCAATATGCCGCGCAAAAATGGGTTTGAGTGCCTGGCGGAAATAAAAAGAAATGAAAAGTTGAAAGACCTTCCGGTCATCATGTTTTCAACTGCCAATTCAATGGATAAGATGCAAATGCTCTTTAAAACGGGTGCGAATATTTATGTTCGTAAGGCCAATACCCTCGAAGACCTTGTGCAAATCATTCGCAATGCACTCCCCATCGCATTGGATCCTCCGTCCTCCAACACCAATTTAAAATATATCTTCAACGCATGAGCACGACACAATTGAATATAATCCTGGCCGATGATGATGCTGACGATTGCACATTTTTTCATGACGCCCTTGCGGAAGTACAGCAGTCCACGCATCTTACCATAGTATCGGATGGAGAAATGCTCATGAAACATCTTTTCGAAAATTCGGAAAGCCTTCCTCACATCCTCTTCCTTGATATTAACATGCCGCGCAAGGATGGATTTCAATGCTTGCAAGAGATGAAACAAAATGAGAAACTAAAAGAGATTCCCGTTGTCATGCTATCGACATCCAGTTTACAAGATAAAATACGAATCCTCTTCGAAGCTGGCGCAGACATTTTCATCAGGAAACCCAATTCTCATGATGAACTTGTTCAGGTCATTCACCATGCTATTCCAATAGCATCCAGCAACTCTTTCTCTCATAGCAAAATAAAATATATTCTAAACGCGTAAGTGTGAACCAGTTCCATGTTTTGCTTGCTGACGATGATGAAGACGATAGATTCTTCTTTAAAGAGGGCTTGAAAGAATCCATGCTGTCGACGCGCCTTAGTACTGTTCCGGATGGAGAACATCTGATGCGACTGCTACTCAATGAAACCTTTCCTCTACCGGACGTTCTCTTTCTTGACCTCAACATGCCAAGAAAAAATGGATTCGAATGTTTGTCAGAAATTAAGTCAAATGACAAGCTGAAATTGCTCCCCGTAGTAGTCTACTCCACCTCTTTTGAACAGGAGGTGGTTAACCAGCTCTACCAAACCGGAGCTGAGTATTTCATCCGTAAGCCTCCCCTATTTTCACATTTCCAAACAATTATTCTGCAAACGCTGGCTAAAATTGCCCTCCAAAGCGCGACGAGACCTGGCAAGGACGATTTTGTAATCACCATGCAATTGCCTGAAGGCACTTTGACTTGATAAAATGAAAGAAGCTATTCACATAACCCCTTCCCTGCAGCCCAATGAGCGTGAATTGGTCTTTGCGCATCAGAAGATTACCCTCCAGGCAATAGAGATTGAAAAGCTGAAGTTAGAATTGCTTCTGGCCAACAAGGATCTCAACACCCAGAATGAAGAGAAGGGAAAAAGAGCCGAAGAGTTGATCATCGCCAACAAAGAATTTGTTTTTCAAAATGAAGAAAAAGAAAAGCGAGTAGCTGAGCTCGGTATTGCCAATCAGGAATTGGCTTTGCAGAATCAAGAAAAAGAAAAACGCGCCGCTGAGTTGGGAATCGCCAACGAGGAGCTGGCCTTCCAGAATGAAGAAAAAGAAAAACGGGCTGCCGAACTGGGGGTCGCCAACAAGGAACTTGCGTTCCAAAACATTGAAAAAGAAAAACGCGCAGCAGAACTTGGTATTGCCAACGATGAAATGGCCTTTCAAAACGGAGAGAAAGAAAAGCGAGCCGCAGAATTAATTATCGCCAACAAGGAACTTGCCTTTCAAAATGAAGAAAAAGAAAAACGGGCTGCCGAATTAAGCATCGCCAATAAAGAGTTGCTTGCCTTCACTTATATATCCAGTCACGATTTGCAGGAGCCTTTACGGAAAATTCAAACCTTTGCCTCCATCATACTTAAAAATGAAGACAAAAATCTATCCGAAGATGGCAAGCATCATTTTCATAGGATGCAACTGGCAGCAGGAAGAATGCAACAACTCATTGATGATCTGCTGGCCTTCTCACGCATCAGCACCACGGATCATCAATTTGAAAAAACGGAGCTCGCGGTAGTGATCGAGGACGTCAAAGAGGAGCTAAAAGATACCATGCAGGAAAGACATGCGACCCTGGAATTCAATGAACTAGGCGCTGCCCACATTATCCCATTTCAGTTTCGTCAGCTCATGTATAATCTTATCAGCAACGCCCTCAAATTCTCAAACCCGGAAATACCACCGCACATCATCATTAAAAGCAGGATGATAAAAGGAGATAAGCTAATCAACGAAAAGCTTTCCTCCGGAAAAACTTACTGCCACATCGCCGTCAAGGACAATGGCATCGGCTTCGAATCCCATTTCAGTGAACGTATTTTCGGCGTATTCCAAAAACTTCATAGCAAAGAAATATATAGCGGCACAGGCATCGGGCTGGCGATTGTAAAGAAAATCGTAGAGCACCACAAGGGCATCATCACTGCAACCAGCGAGCTGCACAAAGGGGCTACGTTTGATATTTATATTCCTGGTTGATGAGATTGCGCTCTTGTGCAATTCATCTTTCACAATCTACCCCTTGCCTACTATCTGGTATCCAACCTATAAATCAGAAAATTAGGGCCTTTAAACCAACTGGTTCGTTTTTCATTTTTGGACTTGTTAACGAAAAGAAATGATCCTCCATGAAAAAGAGTAAAACTTTTTGGAAATTAAGATTTTTCTTTCATTAGTTTGCCTCACTATCCTAACATAGACCCAATGGATAATCAAAATTCAAACCTTAGCCGCCGTCGTTTCTTCAAACAGGGGATGGCTGCATCCGCGGGCATGATCGTGGCCACAGGCGTGACTCCTGTCATCGCATCAGAGCAAGCAGCACCATCGAAGATCTGGATCACCGATCTCCGCTGCGCCATTATCAAAGATCAACCTGTGATCCGCGTGGTAACCAATGCGGGCATCAGCGGGTATGGAATGGCGGAGTCTTATAAACCTTACTTAAAACCCATTGTACTGTATTATAAGGATTACATTATGGGACTGGATCCTACGGATGTTAACCTCGTGATGCTGAAGATCCGGAGGCTGGGAAGCTTCAAACCCTGGGGCGCCGCGGTAAGTGCTATTGAAATGGCTTTGTGGGATATCGCTGGAAAAGTAGCAGGTGTTCCCGTTTACAAATTGCTCGGAGGTAAGGTTCGTGATAAAGTGCGCGTTTACAGCGGCGGCGGGAAGCCTCCACTGACGCGGCTCGATCCTGAAGATTACGCGGCCAATGCTACCTGGGTGAAAGAAGCAAAGGAAGGCTACACCATCGCCAAGTTTGCCATCGGATATCACACCGGTATGCCTGTGACCATTCCAGATTTTTATTACGGCACCCCCAATTCCACAAACAATAGTCCGACTCCCGGCGGGCCAGTGGGGCCAACGAAAAAAGCATCGCACCCTTACCGCGGTCCGCTCACAGACAAAGGATTCAAGCATATCATCTCCTGTGCGGAAGCAATCAAAAAAGTGCTGGGTGACAACATTGGCATGGCACTTGACATTGGTCCGGGACATACCATCAGCGATGCCATTCGTATTGCCAAAGCGCTCGAGCCGATGAATCTTATGTGGCTTGAGGATATTATCACCGGCGACTACACACCGTATGTACTTGCTGATCTATATCGCGAGGTTACGATGAACACTACGACACCCATACACACTGGCGAACAGATTTACCTGCGCCAGCATTTTAAGGAGTTGTTCGAAAAGCAAGCCGTACGTGTCATCGGACCTGACCCCGCCGACGTAGGAGGAATAGCAGAAATGAAATGGATTGCTGAATACGCTGAACTTCACGGAATACAAATGGCTCCGCATGGAGTTTTCGACGGACTGCTGGGACTCGCGGCCCACGTGCAATGCGGAGCGGCCATGCCCGAAAACTTCATTGCCTTTGAATATCCTGTCGCGGCACCGGAATGGTACGACATGGTGGAAGGATTGCCGGATCCTATCGTCAAGGGCGGACTTATTGAAGTTTGGGATCGACCCGGGATGGGTGTGGATATAAAAGTTAATGTGGCGAAGCGGTATCTGAGTCCGGAAGACAAGAATTTCTTTGATTAGAGGCTGCAGGTCAAAAGAGTTAACCTCCTGTCAGATTTACTGTCTATCTAATTTCTTTCCGTTGATTTCTATGTTAGAAGCAAGGGCCCGACATCAGAATTGGATATTGGCGGACTTGATCAGCTTCAAATAAAGGCCGTGACATTACCCCCTTTAACTTTTAATGATGTTGTGAACGCAATGAGACGCGCACAAACGGATTGATTTGGCTATATTCACTCCGTTGAACGGATATCTAATATTTAGGCACCAAGGTGCATATAGCGAGATTGGGGGCAATGCTCCTTGGACAAAGGACAGTAAACCGACAATATGAAAATAATAGGGCTAACATTTTTCATCATCGCTTCCGGGCTCTTGACAGCATGTGGACCGTCAACGCTGGACAAAGAGAAATTAATGAAGGTAAAAATTGGGGACAGCGTATTCATGAAATCCCCGGGCGACAGAAAAGCATTCATTAGCGTGGGAAATATTAAACGCGTTCCTATTCTTGGACAGGATGAGTTAAGGAGAATAAACTATTCCAGAAAAGATACTATAGGTTTTGAGTCCGACTCATTTTATGCAAATGATGCAGAGGAGTGCTTCTACAAGTCAGGCAGCACTTTTATCGGTACTTGTATTGGAAAAGATTCGGTGCAGACCGAGTATGATGGTAAATATTTTATTAAAATACAACCAAGCAAATGTTTACAACAATTGGTCGGCAAATCTGTGGTGATGAAACCTCAAAAAACATATTTCGTAAAGGTGGACGACATCTTTTTGGAAAACCAACTACAGACTAAATAAAACTCGATTAAATATGAGCCCGTCGGCAGAGACCAAATATTCAAAGCCAAATGCAGTTTCAACTGTTCTTCTTGACATCGTCTTTTTTATCATTCCATTTGTAGGGACAATTATTGTGTTTATTAAAACAATAAATTGCTTTACAAAAACAAGAGAACCGATTTACGGTGATGTTCCAATTAAAGTTAGTGACAGACGACATTCAACGGGTTACAGAATTGAGGGATACAAAAAAGGCAAGGTTGGTACACGACAACTGACAAATAATGAAATTCAAAATTTAAGGACTAAAGGGAAATATCATTTACTATTTTGGGCAGGACTAATCATTGCTGGACTGATTTATTATTATACGACAAAAAAGTAGAGAGTGAGCGTAATGGCCACAAACACCTACCCATGGCTTTAGCTCCTAAACCGCGCTACGTTTTATACACTCACGTAATGCCGTCTTTTCCGTTGTTGGTGTTCCGATGCCAGCTGTTTTCAATTCAAATTAATAAATGACTCCTTGATATTGTCCATGTTGAAAAAACGGCATCGGGCACCAACAACACTTGTACATATTCATCTTAACATTCTTGATGCACGAGAGAATCACAAACTCTTTTGCAAATATTAAACCTCACACTACCCATGTTGTTGACAACATACCGACCACAGGCAAATATCAACAACTTGTGAAACGTTAGTCAGAATGGGGTCGGACAAAGTAGTTTCATATAACGAACTGACACCTTGAATTAAACAAAATACTCCTCGGTGACACGAGAAACAATTTCCATAGCCTGGACAATTTGAATATGCCGAAATTTGATGGCTTGACCGCGAAAAACCCGCCCTATTTTGGCTATCTTTACGTTGACAACTTTAGACAATATGGAAGCAATTAAAATAAATGTAAACAGACAGATGGACGGCTATACTTTTAGTATAACACCGTCAATAAGACAGATGATAAAGACCTGGTTCCCTAACTCTTATCCAGCTAATAATATTTTTGTTGCCTACGATACAAAAAGTGACTTTGAGATTTACTACGGGAAACTTGAAGCCTACATTTATCCTGCTTTGCTCGGGGTTGACAGTCAAAATGAGCTCCGAAAAAAGGTTAATGAAATCCAGTTCATTGACAGTCAAACAGGTAAGGTATTGCACACGCTCAACGTAGCTGCTTGAAGGAGAATTTTCATCTCTACCTTGGTAAAGCGGGACACCTCACTGTAATGTCAGAATTTCTGACTCGCGGATGGAATGTGGCCATTCCTGAAGTTGATATTGGGGACGACATATTTGTGGTACAGGATGATAACGGTACTTTGAGAAGGGTTCAAGTTAAGGCATCAACATCAACCGTAAGAAAAAATGGTTTCAGTGGACAATTTAATGTACCCTTAACTCAACTTAAAAGTATAGCAAACATTCAAGTTCATTATGTGTTTATTGCTAGACACAATGACCAATGGACAAAACCAATCATAATTAGACAGGATTACCTCCTTGAACATTGGCAGAAGGATAAAATCGGTTCAAAACATAAGGGTAATCTAAACTTGTATTTTTCTTACTCAAAGAAAAATAAAGTAGAGTGCTCAGGACTAAATTTAAGTAAGTACGTTTCCGACTTCTCAGACTTCCCACTTATTGAAAAATAAGGTAACTGTGGTTACAATAAACAAATACGTGAAGACCCAACGGCTGCCAATCGAGTAGACGGCCCCACCAGAATTAACTGACGAGGTTCGCCTCTCACATTTATCTGCCGTAATAAATGAAGGCATGACCACTGTACGTACGGGTACCTTCGCTTCAGCGCAAATGTTTGCCTTGCCGTTGAATCGTTGGCAGCCAGCGCCAAGCAAGAATACGGTCAAGCCAAAAATTGATTAAATTTGACTTAAACAACCGAACGATGAAACGAGATAAAGCAATTGAGACTGTGAAAGAGCTTCCAAGTGAATTCGATCTCGAAGAACTCATGGAGAAATTGGTTTTCGTGGAAAAGGTTGAGAAGGGTTTAAAACAATTGGACGACGGGAAAACCGTCTCACATGAAACCGTAAAAGAGATTGCCAAAAAATGGTAAAAGTAATCTGGACTGAGTTTGCGTTAGAGGACTTAAAAGCCGTCCATGAATACATCAGGACTCAAAAGTTTACGCGGATAAATTCATTGAAAAACTTATTGACCGGGTGGACCAGCTTGAAAACTTTCCCAACTCTGGAAGATCGGTTCCAGAATTCAATTCGAAAATAATCAGGGAGCTTATAGAAGGCAATTACAGAATCGTTTATAAAATCAATCGAACTACATCGGCATCGTTCGGATACATCACTCAGCAAGACAATTAGAGTAGGACGCAACTTCAACCGGGACGAATACATTTTCAAAAGAACACCACTGCAGAAACACCAACGTTGCAGCCAATGCCCCCGACGACAAAAAAATAACTGATGACAAAATGATTTAAACTATACAACCAACTATGACTCCTGAACAGACTCCGACACCGTTTATCGTGACAATTACAAAACATCTGCCAATAGTTGAAAAAGTTCTACTGACAACTTTAGCCATTGGGGCTATTTTGACGGTAATGAAGATTGACTCAACCGTGACCAGAGTGTCACTCCTAGGACTTGGAGTTACATTCTTTTTATTGGCGTACCGACCCACTGACATACCAAGACAAGAAGGTGAACAATTTGGATTCTCAGGATTACTTGGACTTATGATTGTTCCCAAAGTATTATGGATAAGTTCCGCAATCTCAGCACTTGGGATAGCCTTCTATCTATTCGACTTCGGTAATGACGGATACAAGAACATGCTAATGATTGGTGGACTGACAATTGGAAGTGGGACACTGTTACTTGTTGTTTTCTTTGTTAGTGGAGTGAAACATATAAAGACGGTGACGCCAATACTATTAAGAGCAGTGCCACTATGCTTCGTGGACGTCTATATATTGCTTAAATAGGATCCGCTTCAGTTTCTTAATTTTGTTTGTTAATGTGGCGCAAACCACAGCAGGTCGCCAAGATTTAGTAAATTTGACACATGACACAAGGAACTGACATAGAAGCCAAACTTCAAAAATTAAAGCCTGTATTATCGGACAGATTCCATGTGAGCAAAATAGGGTATTTTGGTTCCTATGCTACTGGTGCACAGACTGACAAAAGCGACCTTGACTTATTGGTTGAATTTTCCCGACCAATTGGGTGGGAATTTTTCACGCTTGAGAAGTTTCTTGAGCAAGAATTCGGGCTGAATATTGACTTGATAACCAAAGACGCCTTAAAAGAAAGAATTAAACGACCAATATTAAGCCAAGTTAAATACGTTTGAAACCCACCGAGCGAGACAATATTCTTTATCTTGAGGACATCGTATTGGCGATGGATCGAATCCAGGAATATATTTTGGGATTGGATTTCATCCAGTTTAAAAGAGACTATAAAACAGTTGACGCAGTAATCCGAAACTTTGAAGTTATTGGAGAAGCGAGTAAAAACTTATCCCAGGAAATCAAAGACAAACATCCAAATGTTCCCTGGGACGAAATGTACAGACTAAGAAATAGAATATCTCACGAATATTTTGGGATTGATTATGAAATAATCTGGGACATCATCTCAACTCGAGTAGGCGGCCGTGAGCCATAGTGCGCAGGATCCGCCCCTCAGGACAGCACTTCGAAAGCCCAGCCACGTTTCATACACCAGCATTGTGGCTCATTTTGCTTTTGACGAGTTAAACTCCGATTTTAGGGATTAAATACGAAC
The DNA here is from genome assembly GCA_043776715.1 of Cyclobacteriaceae bacterium. Taxonomy (GTDB): domain Bacteria; phylum Bacteroidota; class Bacteroidia; order Cytophagales; family Cyclobacteriaceae; genus ELB16-189. Next base: position 122,282 of record JAYVQY010000012.1, on the reverse strand, counting down.
GACAATGGTAATTGAACGAACAAAAAAAGAGATAATTATTAGACTCCCGACCTATATAGACACCACGGGACTTCAGAACCTGATTAACTACTTGACATATAAAGAAGCGACCGATAAGTCACAGGCAAAACAAGAGGACGTTGACAAGTTAGCAAAAGACATCAAAAAAGGTTGGTGGAATAAAAACCGAAAGAGATTTATTAAGTGAAAATAATAGTCGACACCAACATTATTTTCAGTGCCCTCCTAAAAACTCAAACGACTTTCGGACAAATAATATTCAACTCAGAGGGCATTTTTGAATTTTACAGCCCGCACTATTTACGGACGGAAATCAAAAAGCATTGAGACAGAATAAAGAAGATTTCAAAATTATCTGACCAGCAACTTGAGGAATCTTACAATTCCCTGTTGACCAAAATCAATTTCATTAATGAGGAAATAATCCCGCAAGAAATATGGGAGGATTCCGAAAAAATAACAGAAGGAACAGACCTTGACGACACAGACTTTATAGCTTTAACAAGATTTTTGAAAGGACGACTTTGGACTGGTGACTCGCAACTTAAGGACGGGTTGAAAAGAAAAGGTTTCAAAAATGTATTGACGACAAATGACGTCTATAAACTCTGGGTTAAGAAAAACGAGGAGTAGCAAAACGTCCCACAACAAAAGTAGCTGTTACACGACTCCTTAGGAATAACCTTTGTTGATCACCCGATTCTAATCTTGATTTTTTACTTTTCAATAGTGATCAATGCGGAACTCGGCCTCTTTGCCGATATTAATCCTCGCACTCATGCTGTTGATGCCCGAAGCTGCACGTCACAAAAAGTGATCCTTTGTCAGATTTACTGCCTATCAATTTTCAAAGACGTCATCGTCAGCGAGCCTCCTAATGCCTTGTCATTAAATAAGCTCACCTTTTCATGCTCCTGCTTTAATGCCAATGCATATAAAAGTGGGAGATAATGCTCCGGCGTGGGAATGGCGAGTTCAAATTCCTTTCCTTGTCCCCGGAAGTTGATGAGTTGTTTGTGATCACCACTCAGTATGTATTGCTTCATTTTATCGCGTGCCGTCAGGGCCCAATCATATCCGTAGTTATCGGCATTGATTTTATCCCAGGCGACCATTCTTAGGTTATGAACCATGTTGCCACTGCCGATAATCAATACTCCTTTTTCACGAAGGGATGCAATTTCCTTTGCCAGATCGTAGTGGAATTGTGGCGCTTGAGAATAATCCAGGCTCAACTGGATTACCGGTACATCCGCCTTTGGATATAAATGTTTGATCACACTCCATGCACCATGATCGAGGCCCCAGCGATCGTCCAGTCCCACCGTCGTAGTCTTAATGATGTCCTTCGTCTCATGCGCCAACGCCGGACTTCCAGGGGCTGGATACTGCACGTCGTAGAGCGCTTTTGGAAAACCTCCAAAGTCGTGGATCGTTTTGGGTCTCTCCATCGCCGTTACAAATGTTCCTTTCGTCTCCCAATGTGCCGATACGCACAGTATCGCATTCGGCTTTGGAATTTCTTTTGCGATATTCCTGAAGCCGACTACAAATTCATTTTCATTTATGGCATTCATCGGACTGCCATGGCCCAGAAAGAGTACCGGCATCTTGTCGGTGCTTTTGAAGGGCGCTGTTATTTTATCTAGTTCGTTCAATTTCATGGTTGCTGCCAATGGCATAAGTGCGATTGATTTTAAGAATTGATTCCTGTGCATCTGTGTACTGAAAAGTTCTCAACGTTTTGATGAACAACATCAGCAAACGGAAAATCGTTTCTGGTGCATCTTATTACCAGTCATCTTTTTTAAGCAAAGTGATTTTTTCTGCATTTGCAGTTAAGAATCAGATTTTTCTTGAAACTGCCAACTTGTTACAGATTATGCATCGACGTTATCAAGCTTCTTATTGCGAGAAGATCTTAATACCGGAGGAGTTAGAGAGGAAGATTTTAGTTTCTTGATCGCACGGGTTGTTCGGACAGCGCTAAGCGTAACCTGTTTTTTGGTGCCTTTCTTTTGCACGCCAATGAACCCAATTGCATCCAGTTTGTAATACTGAGACTTACTGGTTGAAGTAGCTTTCATAATACGAATTTACCAATTTCATAGCTTTTCAAGCAATTTCACACAACCTGTTTTGCCATGCAATCTGGTTTTCATGACAACTTTATCCTTTACCCCAATTCGTTGACTCTCTCAGTTACTTATTGTTCATTATTTTTCAAAGGTGTCATCGTGGGTGAACCATCCAATTAACGTATTTTGCATTTTTTTTCCTATGAAAAAGGCTATTCTGATTTTATTGCTGTTAAACAGCGCTGCATCATTCGGGCAAGGCACTCATTCCATTTCCGGAAATGTGAACGACGTAAATTCTCAACCCATTGTGGGGGTATCGATTCATATCCTCAATACAAATTCCGGCACTACCAGTGATCTCGAAGGCAAATTCGTAATCCCAGATCTGGTTCAGGGAAAATTCACTTTAGAAATTTCGGCTGTTGGGTTCGTGACCATGAAGAAAGAAATTACAATGGGTGAAGCAAGTGACAACAATCTTTCCATTCAATTGGCGGCCTCCACTACTCAACTGGATGCGGTGATGGTGACTGCACAAAAGTTTGAGGAAGAAGTACAAACCATCCCTTCCGGAATCAGCGCCCTTTCAACCAAACAGGTTCAGCAATACAGGTTATGGAATCTCCGCGATATTACAGCCATTGTCCCCAACCTGTACTCTGCTGATCCCGGAGACAACCGCAACGTTACTTCCATCCGGGGAATTACATCGACATCCTACGATCCGGCGGTAGCCACTTACATAGATGGCGTCAATCAATTTAGTTTGGATACCTACATCGTACAATTGTTTGATGTCCAACGTATCGAAGTACTTCGCGGTCCGCAAGGTTCGTTGTATGGCCGCAATGCCATGGGTGGAGTAATCAATGTGGTGACTCAACCCCCGACAAATACCACCAAAGGCTTTGCAGAGTTGACGATAGGGAATTATGGTCAACAGCGTTATGGATTTGGCTTCAGAACCCCATTGATCCGAAACAAACTTTTCTTTGGCGCTTCAGGAGTCTATGATCAGATGGATGGATACTACACCAACCAATTTGACAATTCTCACTTCGACAAGAAGAATAGCTACACGGGAAATTATTACCTACGTTATATCGCCAGTCCTGCATGGGCGTTCACTCTAAATGTGAAGCACAATTCGAACCGCAACAATGGGGCATTTCCCCTGACTGGAACTGTTCAAGGCGCATTCAAAAATCCATATACCGTTAACCAGAATGCAGTTGCCACCATGGTCGACGATATATTCAATGGCTCGTTGACGGCAGCTTACTCCGGCTCCGCCCTGAATTTCACTTCTCAGACAACATATCAATCCAACTACCGCTATTATCAAACTCCCATTGACGGCGACTTCTCCCCCATCGATGGCGTTACCATCATCAATGATTATGGTACAGACTGGAATAAAGTAAAAGTCTTTACCCAGGAATTCAAGTTTACATCACCTGCCAGTTCACAATCTCCATTGAAATGGACAGCAGGATCTTACTTGTATTATCAGGATGTTCCGGTAAAACAGACTACGAGATTTGGCAAAGACGCCGGCTTTCTGGGTATTCCCGATTCTCAGTTCTCTACCATCAACACGAGTAAATCGACCAATTCAGGGATCGCTTTTTTCGGACAGGCGTCGTATCGCTTTCAAAACAAATTTGAATTTACCGGAGGGTTGCGGTACGATCACGAACAAAAAGAAACGAAAGCACGTGCTCAATATCAGCATGACCCCAATCCAAACCCAATCTTTGACATTCTCCCCGACACTTCAGCGACTGTTTCGTACAACGCCATCTCGCCAAAGGCCACACTTTCATATATTTTATCCGACCACAATCTATTCTATGGAACTTACAGCAAAGGTTTTAGAACAGGTGGGTTAACTCCGGTATCTGCAGACCCATCCCAGGCGCCATTGCGTCCCTACAAACCCGAGTACAGCAACAACTTTGAGATTGGGGTAAAAAATACTTTCTTAAACAACCGCCTGAAAGTGAATCTTGCTGCCTTCCACATCGAGGTCACGGATGCCCAAATACCAACATTGGTTTTGCCGGCCGCGGTGACGGTGATCAAGAATGCGGGTTCATTGACCAGTCAGGGTATAGAACTGGAACTGGCAGCCACACCGGCCAAAGGAATTCAGATTGAATATAATTTCGGTACCACCAAGGCGACTTATAATTCTTTGTACTTATCCAAGGACGGTCAGAACGTCGACTTCAGCGGAAACCGTCAGCTATTTACACCACAGACAACTTCGATGGTGGCATTGCAGTACCAATCGGGAACAGGTTCGGAACAAAAACTGAAATTCGTCGTCCGGAGTGAATGGATGTATTTGGGAGACCAATATTTTGATTTGGCTAATTCAATAAAGCAATCAGGTTATAGTCTCTTCAATACGCGTTTTGGTATTAACTATAAAAATTATGAATTGATGTTTTGGGGGAGGAATTTATCCGAAAGTCAATACATCGCTTACGCCTATGATTTTGGCGCTACCCATCTGGGAAATCCAAGAACCATGGGTGTCACCTTTCGGGTAGCTTTTTAGAGCGAATCATCGAGGCCATCCCGATTTTCATCACCTATGGCAACGCGTGACCGTTGTGAACTTCATTCGAAGGTGGAGCTTGCGCCAATTCCACAGAAACTCATCGCCATAAGTCAATAACAGGTATTCACCCCCATCGAAATTAATATCCACTCGAATTCAAAACTCGCCGACACGCGTCACATACGTCGCGCCAAAGAAGCAACGAGCGCGCCAAACAACTATAGCACATTCCACTCCCCCTTCAACTTCCTTGTAAGCATTCCGTTCGCCACATCATCCTTGAGAAACTTTTCCTTTTTTGGATTCCATTCCAGCGGGCGCTTCAGTTCGTAAGCGATATTTCCAAGGGAACAAACGGAGGCCGTGCGGTGCCCAACTTCCACATCGCAGATGGGGCGGTTGCGGTTTTTGATCGCTTTAAGAAAATCAGTGTAATGATTCTCGCTGAAGTAAACGTGTTTCTCGCTGGCGCCAATGATTTTATCTTTCAAGGTAAGATCTGGCGATGTCTCTAACTTTTTTCGCTGCACGTCGATCTGGCCTTTGGAACCAATGAAGCGCACCGCATTGTTCAGACCGAAGTTCTCGTGCGTCATCGTGATCCCATTGAAGTATTGATATGTAAGTAACTGAAACTCCTTACTATCTGGTGGCGTGATTTTAACCGGCCCGCTTTCATCTTGGTCGAGTGCCCATTGCACAATGTCAAACATGTGCGCACCCCAATCGGTCATGCCGCCACCACCAAACTCTTTATACTTGCGCCAGTTGGCCCATACATTAGCCTGTGGCAAGGGCGCAAGTTCACTGCTAAAATTGACCATGGCATTTGGCCCGATCCATGCATCCCAGTTCACTCCGGCAGGAATCGTTTCAGCTTGCAAATCATAGGGTATCGGAGGTCCTCCTACATTTACTTTAACGCTTTTGATATCTCCAATGTATCCATTGCGTACCAGCTCCACCGCCTGGCGGAATTCCGGCCAGGATCTCTGCATGCTGCCTGTCTGAAATACTCTTTTATTTTTTCTGGTTGCATTGACCATGGCCCTTCCTTCGGCGATCGTCAGTGACAACGGCTTTTCACAATACACATCCTTACCCGCTTCGAGTGCTTTGATGGCCATCACTGCATGCCAGTGATCCGGTGTAGCAATCACCACGGCATCTATTTCTTTCATGGCCAGCAGTTCACGAAAGTCTTTCATCATTTTTACTCCACTGTAGGACGCAGTTGCTGACTTCTCTGCATACATAGCGTTGGTCTTCTCCACAAACAGCCTGGCCTTCTCGCCGTAAACTTCGCTCGCCGCCACAATCTGGACCATGCCGGTCATATGAAAATTATTTCTCAACCCACCGGCTTGTCTGCCGCATCCTATAAATCCAAGGTTCACCAGATCGCTGGGAGGAATGTATCCGGTGCCCCCAATCACAAAACGCGGAACAATGGTAAATGCAGAAAGCTGGGCGATCTTTTTGAGGAATCCGCGTCTGCTAGTAGTTGAAGGGAGATATTTCATATTGATACAATATAACGGAGTCTGGACTAATTGAGAAGGAGCAATTAAAATTGACAATGACGTGCCGCGTTCAAATTCGGGCTAATGAGCACAATTGGGTCACAAATAAATATGATTCTAAGCTGGCATTTTCCTAATTTTATCCAATGTCAGAGGGGGAAAAACTACATCGTTTGCTTGAGTTTATTTCAAAAACAGATCAGAAGTCTTATGAATACGACGAACTGATTCCCGCCTATAAATATGGGTTCTTCAAGAAACCCAATGTAAAAGAAATAGAGCGCCTGTGCAGAATATTGATCAATGATGAGTTGCTGTCGGAATTATCCGGAAAAAAAACAGGTGGAATAGAAGTCAAGCCCCAAGCCATTGCCGCTTATTATGCAAATAGATATTTCCAGAAAGAAGAGAAGGCAGGCTATTCCAGCTCAGCCATTCTTAGCGGGGTAATCATCGGCGGACTAGTCCTTGGTGGGTTGGTGTGGCTTGGATATATGATATATGAAAGGGGTGAAAGACTCCAAAGTGCTAAAGAGAAGATTCAAAAGGCAGAGCAACGAATCCAACAAGCAGAGGTATTGGATCAAAAAAAGCAGCGACAAATTGAATCACTTTCTTCCAGCAAAGATTCATTGCTGAATCAGGTAAAAACCATGCGCACTGAAATAGAAAACCTGAAGAAGCCGGTTCAAAAGAAACCTACCAAGGGTAAGCGGTCGAAAAGGTAGGCTTGCGTTCTGAAGGGAATTACGATTTTGGATTTACGATTCTTGTTAACCCGGCAATCGTCAATTGTAAATCATAAATCCAAAATTCCTTTCAAAGACCGATCAGAAGACAGCCTATAGGGAATTACGATTTGCGATTTTGGATTTACAATTCTTATTTACCAGGCAATCGTCAATTGTAAATCATAAATTCCTTTCAAAGACATGTTGTGGTGTCCCGAAATTATCTACCTTCAATAACTATCTAAATCAAAATCATCATGAGCGCAGTAAGGGTTCTTGTTGGCACAAAGAAAGGCGCCTTCATCCTCACCTCCGATGGCATGCGCTCCAAGTGGGATGTCAGCGGTCCGTTCTTTGCAGGTTGGGAGATTTATCACATGAAAGGATCTCCTGTCGACCCCAACCGCATTTACGCTTCGCAATCCAGCGGGTGGTTTGGCCAAATTATCCAGCGTTCGGATGACGGCGGCAAGACATGGTTCCAACCCGGTTTCAAACCCGGCGAGTCAACCGCGACTCCCGATGGGATGCCGATGACCCAAAGCAATATGTTTGCTTATGACACTTCTACTTCGGATGGTAAACCGCTGACGACGCACCAGTGGTATGACGGTACCCAACATCCGTGGGAATTCAAACGGGTCTGGCATCTGGAACCATCGCTGACAGATCCGGAAAAAGTTTATGCCGGTGTTGAAGATGCCGCATTGTTTCAGACCATCGACGGCGGCAAAAGCTGGCAGGAACTGGCGGGGTTGCGAGGTCATGGCACCGGTCCCAAATGGACTCCCGGTGCTGGTGGCATGGGATTGCATACCATCCTGCTCGATCAAAAAAATAAAGGTCGTATGTACATTGCCATCTCGGCAGCGGGCGTGTTCAGAACAGATGATGCAGGCAAGACGTGGAGGCCTGTCAATCGTGGATTATCATCTCAGTACATCCCTGATCCGACAGCGGAAGTGGGCCACTGCGTTCATCGCATCGCCATGCACCCTTCACGTCCGGAGGTACTGTTCATGCAGAAACATTGGGATGTCATGCGCAGTGACAACGCGGGCGAGTCGTGGTACGAAGTCAGCGGCAACCTTCCATCGGATTTCGGATTTGTGATCGACGTCCACGCCCATGAGCCTGACACTGTTTATGTAATCCCCATCAAAAGCGACTCAGAACATTTTCCTCCTGATGGAAAATTGCGCGTCTATCGCAGCCGAACGGGTGGAAACGATTGGGAAGCGCTCACCAATGGTCTTCCGCAAAAAGATTGCTACGTAAACATCTTGCGCGATGCGATGGCCGTCGACTCGCTCGAATCGTGCGGCATCTATTTTGGTACCACAGGAGGACAAGTGTATGCCTCATCCGACAGTGGAGACAACTGGAAAGCGATCGTGCAAAATCTCCCTGCGGTTTATTCTGTGGAAGTTCAAACATTGAAATGATTCGCGTTGTACTTCCTTACCATTTGCGTAATCTTGCACGGATTGAAGGAGAAGTGCGCCTGGAGGTGACAGGGGAAATTACAGTTCGTTCTGTGCTGAATGCCCTTGAGACGCGATATCCCATGCTGGCTGGAACAATTCGTGATCACGCAACACAGCATCGCCGTCCCTTTGTGCGGTTCTTTGCTTGTGGAGAAGACTTGTCTCTTGAGTCACCGGATGTTAAACTGTCCGCTAAAATCGTGTCGGGAGAAGAACCTTTTCTTGTGATCGGTGCCATTGCAGGAGGGTAACACTACCTTTGAAGCATCATAAATCCAAAAAGACATGAAACAAGTAATGCCAAAACGCAAACTTGGAAATAGCAACTTAGAGGTATCCGCCATTGGCCTTGGTTGCATGGGGATGAGTTTTGGCTATACGCCAATTCCTGACCGGAGCGAGATGATCAAACTCCTTCATGCCGCCATCGAACAAGGAGTCACTTTTATTGATACTGCAGAAGCATATGGCCCGTTTACCAACGAAGAACTTTTGGGTGAAGCACTGAAACCTTATCGCGAAAAGGTAATCATTGCGACCAAGTTTGGCTTCAATATTCAGGACGGAAAACAATCCGGCGTTAATAGCCGTCCCGAGCATATTAAAGAGGTAGCGGAAGCATCACTCAAGCGGCTGAAGATTGATGTAATTGATCTCTTCTATCAGCATCGTGTAGATCCAGCTGTGCCGATTGAAGACGTGGCGGGCGCCGTAAAAGATCTGATCAAAGAAGGAAAGGTAAAACACTTTGGCCTTTCGGAAGCAGGTGCAAAAACCATCCGCAATGCACATGCGGTACAACCGGTCACAGCATTGCAGAGCGAATATTCCCTTTGGACCCGCACTCCTGAAAAAGAAATTATCCCCACCTTGGAAGAACTGGGCATCGGGTTCGTTCCATTCAGTCCGTTGGGCAGAGGGTTTCTCACCGGTAAGATGAATGAACACACCAAGTTCGAAAGTAGTGACTTCCGAAACACGCTTCCACGCTTCACACAAGAAGCGCTCAAAGCCAATCAGGCATTGATTGATCTTCTAGGAAAAGTAGCAAAGGAAAAAAATGACAACATGTCTGGCAGGCAGGCCACTCCTGCACAGATCGCCCTTGCCTGGTTGCTCGCACAGAAACCGTGGATTGTTCCGATACCCGGCACAACCAAGTTAAACCGCCTGACTGAAAACAATGGGGCAGCCCAAATTGAACTTACGGCTAATGATCTCAAAGCAATTGATGATGCCGCTTCGAAGATTGAGGTGATCGGTGCCCGTTACACAGAGAACGTTGAGAAAATGACCGGACTTTAATGTCGGAGTAAAACTGTTGTCATCTCCTCCTACATTTTTTTAGCGAAAGCACGAACAGCGACCAATATGAAAATTCATTTACGGAAAGAAGGAAAAACATCAGACATGCCACTGAACAGCGGATTAAGAAAGGTTTGCTCGAAAGAAATACAGAGCCTGCGGAGAATAATTTCCATTCTGGCCATCGGATACTTGCTGTCGCTCATCTCGTATCACAGCGTGTCCGCCCAGGACAAAAACCTTGTTGTGCGGATTGCTAAACTCCAAATCGATTCAGCTAAGCTTCAGAAGTATAAAGCTGCCCTCAAGGATGAAATCGAAACTTCTGTTCGTGTCGAGCCAGGAGTTCTGACCTTGTATGCTGTGGCTGAAAAAGGTAATCCCAGCCACATCACGATTTTTGAAATATATTCCAATGCTGCAGCCTTTAAGTCGCATTTGGAAACACCTCATTTTAAGAAGTACAAGGCCACCACACAAGAAATGGTGAAGTCGCTCGAACTTATGGAGACTGTTCCGATTGTACTTGCCACAAAACCGTGAAAAAAGAAGTTCAAGGGAATAATTTGCTTCTCTGAATTGTCTAAATGAAGAAATGATGGATCACGGCCATTGAGATATCTTTGATCTCATTAATGAACTATTACACTATGAAAAACTTACAACATCCTTTGCTGACTTTACTGGCAACCACACTTTTTCTGATGTCATTCATTTCCCCGGCAACAGAATGCAGCGGACAATCCACACCCACCAAATCATTGCTGGCGCTTTCAAAGGCCGATCATACCCTTGCGATTGTAGATCCCGTTACATTGAAAGTTGTTGCCCGCATTCCGGTGGGCGAAGACCCGCACGAAATGGTCGCTTCGCCCGACGGCAAAACGGCTTACGTTGCAATCTATGGCGGTGGAAGCCTTCATGAACTGAATGTCATCGACCTCGTAGCTCAAAAACCACTGCCCAACATTGACACAAGACCTTTGTTTGGTCCGCATGATCTGACCTTTGCAGTTGGAAAAATATGGTTCACCGCGGAAGGCTCTAAATCCGTGGGTCGCTATGATCCTGCCACCGGCAAACTTGACTGGAGTATGGGCACGGGTCAGGGCAGAACCCATATGATCTACTTGACAGCGGATGGAAGAAAGATCTACACGACCAATGTTTCTTCAGGCACGGTAAGCATTCTTTCAGACACGTTGATTCAGCCCGGAAAATTTGCTCCTCCAACGGCGCGACCACGCGTCGATTGGATTCAAACTGTTATCCCTGTGGGTCGGGGTTCGGAGGGATTTGATGTGTCGCCCGACGGTCGCAAGCTTTGGACTGCCGCCAGCGAAGATGGAACTATTTTCATCATTGACCTCCCCACAAAAAAACTTGAAACAAAAATTGATGCGAAGGCTATGGGTGCTAACCGTTTGAAGTTTACTCCTGACGGCAAGCTGGCATTCATTTCAAGTCTCTCTACCGGGGATCTCTTTATCTATGATACCAAATCACAGAAGGAAGTGAAGAAACTGAAACTAGGCCGTGGTGCTGCGGGCATCCTCATGGATCCCAATGGCTCACGTGTGTTTGTTGCCTGCTCAGCAGATAATTTTATCGCTGTGATTGATCTTAAGACTTTGGAAGTCACCAATCGCCTTGAGGTTGGCGGAGTGCCTGATGGTCTTGCCTGGGCTGTTAGATAATAAAATTTATCCTTGGCGTAAGTCATCCCTCATAGGGACGGATTTGCCATACTTACAATGCGGCACATCCATCTAAGGTGACAACGCTTTCAAAGTAGCCCCCATGCATTCCAACTCCTTATTTTGAATGTAAAGAATGATTGGCAGCGCTGAGCTACTTGCCATATAAGAAATATGGATTTGAGCTGCATGGGTTATTCTTTATGCTTTGTTAACAAATTTAAGGATAGCATTTCTCCACATTACCGGACCGCCCGCGATGGGAACAGAACCGGCATACCATTGTCTACCGAAAGATTATCAGGCGCAATCAATTGAGGTGAGCGTTGAAAACAAATGTGGCCAAAAGGAAAAATAAATTGACGCCAATCATTAAATCTTTGCATTCTTCGTGGCGTTCTTTTGCGCCTTTGCGAATAAAAATCAAAAGACATTCGAAACTCCATTTAGTATTTCTGATAAATATATTTACATTAGAAAAATAAGGCTAAACCTCAAACCCATGAAGCGCTTCACCCTCGTTTTCGCCACCATGCTGCTGGTAGTTGCTTGTCAGAAACAGCCTGAACAAAAATCAAAAATACTTACCGAAGCAGCCCCTGAGGCTGGTGGATTTTCAGCTTCCCGTCTTGCGAGGCTTGATTCAACAATGAATGATTGGGTGAAGAAAAAATGGGTCAACGGAGCCGTGGCACTCATTGCGCGAAATGGAAAAATCATCTTCTACAAGTCAACAGGGTATAACGATGTAGAAACAAAAGCAGCCCTTCCTAAAGACGGCATCTTCCGCATTGCCTCGCAAACCAAAGCCATCACCAGCGTGGCCGTAATGATGTTGTGGGAGGAAGGTAAATTTTCGCTTGACGATCCCATTTCCAAATTCATCCCCTCCTTCGCCAATCAAACGGTGTTGGATAAATATAATCCCAAAGATACTTCCTACACCACCGTCCCAGCCAAAAGACCTTCCACTGTACGCGACTTGCTTTCGCATATTTCCGGTCTTGGATATGCGACCATCGGCACACCGGAAGCCAATGCCATCTATGAAAAAAATAAAATAAACGGAGGCCTCGATGTAATGGATGATAAACTTTCTGCTGCCATGACGCGCCTCGGCACGTTGCCGCTCATGTATCAACCGGGTGAAAAGTGGATGTACGGATTGAATGTGGATGTACTCGGATACCTGGTAGAGATTTGGTCGGGCATGACTTTGGATGAGTTTTTCGCAACACGGATTTTTCAGCCTCTCGGCATGAACGATACGTATTTTAACCTGCCTCAGGAAAAGGCAAACCGGCTGGTGAATTTCTTCACAGAAGATTCCACAGGTATTAAAAAGACGGACAAAGCTTTTGGCGTGCTCGACATGAGTTTCCCACTCCACAAGAAAGAATACTTTTCCGGCGGTGGTGGCTTGTCTTCCACCATTTATGATTATGCGGTCTTTCTTCAGATGCTGTTGAATGGCGGGGAATACAACGGCCAACGGCTCCTGGCACGCAGCACCGTGCGCATGATGACGATGAATCAAATAGGAGAGTTAAATCAGGGACAGGCCAAATTCGGACTTGGGTTTTCGATTGTGACAGAAAACGGAAGCAGGCTCGAGCCAAATCAAGCGGGCACTTACTCCTGGGGCGGTGCATTCTCTACTTCTTATTGGGTAGATCCGAAAGAAAACATGGTGGTATTGCTGTATCGCCAGATGTGGGGCGCTAAAATCGGAAACACGAATCAGGCTTTCAAGCCCCTGGTGTATCAGGCTATTAATGATTGAGGTTGACAAGTCAGCCATCCAAAATTCAAAACGAGTCACTCGAAATGAATCACGAGTGTTTGTGGCTTGATCGGCTGACAATTATATCGCTGTGATTGATCTTAAAACTTTGGAAGTCACCAATCGCCTTGAGGTGGGAGGAGTACCTGATGGACTTGCCTGGGCGGTTCGACCTTAAAATTCTTCCCATGAGCGAGTCAGCCCCCCTACAGCGTGCCCCTTTGTAGCACCACAGATTATGGTTCAGTAATTACTCTTATTTTTATTAGTGAGTAAGAAAAACATCTCGGTAGTTATACCAAACTATAACGGAAGGAGTCTGTTAGAACAAAATTTGCCAATACTCTATTCAGTACTACAGGAAACTCAAGTAGAATATGAGATTATTATTTCAGACGATGCTTCCACCGATGATTACTTAAGTTTTATCAAAATCAGATTTCCAGATGTTATTCTGATAGCAAGTAATATCAATAGAGGGTTCTCTCCCACCATTAATAAAGGGATTGTGCGGGCTTCGAGAGATTTGATATTTATATTAAATACGGATGTCAAACTTGTTTCTGGCTATTTCGTTCATCTCTTTGACTACTTTGATATTGCTGACACCTTTGGAGTCACCAGCAGGTTCATTGGAACCAACGATGATAAGATTCATGAGGCAGCAAAATATCCATATCAGACAAAGACCAGAAAAATTCAACCAATTAACTTCTATATAGAAGAGTCTAAGAATTATCGGGTACCTACTTTATATCTTTCCGGCGGAGCTTCACTGATCGATCGGAACAAATTACAGGCACTAGGTGGTTTTGATGAAATCTTCGCGCCTTTCTACGTAGAAGATTTGGATCTTTCCATCCGGGCGTGGAGGGCAGGCTGGAGATGCTATTACGAACACAGGGCTATTTGTCGACACTCTCCTTCTGCAACGATTGCTGCCCGCCACAATCAGAACAACATCTGGGTCACCACGCAGCGCAATAAACTAATTTTACATTCCATCCATCTGAGCAACCTGTCTAAAACTCTTTGGTACATGAGACAAATGGTCACTCTTATTTTTCAGGGAATTGGCTTAAGATTGAAATACCATCGCGCCTTTTTTCAATTTCTACTTAAAAGGGACTTGATCCGTAAGTCAAGAAGAAGGTTTGAAGAGTTGTCTAATGGTGAGGTATTATCGATTGAATCAATCATGAAAAAACTTAGACATGAAATCAATCAACACAACATAATAAGATTCAAATGATGTAAGTCGGCATCGTCGGTTGTGGGGAGCTTACGTCGAAGATACGAATTGGGCATTCAGGCTACCGGTGGTCGACGCGGGTAATTTTCCAGACCTCCACAGCTTCAAAATCCCGTACTAGTGCTCCTCATACCAGCCAAACTTTTCTTTAACAATATCCAATTTATTCTTTTTCATGTAGTTCAAGAATGAGCTCGCAACAGGGGAATGGTTTTTACCTTTCACCCAGATCAAACTCCAAACCGTTTTAATGGGCAATCCCTTTACTGGAATAATCTGCAATTCTCCGCTATGCAATTCGTTTTTAATGCCTATTAAGGGCATGATGGAATAGCCAAGACCTGAAATGACGGCTTGCTTGACTGCTTCGTTTGAAGTGAGTTCCATTTTCTTTACGACAGGTATTCGATTGTGCTCAATAAACTGCTCCATGGTTTGCCGCGTTCCCGAACCCTTTTCTCGATAGATAATGGGCAATTGTTTGAATATCTCTTTTGTATAGATCGACTTATTAAACTTCAGCTCAGCGTTGCCGATCAGGTATAGCTTGTTTTGAAGTAAGTCCAGCTTCTCTACATTAAGGTTCTTGGGCAAAATTGAAACTAAAGAGAAATCCACCTGGTTCTTTTCCAGGCTCTCCACGACTTGAGACTTATTGGTGACATCCATGACGAGTTCAATTCCGGAATGTTCCTTCATAAATGCAGAAAGAAAAACCGGCATCACATATTTGCCTGTTGACACAATTGATATTTTCAGTCGTCCCACCAATTGTCCTTGATATGCTTGTGTCTTGTAAGCAATGGTGTTTACCTGATTGAGTATGGTCTCTATTGAATCCGCTATTTCTTTTCCGAAATCAGTAATATATATTTTTCTCCCTACCACTTCCGTGAGTGGAATGTCAAACTGATTTTGAAAATTCTTCAACTGGATGGAGACCGCAGGTTGAGTCAGGTGAAGTTCCTCTGCGGCTTTTGTGACGCTTTGAGTTTGCGTGATTTTCAGAAATACTTGCAGCTGGGTCAGTGTGTAATTCATAAAAAAGATTAATGCATTTCATTAGAAAGATAAATAAAAATATATAATTGGCAAAGCTCAATTTTGCAGCGTTATAAATTAAAACAACAGAAAATGATAACCCATCATTCAAAACTATTGTTCGCTTTACTCATCTATTCTTCATCCGCCTTCGGTCAAATCAAAATTTCCCCCGACGAAGCATTGATCCAGTTGAAAGCAGGAAACGCACGCTTCATGATTGGCCAATCGACCAAACCAAGGCAAGATTTTACACGAATCAAAGAAGTAGCTTCCGGACAGTTTCCTTTTGCTACCATCGTAGGTTGTTCGGACTCCCGGGTGCCCAATGAAATCATATTTGATCAAGGGCTGGGCGATCTTTTCATCGTACGTACAGCAGGCCAGGTTTCAAGTTATGCATCCTGGGGAAGTATTGAATTTGCGGAGGAATTCTTAGGAACAAAACTTATTGTGATACTGGGTCACACCCAATGCGGTGCTGTTAATGCAGCAGTCAATTTACCCGAAGTTCCTGGCCATATCGTTACCCTTATCAATGCGATTAAACCTGCCGTATTGATGGCGAAGAGGAATGACCCCGAACATATACTGGATGCCTCCATTCGCGAAAACATTAGAATGCAAGTAGAGCAATTGAAGGGATTGGAGCCTGTTTTGGCCAAACGTGTACGTGAAGGTTCAATCAAAATTATCGGCGCGCTATATGACCTCAACACCGGAAAGGTGGAATTTTTTGAAAACTAACCCAACTAAATACCGAATATGCTAAGCAGTATTTTATCTCCGATGGTCCTTGCCTTTTTATTGGGCATCATTGCTTCTCGCGTTAAAAGTGATTTAAAGTTTCCGGATTCAATGTACCAGTCTCTTACTATTTTCCTGTTGATCGCCATTGGTTTAAAAGGAGGATATAAGTTATCTCTTGCAACTTTTTCTGAAGTATATCAACCTGCGATGGTGGCCATTGGACTTTGCTGTGCAATCCCCTTATGGACCTATTGGTTGATGCGAAAGGCTGGAAAATTTGATGTGTATAATGCTGCTGCCTTAGCGGCTCATTACGGATCAGTTTCCGCAGTTACCTTTAGTGCAGCCCTGGCTTTCCACGAGACGTTGAATATTTCATTTGAGGGTTTCATGCCCAGCATGTTGGCCATGATGGAAATTCCAGCCATTCTGATTGGCATTTCTCTGGCTCGCATTAACGCCAGCGCGAATGAACAGATTCAACAAGTTCCACTCAAGGAAATTGCACGGGAATTGCTCGCTGGTAAAAGCAGTTTGCTTCTGCTTGGTTTCTTAATGATTGGGTTTTTGGTGGGCAAAACAGGGTGGGAACAAGTGGCTCCTTTATTCGATGTTCCTTTCAAGGGTGTTCTTACTTTATTCTTACTGGAGGCTGGCTTAGTAGCAGGAAGAAAACTATCAGACTTTAGGAAAGGAGGCGCCTTCCTAATTGGCTTTGGTATTGTGTTTCCTATCCTTCACGCCATCATTGGAATTTATCTTGGTCAGTTTGCGGGTTTAACCCTGGGTGGTGCCACCATACTGGGCGTGTTGGCTGCCAGCGCCTCTTATATTGCAGCCCCGGCGGCTTGTCGGGTTGCATTGCCTGAGGCGAATCCATCCTACTATCTTACCGCTGCCCTGGCCATCACATTCCCTTTTAATATCATGCTCGGGTTACCGCTCTACCATGAGATCGCAATATTGATTTTTAGCAATTAATTCCATCCAACATGAACTTAAACTTATTAACCATCATCGCTGAAGAAGCGCTCGCATCTGCCATCGAAAATAAGATTATTGAACTCGGAGCAAAAGGGTACACCTCCTCTGCTGTTTCCGGAAAAGGGCTAACCGGTGTACGTGACAATCAATGGGAGGGGGAAAATATTAAAATTGAAACCATCGTTTCGGAAGATACGTGCAAGGCGATTTTGAAGTACCTGCAACAAACCTATTTTGACAAGTTCGCCATGATCGCCTTCCATCAGCCCGTGAATGTAATTCGCACCAACCATTTTCTTTGAGGAGACTTCCTAAAAAAGAAGACCAAATCCAATGCCCAAGCGCATTTTAAGAAACCATTTAGATTGCGGGTTTTACTTCAAAGACTTCAAATAAGCGATGCTTAATGGAACCTGTTCAAGCGCCCGCGACGACTCGTCTTCTATGAAGTAATGCTTGATCCCCAATTGCATGGCAGTCTTCATGATCTCTGCAATGCCCACATCACCCGTACCGAGTACCACATTTGTTTCTACATCCTGGCGTCCATTTAAATTGTTTGGAGTTCCAATTCTTCTGTCTTTCAGGTGCAGTGATTTCCAACGGGTCGGATATTTTTTTAATAAGGCAATCGGGTCTTGCCCCGGGTTCTTCATCCAGAAAACATCCATTTGAAAAGTTACATATTCGGGATTTGTCTTGTCCATCATGTATTCAAACAGCGTGCCCTTGCCTTCTTTGTATTCTCTGAATTCATATCCATGTGCGTGGTAAGATAATGTCAACCCATTTTCTTTAAACGTTTTTCCGGCAGCATTAAAAACATCAACTCCTTTTTGCATGTCTGCGAATGTGAAGCTATCGCCATCGTGCGGTATCCAGTAACATACGACATATTGGGCTCCAAGTTCTTTGGCATTGGCAATGACTTTCTTAATACTGTCTGCATTGGAAAGACGGTCAAAAGAACCTCCGGTCGCAACGATCTTCAGGCCGTTATCTATCAACAGTTTCTTATATACTTCGTGGTCCACTCCACGTGCGAAGCCACCTTCAAGTTCCGTAACTCCCATTTCTTTTACCCTGGCGAGCACGGCAGGCACACCTTCCGAAGCCATTTTTTTCATGCTTCCCATCTGAAGGCCAATGGGCTGGGCGTTTATCTCTAGCGCAGAAAGGGAAAGAATAAATAAGATGATCAGGAAATATTTTGCTGCTAAATGCTTCATTGCGCTTTAATTTAGTTCTTGTGATGTTGGAAGTTAATTAACCCTCTTCAAATGTCAAATGGGTTTATTATTCGGCGTTGGATCTGATGATTTCAGCATCGAAAGGTGCTTGATAGTCGATAAATAAGGCTGGTCATTTGTTTGAACGGTAATGGATAGTTAGAAAAGGGTACGCTATTTTGAAAATACATTCATCTTTATGAAAATCGGAAGATTATTTTGCGCAACACTGCCCTGTTTCTTTATTGGTATCATTCTCCTTTCCTCTTGCTCAAATCCAAAGGATAATCCAAAAAACTGGCCTGTCGTGAAGTTACCGGAAGGAGCTGATACCACCACTGAATATTGGAAAGGTGTCGATTTGCAACCCAAGCACCCGGTTGTCCCATTGCCGGTTGAAGAACAAGTAAAGAAATTCATGCTGCCCGAAGGCTACTCATTGGAGGCAGTTCTGACAGAACCGAAAATTCAACAACCCGGCGCCATCACCTTTGATGGTAACGGGAGAATGTATGTGTTGGAGCTTCGATCGTATATGCTCACCGCAGACTCAGAAGGAACACTGGAGCCCGTGAGCGGAATCTCCAGGTGGGAAGATTCAGACAGCGATGGCGTGTATGAAACGGGCGGAATGTTTGTTGACAGCCTGGTGTTTCCACGCTTTGTGTTGCCCGTGGGTCCCAACAGCATTCTCACCATGGAATCCAATGCAGACATTATTTACAAATACACAGATACCAACAACGACGGTCACGCAGATAAGAAAGAATTTTTCACAGACAATTTTGGCAGGGCTGGAAATGTAGAACATCAGCAAGCATTCTTGTATTGGGGCATGGACAATTGGTTGTACAGCACCGTCAATCCTTTCCGCGTTCGCGAGACATCATTGGGTGTAGTTCGTGAATCAACAGGTTCGAACTATGCTCAGTGGGGCATTACCCATGACGATGATGGAAAGCTATGGTTTCAAGGCGGTGCAACCGGTCTCCCCTCCTATTTCCAGTTTCCAATTCACTACGGTGATTACGTGGTAGAAAAGAATTTTGCAGAAGGTTTTGACATACCCTGGGGTGCCCCGGTTATGGTTGCCGATATGCAAGGTGGAATGGGAGCGGTGCGGATGCCGGAAGGAACGCTTAACCGGGTAACGGGTGCATCAGGAAATGATGTATTCAGAGGTCACCGCTTACCCAAGGAGCTCCTAGGTCAATATTTTTATGGTGAGCCGGTGGCGCGCATTGTCCGGCAGATTAATGCTGAGGTCAATGAAGGATTGACGACGCTGCACAATGTGTATCAAGAGGAGAAGTCAGAATTCATTCGCTCGACAGATCCATTGTTCAGGCCCGTGGATATGGCAACCGCCCCCGATGGCACGATGTACATCGTGGATATGTATCACGGCATCATTCAGGAGGGTGAGTGGACGCCGGTAGGTTCGTACTTACGGACAAAAATAGAACAGTATCAGTTGGACAAAGTAGTTAGCCTGGGGAGGATATGGCGGCTTACCTACAATGGAATGGAGCGGGATAAAACAAAGCCGCACATGTATGACCAGACCTCAACTGAATTGGTTGCACATCTGGAACATCCCAACGGTTGGTGGCGTGACATGGCGCAGCAGATACTTGTGCAGCGACAGGATCAATCCGTGGTGCCGGCATTGGGTGGCATAGTTCGTTCAAGCAACAAAATAGAAACAAGGTTCCATGCGCTCTGGGTCTTGGAAGGTATCGGAGCGCTGGAATCTTCGCTTGTGAAAGAATTGATGAAAGACCCAAATCCACGCATGCGGATGATGGCACTGTGGGTAAGTGAGTCACTTTACAAAGCAGGTGATAAATCGTTTGATAAAAATTACCTCGATATGATGATGGACAAGGATACACAGGTAAAGATGCGGGCCATGATGACGGGAAGGTTGTTAAAGATTGAGGGCACGAATAATGTTATAAAGAAAGTAATGGCATCGGATAATGCATCGGGCGTACAACTGGTGGGCAAACAGGTTTTGAATCCGCCGGTTGTTACAGCGTTTTTTGGTAGGAGCAGTCCTAATTTCAGCGACGATGAAAAAAAGCGAGTGGAGGCAGGCTCAAAGGTATTCAACAGCCTTTGCTCTACCTGTCATGGTTCATTGGGCATCGGAGCTCCCGCAGGACCAGGAAAGTTGTTGGCACCATCATTGGTTGGATCGGTCAGGGTTCAATCTCATCCTGATTATGTCATCAAGACCCTCTTACATGGTATGACGGGTGACATCGGGAAAGAGCACTATGCAGGAATCATGATGGCCCCCATGAAAGACAACAACGATGAGTGGATCGCCTCTGTCGCTTCATTCATCCGTGCCAATTTTGAGAACGAGTCTTCGCTGGTCACGCCTGAAGATGTTGCAAGGGTTCGAAGAGAAACATCAACCCAAACATCACTTTACACCTTCGATGCCCTATGGAAATCAATTCCGAAAGTTCTTGAGCCAAAAGCCACATGGAAAATAAGTGCCAGCAATACCGGAAAAACACGCAAAGGAAGCACCGCTTCGCCACGGGGTGCTTTTAGTTTTGAAGGGTGGACCACGGACACAACACAGCTTGCCGGCATGTGGTATCAAATAGAACTTCCGGCTTCCGCTACACTTACTGAAATGCAGTTCAAGTCGCCGCCCATCAACCGGGGACGGCGCAAAGAATCACCGCCACCCATTCATACCTATCCCAGAGGGTATGATGTAGCGGCGTCCATGGATGGCAAGCAGTGGACGAAAATAATCACCAATGGAGAGGGCAGCGGTTCTTCTACCACCATCCGATTTAATCCTGTTGAAGCCAGGTTCGTAAGAATGACGTTGACAAAATCAGAATCTATTGTTCACGGTGAGCGCAATGGAAAGCCATTTGACTTTGAAGTGGTCTGGACCATGCGGGAATTTAAGCTCTACGGGTTTTGAGGGCGTATGTTGCACCGACTGAGATTATCTGCCTTATTTCTTCTTTTCACGACTATTCGATAATGCGATCACCAATGCAATACCACAGAAAAGCAACGCAATAATTGCACGTACACATTTCCTTCACCTACATCTGGATTTGCAATGGCATCAGGCACAAGAAAAAGAATAAAAAAAAGAAAAAGCATCGCTCCTAAAAGAATTCAATTGGCTTGATCCATATCTTGACAATAATTGCTACGCCCGAACCAATAAGCGCTACTCCTACAATATAAGTCCAAAACATGGGTGCCCCAAACCATTTTGATACCATCGTGGAAACAGGCTCGCGCTTTTTAGGCTCATAAAACTTAAGATTTCCGGTCATTCTAAGTTGTAGTTGCATTATACTATTCATATTTGCACAGTAAGCGGGACTCACCTATTTATACGATAATCCACATAGTGCATGCACATTGGTAAGAAACTCTCCATGCACAAGGAACGCTTATTCTTACGGCCCTTATTGCTATTCATTTTCCCGGTCTTAGCGCTCACAAGTTGCATTGATTCGAAAACATTTTTAGCCCAAAATGGCGTTCTCGATGCCACCCAATGGGATTTTGTTAATGATGGTACGATCACACTCAACGGTGAATGGGAATTTTACTGGAATCAACTACTCGATCCGGAAGACTTCAATGCTAATCCCAAAAAATCATACATAAAACTCCCTGGCGTTTGGAATGATTACAAGAACGAGGAGACAACAATTCCCGGGGAAGGGTACGCTACCTTCAGACTTAGAATTAAATCAAATCTCAAAAACAAGGCCTTGGGCCTGCGTATCCCTTTTCATTTTACAGCCTATAAACTTTGGATCAACCAGAAACAGTATGCCGAAAATGGCATCGTGGGAAAAACCCAGGATACTGCCATCCCGCAGACATTACCCAGGTACATTTACTTTGAGTCCTCCGATGACGAAATCAATATCACTTTACAGGTTTCAAATTTTCACTTTTTTAAAGGCGGCGCACCAGCTCCTTATAAACTGGGTCTTGAAATGTCTGTCAAGGAGAGTCAAACAAGGC
This sequence comes from Cyclobacteriaceae bacterium, assembly GCA_043776715.1. Lineage (GTDB taxonomy): Bacteria > Bacteroidota > Bacteroidia > Cytophagales > Cyclobacteriaceae > ELB16-189. Next base: position 99,800 of record JAYVQY010000012.1, on the reverse strand, counting down.
TATTCGCCACGGATCTGTTTTTAACTGGCAGCCTTTTTATCATGGCATTTTATCATCTGGGGTTGTTCATACTCAGGAAAAAGGAAATATCAACTTTGTATTTTAGTTTAGCATGCTTTTTAATGATGCTCAGAACAATTTGTTTGAGTGAAACTTTCCTGATCGTACTGTACCCTGATTTTGATTTTGACCTGTATATCAGTTTAGTTTTTCTAAGCCTCTTCCTTGGCCCCCCGCTATTTGTTCTGTTTCTGGAAAAACTATTTCCGGAAGAATCTATTGCCAGGGCTGGAAAGATATTTTTGGTATTGGGCATCTTGTTTTCAGTATCATTACTCTTTCCCGCCAGCGTATCCTCCCGGGCCTCAGTACCGTTTCTTTTTATTTTATTTTTCTCTTTAGTCTACGAACTATATATTTTAGTGATGGCCGTCTTGCACCGAAGAGATGGAGCACTTCTCGCATTCGCGGGAATGTTGGTGCTCGCAGGTACTGCTCTTAATGATATCTTATTTGATTCACAAGTCATTAAAACAGACTACTATGCTCCATACGGATTGTTTCTCTTCATTTTCATTCAATCTTTCCTGCTGTCCATGAAATTTTCCAGGGCCTTTGCTTCAGTCGAAGACCTTTCGGTACATATCAAGCAAATCAATAAGGCCAATAGTCGTTTTGTGCCCAGTGAATTTTTGAGTTTTCTGGGTAAAGAGAGTGTCGTTGATGTTCAACTGGGTGATCACGTAATTAAGGACATGACCATTTTCTTCGCTGATATAAGGTCCTTTACAACCATTTCAGAAAGCATGACGCCTGAGGAAAATTTTGATTTCATTAATTCATTATTAAAAAGAATCAGCCCAATCATCAGAAATAATAACGGCTTTGTCGATAAGTTTATGGGTGATTCAATAATGGCGCTATTTCCTGGTGATCCTAAAGATGCAGTGTTGGCGGCGTCTCAAGTATTCGATGAACTGGAACTATACAATGCCGCCCGCCTTCGTGCCGACCTAATACCAATTCGATTGGGGATTGGCATAAACGCGGGGACGTTGATGCTTGGCACCATAGGCGAAGAGGAGAGAATGGAAGGAACAGTGATTTCTGATTCCGTCAATCTGGCATCTAGGCTTGAAGGGCTTACTAAAATATATGGTGCAAATGTTATTGTAAGTGAAAATGTTTTACTGAATGTCAAAGACATCCTGAAGATCGATTACCTGTTCCTTGGTAAGGTACAAGTGAAAGGCAAAGCTGAGAGCGTTTCGATTTACGACATATTTTCTTTTGATTCCCAGGAAATGAAAACCACCAAACTCCAAATCAAGGAACAATTTGAAGAAGCCGTAAAATTATATCAATCCAACTCCTTTTCACAAGCCAAAGCACTATTCCAAAATGTTCTGAAACTTGCTCCTGATCTCGTTTCAGCGCAATACTATATGAGCTCAATTAACAAGGAATTGTGACGCGACAACGAAGCTCAAAATATGCACTTTGAAATAGATCACACTTTACATACATTAAATGGTAATAGTCGCAGGTACCCCCACGTCGTATGAATTGCCAACAATAAATCAAATGCCTTTATGAAGATTCCCTACAGAAATCCCGTTGTTCATGATACTGGTCAATCTGACTATCCCGGTCCTTATGAGCTAACTGATCTCGCTTTAAAAAATTACAAAATCGCACGAGACAAATTCGGATCTACAGAAATCCTCCTTCCCAACGGAACAAGCTTCACTGTAAAGGATTATCAATATAAGCTCCCTGACGGAAACATTGGAATGCATTTCATACCCATCAGCGATGCCGGAAGTGTTCTTAATCCTAACAAAGAATACGTGCCCGGGGCTTCGCTTATTGACGAATTTCTCCGTGAAACAATGCAGCTAAAACCAGAGGAGCAGATCTTTGCCTTCTTAAACTACTTTCACCCTGAACAGAACAAGGGTGACATTAATTTCCTGGCAACCAAAGCAGACAAAATTGAAATGGGATTTACCCATTTGGGTGGATATTATGGCCGGGGGCTTACATCCAATGCTCCTGCGCAGTACCACGGCCACCGATTTGGCGTCGATAGCAAAGTGAATAACACCGCCTTTGGCTATCCAGCCAACGTTCAAATAATTTCTTTGGATGGTGTTTCGCAAGCGACGCTAAATAAGAATCTGGTGTATGCTGATACCTGCCTGAACAGCGGAGTCATGTTTCCAAACAAGAGTGCGCTGGCATATATTGATGCAAAATTCAGAGTGCTCGATATCAATACCGCGTTGATGTTTTACCGGGATTGGATCAGATTTGAGGGGTACTTGCGAAATGATGACACATGGTATACGTATTGTGCTGCCCACAAAACCGTGGTTACCATTATTGCCATGAACCTTCCTCACAACTTAAAATCATTTCAGGAAGTGTATGGCGATGAAGATGGAACGGATTTATTTGATCGATTTAAACTATTCTACAATAACATCGTTGGCCCGGATCCCGGTTTCCTTCCGGCGGATGAAACTGATTTTGAGCCGTTGTGGAAAAAACAAGGATTCACCCGCGACCAAATTAGTCCGTTTACCGTTGCGGAGTATTTTGCCTATGACAACGCCAGAAGGTTTGGCAACCTGGAAGATTTTCAGGGAAAAAAGGCACTCAAGCCAAGCCAGGCCACAAGTTGGGCGCCTCAGTCATCTGCTGAAATGATATTTGTCTTTATGCAAGCTTATGCCGATATGCTGGATGCTGGTTCCATTATTACATGTGCCACCCTTCTGGCCCTTATGGATACCATTGATGAACGCATGGGGATAAGCAAGGCACAATATTTATTTCACGCGATGCCCATTGTTGAAAAATTAATGATTGCAGATGCCCGTATTTTTGCTGCAAAGGACCCAGACAATTATTTAACAACTACTTTCAAGGAGCTTTGCCTGGGTTTTGGCGGTGCTCCCGGTGATTCACCTGATCTTCAAGCCGAAATAGCGAAGGCAAAAAAGTCGGCAAGTCCCCAGGATTTCGAACAGCTCATAGAAAATAATCCCTCCCCAACTGGTCTCGCCACCTGGGCACTTTGGGGTGTAATAACCGATTGGGATAAAATTCTCAAGGCCGGGGCCATAGCTCCTGCAGATGCTTATGTCCAGCTCATGGAAAGTATTCAAACAGATCTCGAAAATGCACGGGAGATGTTGGTGACAGCGCCTGATAAAGTAGAATTCTATGCACCGCCTGCCACGACCCATTTGCTAAGCAATGGGATGCTAACAACAAGTCCGCTGATAACGGTGAAAGAGGTTTGTACCATAGTCGATTTTAGTGAATTGCAACTGAAATCAAACTAAACCCAGCATCATAATTATGAAAAAGAAGAAATCAGGATCAATGCGAGCTCTCAAGGAAATGCACCATCAGCATCTCACAGAACCCATGAAAAAGCTGATGCACGAATTACGGGAAATCGTCAGCAATCCCGTGGTAGAAGCAGCTTTCAATGATGCGATTGCCCACGTTCAACCTGTTTTGTCAGACGGAACAGCAAATCCATGGAAAGGTAAGACGATGGATTATTTCATAAACTATTTTGTGGGCTGGTTCACTTTCTTGCCGGAGCCCAATGGAGGACTGGGTAAGATAGTGCCCTTCACATACTTTTATCTGAATAATAAAGTGGCATTTTATTTTTTAAACAACCTGAAGAGCAGGAGGAACAAAACGATGCCCTATACAGCGGAAGTCTTTAACTGGACCGTTAAGTTTATTAAAGAGCGCGGCCGGTTTATGGATTCCCCTGAGTCGTTACAATATATTAAGGCATGGATTGACGATCCTGCTGTCAAGATTCAAAATTTTATCGTTCCCCGGGGAGGATTTAAATCTTTTAACCAATTCTTTACACGGGAGCTCAAGCCATCTGCCCATGCCCGTCCCATCGCTGAGCCTGATGACGATTCCATTCTGGTCGCTTCGGCGGATTCAGAAATAAATTTTATTGAATCTGACCTTTTGCTCACGACGGAATTAAATATAAAATCCCGACAAATTAATGTAAAAGATCTATTGCATAATTCTAAATACTCAGCCCATTTTGTAGGAGGTACTGCCGTTTCTTGTGTGCTGATGCCCAACAGTTATCATCACTACCATGCTCCTGCAACGGGTAAAATTGTTGAGTCGCGGGAAGTTCAGGGTATCTACAATGGCATTATGGATGGCGACGACTGGTTCAATAAATGGAACGTAGGGGAAAGCACAACTGACTTCAGCATTTTTGAGGATTTCCACCGAGCTTACTTTATCATAGAGACGAAGAAGTATGGTTATGTAGCGTTGGTGCCAGTTGGTCTGAATACGATAAGTGCTCTTTTTTCTTCCATGATAAATCACCGGTCGACCATGGTTCCTCCGGGTGCAAGCCCTGTGGGTGTAAAAAAAGGAGATGAGTTAGGCCATTTTGCTTATGGAGGATCTTTAAATATTATGATGTTTCAAAAAGGAGTGTTTACGTCTACCTCCCTGCTCATGGGCCAGAGGGTAGGCGCCATGAACCCGTTGCCTAAGAAAGCGAGTCGGAAATAAAAAGAATATTGATAATTAATTACCTCGGCATGTTCTCGCCATAGTTTAGTTAGTTAGTTACTCACTTTCTCCCGAATGATCTCGCCGTAAATCTGAGTCGTGCCGTGTCCCCGAATAGGTCCCCTACCGCTTGGATTTCTTTTGTTACTTTATAGACTGGTTAGAAATCTATTAAAGTCATTTCCAACGTGAGGGGCTTAGATCATCCCTCCATCAGCAAGGAAAAGTATCCTTCGGTTGTAAGAATAACATGATCCAGAAGCTGAACCTCAAGTACCTTACCTCCTTCCTTAAGCCTGTTGGTAGGGTCAATATCCGTTTCGCTTGCCCTCAAATTTCCTGAAGGGCGATTATGAGACATTATTACCGTATGGCATCCTGTGACCACAATAGATATTTTTCAATCTGTGACACTGAGTAATAAGGAAGGTTTAACAAATTATACTTCTTTCCTGATAGCGTAGTTGCCTTCGTTATGGAAACCTCTCCGGAATAAAAGCGTATGGCCAAATTATGTGGAGCGGAATCCATAAACAAATGCAATGAACGAAGTCTGCCTTCACTACCAGATTTAACTTCAACGGGAATGAGTTTGCCATCAAACGGAAACAGGTAGTCCACTTCAGCGACCGATGTTTTCTTTTCACGGACCCAAAAATGCAAAGCACTTAATGCCTCGTGCTGAAAAGCGAGGAGTTCCTGGCCAACGAGATGTTCAATCATTTTGCCCTGGTATACTTTGCTGAGATCATCTGTTCCTAATATTTCCTTCTGAATGCCCGCAAAATAATTCATCAGACCGGTATCGAGCACGTGGAGTCGTGGTGATTTTTTAAGATCGGGAAGCAGGGGCAATGAGTACTGCGTTTCAGGATATACAATATAAAGTAGTAGTGCTTTCTGAAGGGCTCGTAGAGCCTCTCCCATTTCCCTTGATCCGTAACTCGAGTTTCCGAATCCCTGGAATTTGATGCGTGTTCCTGCCTGCGCGAAAGACGACCGGATAGCATGTCTTATCAATTGCATCTGCGCATCATTCCGCGCGTATTTCTCAGCATCATCCAGATACGAAGCAAGGAGAGAATCGTATATAGGCGCAAGTAAAACGAGATCCTTGTGCTCGCTGTAATGTTGCACCACCTCCGGCATTCCTCCTGTCAGGGCATACGTATGGAAGAGCGATAATAATTTCCGATGGGCAAATGGAGCTGATGGGATTTGTTGTAATTGTTCCCTGGCAGCATCTTCATTCATAGCCGACAAGAATTCCGGGAATGACACAGGCCGCAAAACCTTATACTCAACACGCCCTACTGGAAAACTCACACTCTTACCAAATAATGTCTCCAGCATACTCCCAGCTGCAATTACCGCTACTCTCGGTTCCTGCTCATGGAAGTAACGGAGCAAGTTCAATGCCTCGGGAGCCTCCTGTATTTCATCTATGAACAAAAGTGTTTGTGACTTTTGTGACAGACTTTTGTTTTTCAGAAAAAATAATGCCTGGAGTAATGTTTCAACATTGACGAACTGCTCAAAAGGCTGTCGATCTTCCGGCAGTTCCAGGTTCAGGTATATATATTGGGCAAACCTACCTGAGAACTGGTGAATGACCGTTGTTTTTCCTACCTGCCGGGCCCCCCGAATAACAAGTGGTTTGCGCGAAGGCCCCAGCTGCCATTTCCCCAAATCTTTTTGTACGTCTCTATCAAACATTACACAAAGTTAGGGCATTTTTGATCAATATTTAACACAAAGTAATGGTATAAATACGGATTAATTGAGCAGAGTTAGGGCAAAAATGTAGTAGTCAGAACATAACCCCACCATTCTTCACCGAAAAGCCGTCAAATAGTCCCGAAAGCAATCGGGAGGGAAAAGTTTATCAAGGGTGGTGATTCGAAGAAACAATAGAACCAAAATCTACACATTCCCAGCCCTTGACAAGCTTGCCTGCCTGCCATAGCCTCGGCGCAGGCAGGGAGAAACGGATATTTTTTGGCTGTTGGTGATGAATATCAATTACTTCTTCCAGTGCTTCATGTACGTTCTAAATCTCGGCATCTCTTTGTTGATCCTTATTAAGTTGAATTTCTTTGGGTTGTACCGACCGGCCCAATTGTGCATATCCTCAAATTCAGGATGGACTTTATCGTTCAGGATTTCCAGCATATTGTAGAATCCAGAAATGCCGCCACAATTTTCTGGAGGGCAATTCATCTTACCTTCAATGCAAACGGGATACACCTTCCCTGGTTCGCTGTCAATGATTTTCTCAATCTCGATTGAATGCTCCCACCCGTCTCCGAAGTCGTAACGGTACTTAAATTGCAACCCTTCTCTGGATAAAAGAGTATCAACAGTAATCAGGTCAGCCTCCGCCATATCCTCATAACCTTCATTATCACCATCAACGAACCCAATTCGATAGTCATTAACAATGAATTCAAACAGGTGTGAATTCTTCCATCCCATAACAATCTGGAGAACGTGATGAAGATCGAAGAAAGTGATCGAATCTGGAATAAGAATTCGCCTCCAAATAATAGGATCTGATTTATCCAGCGATACATTCAGTTGAATTATATCATTCATAGTTTAGGGCAAGCGCGAATAAATTAAGTCTATTAAAATGGCATCAGCAAATTGATGCTTATATCCCAACAACACACTCCGTTACCATTCTGGCATTAGCATTAGATGGCCGAACAGGTCACGTATTTGGGTTCCTTTGTGACTCATTGATGTGCACAAAAAAAGTCGCTAAGAAATTATTTCTGAGCGACTTTGATTGATTTTAGTGACCCCGCTGGGATTCGAACCCAGGACCCATACATTAAAAGTGTATTGCTCTACCAACTGAGCTACGAGATCGTCCTTGCCTCCGAGGCGAAGCTACGGCCGACGCAGTCCATTTAGACCGGAGCTTTGAACTAACAATCAAAACAAATCCGGCTTTCAAAATTCTGCTATAACCTTGTAGATTGATCCCTTTCGGCTTCAACCCAACCTTACAGTTGGCCGTTTTAAAGGCTTTTCCGTAATTGAGCCCGCAAAGGTAACAGGAAGTGAAAATAATGCAAAAGTGGGTTTGTAAAATTCTGGTCGTCCTCACCATCGCCTTTGGCACACAGGCTTTCGGTTCATCTGCACCCAACATATTATCAAGGGCCGATTCGCTCTATGCAGGCCGCCAATACACTCAAGCATTCGAAGTGTACCAATCCCTCCACGCCGGAGGCCAATATTCCCCCTCCATGTTTTTGAAGATGGCATACATCCAGGAAGGTCTGGGACACCTCGGTGAATCCTTGTATTACCTCAACCTCTATTTCCTGGCCACCGATGACTCCCAGGCCCTGAAGAAAATGGAGGAACTCGCTCAAAAAAATAACCTCGAAGGCTACGAAACCAACGAGTCCACAAAAATACTCGCATGGCTGCAAGAACAGTATTCTTCCATCGCCCTGATCATCGCCTCCATCGGTGCCTTCCTGCTGGCTTTGATATACTATCAGCGAATGAAGAAAAATAACCAACCAGCCCTCCCTGCCATCGCGCTGATGTTTGTCCTCACGCTGCTCTTCTTTCATGTTAACTTCAGCAGCAAATCAGCCCGCGGCATTGTGTCAGGAGGGCAAACCTATTTAATGAGTGGACCGTCGGCAGGTGCCTCCGTGGTAGCCATCATCGGTGAAGGGCATCAATTGCAAATCAACGGCAAAGAAGATGTGTGGCTGAAGGTCTCCTGGAAAGATGAGGATGTGTATGTAAAGGAATTTTTGGTGAAGGAGGTTCGGCTGTAAAGTCGCAGTCGTAAGTCCAAAATCGTCAATAAATCATACGTCGTCAATCGTAAATTATACCGCCCCTTTAGATTTACGATTGACGATTTTAGATTTACGATTTAGAGAACCCTAGTGGCACCAGTACAGTTGTTGAGTAGGTGTTAGTGTTGACTTGGGCGCCGGTGCCTCGTGTTTCAGATCAAAGTTCAAGATCGTCAATCGTACATCCGTAAATCGTCAATCCAAAATCGTAAATCGTAAATCGTCAATCCAAAATCGTAAATCGTCAATACCTCAACGACAGCGACCCCTTATATTCCTTCTTCGTGAAATTCAGAAAGTAGTAGTACACGCCCGCGGCCTCTCCATCGGCATACCATTTAAAATTCCGCTCCTGACTTTGAAACACCTGATTGCCCCAACGATTGTAAATGCGCACCCCTTGAAATCTGGAAACACAGTTGTCATTGGGTAAAATATTCTTCACCTCGCCCGTCACTGGGTCTTTCATCTCCATGGCGAAATAGTCGTTCACCTTGTCACCATTGGGAGAAAAGAAGTTCGGAGGTATGAAATTGGTATCGGATCCATCCACATCTTTTATTTTTAATTTGAGGGTAACAGAATCTTTTTTGGCAGAAAGGCAGTGATCATCCGTGATTTTAAAAGAGAAGGTATAATCATTTTCATAGACCCCACTTTCAAAAATTGAACAGTCCGGCTTCCAATAAAACGATGTAGCAATGGGGCTCTTACCGGCAGCAACGGAGAATGAATAACCTTCGGGCTTGACATTACCACCCACCTTCACGAGATCGATTTTGAGATTGTCTTTCGTCGGAATGAAATCAGCATCGGTGCCCGTGATAATGAGTTCGATCGCGGGCCCTAGCGTCAGGTTAATGCTGTTGTTATACAATACGTATGCCGCTGGCGTATTGTTGGCAAGGCTTAGCAGTGGAGGATGGTTGATCGGTGGAAGAATTTTAAGTTCAATGTCTACAGTATCGGCTTTGTACACGCGGCATTTGTTTGAATTGTCCACTACGATGAACTGAAATTCGAATGTATCTTTCTTCTTAAGGTCTACGGTCGTGCACTTCAGGTCCCATTCGACGTTGGAACTGATTTGTTCGAATCCCATGACCGGGTTGGGATTTACCAGGATTCCATAATCTGCAAAAACAAAATCCTTGGACGTCCCGGTCATCACGAGATAATCCTTATCAATAAGGTCTTTTCCGGTCATCTTGAAATTAACTGATTCAGTGATCCTCCTGGAAATCTTAACCGTGCGCTCGCTCGCGGCAGGTGTCAAATCAGTGTCAATGATGGGATCGGCATTGCCGGGTAGGATTAAGTTCAAGTTATAAACCGCCTTGGCCGGATTGGGCAGCTGACATAAATCTTTGTCTTCCACCATGATCGTCACCTGGAAACTGTTGCGCTTGGTGAAGTCATAAATTTCACAAAACGCATCCCATTTAAGCTGACCTGCAAAAGATGCAGCCTGCTGTTCAATGGCAGAAAAAGTCATGCCCGCGTCCTTCAGAACAAATCCATTCGTGAGTACGGATATCAACAATGCATCACCGTCATCATCTACCGCTTTGAATGGCCACGCAACCTCATCTCCTTCTTTTAACGTGGCAGTAACGGGATTGGCGGAAATAATCCGGGGCTTGTTGTTGACGGGTGGTTCTGTCAACACAGAAACTTTAAGAGTATCCGTGAGCGGCAGGCTGCACGCATCATCCATTGCAATAATGCCAATCTGATAAGCCCCTCCTATGAAATAAGGGCATTGTGGAAAACAGATTTTGAACTCGGCAGTGCTCCCGTTGATCAGCGTCGCACTTGAAATCGCCGGCACAAGGCCGATGAGATCTTTCTTGAAATTCAGTGGAATGATTTTGAATCTGACCCGCTCCTGCAAATTGTCGTCCAGGCTCTTCGAATCAGGATCTGATATCTGAATCTGTATGCATCGTTTATCATCGGCTACCGTGTTCGCAAAGAAGACATCCATCTTGTTATCGAACGTGAACGCGGCGTCGTTCAATTTCTTTCCCAGTATTTGTGGAGGCTGCGCTTTCGGACAAGCGTCTACCACGAGCATCTGAAAATCACGGCGGGTCTCCCCGATCTTAATCTTGTCTCTAAACTCTTCCACCTTCACAGCAAAGACAAACAAACCCTGCGAACTTGGCGTGACGGTGAGGAAACCATTGGGGGTAATGCGAAGATCAGGTGTACCGTTGAGGATGTTTGTCACGCTGTATGGCCTCCTCCACCTGACTTCGGGATATGGGGCGGCGCGTGTGCCTCCCAACGGCAGAGCATCTGCTGATTTTGTATTCAGCGGAGCGACAATGGAATAATAAAGTGAATCACCATCGTCATCGGTGCCACCAAAGTCTGTATAATAAGGCCGGCGGGGACACCCAAAATCGTTCAGAGGTGGAAACAGACGAGGCGTAGAATCAACAAAGGGCTGACCATCTTTGACCACGGGAGGAAATTCGAGATAGAAAGTCTGCCCTGCATAGTTGGCACTTGGCGGAACGTCACTAAAAATATTGGTGATGTTGTAATTCCTGCAACATCTTTCCCAGGCTACATAGTACCCACCGGGGTCGTTATAAAGTTCTGGTGAAAGGATGATGACCGCCGAATAAAATAACCTGCTGGTGACCAGCTCACCACGAGAGCATTCAGGCTGGGTATACTCAATGCTCCCTTCGGAGTTTAAGAACAATGTGACATCCATCATCCTGGCATTGTCAACCTTGCGGAAAAGGCGTACAGCAGCTGAAAGGTCTTTGGCTCCAGGTCTTCCATTGAGCACGTCAAAGTAGAGCACCAGGTTGAGCCTGTATTGATAGTTGTTCAAATGCAGTAATTCAAACTCTCCTCCCACAATATGGGAGGCTGTACCCAAAAACGGGGTAGCAAGCAATACGAAGAGAAGCGCTCGTTTTTTCACAGAAAAGTATTCGAAAGGTAAATAAACCTATCCACGTACTGAAATGGCATTTCCTAAATTGCGACCCGAAACATTAAATGATGACGCATCGATCAAGATTAACGATCATTGAGGAAGAGTCAGTATGGAACAATTGAAAAAAGGGGATGTGCTGACGGATGTGCTCGTGGAAACCATGGCAGCCGAAGGCAAATGCATTGGAAAAAGAGAAGGCCTCGTGATCTTTATCTCGGGTGGGGCCCCCGGAGACATTGTAGATATTGAGTTAACAAAAATCAAGACGTCCTTTCTGGAAGGAAGGGTCACCTCCATCCGACAACTTTCCCCCAACCGGGTAACTCCATTCTGTGAACACTTCGGAATGTGTGGCGGCTGCTCGTGGCAACATATTAATTACAAAACTCAACTTCAATACAAGCATCAACAGGTGATCGATAACCTGGAAAGGATCGGAGGACTGCAACTTCCAGCCGTGATGCCCATTCATGGTTCGACCAAAGAAAAATATTACAGGAACAAACTGGATTTTACTTTCAGCTCCAGCCGCTGGCTTACAAAAGCAGAACTCACCGAAGGAAAACCTTTTGGAGATGCTGGGCTCGGCTATCACATGCCCAGGATGTATGATAAAGTATTTGATGTGAAAGAATGTTATCTCCAGCCAGATCCTTCCAACGACATCCGGTTAACTGTAAGGGAAATAGCGCTGCGCGAAGCGATTCCCTTCTTCGACCTCCGGAAACAAGTTGGTTTTCTTAGAACCCTGACCATCCGCACCGCCAACACAGGAGAGGTCATGGTCATTTTACAAGTAACCTATGATCAGATGGAATGGATTGAAAAGATACTGACCGTCCTGGCAGAAAAATTTCCGCAGCTTACCTCCATCCATTATGTCATCAATGGAAAACGTAATGATACCTTCAGTGATTTGAACATTATCTGTTGGAAAGGAAATCCATACATCACGGAAACCATGCCAAAACCGGATGGAAGTGGTGCTCTTCATTTCCGGGTAGGCCCAAAATCTTTTTTCCAAACAAATTCAGATCAGGCATTTGAGCTCTATAAAATTGCCTGGCAGATGGCGGGCCTCACAGGTAAGGAATTAGTGTATGATCTGTACACCGGTACCGGTACGATTGCTAATTTTATTGCCGGTCATGCCGCTAAAGTTGTCGGCCTGGAATATGTGTCGGCTGCAATTGATGATGCTAAAGTGAATTCGCAGATCAACAACATTCGCAACACAGATTTCTACTCGGGTGATATCAAAGACCTTCTTAATGAATCCTTCCTCACCACCCACGGCCGGCCTGACGTCATCATTACCGACCCACCTCGCGCAGGCATGCATGAAGATGTCACGAAAATGCTGCTGAGTGCTGCACCGCAAAAGATTGTCTACGTCAGTTGTAATCCCGCAACCCAGGCCCGGGATTTAAACATATTGAGCAATGATTACGAAATTGAAGCAGTCCAACCGGTAGATATGTTCCCGCAGACGGTTCATGTTGAGAATGTTGTTTCCCTCAACCGTCGCAATAAAACCAGTAACTAGAAACCAGAAACCAGGAACCAGAAACCAGAAACCAGGAACCAGAAACCCGGAACCAGAAACCAGAACCTCCCATGAAACTAATTCTCACCCTCACCCTCCTCACAACCTTCCACGCTTTCTCTCAATCCCCCGATGACAGCTACACCCGCTACGAACTACTCGATCCCTCCACACAAAGTTTCAGAATCCTGTACGAAGTAACTTCCCCTGAAGTGGGGTCTTCATTTTATTACAACACCCTGCGCAAAGGCAGTGAACACAAAGTAGATGGTGCCATCGATCTAATGACTGGAAAAAACCTGGAATGGACAATCGTCAACGGCGTAGACGCTAAAAAGGCGGGGTACGCCCAGGCGGACAATGATGGGGAGTATCTTAAAGTCAAACTTGCCCGGCTGATTACACCTGGAAGCGAGTATCGTTTGAAAATTGATAAGACCTATAAAGACGCCAAAAGCTATTTCACGCAAGGCGAAAAAATTGTTTTTGATCGTTCATTAGGAATCAAGCGTAATGCGGTGGTGCTGCCGAGAGGATATGAATTGATCAAGTGCAACTATCCTGCTCAAGTAATAATGGAGGCTGATGGCCGATTGAAAATAAGTTTTTTGAATGCGGGTTCTTCAGAAGTTCCTCTCCACCTGGAGGGCAGAAAACTTTCTGCTTCCTCCAACCTGACTGTGGTGAGCCAGAAGCCTGCCCCTCAGACACTAGGACAAGGCCGCGATAAATCAAAAGCACGCCTCGACTTTGTTTTTTCTGAAAGGGCTAACCAGACCCGCGAGATTGTGTATTTTCTTCAGCAGCCCGAAACACACTCCTTCCGACTCTACCACGACTATACCGAAACACGTGAAGGAGTTGATCGCTACCTGAACGTAGTCCGTGCCGGAAGTAAAGCCTCCAATCCCTCAGCAAAGATTTTAGATACGGGAAAAGAATTGAAAGTGGAAACCCTTCGGGGAGATGCCATCAAACAAAAAGGTCTCGACATTGGTGAAACGATCACACCCGAAACAGAGGTAGTGGCAATATGGTTCGACCCAATTCAGAAAGGACAATCCATCAGGCTGCGCATTGAGGAGACCTATGCAGACGCCAACCGGTACGCGCTGTACAATGATGAGTTTATTTTTGATCGCTCTTTTGGAAGGCCCTTCAACACCGTGATTTTGCCGGAAGGCTGGTTCTTAACCGCCAATGCTGTTCCTGCTGTCGTTGATCTTGCCGCTGATGGAAATATCAGTTTATATTATGTGGATGATGCTCCAGAAGAGATTGAAGTATTCATTAAAGGGAGAAAGCGCTAACGTCAATCAAACCGCCACTTCTTCAGTAATAATCTCCAACCCGGCATCGACCATGGCCCCAAAGCCACCATACACATTGATCAGGTTGCTGAAGCCCTTGCGCTTCATCAATGAGATTGCAGTCATCGAGCGATAACCACCTCCACAATGAACTACGAAAGTTTTACTTTTGTCTAGTGTCTCAAGATTGGAAGGCATGTTGGCCAACGGCACAAACAACGCAGACTTTAGGTGGCTTACATTCCACTCACCTGGCTTTCGAACGTCCAGCACCTCCGCCCCCCCTTTTATCACTGAGTTCATTTCTTGCGCGGTAATGGACTTCACCGTTTTCAGTTTCTCGTTCCACTTTTCGATACCGCCTGCGAGATAGCCGGCAATCTTTTCATAACCCACACGCGCTAAACGCAAAACCGCTTCATTCTCTTTCCCGAGTTCTGTAATCAATACAATAGGTTGATGAATATCAAGCAATGTCCCCACCCACACTGCAAATTGACCATTGAGGCCAATGTTGATTGAGTCTGGAATAAATCCCTTCTCAAATTCATTCGCTGGTCGTGTGTCGAGGATGAGGGCGCCATTTTTCATTTCAACCTTGAACTGACTGACCGACAGGGGCTTCATATTTTCCCTAATCACCACCTCAATTGGATCGTATCCATCTTTGTTGATGCGCGCATCTTCAAAAAAATATTGTGGTGGTGGAAGGATGCCATCGGTCACCTGGATGATGAATTGCTCCCGCGTTTGAACTTTCAGCGCATAGTTAAATTTCTTTTGCTCTCCGATGGTAGAATAAGTTTCCTTGCCGATATTTTTTCCACAAGCTGAGCCAGGACCATGTGCAGGATAAACGATGGTCTCGTCTGGCAAGGTTTTAATCTTCTTATTCAAGGAATCATATAACATTCCCGCCAACTCCTCCTGGCTCATGATACCATCCAGCAGATCCGGACGCCCCACATCTCCCACAAATAGGGTATCACCCGTAAAAACAGCATGCTGTTTGCCTGTTTCGTCAAGTAATAAATAACATGAAGATTCAGGCGTGTGCCCGGGGGTATGCAGCACACGTATTTTTATTTTGCCAATCACGAACTCTTGGCCGTCACTTGCATGAAGGACCTCGTACTTTGTATCAGCATTGGGTCCATAAATGATGGTCGCATTTACCTGACGGGCCAAATCAATATGACCTGAAACAAAATCAGCATGGAAATGTGTCTCAAAAACATATTTAATTTTCGCACCTCGTTTGTTTGCCAACTCGATGTAAGGCTCCGTTTCACGCAAGGGGTCTATAATCGCGGCTTCTCCGTTAGATTCAATGTAATAAGCAGCCTCTGCCAGGCAATTGGTATACAGTTGTTCGATGTACATTTCTATGAATTTGATACCATAACTACGCGAAGTTGTAAAAAATTCCACACTTGCCACACAATAAGCGAGTTTTCAAAACAATTCAACTTAATACGTTCATGTCCCATCAGGGCTATGTCATTAAGTTAAGACACCCAAAGGCTTCGACTCCGCTCAGCCTGACTCCTTCGAAGCAGAATGTCCAATATGGGTCACCCTGAGCGGGGTCGAAGGGCGACACCTATCTATCTTACAATCTTAACGAAACGACATTGCCCACCCCGGACATAATATTTGATAACCAAAATTACAAATTCTGCAAGTTGCGTCCCATCGGGACGAAATGTGGTTTGTAACAAAAGAAAAGGTATAAAAAATACTTTTTAACCACCATCCTTCTGTGGGAGAACCCATAACTTTGAGCATGATCCGGCTTGCGGCCACACTAATTTTCCTGAGCACTGCATTTTCGATGAAGGCTGCTGATTATGAGCGATTTATTGAGAATGGAAAAGTGGGCGTCAAAGACAACAACGGAACGATTGTTCTTCCCGCATCCTTTGATGCGCTTGGATGGTCGGACGGAAATTTTTCGGTCATCGGTCAAATCACAGGTTATCGCAAGCAAAACCAATGGGGCTTGCTCAATCTTAAAAAGGAGTTTGTTACTCAAGCTGAATTCACCACCCTCACCTGGCCCGGAGGCGATCGCATCATCGTCAGCAAGGCCATCAATCCATACACCACCAAATTCGGATGTCTTGACCTCCAGGGGAAGTTGGTGGTGCCACTGATGTATGACGGTATCACCCTTCATGGTATGCGTGCCATCGTCATGGTTAAAAACGGAACGCATTATGAACATGGTCTGGTTGACTTGAATGACCGTTCCATTCTTCCGGTACGCTTTCAGCGAATTACACCCATCGGCAGCCTCCGATATGCGGTGCAGGATTTTTCTAATAAGAGCGCACTCAGCAGCGAAGAAGGAAAGTGGATTACCGATTTCACCATCGACAGCATTTCTGATTTTAAACATGATCTCGCCATCATCTACAAAGAATGGAAACAAGGCGTGATCGACAGAAATGGAGAAATAAAAATTGAACCCCTTTACCGCAACATAGAGATCACAGGTCCGGATCAACTGACCGTTCGAAGAGCAGATGAATGGGAAGTGATCGATAAACAATTCAAGACCCTTCGAAGGATTGAAGCTGATGAACTTACTTTAGAAACCAACGGCTGGTACCGCATCACAATCAATGGAAAGAGTGGTCTCATCGATGAAAGTTTTCAACCACGGTGGCCAATCGAATACGATCATATCGGAAGCATCGAAAACCAAAAAGTAGTCGTTATAAAGAATAGGAAGTTTGGACTGCTGCGAACGGATCAATCCATTGTGCTTCCAATAGCGTTTGACTCCCTATGTGTAAAGGGAAACTTTATTCGGGCACGCGAGTGGAATGGCGGCGTTTTCTCCTGGAATTTGTATGACACTTTTGGCGTAAAGAAAACAAAGCACCATTATGAATTGATTGAAAATTATAATGGAAAATTTTTTCCGGTAAAATACAGGGGATATTGGGGTGGTGTGGATCGTTATGGAGAGGAGCGCATCGCTTGCGTTTATGACAGGCTAGAAGAAATGAAAGATCAATGGATCGTGGTCAAGTTCAAAAATGAATATGGCATCATCACAGCGGAAGATCAATGGAAGCTGCCGCCACAAAAATATCCGGTTCAACTTATTGACGGTGATCATTATATTGAGCGACAAGACAGCCTTCTGTTTCTCAAAGATTTTTCCGGAAATGCCATTTATTTTACCGACTACCCAGTTACCCTTTTCCCAGATCACCTGCTGGAACGATTGCCAGATGGAACTGAAAAAGAGATAAACTTCAGCGGACAGATCACGAGCCGAAAGGAGCCCGTGGTGATCTACACGGAGCAAAACTTCCGCGAAAGCGAGGGGTTGATTGGAATAAAGCGCGATGGCAAATTCGGCTTTGTCGATCGCCGGGGGCGCCTCAGGATCGCGAACCGCTATGATTCCATCGGCGAATTTCGGGATGGCCTGGCTCCGGTGAAGTTGGTTGGAAAATGGGGATACATCAATACAGGAGACCAAATCGTGATTCAACCCATGTATGACAGGACCGAAAATTTTGATCGGGGCATTGCATGGGCGGTGAGAAAAGGAAAAACAGGCCTCATCAACGACAAGGGTGAAGCCTTGCTTGAGTTTCGTTATGATTCTATCCGAAGATTGACAAAAGAAATTTTCCTTTTGACCCTCGACGGGTTGAAAGGTTTGGCTGACGCCAATGGAAATGTCTTGATTGAGCCTCGGTTTAATTCCCTCGAACTTGTTTCAGGTGAATTGGTCACCGTTTCACGCGGAGGCTACTTTGGCATATTGACAAAAGATGGAGGAAGTGTATTTCCCCTTCATTTTGAAAAACTGATTTATATCCCGGAAAAAAACGTCTTTCTTGCGAAGAAGGTCAGTAACTGGGAATCTCGGACTATTAAACCGTTGGAATAAATCTTATTTTATGGTTTCGGGTCAGCTGGAGTTTCAACATAAAATCTTCTCCCGGTAAATTCAATAACCTCCCGGTGCAATCTTTGATCGATCACCCGTACGCCAACTTCGTACTCACCTTCTTTTAAAGTCCTTTTGTTGATGATGGAGCCAAATCCACTTGTCTCAAGATTTTTTTGACTATTAAAATAACTTGTCACATCACCACGCACCATCGGATCGGCCGGAGTTGTGTACGTCTTATCTTCTGACCGGATCAGAATTTCAATCCGGTTGTTAAAACTTGAGCCCCCCTCTATGAATGCCCATCCAATAATTTTAAGTCGCTCATCTGTATCTTCAAATTCATCAAACCAATAGCGCAGGCGTGGAAATTCGGGGAGTTCCTTTGGCGGCGAGGTGTCCAAATGTCCGATACTGATGTTCCCCAGAAAAGAATAATTTCCCGTACGATTCTTTCCCTCGCCTGAGCTTACATAGGCTGCAATTCTGTAATCGCCGGTAGGAACATCAGCAGTAAAGTAAGTCGTATTAAACTTAATACTATTCGGCCCGGATATTAATATTGAGTCGGGTTGAATTTTTATGGGTGAAGAAATGAACATCTTACCATCGTCCGCCTTGAGCAGGACTGAAAGTTCAGCCATGTTCATTGAACTGTTTTTAAGAATATATCCTTGCAGGAAGAAATTCCGTGCAGATCTTTCCAATCGTTCAATTTGCATCGTCCAATCGACCTCTGCATCACCTGTCAATAGAGTATACGGCTTAAAGACTTTTCGTTTATTGATAATCTTGTCATGATCATCCTCCACCCCCGAGAAGGTCTGATCCCCCTGCAGTTCCTTGGGATAAAAAACATAATATCCATCCAATTGACCATAGGCCAGCAAATTTGAATGGTACCCTTCGCTCATGCGACTTGCATATTCAGGAGTCGCAATATAAACGGTTTTGCTGTCGATGGAATCCTGGTCGATGCTTCGCTTTAAACTTTCTGTGTAATCCCGTATGGCCCTATTGTCAAGCCGGGCTGCGTATCCCAGGTTGATTTTCTTTTTGTAGTCAGCCGCCAGGTAACTGAAGTACATATAGTCTCCCGGGGACAGATATTGAAATTCAAAGGGCGGATAGAAAATGAACCGATCCATTTTATCAAATATTTTTCGCCACTCAACCTCTTTTAACGGAGGATGATACGGATTGTAATCGCCAACGTATCTACCCAGCAACGACTGATAGTCATACAATTGCGTGGCAAACACTGCTGTCAACAGGATCACTGATATCCCAACGCTCTTCACCAGACGGATCGCCTGAACGATAATGAAAAGCAGAAGCAAGTAATAGGCGACCCAGAAATATCGGGCGCTCGCCCTGAACATATCGGCCACTTTGAGAAACTTCTCCGGCAGGGAAATTGTCGCCAGGACCTTGTCATTAATTGTAATCACATTCGTGATCGCAAAAAGACTGATCGCCATCACAAACAACAACAGTGGAAGCAAGGATATTTCGCTTTTACCAAACCAATATTGTTCTGGTGCACCCTTGATTTTACTTCGGATCAATTTGGTTCCCAGCATCAATGTACTCAGTAGAAACAGACCTATCATTCCGATTCCGAGATACATGAAACTTTCGTATTGATGCCAGCTCACAAGGGGTAAACTACCAAAGAATGCAGACCACCCACCGGAATTGTACAATGAGTTGAGGTTGAAGGCATACAATCCGTAGGCACCGCTGACTCCCAGATCCATCTTACTTCGAAAAGCAAAAAACCCGACGACGTACCAACATGCTAAGAGCAATACAGAAGTTGCGGCGGTCGTGATGAATGCTCTCCGAAATGAAAGGACGCGATCAAATTGCCAGAGTCGCCAGGCAAGGGCAAGTGAAAATCCTCCCTCGATCAGTGAAAAGTACGGGTTGATCAACCCACCGACCACCAGAAATATTCCCTGGTAGCTCATCAAACGCGTCGGAGAATATGTTTTGGGATCAAGAAAATACACCCAAATGCTGCCAACAATCAGCCAATGAGAGCACAATGCCGGATGGATGGATCGGTGAAGTAAAACCGGGTTAAACACAACGATCAGAGTCGCTACAAGCTGCACCAGGCCCCTGATGGAAAAGAGTTCGAGTAACTTAATTACAAAATATGCCAGCAGCAAATGGCACATCAGCATCCAGGCACCTACGAACTGAAAATTGTGAGGCAGGATAGGTGAAAATATTTTAAAGAAAATTGAGGCCAGAGGAATTGAGTCTGTAAACCCCACATTGGTACTTACCGGATAGAGATAATTTGAAATCTTCCCGAGGGGAAAACCCCAGGGTTCGTTGCGAAAAAAGAACCATCCTAAATAATGTGTTGCCCAGTCGTGCTTCATCAGCCAGGCATCGTTCACTGGATTGAGCATTCCAAGGCCATAGCGATATTCGTAGAGCATGAACACGGAGATCGTGACAATAAAAAGGTTTATTGCAACAGCCCGGGATGAATAAAAATTTTTGGTCTCGTCACCCATACGGCTTAATTCTTTATCCAATGTGCTAAGATGGAAACGCCTTGTCTAAAGCCAATCTGAGATGATACCTTCTTTTTTTCTCCTGCCATCACTGAAAAAAAGAACTCATTGGTAGCGCCTGGTCGGAAGGCTTCAAAATCTGATTTCAATTTCTTACTTCTCAAAAGTAACGAAATGAGATTGTTCATTCTTCTTATGAGCATGATGGGGATATAAAAATAGTGATTGAAGTAAGTTATAAACTTGACATTACCGGATGGCAGAGTTTTCAGCAATCCCAACAACGATCCCTCCTCATATCTCCTATAGTGGTGGTTCACCTCATCATGCTGACTCCAGAGATGCATGTGGGCGGGAACCGTGATCAATACGGAGCCTTTTGATCTGCAAACGCGCGCCAACTCTAGAACTCCTTGTTTATCATCCTCAATGTGTTCAATCACATCAAATGCACAAACCAGATCAAACGTATTCTCGGCAAAAGGAAGTGACAAAATGGATCCTTCCGTAACCTCAGCTTTCAAATGCTCTCTGATAAAGGAGACAGATTCCTTATCAAATTCCAGGGAGGTAAGATCACCCAATTGCGTAAGCCATTCGATCGATCCTCCGGTGGCGGCTCCTACATTTAATATCTTCAGTCTTTGATTGCCCTGACACTGCCTGCTGATATAATCCCTGAGTATCTCGGCGCGGGCCCGAAACCACCAGTGATTTTTTTCAAAGTCATAGTACTTCAGATAGTACGCTCTATCCATTCACCTCTTGCTTATTTGCGATGATTTTTTTGACAAGATACAAGGGCCTGTTTTTTACCTGTAGATAAATTCTGGAAATGTATTCACCTAAAATCCCCAAAGAGATCAATTGCACACCACTAAACAGACTAATCGAAAAAATCAAGGCGGTGAACCCGGAAGGTAGCGGGTAACCAAAAAATCTCTTGAAGAGAACATAACTCAGGTAGATCAACGATACCAGGATCGTATAAAAGCCCAAACGTGTAATCACCTTCAAAGGAATAAAACTGAAATTGAAAATACCGTCATATGCAAGCTGAAAAAGTTTTGCCAATGAATACTTGGATTCTCCGGCCTTGCGCTTATCGCGCTCATAAAAAATTCCTACCTGTTTAAAGCCGACCCAGGTTCTGAGTCCCCTGACAAAGCGACTTTGCTCAGGCATTGAGACAATAATGTCATTGACTTTACGTGAGATCATACAGAAATCACCACTGTCGAGCGGAAGATCGGTGTCACTGATGTTTTTAAGCAGCCGATAGAAGCCCCAATAAAGGGTCTTTTTTAAGAAACCTTCTTTGCGCTTTTCGCGAATAGCATACACAACATCATATCCTCCTTTGATCTTCTCATAGAAGCGCGACATCATTTCCGGAGGGTCTTGCAGATCGCCATCCAGAATCATGATAGCTTTTGAACCTGAAACATGTGCCATGCCGGCCGATAATGCTATTTGATGCCCATAGTTCCTTGACAAAAAAACAGCCTTGAATCGATCATCCATTAGGGCAAGGGCGCGGACCTGCAGAGCAGTTTCATCCTCACTTCCATCATCAACAAGTACTACCTCAACCTTTTCTGAAAGGGTATTCAGCAATGAAACCAGTCGATCAATGAGATTTCCAAAAACCTTTTCCTCATTATAAAGAGGAATGACAATTGAGATTTCCGGACCTTCCACTTAGGTGATCGTTGGTTTACACTAAATCTGTTTTTAGTAATTAATTCTACTTGCTTGGCGTATTGGGTGATTGCCCCGACTTACCTGATCCAGAAATAGACTGTCTCATCTCCGTATCGGCCTGCACATTCTGCATTTTATAGTAGTCCATCACCCCAAGGTTGCCGTTGACAAATGCTTGCGCAATGGCTTTCGGTATCTCCGCCTCTGCCTGAATCACATTCGCACGAGCTTCCTGTGCTTTGGCAATCATCTCCTGCTCTAACGCTACTGCCATTGCTCTACGCTCTTCAGCGCGTGCCTCCGCTACTTTTAAGTCTGCCGATGCCTGGTCGATTTGAAGCTTCGCACCAATGTTGGCACCCACGTCGACGTCAGCAATATCAATGGACAGGATCTCAAACGCAGTGCCTGCATCCAAACCCCTTGACAATACAAGTTTTGAAATCTTATCTGGATTGGCCAGCACCTCTCTATGCGATTGCGCCTGACCAATGGAAGTAACGATGCCCTCACCTACACGTGCCAGGATCGTGTCTTCACCCGCGCCACCCACCAACTGTGCGATGCTTGCCCGTACAGTTATTCTTGCTATGGCTATCAATTGAATACCATCTGCTGCTACGGCTGCTACTTTGGGTGTCGTGATTACTTTTGGATTAACAGAAATCTGTACTGCCTGAAATACATCGCGACCTGCAAGATTGATCGCGGTAGCTTGCTTGAAGCTAAGACTGATGTTTGCCTTTTCAGCGGAGATCAAAGCCCTGATCACATTGGGTACGTCACCACCCGCGAGGTAATGCGTTTCAAGTTCGCGGGTTGTTACTTGCAGACCCGCCTTGGTGGCAGTAATGAGAGAATTCACAATAATGCCTGGTGGCACTTTCCGAATGCGCATTCCTATGAGCTCACCAATGGTAATTTTTACTCCTGCAAATATCGCCGTGATCCACAAGCCTACCGGCACAAAATACATGAACAGGAAAAAACCGATGATGCTGACGAAAACAATAAATAGAAATGCTAAACTTTCCATAGTCTTTTATTTTTATAATAAGGGTTCTACAATAATTTGATGCAACAGAATCTGCTTGACGCGGATTTTTATTCCCGTCTCTACGTAATTTCCCAGTGTCCTGACTTCATAGGTCTTGTTATCCAACTCTGCCTTACCGGAGGGGCGAAGGGCCGACACGGTCACTCCTTCTTCTCCAATGGTAACTCCGGATAAGATCTCCTCATTTACCTTACTGGTGCTGGTGGATTTCAGCGAGAAGTGCCCCCAAACATTCGCCTTGAAGGCAAAGTATAATGTCAAGCCTGAAACCACTGCTGATCCTCCTGTGGTGGTCCATCCGATGGCACTTCCAAAATATTTGAAGCTTAGTCCGTCACCCAGGACCAAAAAAACAAAGCCCACCACCCCCACAATGGTGGTTCCTGGAACAAAAATG
The DNA here is from genome assembly GCA_043776715.1 of Cyclobacteriaceae bacterium. Taxonomy (GTDB): domain Bacteria; phylum Bacteroidota; class Bacteroidia; order Cytophagales; family Cyclobacteriaceae; genus ELB16-189. The sequence goes on along the minus strand of JAYVQY010000012.1, from coordinate 75,957 downwards.
ATTTCAGCGACCAGAAGCGTAAGGCCGAATAAGATCAATGATAATACGATGAGCCACTCAATCATAACGTTCAAAATTAGTCAATTAGCTGGTGCGCCGGGCGTTCAATGAATATTAAATTCTTCATTGATACACGCAGCAAATAATCAATATGCCCTCGCAAACAGTACTCTTCGATCGGAAGGCCTTCCTGAATAAATGCACTTGCCGCGCTCCTCCTTCGCATCAAGTGGTATGCAACGCACCGTGGCCTTGGTTTCCTCCTTGATTTTCATTTCTGTTTCAGCAGTACCGTCCCAGTGGGCAAGCACAAAACCACCTTTGCCGTCGAGCACATTCTTAAATTCTTCAAATGTTTCAACAGAAGTAGTTTTCTCTGTTCTGAACTTCAATGCCCTTGCATAAATATTTTTCTGAATGTCTTCCAGGAGTATTTGAATTTTCTGGACCGCATCCTCAACCTTCATCACTTGCTTTTCCTTTGTATCACGCCTGGCAACTTCGATCGTTCCATTCTCCAGGTCGCGCGGACCAATCGCGATGCGGACCGGCACACCTTTCATTTCATATTCAGCAAACTTGAAGCCCGGCTTATGGGTATCACGGTTGTCAAATTTCACGGACAGTCCCACGTGTTTCAATTCCTTGATCAAAGGTTCGACTGCAGCGGAAACTTTATTCAACTCTTCTTCGCTTCGGAAGATCGGAATGATGACCACATGAATCGGCGCCAACCGGGGTGGAATAATAAGTCCTTCATCATCCGAGTGCGCCATGATCAGCCCACCGATCAAACGTGTACTGACACCCCATGAGGTACCCCATACATAATCAAGGGTGCCTTCTTTATTGGAATATTGTACATCAAACGCTTTTGCAAAATTCTGTCCAAGGAAATGTGAAGTCCCTGCCTGAAGTGCCTTGCCATCCTGCATCAGCGCTTCAATGCAAAATGTATCAATGGCTCCGGGAAATTTTTCTCCTTCACTCTTCTTTCCCTTGATCACAGGCAAAGCCATAAAGTTTTCAGCAAAATCAGCGTAAACATCCAGCATCTGGAGTGTTTCTTTCTGAGCTTCAGCGGATGTCGCGTGAGCGGTGTGACCCTCTTGCCATAGAAATTCCGACGTCCGTAAAAAAAGTCTTGTTCGCATTTCCCAACGTACCACATTGGCCCATTGATTTATTAAGATGGGCAAATCGCGGTAAGACTGTATCCATTTTTTATAGGTGCTCCAGATGATCGCTTCGCTGGTAGGCCGAACCACCAATTCCTCTTCCAACTTTGCATCCGGATCAACGATGAGTTTGCCTTTATTGGCAGGGTCAGTTTTAAGGCGATAGTGAGTGACGATCGCACATTCTTTGGCAAAACCCTCTGCATTTTTTTCCTCCGCTTCAAACAAACTCTTGGGTACGAAAAGCGGGAAGTACGCGTTTACGTGGCCAGTGTCTTTAAACATTTTATCCAGCCCTTGCTGCATTTTCTCCCAAATCGCATATCCATATGGTTTGATAACCATGCAACCACGGACATCAGAATTTTCTGCCAAATCGGCTCGTTTCACCAATTCTACATACCATTGTGCATAATCATCGGCCCTGGTAGGTATCTGTTTTGACATCGTTAATCGATTTTGAGGCGCAAATATAAGTCGGGGGATGCGTAAAGGGCTATTTTTAGTTTATTAACTTGAAATAAGAGATTTACCGATCTGTTTGCCCAAAAAACCAGTGAAATGAGTACTAAATAATGATTGTTAAAGGGAATCATGCTGACTAAATTTACGTTGAATACGGTAGGGACTATTTAATCACAATGGCTATGAAAACGAGATGCGTAGTGGCAATGCTGACCATGGGAATGACGGTGGCAGCAATGGCTCAAGAAAGCGATGATATGTATTTCAACGCTAAAGACCGAAATGTCATAAATAAGGCAAATGAGATTGTCTTGGCAAAAAGGTATCAGCAAGATGACATGAATGCAGTACGTTCTAACCCGGTTAATCCTTCAGATTCATATTCTGGCCGGGGTGTAAATCCGGAATACAATGCCCAATCTAAAAATGGGACTTCCGTTGTTCAAAGCAATCCTGATTATTTCCTTTCAGGATATCAACCGAAAAATGTGAACAGCAGTCTCTACAGCGGGGGTGCCAGTGCTTATTCTAATCGTTATGGCAATGGTTATTCAAATATGGGTTACGGTAGTATGATGGGGATGGGGTATGGAAGTATGATGGGAATGGGGTACGGAAGCATGATGGGAATGGGGATGGGATATGGTGGATATAGCAGTTTTTTTTCTCCTTACAGCAGCTTATCGATGGGATTTGGCAGCATGTATGGAATGTATAGTCCTTACAGCATGATGGGCATGGGTATGTATGGAATGTACAGTCCTTACAGCATGATGGGCATGGGTATGGGTATGGGAATGTACAGTCCTTATGGTTATGGCGGATATAACCATTCTTACAGTGGTGTCACCGTGATAGGCAGTGGCGACGGCAGGGCCACTGTAACTGGGAGACATTCATCACGCTCCAATAGTTTGAACAATTATGTAGACAACGACCGCACCGCTGATAATGCAACGATCGTCGGAACCAACGGTCGTGTGAGAGAAGGTGGTAGAATGAGCAACAACTCCTCTTCCGCCCCTAACTATTACGATCGTGGTTGGAGAGACAACTCAAGTAATTTTTCTAACAGCAATACTCAAAGCGGCTGGGACAATGGCGGTAATACACGAAGCGGTTGGGGCGGCAACAATGGTTGGGGAAATTCAGGCAATAATACACGCTCCTCTTTTGACAACATGAACTCAGGCTCCCGTGGTTCTTTCGGAGGAGGCGGAGTCTCTGGTGGTGGCGGGGGTGGCGGCGGACATTCCCGCGGTCGGAATTAATCTACTGGAATGAGTAAGAACCAGGCGCCCCACAACGTTAATAAGTAAAGGAATAAAGGGCGGGCTTGGGCCAGTTGACTTCTAAAATCAAATTAACAGTCATGAAAAAAAAGATCGTCATTGCGATCGCGGGTTTGATATTGCTTGGTGCGAACGAAACTCTCGCCCAGATTCCCACCTACTCAGAAGAGGCACTTACCATCAGCCGCACCCGCATCGGAGGCACTGCACGAATGCAGGGAATGGGTGGAGTGCAGAATTCATTGGGTGGAGACATCAGCAGCGCCTACTATAATCCTGCCGGACTTGGAATGTATAACCGCTCGGATTTTTCAATCACCCCAGGCTACAACATCAACAACTCATCTTCATCTTACCTCGGGAATACCGGTACGGAAAACAAAACAAGCCTGATCATTCCCAATCTTGGCATCGCATTCCATTCGAAAAAAAATGAAAGCAAGGGGCTGTTGGCCGGCACCTTCGGCATCAATTACAACAGGACAAATAGTTTCAATAACACGTTTACATATCAAGGTACCAACAAAGACAATTCCATCATTGACTACTTCATTGACAATGCCAATGGAACGGGAACTTCACAATTCAGCTCCAGCGGGTCTAACTACAACACTCCAACTGGTCTGGCCTATTTTAATTACCTGATTGGCCCTCAAAGCCTATTAAATCCTTCAGCACCCTCCGATCAGTATTTTACGGACGTGTCCGGAATACCGATTCAGGAGGAAGTTGTAAAGACAACTGGATCTCAGGACCAATGGAGTTTTTCTTATGGAGCCAATTTCAACGACAAAATCTTCGTGGGTGGAGGAATTGGTCTTGCATCCTTCAAATACAAGTCAGAAATTATCTACACAGAAAGCTTCACTGAGAGCAACCAGCCCATGCCCAAGATGCAATTGAATGAAACGCTGAATTTATCCGGTGGGGGTGTTAATGCCACCCTTGGTGCAATCATACGCCCGGTGGATCAGTTTCAGATTGGTCTTTCGGTGGCAACCCCTACCAGCTACGCCATCAGCGACACCTACAGCGCCAACATGTCCACCTCATGGAAAAATTTTGAATACGCACCAGGGAAATTTTTGAAGAATGAAAATGCTGCAACAGATATCGTCACTTCCAATTATAGCATCACCACCCCGTGGCGCGTGAGCGGTGGGTTCACTTTCTTCTTTGACAAAAAGGGATTCATCAGCGCGGATGCAGAGTGGCTTAGTTATGGAAACGCTCACTACAGTTCCAGTGCCGGCGATGACTATTCTGCAGACAATAGGAAAATCAAAGACCTCTATAAATCCACTTTGAACATTCGTGTAGGTGGAGAGTATCGTTACAACAACTATAGGTTCAGAGCTGGTTACAGCATGATGCCAGATCCATTTCAAACAGAACAAAACGGAATCAACCGCGCTCTGTCTTCTTTCTCGGCAGGATTGGGTTACAGGGCATCAAATTTTTATGTTGATTTTGCTGCTGTACTGGGACAGGGTGACACTTCCTACAGACCTTATAACGTCAATACGTCCACAAGTCCAATCGTCACATTGAATAACAAATCGACCACCATTGTTTTCACGATTGGCTTTCCATTTTGATCTTGTCAAGAATTTCTTTTGCTGAGATCGATTCACCTGAAAGCACAAGATGTGCCTGGCGGTAAAAAGAAATTCGTTGCGATCTCATGAATTCAATGTGGTCTTTCAAGCTTTCTGGGTGAGTCTTTGCCAGAAGAGGACGATCTGCAAGAGCAGTATGGGTGATGCGTCTCGCTATTTCCCGCGGAGGGACATCTAAAAAAATACTTTTTCCCGCCTGGTTGATTGAGATCAAATTATCAAAAAAAACAGGGACACCCCCACCTGTGGCCATCACAAAATCATTTTTCATTGCACACCATTTTTTCAGATGCGCTGACTCCAACCTTCGAAAATAGTCTTCCTTTTTCTTATCAAAGATCTCCCTAATGGTCGCTTTCTCTGAGTTCTCAATCTCAGCGTCCAGATCTACAAATGGAATGCCCAGTGCCAAGGCCAACTCTTTTCCAAGAGTCGTTTTTCCGCAACCAGGAAGTCCGAGCAGAAAAATTTTCATGACAACAAGGAGTATTTAATTAGTAAGAAGGGTGATCACATCTTTAGCCTCCGGCGTGTCGTTGTAATGCCAGTTGCCCAGCACCGTTCCATCCTTCCAAAGCGCGATGCCCGGATTTGAGCGAATGATTGTCTTCAATACGGTTGCATCCGCGAAAGCATAAGGCACTGCCAACTGGTTTTCATGCCGGAAGGTCTCCATCTGTTCCGCGGAAGATGATGTCAGCACAAGGCAATCAACTTTTCCTTCGAGGCCCCTTGTCAAGTTTCGAATGGCCTCCACATTACGAACAGACGCTTTCTTGACATTCACCATCACAATGAACAGCTTTTGTCCCTGAAAAGTAGCTTGCGTCAAATCCTCACCGTCAGGGCTGCTAATAGAATAATCTGTGATCTTAGGTTTGATTTTCTCTTCATTGCGTATTTCAGAGGACTTATATTCATATCCGTCCTCGGCAGCCAGGAATTTCGGGGAGTGTACCGTTTCTCCATTCTTCATGAAGGTGTATTCAATCACCGGCTGTTCCTCTGGCAGCATTTGTTGTGGAATATTATTGCCAATCCGATAGGCCCGAAAATCAATATAAGGAAGATGACGAATGGCATATATTCCTACGAAGAAACTGATGGCGACCGTCAAGAGTATCACAGTGTGCCCTTCCATCGTTCTTAACACAGCCTGATAACGCTTGCGGTACCAAAATAAATGGGATACAAAAACTATTAGGATGATGTCTTTCCAAAATGATTCCCACGGAGTAAGCTTGATGGCATCTCCAAAGCAGCCGCAGTCTGTCACCTTATTAAAATAGGCAGAATAGAAAGTGAGAAAAGTAAAGAAGACCATCAAAGTGAGCAGCACCCAGGTTGTAAATGGCATACGGTAAAAGAGCAGGATGGCAACGCCCAACGCGAGCTCCAGCACAATTAATACCATGCCAATTTCCAGAGACCACGGAATGAAATAGTGAAAGAACGAACCGAAGTCCTGTGCGAAAACTTCAAAATATTCCTCCAACTTAATTTCAGTGCCAACTGGGTCATTAAGTTTTATCAGGCCAGAAAAAATAAAAAGGCCTCCGACGAAGAAACGCGAAAATTGGTCTATGATTTTTTGTTGCATGATTCTATTCCGTATCTGAAACTCCAAAGCCTCAGCAAACCGGCATCAGTTGGTTTGTTCTTTTAGTTTAATAAGGCAAAACACACCGTAGTTGATCATATCCTGGTAGTTCGCTTTTACTCCTTCACTGACCACTGTTTTACCTTGATTATCTTCAATTTGTTTCACCCTTAACAACTTCATAAGAATAATGTCTGTGATTGAACTTACCCTCATCTCGCGCCATGCCTCACCGTAGTCGTGGTTCTTGGCCTCGTGTAGTTCATGCGCTTCAATCACCACCAGTTCATAAAGTGGTACCACCTCCTCCGCCGTCAGTTCAATGGCAGCAGATCTCTCAAGCTTCATCTGAATCAAGGCAATGACACAATAGTTAATGATTCCCATAAACTCCTCGCGAATGCTATCTTCCACTTTTTGAGAGCCCTTTTCCTGGATGCTTCGTATGCGCTGCGCCTTAATATATATCTGGTCGGTGATGCTCGGAAGTCGCAATACCCTCCAAGCTGTTCCATAGTCACGGGTCTTCTTGGCAAACAATTCTTGGCAGGCGGATATTACCTCTTTATATTGTGTGGAAGTTTTTGTAATCATAAGAGGATGCAAAATAACGTATTTTATACCAACAAAACATTGAACGTGAGAGGCAAAGTCCTTGACCTCGGAACACCGAAAGTCATGGGCATTCTCAACGTAACGCCCGACAGCTTTTATGATGGTGGAGAATTTACAGAAGAGAAATCTATTTTGCGCCAGACGCAAAAAATGCTGGACGAAGGGGCGGACCTAATCGATGTGGGGGGCTATTCCTCCCGACCAGGAGCCACCGATATCACCGAGAAAGAAGAGGCTGAAAGAGTGCTGGGCGCCATTCAACTGATCCTTAATAAATTTCCAGACACGATCCTTTCCGTAGATACCTTCCGGTCTTCCATTGCAAAGAAAGCAGTGGAGGAAGGAGCAGCGATGATCAACGACATATCAGGTGGTGAACAGGATTCATCTATGTTCGATACGGTCGCTTCGCTGAAAGTTCCCTATGTCCTCATGCACATGCGTGGGACGCCTCAAACGATGTCAAAGCTGACCGACTATGGAAACTTGATGAAAGACATCACAGATTATTTCCACAAAAAAATATACAAGCTCCGTCAATTGGGGATCAAGGATATTATCATTGACCCAGGTTTTGGCTTCTCAAAAACAGTAGAACAGAATTTCGAATTACTACATAATCTTGACTATTTTCAAATGATGGGCCTCCCCATTCTTGCGGGACTCTCCCGAAAGTCGCTGATCTGGCGAACGTTGAATCAGGCCCCGGAAGAGGCGCTGACAGGCACCATCGCACTCAATACGGCAGCACTGCTAAAGGGTGCAAGCATCTTGAGGGTGCATGATGTAAAGGAGGCCGTGGCGTGCATCAAACTTATTACCCGCTTACATTAATTACTGCAGCGTGATATAAGGAGACAGGAATACGTGGTGAGTCAAAAACATTTAACTTTGATTGGTGATTCTGGGATTCAAAATAGCCTTCCTTGAAGTAAGCTGGGTCGACCTGGTCGACATCAGTCTCGTCGCCATCTTGCTCTATCAGATCTACAAAATGATTCGCGGAAGCCTTGCCGTGAATATCTTTCTCGGATTGCTTTCCCTTTACCTTGTTTATTTAGTGGTCAGGGCGGCAAAGATGGAGTTGCTCACCACCATTCTGGGACAGTTCATGGGTGTGGGAGTATTGGCAATGATTATCATTTTTCAACCCGAGCTTCGAAAATTTCTGTTGGTTATCGGTCGCAGCACCGAACTTAATCGAGATTTTTTTAAATCACTCGCGCATTGGCGTACACGGTATCATGATGACTTTGATGTGCATCAGGTCATTGAGGCGGCCAAAACTCTGAAAGCCACGCGCAGCGGCGTGCTGATCGTCTTCTCGCGCGACACAGATCTAAAATTATACATCGACACAGGTGATCCCCTCGATGCAGAAGTGACCAAGCGTCTTTTAATTTCCATCTTTAACAAGAACAGTCCCTTGCATGATGGTGCCGTGATTATTTACAAAGGCCGCATCAAAGCGGCACGCTGTGTCTTGCCCGTGAGCGAGAATGACCATTTACCACCACACTTTGGACTGCGTCATCGTGCGGGCATCGGAATGAGTGAAAATACCGACACGCTCGTGTTGATCATCTCCGAAGAAACAGGTCGCCTCATTCTGGCACGCAACGGAAAATACGTGAAGAGCCTCAAGCTGAAACAAGTAGAACAAAAAATCCTCGAATACCTTCACAACGAAGAACCAAAGAAGTGGGATGAAGTGCCGAACGAGCCTGAATCTGTCGAGCCTCAAGAGGTGAAATCTTAGTGAAAAAATATTTTCTCAAGCGACTTAAGAGGGCCTATTTAATTTTTTCATCGCCATGTAACTTGTTGTGCTTCTTCGCGGCTCCGTCTCGGGTGCCGCGACCTTCAAATTGAACAATGGAATGCTGAAAGTCTCAAGCGAACTGAAAGCGGCTTAACGGGTGGTCACATAAATAACACTTGTGGATCGCGGTATTTCTGGTGAAACATCAAAAACCGCGAGACTTACAGTGAAGAGAGGGCTTTGGCTTTCATTCGTTCTCTCCAATGTTGATAAAATGTTAATAGTTTTATACCTTAGTCACTGAAAACCAACTTTTTATGTAAATGAAAGAAGCCAGTCCTGTGAAGTATTACTTCGCTAAGTATTTTTTTCTGGCGTTTGGATTGTTACAATGGTCATGCGGGATGCTCATCTTCTGGAGGGCGGATACCGAGAAAAGCAGAAGTGCCGCGTTTGTATTTTTTACCATTGGCATCACCTTCATCGCAATGTATTTAATGATTGCCGCAAGACTAAAGCGGGTGGCGATTGGTAAAAAGCACATTTTGGTGATAGACCGCGACAAGACCGAAACGTTTGAGTGGCCGGAAGTAAAGTCCATTAAAATGGTACCCTACTTCAATCTCTACAAACTAAAGCTTAGGGGAAGAAAGGATCGCATCTATTTCCTCCCCGATCATAACGTAGAGCCGCTCTTCGGCTTATTTCCCCGACAACCGGAGTTTGCTGACGTGATGAGGAAGAAGGGAAAGTAATGCCTCTACTTCAAGACATTCAATTCCTTACCCACCTCGGTGAAGGCCCTGATTGCTTTGTCCAAATGATGACGATCATGCGCTGCTGAAATTTGCACACGAATGCGCGCCTGCCCCTTTGCCACAACAGGGAAAAAGAATCCGATCACATAAATCCCTTTCTCAAGCAATCGGTCAGCAAACTGCTGTGCAAGGGGTGCTTCATACAGCATGATGGGGACAATGGGGTGTTCACCAGGTTTAATATCAAAACCAGCCTTCGTCATTTCCGTTCGGAAATATTTAGTGTTGTTCTCAAGCTTGTCACGAAGTTCTGTCGTTTCAGAAAGCATATTAAAAACCTCAATCGAAGCCCCTGTAATGGAAGGAGCAAGTGTATTCGAAAACAAATAAGGTCTCGATCGCTGTCGTAGCAATTCAATGATCTCTTTTCGTCCGGAAGTGAAGCCTCCAGAGGCTCCGCCAAGTGCTTTGCCCAAGGTACCGGTAATGATATCTACCCTTCCAATGACCCCCCTATGTTCGGGCACGCCTCTGCCTGTCTTACCTAGAAAACCGGTGGAGTGGCATTCATCGGTCATGACAATGGCTTCATAGCGATCTGCCAGATCACAAATCTTATCCAGTTGAGCAATGGTGCCATCCATGGAGAACGCTCCGTCGGTAACAATCATGATCTGCTTCGCATTGCCTTGCCTTACTTCACCCAGTTGTTTTTGAAGGTCAGCCATGTCATTGTGCTTGTAACGATAACGCATCGCTTTACACAATCGCACGCCGTCAATGATCGACGCATGATTCAGCTCATCTGAAATAATAGCATCCTCAGCGCCCAACAAAGGTTCAAATACACCACCGTTGGCATCAAATGCGGCCGCATACAAGATGGTGTCATCTGTGCTCAGGTATTTGCAAATCTTTTCCTCGAGAACTTTATGAATGTCCTGAGTCCCGCATATAAATCTGACACTCGACAAACCAAATCCATGAGTATCGATGGCGCGCTTTGCAGCGGCCAGCACTCGAGGATGTGACGAAAGCCCCAGGTAGTTATTGGCACAGAAATTAACAACTTCTTTTCCGTCGCTCGTTCTTATATCAGCGCCCTGTGGGGAGGTGATGATGCGCTCCTTCTTGTAGAGTCCTGCATCGCGAATCGACTGCAATTCTTTCTGTAAAACAGGCTGTAGTGTCTTATACATGATAAATTGATTTTTAGTCCCACGCATCGGATTGGAATGTTATGAGCAAATCTAGCGGGGCTGACTGTAAATCTGAAATTTTGATAACTTTCGCGTCCAAACTCCTGTCGGTCATAAGAGATCCGCCCCGGTTATTGATGAAGAAAACTACTATTCTATTGATTGGGGCAGGTGGACAGCTTGGTAGCGAGCTCACCCAAGGGCTCTGGAAAATTTACGGACAGGACAATGTGATCGCCTCCGACATCAAAGATGCCACTGGAATTCTTAAGGAGGGACGGTATGAAAAATTTGATGTTATGCAGCGCGACAGGCTGTTCGACATCCTTCGCAGGAATCAAATCACCCAGGTTTATCATCTTGCAGCGCTGCTTTCGGCTACGGGAGAAAAGGACCCTCGGTGGGCGTGGAAGCTTAACATGGACAGTTTGCTTTTCGTACTGGAAGCAGCGTTGGAATTGAAACTCCACAAAGTATATTGGCCAAGTTCGATAGCCGCTTTTGGTCCTACTACTCCAAAGCAACAGACTCCGCAAGACACGATTATGGACCCCACCACGGTGTATGGCATCACCAAGCTTGCCGGTGAACTTTGGTGTGAATACTATTTCAGGCGCTATGGGATTGATGTACGGAGTTTACGTTATCCAGGTCTCATCGGCTGGAAAACAGCGCCGGGTGGAGGAACGACAGATTATGCGGTGGACATCTATTTTAAAGCCGTACAAGAGAAAAAGTATGAGTGCTTCCTCGCAGCTGACACGTACCTGCCGATGATGTATATGGAGGATGCGGTGAAGGCCACGCTTGATCTTATGGAAGCTCCGGCAGAAAAAGTTAAAGTACGCACCAGCTATAATGTTTCTTCCATGAGCTTTTGTCCTGCACAGATAGCCTCCACCATTCAAAGGCACATTCCGGAATTTTCAATCTCTTACAAGCCAGATTACCGTCAGGCCATCGCCGACTCGTGGCCAAAAAGCATCGACGACACTCCTGCACGAATGGATTGGGGATGGAAGCATCAATTCGGTCTTCAGGAAATGACCGATGATATTCTGAAGAACTTAAAGAAAGATTTGCCCATCACTCACTAGGGATTTCAATACAGCCATTCATGGAATATTTTTTGTCACGGTCCACCCAATGCCATGAATAAGATGAAAACTCTTGCGGGGGAGACAGCCCTCTATGGATTGGGTAGTATTATTCCACGCATGTTGAATTTTTTTCTTGTGGTTCTTCATACCCGAATATTTCTCCCGGCAGAATATGGTATTTATATCAACCTGTATGCATGGGTCGCTTTTCTAAATGTGATCTACCTCTTCGGCATGGAGACGACTTATTTCCGCTTCGCCACAAAAGAGGGAGCCGATGAACAAAGAATCTTCAGGATTACACAAACATTTGTGCTCACGATCAGTTTCGCCCTATCTCTGCTCATTATTGTATTCTCAGTTCCCATCGCACTAAGATTCAATCTTCCAGGCCATCACGATTTTTTGGTATGGCTGGCGGTCCTCATGTTTGTTGATGCAGCTGTTTCGATTCCATTTGCTCGCCTTCGCCTTCAAAAAAAGGCAGGGAAATTTGCCATCGCCAAACTGGTCAACGTAATCATCCAGGTGGGTCTCAATCTCTATTTCTTATTGTTTGCCTTTGATCCATCCATTGGTATCGGGTATGTGTTATTGGCCAATTTAATCGCCAACCTATTTTATCTGTTGTTCTTTTTCAAAACGCTGACAAGCTGGAGACCAGCGTGGGATCAGCAATTGTTCACAGCAATGTTTCCGTACGCCTTTCCGATCATGCTCACCGGCCTTGCGGGCATGACGAATGAAATGTTTTCAAGGACTACCCTGGAACGATGGCTCCCGGAAAACTTCTACCCTGGAAAAAGTTCGGAATATGCTCTGGGAGTCTTTGGAGCCTGCTTTCGATATTCTGTGATTATGAGCCTTGCTGTCCAGGCTTTCAGGTTCGCTGCAGAACCTTTCTTCTTTTCAAACGCTAACAATAAAAACTCTCCGGCACTTTTCGCGAAAGCGCATCACTACTTTACCATCGTATGTTGCTTCATCTTCTTAGCTGTTGTGATCAACCTGGACATATTGAAATACATTCTGGATGCCGCGTATTGGGAAGGCCTCACCATCGTGCCAATCCTATTGATTGGATATATGTTTCTCGGCATGTATTACAATTTCTCTGTTTGGTTTAAGCTGACGGACAAAACATTCTACGGCACGCTGATCACGGCGGGTGGAGCCGTGCTGACCATCACGCTCAACTTCCTCCTCATACCTAGATTCGGATATGTAGGCAGCAGTTGGGCAACCCTGTTTTGTTATCTTACAATGGCCATGGCATGTTATGGGCTGGGCCAAAGATATTTTCCTATCCCTTACAGGATCTTAGCCGGACTAAGCTATCTGCTTTTTGCATTGCTTCTGATTCAAGTTTCTCAACTACTCACCATTCCTAATTTTATTCTATCCATTGCCATTCATTTTTCACTGATGCTCTTTTTTGTTGCTGTTGCTTATTGGCGCGAAAGAAAGTATTGGGAAAGCCCTGTTGATTAAATTTTAATAACTTGTTTAAAACTCCCGGCTATGAATATTATCATCCCGATGGCAGGACTGGGGAAGCGGCTCCGGCCCCACACCCTCACAACGGCAAAACCACTTCTTCCCATCGCCGGGAAACCGATTGTGCACCGGCTGGTGGAGGACATCGCCAAGGTATGTCCTGAAAATATTGAGAACATAGGATTCATCATCCATCCCTCTTTCGGAAAACAAGTAGAGGACGATCTCAAATCTGTTGCGAAGGCAGTAGGGGCCGAAGGAAAGATTTATTATCAGGAGCAGGCCATGGGAATTTCACATGCTGTCCTTTTTGCAAGCGAAATATTGAAAGGAAAAATAATTGTTGCTTTTGCGGATACTCTCTTTAGGGCCGACTTCAAACTCGACACAGCAAAGGATGGCATCATTTGGGTGCAGAAAGTAAAAGACCCCTCGCATTTTGGTGTGGTGAAGTTGGATGCCAGCGGTACCATCACCGAACTGGTAGAAAAACCAGCGGTGTTTGTATCTGATCTTGCCATCATTGGAATCTATTTTTTTAGAGATGGGGAATTCTTAAAAAATGAAATGCGCTATCTGCTGGATCATGAAATAAAGGAAAAGGGGGAATATCAATTTACCACTGCGCTCGAAAACATGAAGCGCAAGGGCGCCAAGTTGGTACCCGGCCAGGTAACAGAATGGCTCGACTGCGGAAACAAAGACAATATGGTGCAAACAAACCAGCGCTACCTAACGTTTATCAATGAACAAAAGCTGATTTCCCCTTTGGCAAAAAGCATAAACTCAACCATTGTCCCTCCTGTTTTTCTAGGCGACAATGTGGTGATTGAAAACTCAACCATCGGGCCTTTTGTCTCCGTGGGAGAGTCTACGGTGATTAAGAATTCAACGGTGTCCAACTCCATTATTCAAAAGAACTGTTTGATTACAAAAGCCAGAATTGAAAACTCAATGTTTGGGAATTTCGTTAATTTTGAAGGCCAGACCTCAGATGCAAGTCTTGGCGATTACAGCTCAATTCAGTGAAAAAATCCACCTGCGTTAGACTCCTATTTGTTTTCCTTGCGTTTTGGTTAGTCCTAACGCCACCTTCTTACGCTCAAAAAGAAAAAAGAAAAAAGTCATCGGAGGCCCAGCCCAGTGAAATGCGGCTGCGGGAAGCTGAATTCTTCTTTACAGAAGGAGAAAAATATTTCATCTTGGAGGATTACACAAAAGCCCTTCTCTTTTTTCAGCGTGTCGTGGAATTAAATCCGGAAAACCCTACCGTTCACTACAAGATTGCAGAAATACTTTCTAAAAGTAATAAGGAGGACGATCTTGAACGCGCATCCTTCAGCATTGAAAATGCAATCAGATTGGAAAAGAAGAACAAATATTTCTATCTCCTGGCGTCCAACATTTATACCGCGTTGAATAATTTTCCAAAGGCTGAACAAGCGCTGGAAAATATGATGAAAGAAGTGAAGTGGACTGAAGAATATTTATTTGAGTTGGCGGCGATATATCAGTATGACAAGAAGCCAGAAGAGGCAATTAAGGTGTATAACCGGGCAGAAAATATCATGGGCATCAATGAAACTTCTTCCTTACAGAAACAAAAAATATATCTCGAGCTGGGAAAAGTGAACGAAGCGCTTATTGAAGGCGAAAAGCTTTTGGCAGCCTACCCTGACGACGAGCGCTATGTAATGGGCTTCGCTGAGACACTTTCTAAAAAGGGTCAGTTAAAAAAGGCGATTGAGGCCATGGAAAAGTTTTGTTCAGGCCACCCAGAAGCTGGAACGGCAAAAATTCTGCTTGCAGGGTTTTATCGCGAGAACAATCAGGAAATGAAGGCAAGAGAGCTCCTCAAAAAAGCTTTTGATGACCCCTCCATTGATGTCAGTTCAAAAATTCTTGTCATCGGGACTTACAACATTGAGCTG
The DNA here is from genome assembly GCA_043776715.1 of Cyclobacteriaceae bacterium. Lineage (GTDB taxonomy): Bacteria > Bacteroidota > Bacteroidia > Cytophagales > Cyclobacteriaceae > ELB16-189. The sequence goes on along the minus strand of JAYVQY010000012.1, from coordinate 60,941 downwards.
AGACAAAATCGGGCTAAAAATATTTCAGATTCTCAACTTGAGACTTTTGTTTTAGACTTGTATGATCAATTGAGGCAGAATAGCCCCGATGAACTGAACGTCCATATTGTCGGAGGAGATCTCTTTCTCACGCTCAAGCGCAATGAAGAGGCTGAAAGAGAATTCATGTACGCCATCCAACACGGCTCCGCTAGTTTCGAAGCATGGCAAAACTTGTTGGCCCTTGAATCTGAAGGTAATAAGTTCGACAGCCTCATTTTCTATTCTGAACAGGGACTGGAAATCTTTCCCAACCAAGCGATGCTTTATTACTTTAATGGTTATGGCCATATTCGAAAAGGACATTTCCGAGATGCTACTTCTTCATTGGAACAGGCTAAAAAACTTTCTTCAGGAAACCCCGCCCTGGTCAGTGACATTAACAGCATGCTGGGCGATGCTTATAACGGCATGAAGGATTACGCAAAGTCAGACAAGGCATACGATGATGCATTGACGTTCAATCCAAACAATGATTACGTCCTTAATAACTACAGCTATTACCTGGCCTTGCGGAAAGAAAACCTTGAAAAGGCCGAACGAATGTCCGCCCAGACGATCAAAAATCAGCCCACCAACGCTTCTTTTTTGGACACTTATGCATGGGTGCTTTACATGCGGGAGAAATACAAGGAAGCAAGGAAAACCATTGAGAAGGCCCTCACTCAGCCAAACGTGACTTCCACCCATTTTGAACACTACGGAGACATTTTGTTCCAATTGGGTGATGTGGAAGGAGCTGTCAAGCAATGGGAAAAAGCCAGGTCTCTTACCACCCAACACGATATCATTGACAAAAAGATTGCCAATCGAAGACCTTATTAAGGCCTTAAGAGGGCTATTATTTTTTGATTGCATGCCTTACCTTAGCCCCTTCATGAGATACCCTGTTCCTATCCTTTGCTCGCTCCTTTTACTGATAGCCTCCTGTAGTAAGAAGACGGTGCCTACCACCGCCCCCCCTCCAACTCTCGAAATTCAGGAAATTGACTTTGAATACTTTCACGGAAAAGCTCGCATGGTTTTTCAGGACGACAAAAAGGAGCGGGACGTAAAAGCAAATATTAGAATCCGAAAAGACAGCGTAATCTGGATGAATTTCTCGGTCATCGGAGTACAGGGAGGAAAAGCTCTGATTAACCGGGATTCAATTACCATTATTAGTACGGTTGAAAAAGAGTATTACGTTTTTGACTACAAGGAACTATCCAGCCGGTTTAACTTCGAGATTAATTATAAGACCATTCAGTCCGCCATCCTGGGCAACCTGATTTCACCGCGGGATAACAATGACAAAATAACCCAAGGTCCAAGCTTCAATATTTTGGAACAACAACGAAACACAGTGCAAATCAAAAACTATATCAACGGTGCCAGCCGAAAACTTGAAAAAGTTGAAATGAAAGAAGAAAGCACCAACAACGCTATTACCATGAACTATTCTAATTTTCAACCGGTCGCTGATAAGATCTTCCCTTTTCATGGTATCGTGAGCATCTTTTATAAAACCCCCAAAGGTCTTCTCAATACCACCATCATTCTGGAATATAACAAAGCAGAAGTTGGGAACAAAGAATTAAAGTTTCCGTTTAATATCCCACGGAAATATGACCGCAGGTAAATGCTACTTTTTTTTCGTTTTGATCTTTGCTCTTTGGGTCACCACGGCCCAGGCCCAACGCAATAAAACACAGCTTCAAAAAGAAAAACAGCGGAACCTTGATAAGATCAAGGAGACAGAAAAAATACTGAAAGAGACCGAACAGCAGAAAAAAAGTTCCCTGGGGGAACTGTCAGCCATTAAACAACGCATTTGGCAACAAGAGGCGCTTATTCTTTCAATCCAATCAGAAATTGAATTGATGGACCTTGACATTGGAGAGAATAATGAAATACTAAAGGCCCTTCGGCAAGACCTCAATGGATTAAAAGAGGAATATGGTGCTATGGTCTTTTCATCTCAGAAAACAAGCGGGGGTGTCTCCAAGTTGATGTTTTTATTTTCGTCTGCAACCTTCGACCAATTGGCCATGCGAATGAAGTACATGGAGCAGTATGGTACTGCTCGAAGGCAACAAGCTGCCGTGATCAAAAAAGTACAAGAACAGTTGGCAGAACAAGTTTTAGTCATTGAAGGAAAGAAAGACGACAAGAACAAATTGTTGAATGAGGAATTGTCAGAGAAGAACAACCTGGATGGGTTAAAGCGCAAACAAAATACAGTGGTAGTATCGCTGGCAAAAGAAGCTAAACTGTTGAAAAAGGATCTTGAGGAAACGAAGCAAGCAGTTGCCAAACTAGACAAAATAATCAATGATATTATCCGGGAAGAAATGGAACGTGCCGCGCGCGAAGCTCGGGAGGCTGCCGCTGCGAAAAGCAAAACAAAAGAGGCAGCCAAGGCAGCAGAGAATGCCAACACGCTATCCAGTTCCTTTGAAGAGAATAGAAATAAGTTTCCGTGGCCAGCCGCAGGATTTATTTCCCAAAAATTTGGCCGTCAAAATCATCCTGTGCTAAAGGGAATCGTACTGCAAAACGATGGAATTAATATCCAGACGGCTCAAAGCGAAAAAGTAAAATCAATATTCGCCGGAGAGGTCCGGGCAGTGGCATTTATCCCAACCCTGGGAAGTACAGTCATTGTCAGTCATGGTGAATATTTTACAGTCTATTCCGGCCTAAAGGATGTCTTCGTTAAAAAGGCTCAGAAAGTGATAACCAATCAGGAGATCGGACGCGTTCTGGTAAACAGCGAAGGAATATCAGAATTGAGGTTTCAAATCAGGAAGAATACAGTTGCCCTTGACCCTCTAACCTGGCTGAAAGATTGATTTCTGCCCATTTTCAATACTTTTTGATACACAGGCGGTGGAAGAAATCCAAAATTTTAATCTAATTTTGACATTATAAAGATAAAATTATGAAAGCGGTTCTTCTGTTCTTAGGTGGGGTTGGTTTCCAGGAAATCTTGCTCATTGGAATATTTGTATTGGTTTTTTTCGGTGCCAAAAAAATTCCTGAATTCATGAAGGGTCTTGGTAAAGGAGTGAAAGAATTCAAAGAAGCCATGACGGATGTGAAGAAAGAGGTGGAAGATGCCGGCAAACAAGCAGGTAGGCTCGATGACGGCAAGTAGTCCTTTTGAAAACCCATTCTAGTTTTTCAGAAATTCAGAGCAACCTTCGCACTGGCAAAATTTCTTGTGTCGACAGGGTTCTATTTCACCTTTCTAACATTCAGCAAAAATCTAATCTCAATGCATTCCTGAGCGTTTACAAAGAGGAAGCGCTCGCTCAGGCAGCGGAGATTGATAAAAAAATAAGAATTGGGCAGGCCGGCAAATTAGCCGGAATGGTCATTGGCCTAAAGGATGTTCTTTCTTATAAGGACCACCCCCTTCAGGCGGGGAGTAAAATCCTTAACAATTTCATTTCTGAATTTAATGCCACCGCCGTTCAGCGTTTGCTTGATCAAGATGCCATCATTATCGGTCGACAGAATTGCGACGAGTTTGCCATGGGGTCATCCAACGAAAACTCGTCCTTTGGGCCGGTCCTCAATCCAATTGACAACACGCGTGTCCCAGGTGGATCATCCGGTGGCTCTGCCGTCGCAGTAGCTGCCGACATGTGCCAGGTTTCCCTTGGCTCTGATACCGGCGGCTCCGTCCGTCAACCAGCTGCCTTCTGTGGAGTGGTGGGACTGAAACCTACGTACTCTCGCATCTCCCGTTATGGCTTGGTGGCCTATGGATCCTCCTTTGACTGCATCGGGATATTTTCAAAGAGCGTGGAGGACATCGCATTGGTACTGGGTGTCATCTCCGGAGCGGATGAATATGACAGCACGGTTTCAAGGACATCAGTGCCTGATTATTCTTCAGCATTAACACCAAACACGAAGTTTAGAGTCTCCTACATCCGCGACACGGTTGAATCAGAAGCACTACAACCAGAAATTAAAGATTCCATCCACGAAGCGATCGAAGAGCTAAAGTCACAGGGTCATACAGTAGAGGGAATCGATTTTCCATTGCTGGAATATGTCTTGCCTACTTACTACATTCTGGCCACCGCTGAAGCCAGTTCTAATCTTTCAAGGTATGATGGAGTACGGTATGGCCATCGTAGCGCTGAAACAAAAGACCTGCAATCACTTTATAAAAAGACCCGGAGTGAAGCCTTTGGCAAAGAGGTTCAAAGAAGAATATTGCTTGGAACATTTGTATTAAGCTCAAGCTATTACAATGCCTACTATACAAAAGCACAGAAGGTAAGAAGGGTGATACGTGAAAAGACCAAAGCGGTCTTTCAGAATTATGATTTCATGCTTATGCCAACTGCCCCCACGACAGCCTTCAAGTTGGGTTCACATACTGACAATCCATTAGAAATGTACCTCGCTGATTTATTCTCCGTCCAGGCGAATGTAGCCGGAGTCCCAGCTATCTCCTTCCCATATGGAAAAGATAAAAACGGCCTGCCGATTGGACTTCAGGCGATTGCAGATGACTTTGAAGAGTCCAAACTTTTGCAATTGGCAAAGCTGTTAACCAAGCAATAACCTTTACAGGGAAAAGTCATACTTTTATAACTCGGACATAGATTCTATCATGAGAAGTTGGTTACTAGGTTGGCTTTTTGTTTCAATAGGAATCGGTGCTATGGGGCAAGTTCCTGCCCCTCCAGACTCTCTCGCGGAAGAAGTGGAGTCAGATATGCTTGCCATTGACTCAATATCAGAACCATCACTATTTGCCCTTCCGATGGAGTACGAATACATCCCCGCTGAGGAAACACCCGAGTTGGTTGCTGACCGCCTTGCTTGCCTGCAGCAAACCATTCCGCTCAACTACACCAGCAATATTCACGGCTTCATTAACTTCTTCACCATTCGCAATCGCGAATACACCCGACTGATGTTAAGAAGAAAAGACATCTACTTTCCATTGTTTGAAGAACAATTGGCAAAATACAATCTGCCAGAGGAGTTAAAATATTTGGCAATCATTGAGTCAGGACTGAATCCCCGTGCGGTATCACGGGCAAGCGCAGTGGGCCTCTGGCAATTCATGTCGTATACGGGCCGTTACTTTGATCTGCAGCATGACTGGTATTTTGATGATCGCATGGACCCTCAAAAATCCACTCAAGCCGCTTGCCGATATCTGAGTCAGCTATACTCAATGTTTCACAATTGGGAACTGGCGCTGGCTGCTTACAACTCAGGGCCCGGCACCGTGAAGCGAGCCATTCGCCGATCAGGATATAAAAAAACCTTCTGGGAAATTTATAACTACCTACCACGTGAAACTCGGTCTTATGTGCCTCAGTTCGTTGCCATCATCTATGCGATGAATTACGCAGACGAGCACAATATGAGTGAAACGGCCCTGGAAAGGGTCATCCCACACGATACGCTGCTGGTAAAGAAATTTCTTCACCTTGACACATTCGCGAAACTGACCGGCACTTGTACCGAGGAGTTACTTCAACTAAATCCCTCCGTAAGACGAAATGCCATTCCTGAAACTGGAAAAACCTTCATATTGAAATTGCCTCATGGCGCCAAAGCCGAACTTGAAAAAAACCGAAAAGTAATTCTCGACTCTTCAGCAAACTCAGGAAGGAAACAAATAGAGACGCTGGTAAAAAATGAAGTTGGAAATACCTACGGTCGTGTGTTGATTGTGTACTCTGTAAAATATGGCGACGTACTAGGGCTGATTGCCAAACGCTATCGTGTTCGTACCGAAGACTTGCGTAAATGGAACAAGTTAAACGGCAACATGATTCGGACTGGTCAACGATTGAACATCTGGGTAGTCCCATCTCAAAGGGTAGCGCAGATTGTTAAGCCAATACCAACGGCGGTAACTACGGCATCGTCTGTTGGTAATACCTACATCGTTCAACCAGGCGACACGTTGTGGGACATTTCCAAAAAGTTTCAAGGGGTTACGATCGAGAAAATTAAGACGATGAACAATTTGAAAAGCAACCGGCTGGAGCCCGGGATGAAGTTGATCGTGGGTTGAGGAGGTAAAGTTTTTCAGAGCGCATCATTCTTGAATATCAAACATTCAATCGCGAATCCTGAAGGTGATGACCTACTTTGAAATTCATCGTTCCTTTGTTGGGTATTCAAAATTTGTTTTCATTACTCACTCCTTAACGAATCCACGGGGTTGACAGCGGCTGCCCTCAAGGACCGATACCCTACTGTGACAATCGCAATAAAGAAAGTGAGTGCCAATCCGATCAGAAATATCGTTGGTCCTATGGTGATCTTATAAGCAAAATCACTTAACCATTGGTTCATGACGTAAAAAGCAATGGGTGCTGAACATGCAAAACCAATAAAAATGAGTTTTACATATTCCTTTGAAAAAAGTATGACGATGCTCTCAACAGAGGCGCCGAGCACCTTTCGAACCCCAATTTCTTTTGTCTTTTGGTTCGTCATAAACGTGGCCAATCCAAACAATCCCAAACACCCGATGAAAATAGCAATGGATGTAAAAATGGTCAGCAGCATCGACAATTTCTCCTCGCGCTCGTAAAACTGCTTGATCTCTTCGTCTAAAAATTTATAGGAAAAAATAAATTCCGGATACGTCGCCTCCCACTTTTGTTGAACCATCCCGATGGTTTCATGCATGTTCAACGGGTTTATTCTAACAGAAATCGTTTGATAGAATCTGATGCGATTGAACATCGCAGTCGCTTCAATTGGGTTATGCAGAGAGACGGTATGAAAGTCTTTAACAACTCCTGTAACTGGTAACGTCTTTCCCCACAACTTAATCTTCTTTCCGATAATATCGTTAGGATCCTTATACCCAACCATGGTTGCCAATTTTTCATTGACTAAAAACCCCTGAGCTGTATCGAGATCTTGAATATTTTCTCCTGCCACCAACTTCAGTCCGTACAGGTCCAAATAATTTCGATCCACCAACTTGACCTGGGATTCAAATTCTTTCTCATTTCCCTCAATGGTGAAGCTTGTTCCGCTAACCGATCCCGACGACGGAGGGGTATTACTAAGGCTGGCAAGTTCTACACCAGGGGTTCTGGAAATCTCCTCTCGTAAGGTTCGCATCTTACTGCTTTCTACTCCAGCAGTAGTTTTCTCTTGTTCGGGAATTGGCATCGTAACAATTGCCTCTTTGTGGAATCCCAGGTCTTTAGTCTGGAAATAATTCATTTGGCTGATGAGTACAATGGTACCAATAATAAAGAATTGCGAAATAGAGAACTGCAGCACGACAAGCGCCCTTCGCAAGTTAAATCCGGAAGAATTCTTGTTGCCGATACGATTTTTCATCGCGGTGATGGGATTAAAACTTGAGACCACAAACGAGGGATATAAACCCGAAAGGCCCGCTACGGTAATTGAAATGGCAACTACAAAAACCCAAAGTCCGATGTCAGAAAGAAAATTCAGAGCCAGGTGGAGGTCCAAAAACGGATTTAGAAAGGAGAGCCCTAATTGAGTGCAAAGAAGTGCAAGGATCATGGCAAACAGGGTGACCAATCCTGCCTCACCCAAAAATTGAGCAATCAATTGATTTCGGGTGCTGCCGAGGGATTTTCGGATTCCCACTTCCATCGAGCGCTTAATCGCTTCAGCTGTGGATAAATTGATAAAGTTGATGCAAGCGGTGACGATGAGAAAAATAGCGATGACTGCAAGGGTTGAAAGCATTCCACGGCTTACCGTGTTGTAATTATAATTTCCGTATCGATCATCAAAATGTATTTCGCTAAACGACTGAAGGGCAAATGCCTCATGAAGGGCGTCATCACCCAGGTATTTCTTTCCAAATTCGGGCATGCGTCTTTCAAGTTCGGCGATCGACGCTTCTGGCCTCAAAAGAAAATAACAGTGCTCATCGCTCCAGATACCGTGCCAACCGTTTTCCTCACGTTCTTTTCTGATGGTGATGTATGACAACATCAGCTCAAATGGAAAGTCCGTATTGGTTGGAAAGTCCTCCATCACAGCCGTTATCTTGTATTCCTTCTTGTCAAATGCAAGCGCTTCTCCAATGACGTCCACGCTTCCGAAATATTTAAGCGCTAATTTTCTGGATATGATTGCCTGGTTTGGCTCATCAAGTCCTTTATTTGATTCGCCTGTCAAAAGTTTTCGGTCTAATATTTTAAAGAAATTAGATTGAGTGAATACAATGCCGTGATCTTCCACAAATCTCCTCGGCCCACCAGTAGATTCAGGAAGGGTGACCAATCCACCATTTTGATAGGAAGTAAAGATGACCTCTTCCGCCTCTGGAAAATCATTTCTGAATGCTTCGGGAAGCACAGGTGGAACCCCGGAGGTATGATTCTTTCCGGTATTTCCATCAGTTTCTGTCACTACCCGATATATACGGTCTCGCTTCGAATGATAGGTATCATAGCTTGACATGTGACGAACGAGGAGAAAAAGAATAAGGCTTGACGTGATGCCCAGCGCCAGACCAGAAAGATTCAATATTGTACTTCCCTTTTGCCGCCAAAGGTTGCGCAAGGCTGTTTTTAGATAATTCCTAAGCATAGCGGTCTTATGTATTAAGGTGAGGTGTAATGCAACTACAAAAAGTCTTGTTGAAATGAGCCCATGTTCATGCCATAACGAATTCCTCACAAAATGTGTTGTCAATTGGCGTCTTAAAGGGGTCAGGTCGCGCATATTTGGTTATGAGCTGGCCAAAGACGGACATGAATCATCCTGGTCTTATAAGCTTCCCTGTCGTAACAATTCTGATCATTATTTATTCATGGGTTTTGAGTTTTCATAAATATTACGCATTTTGCGTAACGCATTTTGCATAACCCATAACAAATGAATATAACCAATCCATTTCTGACCCAAGGTTATGCTGGAAAAGAGTACTTCTGTGATCGACAGGCTGAAACAAAAGCCATACGCTCAACTTTAGAGAACGGCCGCAACATTACCTTGATATCCTTGAGAAGAATTGGGAAGACCGGGCTTATCCATCACGTTTTCCATGAAATGAAATCTGATTGCGTATATCTGGATATTCTTCATACCACCACATTTCAGGAGTTTACGATAACATTTGGAAAAGCCGTCATCAATCAATTGGAAAGCCCAATTGGAAAAACTTTAGAGCAATTCACCAGCCTGTTCAAAAGACTCAAACCCTCTATCACATTTGATTCCGTTTCCGGTCAGCCTGCATTCGATCTCACCGTTGGAAGCGAAAAAGAAGCCGAAAATACATTGGAAGATATTTTCAACTATCTGAAAAAACGGAAGAAAAAAGTGACAATTGCAATTGATGAATTTCAACAGATTTCCTTTTATCCGGGAAAAAAAACGGAAGCACTCCTGCGGTCTTATATACAAAACCTTCATCACGTTCAATTCATTTTTTCCGGCAGCAGCAAACATATTCTTACGGCCATGTTCAGTCAGGCAAGTCGTCCATTTTACCAAAGCACACAGTTTCTTTTTCTGGATAATATTGCAAAAGATGCCTACTTGGAATTTATCAGTAATCACTTCAATAAATTCAGGAAAACAATTGACGCAAGTTTAGTAGAAGAAATATTGGAATGGTCAAGACTTCACACTTATTATGTCCAGTTATTCTGCCATAAAGTCTTTTCCAGAACGGAAAAAAAATTAACCCTGCAGTTACTTTCGGAAATCAAACAAGAAATATTCAAAGAAAATGAGCCGTACTTCATAAGTTACAGAAACTTATTGAGCGAACAGCAATGGAATCTGCTAAAGGCCATTGCAAAGGAGGGAGAAGTCACTAAGATCACTCAAAAAAGTTTTTTGAACAAGCACCACCTTAGCGCAAGCAGCGTACAACGATCCGTCAAAGCTCTTGAAGAACGCGAAATGATCGTCCACGAAAATAGCCGCTACCGTGTTTACGACGTATTCCTTGGCCGATGGCTCGCAGAAACATTTTAAACCTTATAAGCGTTTTGGATCTGTCTTTGTTATCTTTGTTCTGTGATTCAGGAAATTATTATTGGCATCATTTTCTTAACAGCCGTTGGCTACGTGGGAAGACTTATCTATAAAAGTTTTCAGGCCAAGCATGCTTGCACTTCAGGTTGTGGGAAATGCGGGGCAGTCGATTTGGCAAAAATCGAAAAACAGATCGCCGAGACAGCATCTTAAAATGCCATCGAAGAATTAAGCCCAGACCTGCGTCCCCTCTGTACAGTTCTTACACATTTCAATTTCGCTTCGCGACTGAAGCAACGAACCCCGGAATTTTCGATACTCATCACTTCTCCAGATTTCCTCAAATGATTGAACTGAAAGGTCGCCCATGATATGATGGGCGTCTTTATCAAAGCAACATGGCACCACCTTCCCGTCCCAGGTGATCACGCAACTGTGCCACATCTTCCAGCAGTGATTCAGTAATTCATTCTTAATGGAATAATGGCCGTCTGCTTCCTGACGATAACGTGAATACTTCTCCTTCGTTGGTATTAGGTCAGACCCATTTCTAAAGTCATAAATCTGGGCCGTCTTCAAAGCCACTCGATCAACCCCAAGTTGCTTTGCGAGTTTATAGACCTCAGGTACCTGGTGTTCATTCTGGCGAACCACCAAAAATTGAAATACGACATGCGGCGTACTTGACCTTAACTCCTTTCTCCACTTCAGAATATTTTTGGTCCCTTCAATGACTTTGTCAACCTTCCCTCCTATCCTGTAAGATTCATACGTTTCCTGAGAAGTACCGTCAATGGAGATTATCAACCGGTCAAGACCAGAGTCAATAGTCCTTCTTGCATTTTCATCATCGAGAAAATGCGCATTCGTGGAGGTGGCAGTATAGATTCCTTTTCCTGAAGCATACTTCACCATGTCAAGAAAATTTGGATTTAAATACGGCTCACCTTGAAAATAAAATATAAGATAGGAAAGCGTGGAGGACAGCTGATCGATGACCTTTTTGAACAATTCATCTTTCAGCATACCGGTTGGCCTCGTGAATGAACGCAATCCACTAGGGCATTCAGGACAGCGAAGATTGCACGAAGTAGTTGGCTCAATGGAAATACTGATCGGCATCCCGCGGTGTAAAGGCAGGCCAGAGGTACGGCTGGTCCAATAGCTCGACCATACCTGAAAGGCATTCCAGCTGCGGGCCGGTGTGAGCCGGGAAATAATATTTAACTGATCCTGAAAACCGTTTGCCATTCGTTCAAAAGTACGCGCCCTTCAGGAATTGTCTCTATCTTTCAGAAAGAATTTCAATTGGGAACTTATGCATTATCTGAAAAAATTAATACTGCTGATTCTACCCATTGTAACGTCGAGCGCCTTCAGTCAGCCGGTACAACTTTCGCCTGACGCTCAAATTGGCATCATCACTTGCGGGCCTTCTCAGGATGAAGTTTTTCTCGCTTTCGGTCACAGTGCCATCCGCGTCTATGATCCCAACAATGACATTGACGATGCATATAATTATGGTGTTTTCGATTTTAATCAGCCTAACTTCTACCTGAACTACACTCGTGGATTATTGCTTTTCAAACTGGGAGTTTACAGATATCCGGATTTTGTAAACGCCTACACTTATTACAATCGGTGGGTGACGTTGCAAACACTTGATCTTTCGCCATCCCAAAAACAAGCCATCTACGAATACCTTGAGCGGAATGCCCTTCCGGAAAACGAAACATACCGCTATGACTATTTCTATAATAATTGCTCGAGCAAAGTGAGGGATGTATTCAAGGACGTGTTAAAAGATTCAATTCAGTTTGATGGATCTTACATCACGACGCAATATACCATCCGACAACTCACTGACCTTTGCCTGACACAACAGCCCTGGGGTGACCTTGGAATTGATATCTGTCTTGGATTGCCGATGGATAAGAGGGCAACTCCTTATGAATACATGTTCTTGCCGGATTTTCTTGAATCCGCTTTCGATCATGCCTCTTTGAACAGAAATGGAAACCTGGTACCCATTGTAAAATCAAAGCAACCAATCTATGTCTCCCATCCCGCACCCGTCCCAAAAAGCCTGATTCATCCGTGGGTTGCCTTTGGCGGATTTTTAACCTTCACCCTTGCGTTGAGCATCTATGATCTCCGAAGGAAAAAAATTTCCAAGTGGTTTGACTTATTTTTGTTCAGTATTGTCGGCCTGGTCGGTACATTGCTCATCGTGTTATGGACGGCGACTGACCATGCGGCTGCGGCAAATAATCTAAACATTCTTTGGGCCCTTCCCAGCCATCTCTTGATCCTGTTGATATTCTGGAAAAAGTCCGCCCCTTTCTTAAAAAAGTATTTCTTAGGAGTCGCAATTCTTACAATCCTATTGCTGATGGGCTGGTCTTTCGTACCCCAACAGTTGCATATTTTTCTAATTCCATTTGTCGCTGCATTATTGTGCAGGGCTTTTGTAATTTCAAGAATATTATAAAGACCAAATAACTGTTTATTTCATATTTTTCTGATTCTTTCATTCATTAAAAAAAGCCCCGTATGTCAGAAAAAAGAAAATTTGGCTTCGAAACGCGCATGCTCCATGCTGGTCATATTCCTGATTCCTACTCAGGCGCAAGAGCGGTACCGATTTATCAAACCGCGGGCTATGTATTTGACAGTCCTGAATATGCAGCTTCTCTTTTTGAGCTAAAGCAATACGGCAATATCTATTCACGGATCAGCAACCCCACCACCGCGGTATTTGAAGAACGCATTGCCTCCCTGGAAGGTGGCACGGGTGCATTGGCGACCTCCAGCGGACTCGCAGCACAACTCGTCACCATGATGACGTTGTTGCAGCCAGGAGATGAACTGGTTGCATCTTCCCATTTGTACGGAGGTACCTACACTCAATTTGAGCACACCTTCAAAAAACTTTCAATCAAAGTCAACTTCGTAGATCCAAGCGATATTAAGAGCTGGGAAAAAGCGATTACGCCTAAAACAAAAGCGCTTTATGGAGAGACCATTGGTAACCCTCAAGGAAGTGTATTTGACTTTGAAGCTGTTTCAGCATTGGCAAAAGCAAATAGCATCCCCCTTGTGATTGATAACACCCTCGCGTCACCATATTTATGCAGACCACTCGAGTGGGGCGCCGATATTGTACTACACTCCGCCACTAAATTCATCAACGGTCATGGCACATCGATCGCCGGTGTAATCATCGACTCCGGAAAATTTGACTTCAGCAACTATCCATCCATTTCATCACCATCCATCCCGTATCACAATCTTAACTTTTTCGAGACCTTTGGCCATTATGGATTCCTGATGAAAGCGCGCTGCGAAACCTTGCGCGACACAGGTGCTACCCTGGGCCCATTTGATTCCTTTCTACTGGTACAAGGATTAGAAACGCTTTCGGTAAGAATGGACCGGCATGTGGCGAATGCGCTGGCAATTGCAAACTTTTTGAAAGCCCACCCAAATGTGGAGTGGGTAAACTATGCAGGCCTGCCAAGTCATGTTCATTATGAGCGGGCTAAAAAATATTTACCGAAAGGCGCAGGGTCTGTATTTTCCTTTGGTCTTAAAGCTGTAAATAATAAGTCGCGGGAAACAGGGAAACGTTTCCTGGAAGCACTGGAACTGTTTTCTCATGTAGCCAACTTGGGCGATTGCAAAAGCCTAGTGATCCATCCTGCTTCCACCACACATCAGCAACTCTCGGATGAAGAATTGAAGCGTGCCAACATCAAACCTGAATTGATTAGACTTTCGATAGGATTAGAAACCATTGACGATTTATTATGGGACTTGGAACAAGCCTTTCATGCGATATCTCGATGAACACACGCCTGAGCGCCGACGAGAGAAACAAATATCAGAACTCAGACCTCATCCGAAAAATCCTGAATGGATCTCGGACGATTGCGATCGTCGGGCTTTCGGACAAGAAAGAACGTCCGAGTAATTTTGTGGGATCATACCTGAAGTCAGAGTTATACACGATCATACCTGTTAATCCGCTCAAGCAGGAGATTCTTGGTGAGAAGTGTTATTCAGATCTGGCGTCAATCCCTGGATCTGTAGACGTTGTTGATATTTTTCGTCGACCGGATGAATGTCTAAACATTGTAAAACAGGCAATTGCAATCAACGCAAAAGCCGTTTGGATGCAACTTGGCATCGTCAATCGCGAGGCAGCGGAATTGGCCTTGAAGAATGGGCTTTTGGTCGTGATGGACCGCTGCATAAAAATGGAACACGGCCGCTACAACGGAAATCTTCATTGGGCGGGGATGAATACGGAGATTATTACTGCGAAGAAGGTGAGTCGGTTTATTTAGAAGGTGTTGGGCCTTGGGTGTTTGGTATTGGTTGACTCAGTTTTGTGATATTTCTTTTCTGGCTCAAAATCGATTGACCTTTATTATCAGGGCATTGATCCTTTTCTGTAGAATATGAAGGCTTACGATGAGAGATAAAAAGTCCTTTTCGGAAATCAACGAAAGGCGGCGTGCCAGAACAAAATCAGTTTCTATTTCAAAAGCCGATCCCATTGAGATTTCCAGATAATGTTTGAATTCCTTTTGACTTGATCGACTACATCCTTCTGCAATGTTAGAAGCAATTGAGACAGCCGCTCTCCTCAGCTGACTTTTCAAACCATATTCTTCCTCTTTGGGTAATAGTTTGGTGACTTTATAAACTTCTGCTGCCAAATCGATCCCCTCATTCCAAATTATCATTTCTCTAAAATTCCTCATCTATAAATCCATCAGGTCATTCGAAAATGAAAAGATAAATTCAATAAAACGATGAGGTGACAGAAGGAAAACAGGACAAATTTAAGATCTAACTGCTCGCAGCCAAAACCCAACACCTAAGGCCCAACAGCCTAAATATGCATCGCTCGATTTGCCGTCTCTGCTCGGCACGCCTCTTTAACGAGTTTCTGCCAAGACCCAAAACCCAGCACCCAAGACCTACACATGTATCGGTCTATTCGCAGTCGCAGCCAAACACGCCTCTTTAACCGCCTCCATATAAGTCGGATGTGCGTGTGACATTCTTGAAATATCTTCTGCGGATGCACGGAATTCCATTGCAACAACACCTGCAGCAATCATATCGGCAGCCCTCGCACCAATAATGTGAACGCCAAGAATCTCATCGGTATTTTTATCGGCTAGAATTTTCACGAGTCCATCCAGATCCATGCTTGCACGCGCTCGACCCAGTGCCTTGTATGGAAAACTTCCAACCTTATAGGCTTTACCATCTGCTTTCAATTGCTCCTCGGTATAACCAACGCTTGCTACCTCCGGCCAGGTGTAAACCACGCCCGGGATCAGTAAATAATTAATGTGTGGTTTCTGCCCGGCAAGCTGTTCAGCCAACATCACACCCTCCTCCTCCGCCTTGTGGGCTAGCATTGCTCCTCTTACCACATCACCGATGGCATAGATATTCGGCACTTTTGTCTGCAAATGATCATTCACGGGTACTTGTCCTTTCACCGTTTCAATTCCCACCTTCTCCAATCCCAATCCATCCGTATAAGGTCCTCTTCCAACACTCACCAGGCAATAATCACCTTTCAATTCGATGGGAGCTCCTCCACTTTTAGGTTCTGCTTTCAAAATGACTTCCTTGCCTTTGTTTTCAATCGCTGTCACTTTATGGCCGAGGTAAAACTCCATCCCCAGTTTTTTCGTTGACTTTTGAAGTTCCTTCCCCATCGTTCCATCCATGGTAGGGATCAAGCTATCTAGAAACTCCACCACCGATACTTTCGAACCAATCCGCGCATAAACAGAACCGAGCTCCATACCAATTACGCCCCCGCCCACAATGACGAGGTGCTTTGGTACTTCTTTCAATTCCAATGCTTCCGTACTGGAGATGATGCGTTTCTTGTCAAATGGAGCAAATGGAAGTGCGGTAGGCTTAGAACCCGTCGCGATGATGATATGATCAGATGTGATGGAGGTTTCCTTCCCGTCTTTGGCAGTGATTTTAATGGTGTTCTTATCTACGAACGAACCAACGCCTTTGTGCACGTCGATCTTGTTCTTTTTCATGAGGAAAGCGATTCCTTCCACATTGGATTTTACTACTTCTCCCTTTCGTTTGATCATCTGACCAAGATTAACCTTTGGTTCAGAGATATCAATCCCATGCTCTTTGAAAGTATGTGCCGCATTGTGGAAATGCTCTGATGAATCGAGCAGAGCTTTCGAAGGTATGCAACCAACGTTAAGGCAAGTGCCACCAAGCGTATCATATTTTTCAATGATGGCCGTCTTAAAGCCGAGTTGGGAGCAACGAATGGCGGCTACATAACCTCCTGGTCCAGAGCCGATGACGGTGACGTTGTATTGCATAATAAGTTATTTCTAAGAATGACTTTTGTTTCTTTCGAAAATCAATGACTCCACTGAAGTCCGCTCGCAAGCAAATGGTGAAATCAATCGTAAATCGTAAATCGTAAATAAATTTAAACTCCCAATATCAACCTACCCGGGTCTTCCAGCATCTCCTTCACCCTCACCAGAAAGCTTACAGACTCTCTTCCATCGACGATGCGATGATCGTAAGAAAGTGCCAGGTACATGATCGGCCTTACCACCACTTCTCCATTCTTCACCACTGCCCGCTCCACAATATTGTGCATGCCCAGAATGGCGGACTGGGGAGGGTTTATGATAGGAGTCGACAACATAGAACCAAAAACTCCTCCATTCGTGATGGAGAATGTACCTCCGGTCATTTCTTCAATGGACAATTTTCCATCTCTTCCGCGTGTGGCCAGACGTACTACTTCGCTTTCAATTTGAGGAAAAGTCAAAGCCTCAGCATTGCGAATCACTGGAACCACCAATCCACGAGGCGTAGATACAGCAATGGAAACATCACAATAGTCGTGATAGATGATTTCGTCTTTATCAATGGATGCGTTCACAGCTGGAAATTCTTTTAGCGCAAC
This sequence comes from Cyclobacteriaceae bacterium, assembly GCA_043776715.1. Taxonomy (GTDB): domain Bacteria; phylum Bacteroidota; class Bacteroidia; order Cytophagales; family Cyclobacteriaceae; genus ELB16-189. The sequence goes on along the minus strand of JAYVQY010000012.1, from coordinate 43,948 downwards.
GCATATCGCCTTCGTGAAAAAGGACATGAACCCCAATCCCACTCCATATTTTTCCTTAAAGGTCTCTTTGTATTTTGAGCGCAATTCCATCACAGGCTTCATGTCCACCTCATTGAAGGTGGTCAGCATCGCCGTTTCATTCTTTACGGCCACCAGACGCCGTGCAATCGTCTTGCGAAGCGAAGTCATTTTTTCTCTGCGCTGGCCTCTCGTTACTCCAGTTGCAATCACCGGTAGAGACAAGGCGGGAGGGGCTGCAGCTGGCTTGGATTCTCTTGCCGCAGGCTGGGCTTTCGCAGCATCCTCTTTTGTGATACGGCCACCAACACCACTTCCCGCTACTTGCGATACGGGAATTCCTCTCTCATCTAAAATTTTACCGGCTGCAGGGGAAGGATGGCCCGAAGCATAACTTGTAACTGTCGAAGGCAAGGCGGCTACCGGTGCAGAAGCCTGAACTGGCGCGACGGCAGGCGATCCTTCGGTAATCTCAATCTTGCAGATTAAACCGCCAATGGGAAGGGTTTGCTTTTCTTTGGCCACAATTCGCAAAATTCCATTGGCTTCCGCTGGCAATTCAAATGTTGCTTTATCAGACTCTACCTCTGCAATAACTTCATCCAGTTTTACAAAATCCCCATCCTTCTTTAACCAGGTAGAAAGAGTGACCTCGGTAATGGATTCGCCCACGGCAGGCACCTTCATTTCTTTCACCGCACCAGTGGCTTTCATTGGCTGGCTTACTGGTGCCGCCACTGATGGTGCAGCTTTGCTTTCTACCTTTGCAGTCGGTGCGGAGGCAGCCGCATTCGCAACTCCATCAATTTCACAGATCACCTGACCTATGGGAACGACTTCACCCTGCTTCTTGACAATTTTTAGAACTCCAGCCTGAGGAGCGGGCAACTCAAACGTTGCCTTGTCCGATTCAAGTTCCGCGATTACTTCATCCATCTTCACAGTATCTCCATCCTTCTTTGTCCAATTGGCAATGGTTACCTCGGAAATAGATTCTCCGACCGTAGGCACTTTTACTTGAAAAGCCATGAGCGTTGGTTATTTAGTGATTATATTTTATGAACAATCGTTGATCAAATTTCAAAAGCCTGTGTGACAATTTTCTCTTGCTCTGCTTTGTGCACTTTAGAATATCCGGTGGCCGGTGAAGCACTTGCTTTGCGCGAAATAAATTCCATCTCCTGTTTAGGCATCATCCTTTGTATAAAAGACAACGGTCCCATATTGGATGGCTCCTCCTGAACCCAAACAATTTTGGCTCCCTTATACTTCTTAAAGATACCTTTCAATTGGCCTTCCGGGAAGGGGTATAGTTGCTCCAGGCGCACCACTGCAGTGTCTTTTGTTTTCCTCTTCGTCTGAACTTCTAAAAGGTCATAGTAAATTTTGCCGGAGCAGAGCACGATCCGCTTTACATCCTTGGTTGTCACGGTAACATCATCAAGTATTTCCTGAAAAGAGCCATTAATAAACTCCTTCACAGGCGACACAACCGCTGGATGACGCAACAGGGATTTTGGTGAGAATACGATACAAGGCTTACGAAAATGCCAGGCTACCTGCCTTCTGAGCAGATGAAAAATATTGGCCGGAGTTGTTGGGTTTGTAACGATGATGTTGTGCTCCGCCGCAAGTTGAAGAAATCTCTCAGGGCGACAACTGGAGTGCTCAGGGCCTTGCCCCTCATAGCCATGCGGCAATAGCATCACCAATCCATTCATCCGTTGCCATTTGGACTCAGCGCTGGAAATAAATTGATCAATCATCACCTGGGCACCGTTTACAAAGTCGCCAAACTGTGCTTCCCATATCACCAGGGCGTGAGGGTTGGACATAGCATAACCATATTCAAAACCCAGTACACCAAATTCCGACAGCAACGAGTTGTAAATATGAAATGGCTGCTGATCTGGTTGAATGTGGTCAAGACCACAATATGGATCATTCGTATTTGCGTCAAAGAAATAGGCGTGGCGATGGGAGAAGGTACCTCGCTTCACATCCTGACCCGACATGCGCACGGGCACACCTTCGGCAAGCAAGGATCCATAAGCCAGCAATTCTGCTTCTGCCCAACCGAGCACTTTGTTATCAAAAAAAGCAGCCTTTCGGTCCTTTAATAGTTTCTCAATTTGCTTGAGTGCTTTAAAGTTCTCAGGAATTGTCGTAAGCGCCTTGGCAACTTTTTCAAGCGTAACCTGCTTGATGCTTGTTTCCGGTGATTTATCAAAGTCTTCCGGTTTCGCCCGAGTCATCCTCTCCCATTCCTCTTCTACTTTCTGAGGCTTATAAGGAAGTGGTTTTTGCTTCACTTCATTAAGCCTGTCCTGAAGTTGGTTTCTGAAATTCTTATCCATCTCATCTGCCAGGGCCGCGTCCACATCTCCCCGCTCGATAAGCTTTTTTACATACACCTCACGTGGGTTGGGATGTTTGGCAATGATGTTATAAAGCTTTGGCTGTGTAAACTTTGGTTCATCACTTTCATTATGCCCGTGCCTTCGGTAGCAAAGCATGTCGATGAATATATCCTTACCGAATTTCTGACGATACTCGACTGCAAGTTTTGAACAGAACGTTACGGCTTCGGCGTCATCACCATTCACGTGCAATACAGGTGCATCGATGATCTTCGCTACATCGGTGCAATAAATCGCAGTGCGTGCATCCTCATAGTCGGTCGTAAAGCCCACTTGGTTGTTAATCACAAAGTGTATTGTGCCACCCGTAGAATAACCCTCCAGGCCTGACATCTGAACCAATTCATAAACAATACCTTGACCGGCCACAGCCGCGTCACCGTGCAGAAGAATGGCCATGGCTGAATTCTGCCCGTCATATTCATCATCAATTTGTCCTCGTGTGTAACCCAGCACTAAAGAGTCGACCACTTCAAGGTGGGACGGATTAGGGGTAAGTTTTACGTATATCTTATTGCCTGAAGGAGTATTAATAACGCTGGCATAACCCAGGTGGTACTTAACATCACCGTCTCCCATCGTGAGATCAGGGTTGATATTCCCTTCAAATTCTGTGAAAATCTGTTCATAGGTTTTTCCAAGAATATTGGAAAGCACGTTCAGTCGGCCACGGTGAGCCATTCCAATCACCACTTCTTTCACGCCCATCTCTGCCGTCTTGTTGATAATGGTCTGCAAGGCAGGAATAGTAGTCTCGCCACCTTCTAAAGAAAATCGTTTTTGTCCAAGAAATTTGGTGTGAAGAAAGTTTTCAAAAACTACTGCTTCATTTAATTTTGAGAGGATGCTCTTTTTTTCATCGATGGAAGGATTATAGGTATAATATTCCTTTTCGCACTTTTGAATAAACCAATCAAAGATTTCCTGGTCTCGGATGTAGCTATATTCAAAACCAATGGTCCCAACATAAACTTTATTGAGCTTCTCGATGATCTTTCGCAGGGTAGTTTTGCCCAGACCGATCTCAACACCTACATCAAACTCGACATCAAGATCTGCATCTGTTAAACCATAAAATTTATGATCCAGACCTACATGATGATCGCGTCGTTCTCGTACCGGGTTGGTATTGGACTTCAGATGGCCGCGCGAACGGTAAGCATGAATCAGCGTTCGTACCTTTGTCTCCTTGATGATGATTCCATCTTCCGCACCGGCCGAATGTCCGTTTTCACCAAAACGCATCTGCGAGAAGTCGTACCCCTCGAAAAATTTTTGCCACGTAGCATCCACCGAGCCGGGATCGCTCTTATAGTTTTGGTAGAGCTGGTCCAGGTAGCCAACGTCAGCATTAGAGATATAGGAGAATTTGTCCATATCGGATTGTGTATGTAAACAAATGTATAAAGTGGTCATTTGATTAAAAAATCTAATACTCGATTGTACGATTATTAATGATTTTGTTCTCATTTTACCACATACCCTCAGTCCTGGAATTGGCAAAAAGCCAAAATCCATTACCTTTGCAATCCTTTAAAAATCGGACGAGATCCAACCTTTAAAAACGAAGAAAAATGGCTGTAAAAATCAGATTGGCCCGTAGAGGCCGCAAAAAACTGGCGAGATATGATGTTGTAGTCGCAGATGCACGGTCGCCACGCGATGGAAAATTCATCGAAAAGATCGGCACTTACGATCCACTCACTGTTCCCGCAACAATAAAAATTAACGAAGACCGCGCATTTGCATGGCTTATGAATGGAGCACAGCCTTCCGATACTGTTAAAGCCATGCTTTCATATCATGGAGTCATGATGAAGAAGCACCTTCAGATTGGTGTGGTGAAAGGAGCTGTAACCCAAGAGGTCGCAGACCAAAAGTTAGCCGACTGGAAGAAGGCCAAACAAGAAAAAATTCAATCCCGTCACGATAATATTTCAAAGACCAAGCAAGATGCCGCCAAGGCACGCAAGGAAGCTGAAGTGAAAATAAAAGAAGCTCGGACGGAAGCCATACGCAAGAAAGCTGAACTGGCTGCAGCAGCACCTGCCGCTGAGGCCGCTCCTGCAGAAGGTGAGACGCCAGTGGCGGAAGCGCAAGGTTAATTAGATCAAAATCTTTAAAATGCCGACACGAGCTTCGTGTTGGCATTTTTATTTTTTACAATGGAGAACTCAGAATATTTCAAGATCGGTTATGTGGCCAAAAGCCATGGACTAAAAGGCGAAGTCACCATCGTTCTTGGACCAGAATGTCCCGATCTCGATGACTTGAAATCTTTATTTATAGAAACAAGGAATCAACTGGTTCCATATTTTATCGAATCCATTTCATTAAAAGGAACTAAGGCATTTTTGAAATTAGAGGAAGTAAATACGTTTGAGCTTGCGAGTGAATTGAAAGGATCCAGCTTATTTCTCCCGAAAGGCGACCGTCCTAAGCTTTCGCGAGGTGAATTCTATAGCGATGAAGTATTGGGCTTCGAAGTATTTGACAGCGAAAAGGGCTCATTAGGGCCTGTAAACGAAGTTTTTGAAAGTGGTCCAAATCGGTTCCTCATTGTACTTCGGAATGGAAAAGAAATCATGATTCCTCTCAACGGTCCATTTATAAAGGGAGTGAATAAATCGAAGCGAAAAATTTCAGTCGAACTGCCAGACGGCTTTCTTGATATTTAGCACTGTCCATTTTTGTAATTTCGATCCATGCGCATTGACATCATTACCTGCCTGCCGCGTCTGTTGGAAAGTCCGTTTAACCAATCAATTCTTAAACGAGCACAAGAGAAAGGTATTGTGACGGTGAAAATTCACGATCTGCGTGACCATACAACGGACCCTCACCGGACTACAGATGATTATGCTTTTGGCGGAGGAGCTGGAATGGTCATGATGATTGAACCCATCCACCGCTGTATCTCATTTCTCAAAGCAGAAAGAGAATATGACGAAGTTATTTATATGAGTCCAGATGGGGAATTGCTCGCGCAACCTCTGGCAAATAAGATGAGCTTGCTAAAAAACATCATCATGCTATGTGGCCATTACAAAGGGGTTGATGAGCGCGTCCGGGAACACCTGGTCACAAAAGAAATCAGTATTGGAGATTATGTTTTGTCTGGGGGCGAATTGGCTGCCGCGGTATTGGCCGATTCCATGATCCGCTTATTGCCGGGCGTGTTATCGGATGAATCATCAGCACTTACCGACTCCTTTCAGGATGGCTTGATTGCTCCTGGGGTGTACACCCGCCCTTCTGAGTATAATGGATGGAAGGTGCCACCAGTACTCCTTTCTGGAAATTTCTCCACCATAGATGATTGGAAGTACCAGAACGCCCTTGAAAGAACAAAAAGACGTCGGCCCGACCTTCTGGAGGATAATTAAGCCTAATTCGCCTATTTCATCATCATCCCTTGCTGGCTGGCCTGCCTTTCCTATATTTGCAGTCCATTTTCAAAACGATACTACTATGGCCGATTTGATCAAGATAGCAGAACAGGAATTAGCAGGAAGACGTGCTAATCACCCTGATTTTAACCCTGGAGACACGATAAATGTGCATGTAAAGATTAGTGAAGGCAATAAAGAGCGTGTCCAGCAGTTTCAGGGCGTGGTTCTTTACAGGAGAGGAAAAGGCACCAACGGAGAGTCTTTCTCCGTCCGGAAAGTTTCAAACGGAGTAGGTGTAGAGCGTATTTTCCCTGTGGTGAGCCCATCCATTGACAAAATCGAGTTTGTAAAAACTGGTAAGGTTCGGAGGGCAAAATTGTATTTTCTGAGAGGTCGCCAAGGTAAAGCGGCCAGGATTAAAGAAAAATTGACAGTCATTCAAAAGAAGTCGTAGTATATTCTACAAAACACAACAAAAGCTCATTCCAACATAGAATGAGCTTTTTTTTGCGGCTTACTCTAAATTTTACATTGTTGGAAACCATACTTGGCGGGCCTATATTTGCCCCTTCCAAAAATCCCACTTATGCCAAAACTTAACATCGTTGAACTTCTTGGTAACGAAGCAGAACACCTACTGAAATACAAGAGCAAGACCGTCTCAAAAGACCAGCTCCATCTGCCCAACCCTGAATTCGTAAATCAAGTCTTTGGACCTTCCAACCGGAATCCACAGGTATTGCGAAGCCTGGGAGCTTTGTTTGGCAAAGGGCGGTTGGCCGGAACTGGATTTCTATCTATACTTCCTGTCGACCAGGGAATTGAGCATAGTGGCGGTGCTTCTTTTGCAAAAAATCCGATCTATTTTGATCCTGAAAATATTATAAAACTTGCAATAGAGGGAGGCTGTAATGCAGTGGCCACCACGTTTGGGGCCCTTGCCTTTACTTCTCGCAAGTATGCTCACAAGATCCCGTTTATTGTAAAGATCAATCACAACGAACTTCTAACCTATCCAAATAAGGCCGATCAGATTATGTTTGGTTCTGTTCGAGATGCCTGGAATCTCGGTGCTGTGGCTGTTGGAGCGACCATCTATTTCGGATCTGATCAATCCTCCAGGCAGATTGTTGAAGTTGCGAAGGCTTTTGAAGAAGCTCATGAGCTAGGAATGGCCACTGTTCTTTGGTGCTATACGAGGAACAATGCCTTTAAGAAAGATGGCGTAGACTATCATACCTCAGCTGATCTTACAGGCCAAGCTAATCATCTCGGAGTCACGATTCAGGCAGATATCATCAAACAAAAACTTCCTACTAACAACGGTGGATTCAAAGCATTGAATACCGGCGGAAGCAGTTATGGAAAATTGGATGAGCGCATATATTCAGAACTTACCAGCGAACACCCAATCGATTTGTGCCGATACCAAGTGTTGAATTGCTATATGGGTCGTGCCGGTTTGATCAATTCGGGTGGAGAATCAAAGGGTGCAAGCGATATGCTAGACGCGGTACGAACAGCAGTAATCAATAAAAGGGCTGGCGGCATGGGGTTAATCTCCGGCCGCAAATCTTTTCAGCGACCGATGAAAGAAGGGGTCGAAATTCTGAATGCCATTCAGGATGTCTACCTCGACAAGTCGGTAGAGGTAGCGTAAATTCAATAAGCAAGTAAAAACGATTAATGCCCTGGTTTAAGCGCACCGACAAAGGAATCCTTACCCCCACAGAAGCAAAGCGGGAAGTACCGGATGGTTTGTGGTTTAAATCGCCGAGCGGCAAAATTGTTCACACCAGAGAGCTTAAGAATAATGCCTATGTGGTCCCCGAAGAAGAGTATCACGTTAAAATTGGGTCGCGCGAATATTACGAAATACTCTTTGACAATAACGAATTCACCGAGCTCGATGAAAACATGGAGTCCGGTGACCCCTTGAAGTTTGTTGACACCAAGCCTTACCCCAAGCGCATCAAAGAGTCGCAGTCAAAAACAGACCTGAAAGATGCCGTACGAACAGCCCATGGGAAAATGGATGGGATTGAAATCACCATCGCCTGCATGGACTTTATCTTTATCGGTGGCTCCATGGGGTCTGTCGTGGGGGAAAAAATCGCCCGCGCCATGGATTATAGCCTGGCGAATAAAATTCCCTTTCTGATGATTTCCCGCTCCGGCGGCGCACGCATGATGGAAGCTGGTTTGTCGCTTATGCAGATGGCCAAAACTTCGGCAAAAATTGCGCTGCTCGATCAAGCCAAAATTCCATACCTCTCTTTGTTGACCGATCCAACCACCGGTGGGGTTACCGCTTCCTATGCTATGTTGGGAGACTTCAATATTGCAGAGCCAGGATCGCTCATTGGTTTCGCCGGACCTCGCGTTATTCGTGAAACCATAGGGAAAGATTTACCAGTGGGCTTTCAAAGCGCTGAATTTGTGTTGGAACATGGGTTCCTTGATTTCATCATCGATCGCAGAAATCTTAAGGGGAGGCTGACAACACTCCTGAAAATGCTGGAGCCCTGATCAAAAATCTACTAGCATCCGCTTTTGTGCTTTAGTCTGCAGATGTATCAACCAAACACCACCAAGTCATCAAGTCCTCTCAATCGATTGACATTAGTACGATCTCTTTGTACGATTTTTTTATTTTTCGAAAATTTTAAAAGTCGGATTTGCCATAAAAGACTGAAGGCCCCTTGCAAGGGCCTTCAGTCTAATTAAGAACCACTAATTATCCTTATAAATACTTACTTAACAGTAAATGCTACGCTACAGTTAGCATCTGTTAACTGAGTACAAGTATTATTATGCCAGCTTCCGAACACCCGGCCATCAGAAGCAAGGAGCCTCCAACGAACGACTATATTGTCAGTCCCCAGAGTTTTTCCAGCAACCGTTGGATGCGGCCTCGAAGGGAGGAAACGGTTCACAGTTCTGCTTCCCCCTGGATTGGATTCAAATATATCAACGGCGTTTGTTCCATCGTATGCAAATTTGGTACCCTTGAAAACATTGTAAATGGCTTTGGGGTCAACCGTGAATGTTGCTGGAGTAAATCTAGCTCCCGCATCAATCGTAGCAAATAGATTTCCCTGAGGAACGGTGGGTGATGCAGCTCCTCCATGGTTTCTGGTAACCACGTTTCCGTTTTTATCAAGATACGATTCAGAAAACGTAGCATAGAGCTCAATCTTGTTAACCACCACTGATTCCTTGCCAGCATTCCAAAACACCTGGGATTTTACGTTGGTAGTTGCACTTACCTCATTTGTATTGGCTTTATCCCAAAATATAACTGCATTGACTGCGCTTTGACTATATGCGCCAAAGGTTGTAGGCAATTCGGCGTTTGTGACAGGCACTATAAACTGACCCTTGCCGTATGCACCGAATTCTGGTTCTAGCGTTGGATTGAGAGCTTCATCTCTGCAGCTGAACATCAAACCAACCGTGAGAACCGCCATCCATGAAAGTATTTTTATTTTGTTCATAATCATTGGTTTTAATTAGAATTTGTACTTCAACACATCCCAGAACAGTGCAGCCTCTGGTGTATCAAACTGAGGAGCGTTGGCGGGAGCATTCTTGTTCAATGTAAGCTCATCAATGGCATACGGTAGGCTCAACGGGAACTGACGAATCCTGTTCAGAGGTAGTTGCAAGCTTGTTGGCTTGCCGGTCCTTCTAAAGGCATTGTATGAATCAATTGAGTTCCCCCAATTAGAGTACCATCCTTGTTTCCAGAGAACATCAAGCTTGGCATCAGCTGACGTAGCCGTTGTGAAAAGGCCTTTCTCAGTTGCCACATATGCATCGCGATTCGCTGTAGTCACTGCTATTGCCTTCGTGTCAATTAACAATGATTTAGCAGATACCCGGTCGATATGTTCTTTGACGGCTGATTCAAATATGTTCTCAGGTGCTACTGAAGTCGCCATTCCTGAAAGCATAGCCTCCACGATATAAAATTTCACCAGTGTTGAATTGATCATAGGAAACAATCCGTTACCAGCTCCACCACCATTACCTCCATTGTTCACTGGCTTACGTGCCGTAGGCAATGTGGGGTTTACTGCTGCTGCTGAGGGTGCAGTTGTAATGACAAAATTCGTAGGAAAATTATCATCATAGTATCCACCGCCAGGGTAGGCACCGAATGCTAACCGCAACGCACCATCCGCGGGAGCACCAGAATTATCAGCACGGTCACGACCGAAGAGTCCAGCCATAAACGAATTTTGAAAAGAACGTGTGAAGTCAGTGGCTGTAGGAACGTAAGTATTGAAAGGAATGACCCCAGCCGTTTTCAAGCGATCCAGTACATTAATCCCTCCATTACCAACTACCATATATCCATACTGGCAACCAGGAATGCTGCTACAAGGGGAGGTACCGCGTTCGGTAGCATCCGCTAAATTCAAGACGCTAGAAGCTTGACGCTTGAAATAAAATGGCCACCGTGGATCCTTTTTTTCCAGCATCTCCAGCATCATTTGATGGCTTAAATAGGTCCCACCATAGACAGTTGCCGTAGCGCTTGAAGTAAACCAAGGATGGCGATAGTCAGGTGTTAAAGCTGAATTGAAGCGAAAATCCATATCATCGGCTGCTGTGTTGATAAGTGATGCCGGCGCAGATACAAGGGCTTGAACCTTTGCATTGATGGTTGCCGCTCCTCCAAAAGCACTTAAGTCCGGAGCCCTTCGAACCTGTACATAAAGTTTCAGCTTAAGCGAATTAGCAGCCTTTACCCACAATGTCCTATTACCACCATAAATGGGATCTCCAGCAGCATAGTTCACTGAACTTGTGGTGTTGAGATTCACAATGGCCGCATCCAACAACGTAAATAAATCCGCATAAATGTCAACTGCCTTGTCATATTTCGGATTGGTTTCCGGTGCAGCCGCGTTGTCGCCATTAAATGCTGTGAAGTAGGGCACATCACCCCATACGTCCACGATGTAACTAAAATAGAGGGCCTTCAGTACCTGCGACATTCCGAGATACCCCGGGAAAGTGCCTACTGAGGTCGTGTATTTAATTTGAGCATCAAGGTCTTTTAAAGGGCCTGCATACAACGAAGTCCAAGTGCCCGAGAATGATGAGCTAGTCAAGTTAAAATCATCTGCTGTAGACATCTGTCCCAAAAAACCATGAATATTACGGCTAAAACCTCCACCAAAAGTAGTAGAGGCGCTTACCATTATATTTGGCAACACCAGATCAGGTGATACAACCGATGGACTGCTGGGGTCGGTGTTGATGTCTAATTTGGTTAGATCACAACCGCTCAGTACAAAAATCAGCACCAACACAATTGATGCTCTGCTGACAATAGTATGTTTCATTTTTTTCATACAAATCTTTCTTTTAGGATCTTCTGTTTAGAAGGTCAGTACCAAATTCACACCATAACGCTTTGTAGTAGGTGTACCACCCGTTTCAAAACCCTGCGAGTTTGACGAAGCAACCGTTCCAGAGACTTCAGGATCGAGGTGGATGTCCTTATTAAGATTGGGCGTTGCCCACCACAAGTTACGACCCGACACTGACACGCGCACAGAACCAAAAGGTGTCTTGCTCAACATGTTCTTAGGAACACTGTATCCAAGACTCACTTCCCTCAGTCGCACCACAGTTCCGTCATAAATATTGACGTTATCGGCACCGTAAGCTCCGTAACCACCACTAAAGTGGTAGTCAAAACGTGTTACTCCGGTAGTATTCTTAATCGGATTCCCTCCAGCATCGGTTTTTGCTACACCATTTTTGCCGTCAGCAGTAAACTGAGCCGGGTCGCCATATACACCGGGAACGATGAACACACCTTCACGATCCAACTGGCCAGCCAATTGACCTCTCAATTGTAGTGAAGCAGTTGTTTGTGAGAATAGCACGCCTCCTTGTTTCCAATCTATAAGAGCCACCAGGGTAAATCCTTTGAATGTAAAAGTATTTGTTACCCCCAATTGGAATTTAGGATTTGGGTCCCCAATTACTTGCCCCTTTGCCAGTGGATATGGAACACCCTGTGCTTCATTAATCAATAAGTTACCTTTCACGTCTCTCGCATTGACCGAACCATAAATCTGTGCATAAGGCAGGCCCGTCTTCTGAACATTCTGTAGAATGCCACTATTACCACCACCAATTCCTGTTACAAACAACTCGTCTCCAGGAACACTCACCACCAAGGTCCTGATCTGAGTAAATGCACTATAGATGCTCCACTCAAAGCCGTTGCTCAGCTTTACAGGAACTAAGTTCAGCCCGATTTCCCATCCTTTGTTCTGGACCTCACCGGCATTCACTACGGCGGTACTAAATCCGCTTGAAGTTGATACACGGGTCGGAACAATCTGGTTAGTGGAATTGCGTTTGAACCAAGTCACATCCAAACTGACACGGTCGCTCTTATGACGAAACTCTGCACCAAATTCCAATTCCTTTGTGAGCTCGTTTTTCAAATTGAAGTTACCCAACTGGTTGCTCAACGTAGCAGCACGGTAGCTGCCAGCCAATGTGTTATAAGCAGGATTAACCTGATAATAAGTCGATGTGAGGTAAGGATCTGCTTCCCTTCCCACCTGGGTGTACGCTGCGCGCAGTTTCGCAAAACTGAACATGTTATCCAATGCATCGGTAAAGTCTGTTAAGATGAAGGCTACGCTTGCACCCGGGTAGAAGAAACTCCTGTTTGCTGTTGGAAGGGTGGATGCCCAGTCATTTCTGGCGACCAAACTCACATTCAAATATTTATTGTATGTGAATTGTAAATCTGCATAGGCTCCAACCAATCTCCTCAACTGCGTCATGTCACCACCAAAACGAGTAGTGGCTATGTTTGGAATAACCTGTTGAGTTGCTGTGTTGGCAATGTTAAACAAACCCGGAACGATAAAGTCAGTTCCAATAAACTGACGGCGTTTGAATTCACGTTGGTTGGCGTTCATACCGAAGATACCGCGGAAATTGATTTTCTCTCCGAAGTCCTTAGTTGCTGTAAAGATAAGGTTGTAGTCCTGCTCCGTGTTGGTCAAGTCATCAGTCCAAATCTGACCTGAAGGAGTGATGTAGCTTCCTTTTGCGATCACACTTTTGCGGCTTTCTGAATAGGTATTGACGCCACCCTTTAGGGAAACGTTCAGCCAATCAGTAATATCATAACCAAAGCCCAGGTTGCCATACACCCGGTTTACATCGCTGTTGTAGAGGTTGTACTTCGCAATCCAAAGCGGATTATCCAATGCACGATAGAAAATATTACCCTTCGTAACAGGGTTTTCAAAAGGATACCCGGTCAGGTTATAGTTGCGAGGGAGGTAGAACAACCGGTCAAATACCGATCCTTCGCTGCCACCGGAGTAGTCGCTAAAGATACTGGGTGACACCTGGGGGGTCTGTTGAGTGGTGTTAACATAATTCACTGCCCCTGATATAAACAGTCCATTGTCCAATTGTCCATTACCTCCAAAATTCAAGGAAGTACGGCTGGCAGTCTGGTTAGGCACGATACCTTTCTGGTTCATGCTTGAGATACCAGCGGTGATTGCCACCTTATCGGAGCTGTTACTGATGTTTATTCCGTTCTCAACCACACTCCCTGTATTGAAAAAGCCACCAATGTTGTTGTAAACTTTTGCCGGAACAGTTGCCGGACGATCTAGCACTCCATCGCCATTGCTGTCCTCAAACATCCCAGGGTAAAGAGCAGCATCTGACAATGGGATTTGCGCATTTCCATTTCCGCTGCCGATGGCAAGAGGGTGAGCAAAAGTGTCATCTGGATATCCTAATGTATATGTATGAGAATACCTCGGTTTTCCACCATAATACTGATTATTAATAGGGTCAACATAACTTGGGAATGGAGCACCCCAGTTTCCAAGAAATCCTCCATTATAATTTTGGCTGGAGCCTTGCATGTAGGTATCCTGATAGTCAGGAAGACCTGATATCTTCTCAGTATTGTAGGAAGTGCTATAAGTAACTTCCAGTCCTTTCTTAGAACCTTTCTTACCGGCTTTTGTGGTCACCACGACAACACCGTTAGTCGCGCGCGATCCATAAAGGGCCGCGGCCGCGGCACCTTTCAACACAGTAATTGACTCGATGTTGTTCGGGTCAAGGTCAAAGCCACGATTTGAGAACTGAGTGCCTCTGGAGGCCCCAAAAGACTCGTTCACACTATTGTCGAATGGGATACCGTCAACCACAAAAAGGGGCTGAGTATTTCCGGTAAGGGATGAAAAACCACGGATATTAATCTTAGTCGATTGTCCTGGGGCACCACCTGATCCATTGATGATAACGCCGGGCATCTTTCCCTGGAGGGCGCGTAGCGGATCTGGCTCAGAACGTTGCTGAAGTTGAGATCCTGAAACGTTGGCAATGGAGTAGCCCAGCGCCTTCTTGTCACGCGCAATACCGGCAGCCGTAACGACTACTTCGGTCAACTGCTTGACATCAAGGCCCAGTCCAACATCAAGTACCGTACGCTCGCCAATGGCTAATTCCTGCGTTTGCAAGCCAATGAAAGAGAAAACAAGCGTCCCTCCCGCAGAGGGGACATTTAGTTTATAGTTACCGTCTGAATCAGTAACGGTACCATTCGTAGTGCCTTTCAACACTACATTTACACCAGGCAAAGTAGATCCGTCTTCAGGGGATGTTACTTTACCTGAAACCATTCGTTCCTGTGCCCAGGCAGTGCTGAGCGCAAAAGCGAATGAGAAGCATACTAGTAAAAACTTCTTCATAGGTTTAGGTTTAGGTTAATATTAAGCTTAGGTTAATAACGATGGTACAAGATTAATTCTTTATGATTAAAAAATTTGCCTCCGAGTCACATTTTGTTGAGTAGATCGTGAAATTCCCTTAAACAAGACCCTTTCTAGGCTGGAAAGTAAGAAAACCCGACCGCCTCAGATTAAAAAATACCCCACATTCAGTGAAACGAAAAAGGCATCCGGATGATCCGAATGCCATTTCCTATATAAGCGATTTTATGAACTCCTTTACGCCTATACTACCACAGAGACAAAAGACTTCGCGGCCCTTCCTTTTTTGAAAAGCACCGTTCCTTCGATGAGGGCAAAAAGCGTATGGTCCTTTCCGATACCAACATTTCTGCCCGGATGGTGTTTTGTTCCCCTTTGACGGACAATGATATTGCCTGCCACAACCTTCTGACCTCCAAATACTTTGATGCCAAGACGTTTGCTTTCAGATTCGCGGCCGTTTTTTACTTTACCTTCACCCTTCTTGTGTGCCATGACTTAAAATGTTTTTCTGTTTTAATTGTTGATCCTTAGGATTGAATAGTCTCAATCTGAACCTTGGTAAACTGTTGACGATGCCCGTTCTTCACGGCATATCCCTTTCTCCGCTTCTTTTTAAAGACAATCACTTTGTTGTCTTTCACGTGCTCGAGCACTTTTCCGGAAATCTTTGCTCCTTTAATTAAAGGTGTACCGACCTGCACCTTCCCATCTGTGTCGATTAACAATACCCTATCAAATTCAACCGCATCTCCAGCGGAAGCTTCTAAACGGGGGGCATACAAGTACTGGTCCTTTTCTACCTTGAATTGCTTACCAGCGATATCTACTACAGCGTACATGACTTGGTTTTTAAAAATGGACTGCAAAGATAGAAGACAAGGCATGAAAAACCAACAATCCTTCAAAATAGGTCAAAAGCATCAAAATTGAATACTTTCTCAATGCTTTAAGGAATGCGGTTACACCGAACAATTGTTTCTTTTGTATGTCCGGCCAAAACTTAGTTGCATAAGGCAGGGTGCCTAATTTTGCTTTTCTTGCTCTTTGCCGCTTAAGAACCGGGCAACTAAGAGCATCAGAAACCAACCGACTTCCGCTCAGTCGCGTTCTCCTAAATAAAGTCGAGTCGACGTCATAATAACTAAATTGTTCATACAGCAGAAGGTCATTTGAAGTGACTGTAATTTATGGCACTTATTTATATTAAATTTTTAAGAAAATTTATCATTTGAGTCATCACTTTTGATAAGAGAGATAAGTGAATGAGAATGAAATGCTT
This sequence comes from Cyclobacteriaceae bacterium, assembly GCA_043776715.1. Lineage (GTDB taxonomy): Bacteria > Bacteroidota > Bacteroidia > Cytophagales > Cyclobacteriaceae > ELB16-189. The sequence goes on along the minus strand of JAYVQY010000012.1, from coordinate 28,047 downwards.
TCATCAAAACCCGTGACAAAAGCGCGAGAAAGTCAATCTTTCTTTCAGAAATCATCCTTTGATTTATATGAGCCATTTCGAATATTTGTTGTTCACAAATTTTATTGACCATTCTGCTCGTCTGACGAGAGGATATGTTCGCTAAAGTATTTTCTTGAGACTTACTGACATTAGACATATTTATGACCCACCCCACACGTGAAGAACCCATTCTCAAAGAAAACAAAGACCGATTTGTTCTCTTTCCCATCCGGCACCACGACATCTGGAAATTTTACAAGCAAGCGGAAGCCAGTTTTTGGACCGCAGAGGAAATTGACCTAAGCCATGATTTGCGCGACTGGGCAAACCTCACTGAAGGCGAAAAGTACTTTGTCACGCATGTTCTGGCCTTTTTCGCTGCAAGCGACGGTATCGTAAACGAAAATCTAGCAGAGCATTTTATAGGAGAGGTGCAGTACACTGAAGCAAAATTCTTTTATGGCTTTCAAATCGCCATCGAGAACATCCACTCGGAAACTTACTCCTTATTGATAGATACCCTGGTCAAGGATCCAAAGGAAAAGGACAAGCTTTTTCATGCAATTGATACAATGGATTGTGTTAAGAAGAAGGCCGAATGGGCCCTCCGGTGGATCAACCAGGGAAATTTTCAGGAACGTCTCGTGGCCTTTGCGGCTGTGGAGGGTATTTTCTTTTCTGGCTCGTTCTGTTCGATCTTCTGGCTGAAAAAAAGAGGGCTGATGCCAGGGCTGAGTTTTTCAAATGAGCTGATCTCCCGTGACGAGGGGCTTCATTGTGATTTTGCCTGCCACTTGTATACCAATCATGTGGTAACAAAACTTCCTGAGGAACGGGTGATTGAAATCATTAAGGATGCCGTTGCCATTGAACAGGAATTTGTAACCGATGCCTTGCCTGTGAACCTCATTGGGATGAATTCCCAACTGATGTGTCAATACATTGAGTTTGTGGCCGATCGCCTCTTAAATGAGTTGGTTGGCAAGAAAATCTATGGAACCACCAATCCTTTCGACTTCATGGAGATGATTTCACTTCGCGGGAAAACCAATTTCTTCGAGAAGCGTGTTGCGGAATACCAGAAAGCCGGGGTCATGAAGAGCACCGAAAAAGAAGTGGATCAAAAATTTTCATTGAACGAGGATTTTTAGTTACCTTTTCAGATCATTTTTTAAACTTTTAGTTCACCCCCCAAACAACCCTTAGACATGCTCGTATTGAAGCGGGACGGACACAGAGAGTCCGTCAAGTTCGACAAAATCACCGCCCGGATCGAAAAACTCTGCTATGGCCTCGATCCAAAACTTGTCAACCCAGTAGAAGTAGCCATGAAGGTGATCAATGGTCTCTACGATGGCGTATCCACCCACGAACTGGACAGCCTTGCGGCTGAGATTGCGGCAACCATGACAACCCGCCACCCGGATTTCGCCAAACTAGCGGCCCGGATCGCAGTCTCCAATCTGCACAAAACGACCAGCAAGTCGTTCTCCAACACCATGAAGCGACTCTACCAGCACGTAGATGCGAAGACAGGACAAAATGCGCCTATGATTTCCAAGGAAACCTGGAAGGTCATAAAAGCGAATGCAGCGGTGCTGGACGATGCAATTTTCTATGACCGTGATTTCAGTTATGATTTTTTTGGCTTTAAGACGCTCGAAAGGTCTTATCTGATGAAGATCGAGGGCAAAGTGGTAGAACGGCCGCAACATCTGTTGATGCGTGTGGCGGTAGGTATCCATGGAGAAGATATTCCCGCTGCCATCGAGACCTACGACTTGCTATCTGAAAAGTGGTTCACGCATGCCACCCCAACTTTATTTAATGCAGGAACTCCAAAACCACAGTTGTCATCGTGCTTTTTGCTCACGATGAAGGATGACAGCATTGACGGGATCTATGATACCTTGAAAAACTGTGCTAAGATTTCTCAATCAGCCGGTGGCATAGGCTTGAGCGTGCATAACATTCGCGCAAAAGGCTCATACATCAAAGGAACAGGGGGCACCTCCAATGGAATCGTACCCATGCTTCGCAATTTTGATATGACTGCCCGATATGTTGATCAGGGTGGTGGGAAACGCAAAGGGAGCTTTGCCATTTACCTCGAACCCTGGCATGCCGATATTTTTGAATTCCTTGACTTAAAGAAAAATCACGGAAAAGAGGAAATGCGCGCCCGCGATCTGTTCTACGCCATGTGGATACCCGATCTTTTTATGAAGCGCGTGGAGAGCAATGAGATGTGGTCCCTTTTCTGCCCCAATGAAGCACCGGGATTGGCAGATTGTTATGGAGAAGAATTTGAACGCCTATTTGAAAAGTATGAGAAAGAAGGCAAGTTCCGTAAACAAATAAAAGCACAAGACCTCTGGTTCGAAATCCTGGAATCACAAATTGAAACAGGGACTCCTTACATATTATACAAAGATGCTGCCAACAAGAAATCGAACCAGAAGAACCTGGGAACGATTAAGTCCAGCAACTTGTGTACAGAAATCATTGAATACACATCGGAAGATGAGATCGCTGTTTGCAATCTCGCTTCCATTGCTTTGCCAAAGTTCATTGTCGACGGGAAGTTTGATCATCAGAAATTATATGAGATCACTAAAGTAGCGACCCGTAATCTCAACAAAGTAATCGACGTCAATTACTATCCGATCCCAGAAGCTAAAAAATCAAACATGCGTCACCGGCCCATTGGGCTGGGTGTGCAGGGATTGGCCGATGCTTTCATCTTGTTGCGCATGCCATTTGACTCCGAAGAAGCCAGGGGCTTGAATAAAGATATTTTTGAAACCATTTACTTCGGAGCGATGGAAGCATCCATGGAACTAGCCAAAACACTCGGTCCATATGAGACTTTCAAAGGCTCGCCTGTGTCAAAAGGAATTTTTCAATTTGATATGTGGGGCGTTACTCCCTCTTCAGGACGATGGGACTGGGAACAACTCAAGCGGGACGTAAAGCAATTCGGTGTTCGTAACTCGTTGCTGGTGGCCCCAATGCCTACCGCCTCTACTTCACAAATCCTTGGAAACAACGAGTGCTTTGAGCCTTATACATCCAATATCTATTCGCGCAGAACTTTGTCGGGTGAATTCATTGTGGTGAACAAACATTTGATGAAGGACCTCATGAGCACAGGGCTTTGGAGCGACACCATGCGGCAGAAGCTCATCGGTGCGAATGGATCTATCCAATCAATTCCAGAGATTCCGCAGAACATTAAAGACCTCTACAAAACGGTTTGGGAAATTTCCCAGAAAGCGATCATTGATATGTCTGCAGACCGCGGGGCTTACATCTGCCAGTCCCAGAGTTTGAACATTCACATCACCAATCCTAATTTCGGAAAGCTTACCTCCATGCATTTTTATGCCTGGAAAAAAGGTCTGAAAACAGGTATGTATTATTTGCGCTCCACAGCAGCGGCCGATGCGATCAAGTTCACACTTGACAAGGCGAATACGCAGCAGCCCGCCCAGGAAACAGCCCGTCAAGAATTGGTCGTAGAACCTACTATTCCACTTGGAGCCATCGCTCCTTTGGTGCTGGAGGCTCAGCAAACCATTCAATATGAGGGCCAACCTATTTTGGCCTATGACCAGAAACGGGCCGACATGGCTTGTTCACTTGACAATCCAGATGCATGCGAAGCTTGCGGAAGCTGATTTCTAAAAAGCAGTATTAGATTAAAAAGCCCTGGCAATGATTGTCAGGGCTTTTGTTTTAAGCCAAGATTAAATGGGCTATTTCCTCTTTTTGATTTCCCTGGGGATGGGCCAACTGTTGTCTTCATCTTTTTACTTTTTGATGAGCCGGGATTTGGGCTTCCGCCCACAGTGGTTTTCATAGTGCCATTAGAAGCTTTGGATCGAGGTATACCGCTTTCTCCTTTTGCCGTTTTTTTCGTGTCTCCCTTATCCCACCCCATTACGATATTGAGTCCAGCCCTCACCGTCACAATCTGGGCGCTATTCAAATATGAATTCAGATTTCCGTTGCTTACCAGGGAGGTTGTGGCTCCAAAGATATTATCGCCCACAAAATAAATTTGTAGCGGTGCTACATTGAAAGAGACGCCCAATCCGATGTTGTTATATGACCGATTCGAAGCCGTGTAGCTGAGATAGGTGCTCACGAGTTTTCCAAAGTTCTTGTTCACGGCGGCCGTCACTCCGGAAGCCAATCGCTCCTTGTATTTTTCACTAAAGAAAAGCAGACCAACATTGAGGTCTTTTAAGATTTCATATTTTCCACTGAGGTACAGTTTTCCGGGTAGCATGGTCGTATAGGAACCAGTCGACGTTTCCTTCATCTCAAATTTATTCTTGATCGAATCAAGCTGTCCGGTGAGGTAGTTGGTATTGTTATTTGCCAGTTTATTTATGTCTATTCCTGAAAAAGTGTAGGTGGCTTTAACTGGATCAAGTGTGTATTGATAGGTATTATTTTTCCAGGTAATGAAGCCAATGTCAGTCAAACTCGCGCCCAGGGTAAGTTTGTCCGTTGCCTTATAGGTGGCACCTAAATCCAAACCCCAGCCGTTATTTTTGAGATAATCTGTCCATTGTTCGGAAGCATTATACCCGGAGTTGGTGAGGCTGTTGACACCCGAAGTTTTCACGGTAGCCTGGCCTGTGGCAGTGATTTGATAAGTGTCGCTCACCTGCACAACCAGCGACGAAGCATCCGTCGTCACGTTTGCCTGTCCAATTAGATATTTCAACCTGCCACCGACCGTTAATCTATCGTTTGCCTGATAGGCAACACCAAATGAAGTCACCAACATGGCATTGGCTTCTGCCGATGGAGAAGACTGGGAATACGACCCAACGAGCGGTGCGGTACCATCCGCTAACAAACTGATAAGGCTTTTTGGAATCATCATTCGCTCATAACTTTTTGCTGTGGAACTGGCCATGAGGTAAACTTTCGGGCTGATACGAAGCCCTATGCGAAATAGGTCTGCAAAAGCTGCTGCCTGTATATAGTTTTTCTCAGCCAGCTTGCTGCTTAGATTTGAAAGATCGATTTTGGAGAAACCGTCAATTTTGGTAATGATATCATTGTAAGAAAATCCGTTGTTGGTGTAGACAGATCCCATAGAGGAAATGAACGGAAGACCAATCGAAGTCTTATACCTTGGAATGATAGCAGGGTTAGCCTCCACAACTTGTGGAATGCTATTCATGAAATAAAGGGTACTCTCCGTCTGTGAGAAGGCTTCCAGGCAGGTGAGAAGGGCCGCACAAAGCAGAAGTGAGTGTAGGCTTTTCTTCATTTGGTGGAGAGATTCACTTTGGCCATCAATCCCACATTCATTTTCAATTTATAGGCAGACTTGAATTTTACATTCAGAAGTACTCCATTGGCATCTTTGGTTGTGTTCATTTTGGACCTTATGATCAAATGACTGGAGGAAAATAATTTATTGAGTTTGTCCGCAGAAAGATCAAAATCAAGATTTGCTGTTCCTGCTTTAGCGAGATCACCTGTGTTTGTAACGGAACTGGCTCTTACTAAATAAGTTTGGTTGCTGGCAAAAATGGAATCAAGAATGTTATAATTCTTATCTGCGAGGTAAAGTTGGATGTTTGCATCCAGAGGCATTTCATTCACTGTTTTCACCTTGAGCGAGGCAAGTATAACGGAGGAAGCAGACAAATCTCCAAAATCCAGGTTCATCGTATCGGCCAGAGAAATTCCAGATGCCTTGCCATAGAGGGGTACCTCCGCAGACATGGTTACCCGAAGCTTGCTGGTATCAGCAAGAAAATTGTTTCCAGTGGTTGCACCCTTGTTGATTCTTGCACTGGCAGTGTAGGAAAGGTTTGTTGGAGCAAAATTTAATAGTTCACTCCCATTCAATACGCTCACGGTAGTTGTAGCGGAGCTACCAAATACCGTTGGTACGTTCAGGCTGAGGGGACTTGCGGGACTAATTTGAAAGGGTAGCGAGCCACCTGTTTTCTGCGCCTCGAGCTGGGCAAAAATAATCTGGCAAGGCACACCATAATCATCACGTATTGATAAGGTAATGACTGGCTGTACCAGCGATACTTTTGCCTTATTCAATGATGATTCAAAAACACTCATTTCAAAGGTTTGAGGAGGAAGTGTTGTGGTCTTATCCCCGAAAAATCCTTTGATATAACTAAAATCCATTCCTTTCATAGAAAGGGTTACATTGATTTTAGAATTGATGGGGATGGATACAGATGTGGTTCGCTTTTTAAGGACCAATACCAACTTTACATTGAACTTGTTTTTAGTCATTGATGCTACATAGTTCTGAAGAGGCTTTGATCCTGCGCCACTTGCGGCAGCAATATTTATAGGCACCTGCGTCGTCTTATCCTTAATATCAGTGAGCACCATGTTGACTTCAAACCCAAGATTCAGGTTGACAGGAGATACGCTCACGGAATAATTTACCGAACCTGCTTTGAATCCAATCTCACTCAACTGCTCCGGCGACAAGCCTAAGTCGACAACCTGGACAATGCTGTCTGTCCTGATATCTTTTGGAAGAGGTGGCAATACCACTGGCAATAGACTGAAGCTCGTCGTTGTATTGTTGTCTGGAAGTTTAAACAACCCCTTGATATCCTGTGAAACCAAGGTCTTGGGTGGATAAGCAAAGTAGAGCAATCCATCTGGATAGACCTTAAGGTATGAGGAGTCCTTATCGCTGATTAGATCCTGAATGCTGATTTGGCCAAAGGCCAGGGGTAGCGCAATGGTTGGAGTGAGTTCGAACGAATCAAGTGTATAGTCCTTATTGTCCAGGCAAGAAGTTACCGTCAGCAAAGTAATAAATAGGAGAGATCGATAAAGCATGTGGGGCGTTTATTCAAGGCATTTATCTTGACCAAGGTAAGAGAAGTAACCCGACTATCCCAATGCGCCTCGCTTGATTTCCTCCACCACTTCAGGATCTGTGAGTGTGGTGGTGTCTCCTAAATTGGTGGTGTCACCTTCTACCACTTTTCGCAATATTCGTCTTATGATCTTTCCCGATCTGGTCTTTGGCAAACCAGAGACAAACTGAATCTTATCCGGCTTCGAGATGGGGCCTATTATTTTTGAAACCAGCTCCCTGATTTCCTGACGTAGCTTGTCCTCCTCAGTTGGTTTATCATGACAAATCACGAAAGCATAAACTCCCTGACCTTTTATATCATGTGGAAATCCCACCACGGCCGATTCACATACTGCAGGGTGCTCATCAATTGCACTTTCGATTTCCGCGGTACCCATGTTGTGGCCTGAGACAATAATAATGTCATCGACCCTGCCAGTGATCCGGTAATAACCTTCTTCATCTCGCTTACATCCGTCACCGGTAAAGTACATTCCCGGGAAAGTAGAAAAATAGGTTTCCGCAAAACGCTGATGATTTCCATAAATGGTCCGCGCCATGGAGGGCCAGGGAAATTTAATTGCCAGCCTTCCTTCGATACCACCTTCAGAAGCTGAAGCCAAGGAAATCTCGCTTCCCTTCTCATCCATGATTGCAGGTTGTACACCCGGCAAGGGGTAAGAGGCAAAGGCCGGTTTCAGTTTTGTGACATGCGCAATCGCCGAAATCATAATGCCTCCGGTCTCCGTTTGCCACCAAGTATCAACCAGCGGGCATTTTTCATTTCCAATGTGTTTGTGGTACCAGTGCCATGCTTCTTCATTGATGGGCTCGCCTACCGAGCCGATCACACTGAGTGAGGACAAATCGTATTTCTCCACAAAGCTGATCGGTTCTTTCTCAAGGGAACGAATTGCGGTGGGGGCTGTATAAAAGATATTGACCTTATGTCTTTCGATGGCTTGCCAGAATCTTCCGGGGTCTGGCCAAGAAGGGATACCCTCAAAAATCATAGTCGTCGCCCCATTTAATAGTGGGCCATAAAGAATGTAAGAATGACCGGTGACCCAGCCAATATCCGCCGTACACCAGAAAATCTTTGGGTCAGATCCTTCCGGGTTATCATATTGGAAAACCGTTCTAAATGTGTAGCCGACATAGACCATGTAACCGCCACAGGTGTGCACCATTCCCTTTGGCTTGCCGGTGGACCCGGATGTATACAAAATGAACAGCAGGTCTTCTGCATCCATTTCTTCAGCTTTGCATACCGCAGTTACCTTCTCCATTTCATCATGCCACCAAAAATCCCTTCCATTTTTCATCCATGGTTTTGACGAGGTCCGTTCGAGCACAATGACACGCTCAACACATGGACATTTATCGACTGCTTCATCCACTATTTTCTTTAAGTCTATAATTTTGTTTGCGCGATAAGCCCCATCGGCAGTTAATATCAATTTGCAACCTGAGTCATTGATCCGGTCTAGAAGCGAGCCCGATGAAAATCCAGCAAACACGACCGAGTGGACGGCGCCTATTCTGGCACATCCGAGAATCGCAAAAGCAAGCTCAGGCACCATGGGCATATAAATGCAAACACGATCGCCTTTTTTGATGCCATGCGCCTTCAGGAGATTGCCAACCTTACAGACCTCATCGTGCAGTTGTTGATATGTAATTTTTTTTGCCGGCTCTCTTGGATCTCCCGGTTCCCACAAAATGGCCGTTTGTTTTGCCCGGCTGGGCAAATGTCGATCGATGCAATTTTCGGTGATATTTAGCTTCCCGCCGATAAACCACTTGACTTCGGGTTTGCGAAAATCCCATTCGAGCACTCTTGTCCACGGTTTCTGCCAGACAAATTCTTGTGCTATTTCAGACCAGAAAGCCTGAGGATCCTGAAGGCTCGCCTTATATAAATCCTGATAATCCTGAAAGGAATGAAGAAGTTTCATAACCAAATTTGTGGGAGTGGTTGTATTAAAAGTCGAACTCTGAGGTCATTTTTCAAAATACGAAGGAATAAATCTCAAAAAAAGATTACTTTCAAAGCGCCTAGGAATTATTATGAAGGATTCTTCTATCGAACATAAGGTGAGCCCCCTCGGTCACTCTATTCTGCGCACACTTTTATACTTTGACATTTTCAATTATCCTCTTATCCTTGAAGAAATTTTTACATTTTCAGGAAAGGGTTATGCGTCATTCGGCATGCTGGAGACAGAAACCAATCAACTCGAAAGTGCCGGACTGATTTTTAACTTCAACGGTTTTTATACCATTCAGAATGATGATGCAAATGTGTTCAGGAGGATCAAGGGAAACAGAGAAGCTGAAAAGAATATTCCAATGGCCAGGCAAAGAGCAAAACTTATTGCACGATTTCCCTTTGTCAAGGCCGTGATGGCTTCTGGCTCACTTTCTAAAGGTTACATGGATGAAAATAGTGATCTGGATTTCTTCATTATAACAGCGCCCAACCGACTTTGGATTGCCAGGACCTTGTTTGTTTTATATCGGAAAATTTTTATTCCTCGCAATCGTCACAAAGAATTTTGCACAAACTATTTTCTTGCTTCTGATCGACTGGAGATAGAGGAAAAAAATCTCTTCACGGCCACTGAATTGACAACACTCATCCCACTTCATAATTTCGAAATCTACTTAACCCTGATTACCGCCAATCGATGGGTCCATGATTATCTCCCCAATTCCCAACCGAAAAAAAATATCCTTGCGGAAGTCAGAAAAGAACCCACAATAAAAGTTTTGATAGAGAAAATACTTTCGGTTGCCTTTGGAAACCAAATTGATCCCATGCTGATGAGGTTAACGATGGCAAGGTTAAAAAAGAAACACAAAAAAAAGTTTTCGACTTCAGATTTTTCACTTGCCCTCAAGACCAAACCCTATGTTTCGAAAGTACACCTGGGTAATAATCAATCGAGGGTATTGTCACGGCTTCAGGAAAAGATGATCGAGTTTGAAGAGAGGTTTACCCTTGCTCTTACCCATGTCTAAAATACTTTTTGCTTCATCCTATTTTTACAAGCTTGATCCTAAACAATGGGCCTTCCAGCAACCTTATCCACCACTGGGAACCTTAATTGCAGCGGCGGTCGCAAGAATTGCAAATTTTGAAATTTCACTTTTCGATGCCAGTCTGGCAACATCACCCCAGGAGATAGTATCTGATTTGCAAAAGATAATGCCTTCATACGTTATCATCTACGATGATGGATTCAACTACCTCACCAAGATGTGTCTTACCGTGATGCGCGAGGCAATTTTTACGATGGCTGAAATCGCTAAAAACAGTGGGATTACGACCATTGTATGTGGTTCAGATGCGACCGATCACGCTGAAAAATACTTTCAACATGGCGTGGATTACATCATGAAAGGTGAGGGGGAAGAAACACTAAAAGAACTTTTGTCAGCATTGGAGAAGAATGAACCAACAGCTCGAATAAAAGGTCTGATCCAGATGACAGGCACTCAAACCGTGGCGGCTCCTGATCGTTCCGTGTTACGAAATCTTGATGATCTTCCCATGGCCGCCTGGGACCTCATTGACATGGATGCTTACCGCAAAATATGGATGAATCACCATGGCTATTTTTCACTGAATCTTGCTACCACAAGGGGTTGCCCTTATAAATGCAATTGGTGCGCTAAGCCCATTTATGGAAACCGCTACAATTCACGTTCACCACAGAAAGTGGTGGATGAGATCGAATTTCTAATAAAGTACTACGCGCCAGACCACTTCTGGATGTGTGATGATATTTTTGGTTTGAAGCCTGGGTGGGTGCAACAATTCACGGCAGAGGTGAATAAACTCAATCTTAAATTTCGTTACAAAATTCAATCACGGGTGGACTTACTCCTGGAAGAAGATTCCATTCAATCGCTCGCAAAAAGCGGCTGCGAAACAGTTTGGGTAGGAGCTGAGTCAGGCTCCCAGAAGATTCTGGATGCGATGGATAAGGGAACGACGGTAACGCAGATTTACAAAGCAACTGAACTGTTAAGAAGTCAGGGCATAAAAGTTGCCTTCTTCCTCCAATTCGGATATCCGGGAGAACTGAAAAATGATATTGACGCCACATTGAAAATGGTTTTGAATTTAATGCCAGACGACATTGGAATTTCGGTTTCTTATCCTCTTCCAGGAACTAAATTCTATGAACAGGTAAAAAGTCAGCTAAGGGAAAAACAAAATTGGTTGCACTCGGATGATATGGCGCTCATGTTTCAAAATACATATCCACCCGCATTCTATAAAATTTTGTACCGGTATATTCACTGCCGTTACAGGATGAAACGAGCAACCAATTATTTCATGACATGGATAAAAAAACCTTTTGCAAGTTTGCCTGATGCAAGAAAAGTACTGTCCGCCATTTACTATGCAATTCCATCCCTGGTGTATGCGCTTCGCCTGAGAAAATATTCTTCCCGTGTCCATTGAACTGCTTAATCCGGTTGATGGGGTTAAGATTGATTATTCAAGCATTAACCGGGCCTTTAGCAAACAGGCTGCACACTATGATGAAGATGATCGGGTGAATCCAATATTGCAAGCATGGCGAAAGCAAGTCTATGATCATGTGGAAGGCTTCGTGAAACCCGGCAGTCGTATGCTTGAGCTCAATGCCGGAACAGGAATCGATGCGTTGTACTTTGTCAGAAAAGGGCATCATGTCCATTGCACAGATTTGTCAGACGGAATGATCCGCCAAATACAGAAGAAAATAGAAATTCATGGTTTAGAGAACACACTTTCCTGCCAGCAATGCTCATTTGATCATCTGGCTACCGTAGATGGAAAATATGATTATGTATTCTCAAATTTTGGAGGACTTAATTGCATTGACGACCTAACGAAGGTCACTAAGCAATTGACAAGATTGATAAAACCAGGAGGTTACGTAACCTGGGTGATTATGCCGCCAGTCTGTCCCTGGGAAATTTCCTGGCTGATGAAAGGGAATTTCAAGAATGCTTTCAGGAGGTTTCAAAAGGACGAAGTAATGGCCCACCTAGAAGGGGAATACTTTCTCACATACTACCATTCTCTTCTTAACCTAAAGAAAGCCTTTGGAAAAGAATTCAGGTTCCTCGCATGTGAAGGTATTGGCTCATTAAGTCCACCGCCATATGAAAGTGCTTTTCCCCAAAGACACAAAATTCTTTATCGGTTTTTAACAAAATTGGATAAGCTGGTGAATAATTATTTTCCTTTCAATCGATGGGCCGATCACATCATCGTTACATTTCAGAGCAGATGAACGGGTCATTAAAAGGTAATTTAATTTCTCTTCCAACTTTTAGTTACACCGATAATGTGTTGTATGAAGGGGTTGCGAGCGGCACTTTTTCTTCTTTTGAACAAGCTTATATTAATCTTCGAGGAAAAGAAAACAGGGTATACAATGATGAAAGCGTTATTTCCCTGCCAGATATTTCACCCCAACATCCGCTCGCTGATGAGTGGGCCATACGGAAGCGGTCACTTGAAAAATTGACGCAGTATCTTGCTCAAAGAAAGTCGATTCATACAATCCTGGAAGTCGGTTGTGGTAACGGCTGGATGTCAAAAAACCTTGTGAGCTTGAATAAAGAGGTGTGTGCCATTGATGTTAATAAAACGGAGTTACTTCAAGCGGCCCGTCTTTTTCCTTCCGATTCCATTTCATTTGTTTGTTCCGACATCTATACCGTGCCGCTTGATTTGGAAAGTTTTGACTTTGTCATTTTGGCCAGCAGCATCCAGTACTTTCAAGATCTAAGAAAGCTTCTAAATCGCCTGGTCCAACTGACAAAATCTACGGGAGAAATACACATCATGGACAGTCCACTATATTCTAAAGTTGAAATCATCGAAGCCAAAAAGAGGACCGAATCTTATTTTGTCAGGCAGGGACAACCGGAAATGGCTGCTTATTATTTTCATCATGTCTATGGTGAATTGGAAGGATTTGATTGGAAGTTCATTCATGATCCAAACTCACTAGCTAAAATGCTGCAAAGGAAACTGCAGAAGACAAATATTTCACCCTTCCCCTGGATCAGAATTAAGAAAAATGGACTTGATCCGTAATATATTTAGGCCTGCGTTCGCGCTGATCCCGGTGCATCAACGGCCGAAGGTCTTTATCCTGGCCGTTTTGCTGTTGTTACAGGCATTCCTTGATGTGATTTCCGTCGCGTCCATCGCACCCCTCACCATGCTCATACTGTCACCAGAAACACTCCTAAACCTTCCGGCACTCCACCTCTTTCATAAAGCATTTCACTTTGTGGAGGTGCGTACTTTTTCGATTGCGTTGCTTTCCGCGATTGTTATTTTTTTGATCGTGAAACACTTCCTGATCACCTGGATTGGAAATTATAAAATCAATCTTGCTTTTACCGTCTCTGGCCAGTTGTCGAACGCTGTGATCCGCAATTTTACCTCAACTTTACATCTAATCTATTTTGAGTTAAAATCCACCCACGAGCTTAACCGGGTTATCAACTTGCCCACTATATTTGCCCATAATGTATTATTACCATTGACAGTCGTGATCACCGAAGGCTCGATTCTTCTGATGCTAACAATCATCTTATTGGTTTACAATACAATGTCCATGGTTTTTCTATCGGTCGTACTCATTCCCGCGGTTTTATTTTACCAATGGAATAAAGCAAAAGTAAATTCAATTAACGAAGTCATTAAGACAAAGTATCCGCAGGTTTTGGAAAAGTTTATGATGTTGTTTGATAACCTTATTGAAATAAAACTTTATCAAAAAGAAAATATCTACGCCAATAAAATAGAAACAACAAACCAAGAAGTTTTAGCAGCACAAGGAATGCGGAATAAACTTTTTCTTCATTCAACAAGACTGGTTGAAACGTCAGCGTCTTTGTGCCTGTGCCTGGTCATTGGTTATTTTATTGTATCCGGTTCACCCATTGAAAATTCAATTGTGCTTATGACTTTGTTCGCAGCCGCTTCGGTAAGGGCCATCCCATCTTTCAACAGAATATTTACTGCCATTCTTGAAATAAAATCCCAGGCATTTGTAGTGGGAGAATTGAAGAAATTCCACGCGACGCAAAATATTATTCCTGTCGAATCATTAGAATTCAATCATAGCATCAGGTTGGAAGGTATCACCTTTGCTTTCCCGGGCCGGACACCGCTCTTTCAGAATTTGTCCTTCTCAATTCGGAAAGGAGAAAAAATCGCTCTTACTGGCAAATCCGGAAGTGGCAAAACAACCCTCCTTATGATTTTGATGCAATTCCTGAAAGGGTACTCAGGCGAAATAACCATTGATGGTGTGAAATTGAAAGAAAACCACGTAGCCAGTTGGCGAAAGCATCTTGCCTACGTTCCCCAAAATCCTATCATCCTGGATGCGAGCATCACAGAAAATATCTCCTTCGGAAGCACAGAGGATTCTGAAGATTTTGAAAGAATGAAAAGTCTCCTTGTATCATTGGGCCTTGGATATTGGTTATCAGAACTCCCGCAGGGACTCATGACACGCCTGGGTGAAAAGGGAATCATGATCTCTGGTGGTCAACGTCAGCGTTTGGCGATCGCCCGGGCACTCTATAGCGAAGCAGATGTTCTATTGCTGGATGAAATTACAAGTCAGTTGGATGATGAAACAGAGCAGGAAGTATGGTGGGCCTTGCAACAAATTTCGTCAGAGCAAAAAACAATCATCATGATTACTCATCACTCAGAATTGTTAAAACATTTTGATTCGGTGTTTGAGTTGTAACAAATCATTACCCTACAATTCGCGGATGAACGCATTCAATTCATTTATAGTCCAAAACAAATCATGTTCCTCTGACCACATCCTGGCATTAGATATTTTTTCATTCCATGCTTTTTCATCATGAGTAATGGAAATAACCTTCATTGCCAGGCTATTAAAATCTCCCACCGCAACTTTGATTCCGTAATCTTCACTTAAATCATAGAGCAACCCCACGTTTGTTCCTGCCATTAAAACTCCACTGGCGGCCGCCTCTGTCAATGCCCCGCACTGGCCTTCAGACATGGAAGTATGCAACATGATATCGGCCCAGTCATAGTGAATGGGCATCTGATTGTAAGGAACGATTCCCGCCAATTCCACATGTTGATCAATACCCAATGCAGCGCATTTTTCTTTAATGTCATCACAATGGTCGATTCCCAGGATTTTAAGTTTAGCAGGGCATTCCCGAATAATCATAGCAAATGCCATCAATAAAGTCATTTGATCTTTTACTGGTGTAAAGTATCCTACATGAATAATATGAAGTGGCGAACGTCCCGATCGCTGTTTAAACCGATGCAACAAAAGATCGGCTCCCCAGGGAATCACTTTGATCGGATGATAGAATCCGTACTTTTTCAATTGATCAACCTGAAATCTTGAAATGGACAACAAGCATGAGGCTTGCCGGTACGCCCAGAACGCAACCTCCCTTTTGTATTGCTTGTGTAGAATTCCATAGTCAATGGAAGGAATCCCTGCTGCATCGGCTCCTAGGAGGAAAATCACACTTGGACGATTAAGGAGTTTCCCCAGCACGACAACAATAATACCTGTGGGATATCCCCAGAAAGAAAATATTATCTGAAAGCGATTTTTAAAATTATCGATCAGAAAATAAGCAATAAGATAAAGCCAACGAAGAATTCCTGAGGTCACTGACTTAGGTGCAGTTTTCAAAACAAACCTGTTTGAACCAAATTCCTCATTAGGTGCACAGTGTGAATAGATCACCAAATCAGATGTTCCTGCTAACCCATTCAGCACTCTTTCAAGCATCGGCACACCTTGCGCAAAATGGCCAGTACCGATTCCACCATGCATCCAGATGGCCAGCCTTTTTTTCAAGAATTGATGGATTGAGTTATGGCATGCAGGATTTTTCGGCCAATTGCCTCAAAAGAAAGCGTGGTCTTGAATTGTTCAATAACCCTTGAACTGGCAGCATGCCGATCGATTTGAATACTTTTTTGTAAGGCAACCACAAGGCCGTCAGAGTCTTTCACAGGGAACAAAATACCACAAGATCCATCACCCGTCATCATTCGAAAAGACGGAATGTCGGAAAGAATCGGGACACAACCACAGGACATGGCTTCACAAATAGCAGTGCCGCTCCCTTCATAATGTGACGTGGCGATAATAAAGTCTGCACTGCAAAACCAATACATCATTTCATCATGTGAAATTTTCCCGACCCGGTGAATGGAACTTTCGAGGCCCGGGTAATCATCAATGAACGCGGCAATTTTTTCGTACAGTTCTGTAGATTGGTATATCAAATACAGTTTAGCCGATGTTTGAGTAATCAAAAACTGCTGAAAGGCTTTGATGGCGGTGAGCGGATCCTTATTTGAAGTCAAACCGCCAACCCACAGATAAACAACCGATCCTGAAATTTTTGTGTGGAGCCTTGCTCGATCTCGACTTACCGGTTGAAATGTCGATGATACCTCCATTACTTCATGGAGCTTTGTTTCATCAGATATAAGTTTTCTCTTCACCCAATCAAGTCCCAGTTCCCTGGATGAGAAAAAATAACCATGAATTTGCTTATCGGCCTTACGTTGGAGATGCTTTCTGGCACCCTTCAATGGCTGCTCTGCATGATGCTGGATGAATAATCGAACACGCTGGCCCATTTGCAGCTGAAGAAGCAGCACTTGCCATGGAAATAAAAGGCCATGAACTATAATGACATCAGGTTTTAGTTCAAGGACATCGGAATGAAGCACGAATGGAAACCACCGTGAAAAAAATGACAACGGTTGAAAATGATATTCTACCCCATTCTGAGTTACAATACCCCTGAATTGAATGCTGTGGAAGTTAAACACCGTAGCAGTCAATGACATTTGTTCAAGAATGCCTGTAAAATGACTAATCCTTTTTAGCCAATCTACGGGATTGTCATATTCCTCAATTGAGACATATGAGAGATTAACAATTCGCATACATGAAAATTATAAAAAAAGTCTTACTCTCCAATTTTACAGTGGCCCTGCCTGTGTTTTTAGCAAACACGCCAGATGACCACCTGCATACACTTGAATGTCTGCAACTGGAAACTCTTATCAACCCAGGCTTATTCTGATTTTCCATTGTATCTTTAAACTGGTGAGCAAGGTCATACTTTTTAACCCGAGGAGTGCGCGAGCAAAGCATCGTATCCCAAACTCCATCCTTCAGGTGGCAGCATCGATTCACGGCATGTTCGATTATGTATTGGTGGATGGCAATCTTGAAACGAATCCATGGCTCAAAATAAAAAGATATCTTGATACCGGGGAATTCCGTTTTTTTGGTTCAACCGTAATGCCTGGCCCACAATTGCAGGAGGCAATACTCATTACAAAAAAGATTAAAGAACTCTATCCTGGGACGATCACCATTTGGGGTGGTTACTTCGCTTCCAATCAATACCAATCTGTAATTGGCGCAGGGTACATCGATTACGTTGTTTATGGACCCGGCGATGATGCTTTCCCTCAACTGCTTTCCGCACTGCTGCATTCCAAACCGCTCGAGGGTATTCCGAACTTAATCTTTAAGAGAAGTGGGGAAATCATTAAAACCGCAAAAGCAACGCTCCAGGATCAAGACCTCTTGCCACAATTACCTTACCTACAGCTCGACAAATATTACCCCATCGAAAAGTATCTGGGTAGAACTTTTTTAGGGAGTCATACAGCAGCTTACCATTCCAGCATGGGCTGTCCTTTCACTTGTTCATTTTGTGCTGTCGTGCCCCTGTACAATGCACGGTGGAAGGGAAAATCAGCGACACTAATATATAAGGATATAAAATATCTGATAGACGCGCATGGTGCAAATGCGGTAGAGTTTCATGATAACAATTTTTTCGTAAGCGAAAAACGAACGGTTGAGTTTGCCCGATTTATCAAGCCGGAAAATATTATCTGGTGGGGAGAAGGCAGGATTGACACCGTTGACAAATACAAAGATGAATCACTGTCCCTGATGCGTGAAGCAGGCTGCCGCATGATATTCTTTGGTGCAGAAACCAGTAACGATGAGCTGCTAAAAAAGATGGACAAAGGAGGAACACAAACTGCAGATCAAATGAAACGCTTTGCGGCCCGCTTGAAAAGATTTGACATCATCCCCGAGTATTCCTTTGTGCTTGGCTTTCCAGCAGAAACTCCTGAGAAAATAATGACTCAGATCGATCAGGATATAGATTTCATTAAGGAAATAAAAGAAATCAATCCAGACACGGAGATTATTATTTACGTCTACAGTCCAGTACCTACAGAAGGGTCTGAAATGTATGAGAAAGTAAAACAATCCGGATTCAAATTCCCAGAACACCTTGAGGAGTGGCTGAGCCCCACATGGCAAAATTTTGATCTTCGGAAGAGTCCCTTTACGCCCTGGCTTACTGCCGAGATGGTTGAAAAAATTCTTGGCTTTGAAACAGTATTGAACGCCCGTTACCCAACTGTTTCTGATATTAAAATCACCCCTGTTCAAAAGAAAGTAATGCGCTGGTTAAGCTCCGTTCGTTATCGTGCTAATTTTTTTCATTTTCCATACGAACTTAAAGTGCTCCAAAAATTCTGGCTTCGATACCGTCAACCTGAAATCGAAGGTTTTTGATGAAATTGCCATGGCAAAATAAAAACCAGGTTACTACGCTTTCTCCTAAGGAAGGCTACAATCGTTGGGCGGCTACCTACAGCAAGGAATCAAATCCAATAAAAGATCTATCAGACAAAGGAATTCTTAAATTTTTGCCAGATGTGCAAAGCAAAATCGTGCTCGATGCAGGGTGCGGTACAGGTCATTTTTGTAAAGTGCTTTCTGATCGGGGCGCATCCAAAATTATCGGTATTGATTTTTCTTCTGCCATGATCGAAACGGCAAAGCAAAATTGCCCTGCAGCGGAATTTTATTCTGAGGATATATCAATTCAATTCCTCGAAAAAGAAACTTTTGATCTCATCATCTGTGCGTTGGTTCTTGGTCATATTATTGATATACGTCCTGCACTAGAAAACCTGGCGGTGGCGTTGAAAAAAGGGGGAACCCTCCTGATCTCAGACTTCCATCCGTTCCTCACTCTTCAGCACGCCAAACGTACCTTCAAAGATGCTTCCGGTAGTCTGTTCGAAATAAAGCATCACCTTCATCTCTTTCAGGATATTATTCAATGTTTACATCAACATCAGATTGTCGTGGAAACATTGGAAGAGCCTTTGTGGCATGATGCCCCAGTCATCTATATCATGAAGGCTAAAAAAATCGAATGAGTTTCTTGCTAAAGAGATTGCATTGGGGCAAAGATCATGAGATTGTTCAGGGAGACATCCGTATTCGCAAGGACATTATCGTTGAAATAGGAGAATGCCTGCGTCCCGGTGGAAGGGAACAGGTCATCCATTTAAATAGTCATTTTATTTATCCTGGATTGATCAATTCACACGATCACCTGGAAATGAATCTTTATCCAAGACTGGGTCATCCACCGTATGAAAACTATATGCAGTGGGGAAACGATATTTACAAACCCCATGAATCCCCTCTCCGTGAAATTGAAAAAATCGATATCAATGACCGGCTCCAATGGGGTGGTTTAAGAAATTTGATGTCTGGAGTGACCACAGTAGTACATCACAATCCCTGGAAGAGAACCCTTGAGAATCGCAATTTTCCTGTGAAAGTGTCGAAGAATTTTGCGTGGAGCCACTCCCTGGGATTCGGAAAAAATATTCAGAATGATTTTCCTAAAAATCCGGACACCCCTTTTGTCATTCATGCGGCAGAGGGAGTAGACGAATTGGCTTATGATGAAATCACCAAACTAGAGGAGTTGGGTGTATTGAAAAAAAATACAGTGCTCATCCATGCCATTGCATTGGGTCAGAAAGAAATGGATATACTGGCATCTCGTCACTGCGCGATGGTTTGGTGCCCGGCATCCAATCTATTCCTATTCGGGCAAACAGCGAAAATTGGTACCATAAAAAAAATTATGCCTACAGCGTTAGGCTCAGACTCAACCCTCACAGGATCGCCAACGCTGCTAGACGAAATGCGGTGCGCGCATCAGACCGGGCTGGCTTCGCCGCAAGAGATCTTTGATATGGTAACCACCATCCCCGCACAGATTTTTAAATTGCCCAAGCCACAGCTCTATCCCGGGGCCATTGCCGACCTTATGATAACCCCGATGCTTCACCCGAATTATTTTGAGAACTTACAAATCGTCACCCCTGCCGACATTGGAGTGACTTTTATAAATGGGACACCTGTCTATGCAGACGAGAAGTTGGCCGAGCCATTATCCCTTGAATATCAATTCAGCGTGAGTCGTGCAATGAAAAGAACCCGCGTCAACTTTCATCCCCTCTTCGATCGATTGAAAAAAAAGTTGAGTGCTGCTACTTTAGAATCAAATCCACTTTGGAATATGCTTGATGCCTAATCAACTTTTGATCCTAAAGGCACATTGAGTGAACAAACACAGCGCTGGCAGATTGGATTTTCATTGATCTCCAGTCTTTTCCGGAAAGAAATGGCCTGTTGTGAATTTATGATCTCTTCAAATGCGTTCTCATGAATATTACCGTAGGATTTATGAAAAAAACAAGGCCGCACTTCTCCATTGGACTCAATGACCGCAGAAACCCACGGAGCATTGCATTTTTTCTTCGGAAATCGGTTCTCGCCATAAAGGGCCCGGTAATAGAGACATATGTCCACTAATTTTTCTTCGCTCTCAGCAATGAATTTTCTATTAAATTCATCTTTAAACTCAACAAAAGAAATCTTCATAATCCCTTCCAGCTCATCGATTTCCTCTTTGGCCAATGCCACTTCAGACACCTTTTCATCATCCCATGGATTGGACCGGTTGAAAGCCTCTGATGAAACATCCGCAGCCAGAAAAGATATTTGATCAAGTCCTAATTGTTGAGCTGTACGAATAATCGCAGCGAAATCCGAAAAGTTTTGCTTCTGCAGAACCGTGCGGCCAGTGACACGAAAAGCAGCATTGATTTCCTTTAATGCCTTTACCCCCTCTTCGAGTTTTTCAAACGCAAACGGAATATTCCTAATCCTATTGTGCACATCCCTGGGCCCATCAAGGGACACAATTACATCATCGCAATGCATTACAACTTTTTGCGCATGGTGTTTAAGAGTTATTCCGGTCGATAGCAAACTGATTCTTATTCCAATGCTTTGCAGTGATTCACAAAATCTCCAAAGATTGGAATGCATAAGAGCCTCTCCCCCCGAAAGGGCGACACGCTTCACGCCTAATTTTTTAAATGACAGCAGATGTTTTTCCAGATCATCCACTGTGATCTCTTTTCTTTCGATGTTCGCCTTCCAGATATCGCACATCACGCAACGACAATTACAACGACTGTGCGGCATGAGTACAAGAATCGGTAATTCAAAAAGCCGGTGCGTGACGGTGCTGAGAAGCCTTTTAAGCATTCTTAAATATCGTACTTTTATTCATGGAAATTTATTCTGTTGAACGGCTCGCAGCATCCAACATCAGTCGGCTTGTTTATCTCTATAAGGTAGTATTTCATCAGAAAATAACCGTTGCTTTTCTACTTCAAAAATATGACACCAAAATTTTTGGAACAGACTTTATTGGATTTATTGCCCTCAACCAAAGCAATTTGCCAATAGCTTTTTATGGTGTAATTCCATGTTTGGTGCGATGGGAGGGTAAAGTAATCCTAGCTGCTCAATCATCGGATACAATGACCCACCCAAATTTTCAAAGACAAGGCCTGTTTCATTCACTGGCCATAAAAACGTACGCGCTGGCTAAGGAAAATGGTATCCAATTCATTTTCGGTTTCCCAAACCAAAACTCTTATCCAGGCTTTGTAAAACTTCAATGGCAATTCACACCAAATGCTTTGCAGCTATTTAAGTTAAAAACGGGACTTCCCGGATTCGGCAAATTGATGAGCCGCATTCCAATCTTAAAAAGAGTATATGATCGATACATCAGGCGCGTGTTGGGCGTTCATGATTTTCAATCCATCGACCTTTTTCAACCGGACTTTAGCTATGGGATCAACCATGATCAACTATTCCTCAACTACAAACGATACCACAAGACATATTATAAAGAAATCGAAAACTCCCTCCTTTGGTTAAAAATAGAAGGCAGACTTCACATTGGATTTGCAAAGATTAAGAATAGCCCCTCCCCTATCCTCTTCATAAGAAAACTTAAATGGCTGGCAATTTCTCTTGGCTGTAAGGAAGTAGTTCTAATGACTTCCAAAAACTCTGTGCTCTATAATTTATTGAGTCAACATATCCAACCATTGGACGCATTCCCGGTCGGCTTTTTTAATTTAAGTCAGGAACCAATCGCATTTGAAAATATTCAATTTGAATATTGTGATCTCGACATATTCTAAAAACCAAATCGTCGGAATCCACGATTGATGGACAAAACATTAAATGCAAAATTCCTCATGTTTGAAACACCGATGCGGGGGAACACCACCCGTTCATATTTCCTTTCAACATCACCGCCCGCGAACAGGAATGCATAACCTGCTTCCTTTGCAAGCTGAATGGTCGTTTCATTAAAATATCCATAAGGAAAGGCCAGACTTTTTACAGGCTTGTGACCAAATTTCTCCAGACAAGCTTTTGAATAAACCATTTCCTCCTTTGCCTCTTCGGGTGAAAGCATGTTTAGGTTCACGTGTAGGCGGCCATGGGACCCAACAGTAGCCAATCGGTTTGCCGCTAATTTTTCAATGGTCTCCTCTGTTATTAACTTATACAATTCCTCATTTACATTTTCTAAGAGGCTTGATCGTTCATGGCTTGCCTCCAGCATTGCAAGGGACGCCTTCAACACACCGAACGAAAGGCTCTCAATAAAGTGATAAACCGATTGACCATTTCTGATATTCAAAAGCTGATTCTTAGATTTTATAAATACCTCTCCTCTTATTTCAAGCCTGTCTTCCTTCGTTTTTATTTTTACCATGTCCAAAAAGTCAGAGGGATGAATGTACTCATTGCTTTCCAGGCTCATGGTGGAAACAAAAAATGTAGCAGGCAGGTTATTGCGCTCCAGTAAAGGCAAAGCCACATCAAGATTATTCAGAAAGCCATCGTCAAAAGTTAGCGCGATTGTTTTTCGGCGGGAATTAGCTGCTTTAAACGACGTAGCGCAGATTTCGCCTAAAGTAACTACATCAAAATTATGTTTGAAGTATAGCAGCAGCCTTTCAAACTGCTCAACTGGCATGTGACGGCCATTGATTTGAAAAGCATCTTTTGTGGCTACGCCATGAAAAAAAATGATCAATCGGCTATTCCTGGAAAAAATCCGTAAGACTTTATCGATCTGAATGGATAGCAGAAATGGATATAGAATTTGATAGACCAGGTATTTCAGCGCTTGTTTCATCTGTCACCGGTAAAGCTCGCTTTGGAAGCAATAGAAACCTTTCAAAGTATCATGAAAGACAAGGTGCTTTCCGGGTCCCCGTGCTTAATTAAATTAGGCAGACTACCTTGGGCTAGAAATTTTGATCATAAAATCAAAATCTAGGCATGTATTGGATTTGGACTGCTTGTAGAAGTGATCGACAAAATGCCGGGTCAAGCCGTGGCCATCGTTTGCACAGACTCCCGGTTCCCTAGCTCTTTCAAAAGTCTTGCATGTGCCTTAATCGCATCCCAAAATGTCTCCTTCATTTTGTAGGGCAGCCCAAACTCCTGAGCGGTCTGCTTTACAATGGCAGACAAGTGTCGGTAGTGAACATGGCAGACGTTCGGGAAGAGGTGATGTTCAACCTGAAAATTAAGACCCCCTACATACCAGGATAAAATCTTATTTCGGTGAGCAAAGTTTGTTGTGGTATATAGCTGGTGTATGGCCCAGGTATTTTCCATGTTACCATCAGCATCAGGCATGAGATAAGAAGTGCCTTCTACCACATGGGCTGGTTGAAACACAATCGCGAGAATAAAACCAGCTACGTAGTGCATCACAAAAAAGCTTATCAGTACCTGCCACCACGCAAAGGGCAATACCATAATGGGGATGGCAACCATATACGTAAGATATATAATCTTTGTAACCAACAGGATTGCCCATTCCTTTACGATGTTTGCTTTTTGTTTTTTCACCAGACCGTCTCGCTGATACCGGGCAAGGCGAAAGTAATCCTTGGCAACAATCCACACAAATGTCATCAAGCCATAGAGAAACCAGGCATAGACGTATTGAAACTGATGAATGGGTTTCCATGGTGAATCCGGAGACATCCTGATCACTCCACGAGGGCTGATGTCTTCATCCACGTCGTAAATATTTGTATAGGTATGGTGCAATACGTTATGTTGGATCTTCCAGTTAAATGCATTCGCTCCTACAAAGTTGAGAGAGTAGCCCATGAGATCATTGACCCATGGGATTGAGGAGTAGGCCCCGTGGTTGGCATCATGCATGATGGATAGGCCGATTCCAGCCACTCCAAGACCCATCATAACGCTCATAAGCATATATCCCCAAAAACCAGTAACGGCGCCAGATAGGCATAAGATGTAAGGGGTAAAAAATAACGCAAACATGAAAAGAGTCTTCACTACCATTTCGGTGTTGGCATTACGACTCAGGTTTTTGGATTTGAAATAATTATTCACACGCTGACTGAGGGTAGTATAAAATTCCTGCTGGCGTGTTCCGAATTTGATTGTTTTAGTCATGGTTAAATATTGATAATGTCGCTTTCCAAAATTTTCCAAATCTGGAAAGAACTGGATCGGCAAATATACGGGAATGCAGCTGAAAATGCATCTGAAGGAGCCGGAATAGTCTGCACGATTGCCGGTACATGGTGTTTTATGGCTGAATTCGAAGGTCAGCCCTGATCCCCTCTGAAACAAACGTCTTTATCCCATCTTTAGATGAGTAAATAAAAAAACTGTTCAGTTCAGGGTGATTCTTCAATATTTCAATCCCTTTCTCATGCCCCATTGACATGAAGGCCGTCGCCCATGCATCGGCGGTCGCGCAGTCGTTTGCAAAAACCGAAGCACTCAACAACTCATGCTCTACCGGAAAGCCACTGATTGGATCAATGGTGTGAGAATACTTCTTGCCATCTACTTCGCGAAAATTGAAATAATTGCCTGAAGTGGTAAATGCTCTATTTTTCAAGGTGGCATAAGCTTTGAATTTCTGTTCTACATAATCTGAATTAGGATCAAGGATGCCAATCTCCCAGAGTCTGTTTTCCTTCAGGTTCTTCCCCCAGGCCACTCCTTCACCGCCGAGTTCAACAAAGAAATTTTCAAGCAACCTGGACTTAAGAAAATCTGCAATCACGTCTGCGCCATAACCCTGACCAATGGCGCTGAAGTCAAGTTGCACGTGAGGGTCAGTTTTCCAAACGCTGTCGCTATTAAAACCAATTTTTTCAAAACCCACGAATGCCCTGGCGGCGAGTACCTCTGCGGTATCGGGCCGTTCAATTTTTTTTGGTCCAAAGCCCCAGGCATTTACAAGCGGCATCACGGTGGGATCATATGCTCCATGTGAGCCAGCCACCACCTCCTTCGATTTCATGAGTGGTGGAAGAAAGTATGGCAACTCAAACCGAATGGAACGATCAGCCCGATTGAATCTCGAAATTTCTGAAGTTGTGTCATAGGTACTGATCGACTTATTAATGACTTTAAGCAACGAATCAACTGAGGTTTGAAAATTCCGGTTGTGTGGATCAAAGTAAGTTATATGGTAAGTGGTGCCCATGGTTTTGCCCTCTAGCTTGATCGGCTTTGGAGCCTGATCGCGAAATTTCCAAACAAGCCATAGGGCCAGCAGCAAGAAGAGTGTGAATAAGGCATTCTTGATTCGAGGATTCATGGGCACGAAATTAATCCGAAAACGTCAGTACCAAAAAATTTGAATGGCGTGTGAAGTACCTTAGCTTTGAAGAACGTTACCATGCGTGAAGATTATCTAAAGCCTGACGATTCAAGCCTCAACTCCGCTGAGAAAGAAGTGGAGAAGGCCTTACGACCACTTACTTTCAGCGACTTTACGGGTCAGCAGAAAGTGGTGGACAACGTGAAGGTGTTCGTGGAAGCTGCTAAGCAACGAGGCGAAGCCCTGGACCATGTTTTGTTGCATGGACCTCCTGGTCTTGGCAAAACAACATTATCGTTCATCATTGCCAATGAACTGGGAAGTAATATCAAGGTTACTTCCGGACCCGTACTCGACAAGCCGGGGGATTTAGCCGGGCTGCTCACGAACCTTGAACCAAACGATGTCCTATTCATTGATGAAATTCATCGACTTAACCCCATCGTGGAAGAATATCTCTATTCCGCCATGGAGGACTATCGAATTGACATCATGCTCGACAGTGGCCCCAATGCTCGGTCAGTACAAATTAGTTTGAGTCCTTTTACGCTCATTGGAGCTACTACCCGCGCCGGTCTACTCACCTCACCGCTTCGGGCACGGTTTGGGATCAACGCACGACTGGAGTACTATGATTCAACACTGCTCACTAAAATTGTAAAACGGTCCGCCACCATTCTGGGCGCTCCTTTGCATCAGGAAGCCGCTTATGAAATCGCCAGGCGTAGCCGCGGCACTCCCCGCATTGCCAATAATTTACTGCGACGCACACGCGACTTTGCACAGATCAAAGGTGATGGGAATATCACCAAGGCAATTGCACAAATGGCATTGAAAGCTCTTGACGTAGACGAAAATGGATTAGATGATATGGACAATCGAATTTTGAGTACCATCATTGAAAAATTCAAGGGTGGCCCTGTTGGCCTAACCACCATTGCTACTGCTGTCGGAGAAGAAGCTGAGACGATTGAAGAAATGTATGAACCCTTTCTGATCCAGGAAGGATATATCAAACGGACAGCACGTGGAAGAGAGGCCACGGAATTGTCGTACAAACATTTAAAGATCGCTCCTCCCGTTTCCCGCGGACCAGGCCTCTTTGACTGAGGTCGATGATGGGTTATGAAGAGTACAATCGCCCAAAATACGATCCTCATAAAATCTATTGCACACGAACTGGGCTTCACTTATTGTGGCATTTCCAAAGCAGAATTCTTACAAGAGGAAGCACCGCTACTCGAAGAATGGTTGAAGCGAGGCCATCATGGCAAGATGGACTATATGGAAAATCATTTTGATAAGCGCCTGGACCCGAGGTTATTGGTTTCAGGTGCAAAGTCGGTCGTCAGTTTGGTCTATAACTACTATCCCAAAAAAGACATTGCTAAAAAAAGTGAGTTAAAAATTGCGAAATACGCTTACGGTGAAGACTATCATTTCGTCATTAAAGACAAGCTGAAGGAGTTTCTCGATCGTCTGAGGGAAAGCCTCGGCGAAATCAATGGACGGGCTTTCGTGGATTCAGCTCCAGTGATGGAGCGGGCATGGGCTGCGAAAGGTGGACTGGGTTGGGTTGGCAAAAATAGTTTGCTCCTCAATCGCTCGATAGGAAGTTTCTTTTTTCTTTCCGAATTAATTCTTGATCTCGAACTTGAAGCCGACGGCCCCATTAAAGATTATTGTGGTTCCTGCACCGCATGTATGGACGCTTGCCCGACAGATGCCATCCCGGAACCTTATGTGGTGGATGGCAGCAAATGCATTTCCTACTTTACGATCGAGTTGAAAGAGGAAATCCCACAAGAAGTAAAAGGCAAATTCGAGAATTGGATCTTTGGATGTGATATCTGCCAGGATGTGTGCCCCTGGAACCGATTCTCCAAACCTCATGATGAACCGCGATTTCAGCCTCGCCCAGAAGTAGAGGCAATGACGACAAATGATTGGATTGAAATTACAGAGTCAGTTTTCAATCGCATCTTCAAGAATTCTGCATTAAAACGCACTAAATATTCTGGCTTGAAAAGAAATATTTCATTCGTCAAAGCAAGATGATCTCTAAGATTCTATTATCCATCGCAGAGTCCCCGAGACGGTCTTAGGATAACCCACAAATATTGATAATTTTTGAGATGGACAATTTAGTAATAGACGAACAGATCAAGGGTCTGGCCTTTGCGGATGACCGGTTAAGA
>JAYVQY010000011.1:0-38710 GCA_043776715.1 Cyclobacteriaceae bacterium | reverse complement strand
TTCGTCAAAAAACAGCATGAACATAGAAGCCTTAGAAATGTGATGGATCCCCTCTCTGCTGCAATTTTTTATGCTAGAAAATAGCCAAACTCGAGACCACGGCCTTAAGGCCGTGGTTATAAAAATAGCCTTAATCAGGCTTTAGCCCATGAAGCGACAATTTAAAAAGTACCCAATTTCTAAAGAGGATAAAAAGAGTATTTTTATAAGCGCAAACAAAAACATTAATAAATCAAAACTATGAAGACCTCCATACCAACCCGCAGAGATTTTATCAAACAAACCACCCTGGCAGCAGGCTCGTTGATGGCCATGCCGATCGTTTCAAACGCCGAGTTTTTCAATTCATCTGCTGATGACACCATCAAGATTGCATTGATAGGATGTGGTGGACGCGGCACTGGGGCTGCCACACAAGCATTGCTAACGAAACAAAATGTGAAACTCGTCGCCATGGCAGACGCCTTCAGAGACAGAATAGACAGCTGTTGCAAAGCATTGATGTCAGATGAGGAAGGTCCTAAGGGAAGTGTGAAAGCCCGTGTGGATGTGAAAGAAGAAAACAAGTTTGTGGGTTTTGATGGATATAAAAAAGCAATTGCACTTGCGGACGTGGTGATCCTGACAACACCTCCCGGGTTTCGGCCCATTCACTTTGAAGAAGCCATGAAACAGAGCAAGCATGTGTTTATGGAGAAGCCATTGGCTACCGATCCTGCAGGCATCAAACGCATACTCGAGGCAGCACAGATTGCCAAGCAGAAAAAATTGAATGTGGTCGTTGGACTACAACGTCACTATCAGAACTCTTATCGTGAATTGTATAAGAGGCTTAAAGATGGAATGATTGGAGATATTGTATCATCACAAGCCTGGTGGAACAACGAAGGCGTATGGGTAAACCTCCGTAAGCCCGGTATGACTGAAATGGAATACCAAATGCGGAACTGGTATTACTTCAATTGGATTTGTGGTGACCACATTACGGAGCAGCACATCCATAATATCGACGTGATCAACTGGTTCAAGGGCGATTTCCCAGTGAAGGCCCAGGGAATGGGTGGACGCGAAGTGCGTAAGGGTAAGGAGTACGGCGAAATATTCGATCATCACTATGTAGAATTCCAATATGCTGACGGTAGCATTCTAAACAGTCAGTGCCGCCACATAAAAGGTACTATGAGCAAAGTGGATGAACAGATCATGGGCACGAAAGGAAATATCTACTGCGGGGCCATGAACATCACCGATCGCAAAGGCAATGTGATGTATCAATTCGATAAGGAGAAAGAAAACAACCCCTACCAAACCGAGCACGACGAACTATTCGAGGCCATCGCCAAAGGAGAATTTAAGTTTGAGGACACGGAGCATGGAGCAAAGAGTACCATGACTTCCATCCTGGGACGCATGGCAACTTACTCAGGTCAGGTACTTGACTTTGATAAGACCATGAACTCTGGTATGTCGCTGCAACCTTCCAACTATGCATGGGATGCTGACATGCCCTTGAAACCGGATGCCAATGGATTCTATCCTATTGCTGTACCTGGCATGACAAAATACTTGTCTTAAAATCTATTGAATGCGATGAAGGATAAACGAATCGATTCCTACATCATTAAGTCGCAAGATTTTGCAAAGCCTGTTTTGAGTCACCTTCGTGAACTGGTCCATCAGGCATGTCCGGATGTCACCGAAACAATGAAGTGGAGTTTTCCTCATTTCGATTACATGGGGATTATGTGCAGCATGGCTTCCTTCAGGCAACACTGTGCATTTAGTTTCTGGAAAGCTTCTCTCATGAGCGACACGCGACTTCTCCAAATGGCAAAGAGTGAAGCAGCGATGGGGCATCTAGGCAAGATCAAAAGCCTCAAAGACCTTCCCTCAGATAAAATCCTGCTGACCTATATCCGAGAAGCGATGCTCCTCAATGAATCCGGCGTAAAACTTCCTGCACGGACAACAGCAATAAAAAAGAATATATAGATTGGGTCACCGCAGCGAAGGCCGCCGAAACAAGGGCTAGCCGTCTTGCAACTTCCATTGAATGGCTGTTGGAGGGAAAGGTTAGAAATTGGAAATATGTCCGGTAGCACCGGCAGATCGCCTCAAAATAGATTCATCACTTACAATCAGGAAGGATTAAGGAGCATGATTTTTTTTACCATCTTGCGATAAAAGAATTCTGCTTGAGACTTGTTCGTATCGTTTTTCAAAACCTATACATCGCCTGGGTATTATTTGTCTTTACCTTTTTCATGATCCTTTATTTGCCGGGCATCCTGTTACCTTTTCTTTTTGGAGAAAAATACGGCACGATCAGCTACCAGTTTTTAAAACTCTGGTCATGGACCTTCAGTAAACTCAATTTCATTCCATACGAAATCAGTGGCAAAGAAAATATTCATCCCGGGAAGTCATATGTCTACATCAGCAATCACACCTCCTATCTGGATATTCCGGGCGTTTGCCTGACTGTGCCTACTCAAATCCGGCCATTGGCGAAGAAAGAGCTTAAGAAGATACCCGTCTTTGGCTGGATCGCCAACAACGCTGCCATCATTGTAGACCGGTCCAGCAACGAAAGTCGGAGAAAAAGCATGGACCACTTAAAAGATGTGCTCAAGCGCGGCATCTCCATCTTGATTTTTCCCGAAGGCACGCAGAACAGGTCAAAAGAACCGTTGCAGCCATTTTATGATGGTGCATTTCGAATTGCCATAGAGACGCAGCAACCCGTGCTGCCGATGGTCATATTAGGGGCGGGTGAATTAATGCCACCAAAACAATTCACCATCAAACATGGCAGGATCAAAATTAGAGTACTGCAAGAAATTCCCACGATGGGATTGAAACTTGCCGACCTACCAGTCCTGAAGGAAAAAGTAATCAGTGTAATGACACAAGCGATCAGGTCAGCCATTGAGGTTAACCATTAGCAAATCGAGTCTTTCAAAAGTGTTGAACATGCAGCGAAGGAATAAAATGACCTATCTTGCTGACATCATCACGACTTAGGATATGAAGACAATGCTCATCGTATTTTTCGGCGGCGGACTTGGTAGCGTCATTCGCTTCTCGCTGGGCAAATGGATTAACAACTTACATACCCATGATTTTCCATGGGGTACACTCGTTGTCAACGTGGTGGCTTGTTTTGCGGTGGGCCTTATTATTGGCCTGGCCGATCACAAGCAGATCATTTCTCCCTCCGCTCGCCTATTCTGGACGGTGGGCTTCTGTGGAGGCTTCAGCACATTTTCTACCTTCAGCCAGGAAACACTTTATCTCCTACAAAGTGGGTTCACCACGTCCATGATATTCTATATTTCGATAAGCGTGCTTGCGTGCATTGGAGCAACCTTTGGTGGTCTTTATCTGGGAGAGCATTTCTGATTTTGAGAAAATAAAAGTGGAGAGAGACCCCTCCCCCTCCGCTGACTCAATAAACCTCAAATACTTAACTGTACTCATCATTTGACCGGCTGTGTTTAAATCAGCCGAGTATCTTTAATTACTTAGATGGTAATACCCAACGTAACACTCATCGATCTCCTATCAGATGACCAAACACCTGGGCCAGGGTAGAAGCTTGGTCGCTTTGTAAAATATTGCCTGTTGGTGACATTATTGATGTTCAACCTTGCCGTGAGCTTTTCGGACAATCTAAAGGAGGTATTGACATCCAACAATCCATATCCTGGTACAACGCCTACGGTCCCGTTGACAGAGGGTGCCCTTGTGTTGAGGGCATCGGCATAACTCTCTCCGGTATAACTGTACAACAATGAAATACTCGATTGATGAAATTTAATCTTTAGGCCATTGCGCGTGATGAATGCCGGGGCCGCCTCTACTTTATTGCTACTGATGTCCACATTGTTCTCCCCGGAGCGAACCGATGCAGTGGTGTACCGCGCATTCATGATTGCAGTCGATGTAAAGACCGAGAGGACCATGGCACTTTGAACTCGAAGCGCATACTCGAGAAATAGCTCCATACCCTGGGTGAGTGAGTTGCCAATGTTCGTATGAAGGAGGTAGAAATTTCCACCAGCATCTTTTTCAGAAAGTACACCCAGACGGTTATTGTATTGCAATTGAAAAAGTCCAATGCCCCACTGCAGCGATGCGCTTGATCCGCGATAGCCCAATTCAAGATTATATCCGTAAGCATCCTTCAGGTTCTTATCAGACTTTTCATAAATAGATGCCGGGATTATGTCCTTGAAAATTACCGGACGATATGCTTGTGACCAGCCGCCATACAAGTTTTGCCTTTCAGTCAGTTGGAACTGAGTGTTGATTCCAAATAATGGAAAACTATGATGGATTGTATTGGGAACTTCTCCCGGATCATAGTAATTGATAGTCCCCGACATCGCAGATTGACCCACCTCGACCCGAACCCCAGGATTCACAGACAATTTTGATGACAACCGGAAATTATTCTCTACAAATGCTGCTAAATTCTTTGTCCTGAAGTGCAGGTCGCGACCCCAACCCGGCTGACTCAGTGATAAATCAAAATCCGTACCCGTAGTTCCTTTGCCCAATTGTTGGCGATGGAGATCATTGTCCATCAGTTGTATCCCAGCTACAAACAAGCTCTGGAGACCCAGCAGCGCGTAACGATGAAGAAGCCTGGCCTCAGTGGTCTAACTGTTAAAATGATCAATATCCACCTGACGAGCCGCATACGTCAGCGTGATAGGGTTAATGGCATCCACAACAGTGGCTGGTTTGTCGAACTGCACACTGTTGCGAGTCCCGAGTACAGCCGACGTTGTAATTGCAAGTCGGGTAGTCTTTCCAAATTTCCAATCGAGGCTTACTGATGGAATGTAAATATCAGGGTTGAAATAATTCCTGGCACGGCTTGATTGGCGGGGGTTGGCATTAAACATACTATCCGTCAGGGGGCCGGGAATCTGATATAGGTACGTGGAGTGGCCCAGTTCTGCCTTCAATTTTATTTTACTCGTTGGCGAATAGCTGATGACAACGGATTGCGCATCATAGTCAGATCTGCTATTGTCCCGGTAACCTTCAGAAACACGTTTGTTTACATAAACGTAGTATTCAAATTTTCCGATCCTTCCGCCGGCGGCGTTATAAGTACTTAGCAATCCAAAAGAACCTGCAGAATTGATATTTTCAAATGAGAAGGCGTCTTGGGGTTCTTTCTGCAATATTGGCATCCGTGCTTTGAACATTAATCACTTCATTTTTCTTGCCGACCCACAAATAGGTAGCTTGCACGTCAGGCAGTCGGTCTATGTCATAGATGCGTTGAGACTGAATAACCAGTTCATCCAATCTTTTTGATCTGATTGAATCTTGTTGAGCATTGACCAGCTCACTCAAAAACAGGAAGAAAAATAAAATACATCGTTTCATGTCATATTATCGAATAAAAAAGTGGAGAGAGACCCCCTCCACTCCCAATCAATCCATTTCAAACACTTACTATTTTGTCAATTAAAAGCTGTGTCATAACTGGTGGAATATTTTTTCTTTGAAATCAGTTTCCTGCGCCGTCACTTGTTGCAAAGGTCAAGGTGTAAGATCCAACACGATTACCAAGGTCTAATCCGGCATCATTGTCTTTGCGATAATGGATGGCGCCGTATAATCTTGACATTGCCGCTTCCTCTGCCATCGCTTTGAAGTCCGCTGCATTTTGAGGAAATAAGTAACCTAATACAGTGGCCGCCGAGGCTGAAAAAGTGGAATGACCAGAAACATAGGATGGAAAATTTGGTATTCCTGTGTTCGTCTTAATGGAAGGATCTAATTGCGCCGGACGAGCATTGAAATAAAAATATTTTGTATCCCAGCAGGCGACCCCCGCATCATGCAATGCCATATTCAGCAGGGCGAATGTACGGGCGGCACGCACTTCACTATAGTTCGCCTTGTTGATGTACTCGGTCGCAATGTCATTCCAATGTCCCGGAGGAGTATAAGTGCCGACACCATCGGCCCACTTGTGAACGATGGCGATGCGCTCACGCGTCACATGGCTGGCATAATATCGCACCTCTTCCAATTCTCCATTCATCTCTGATGATCCTGCGATTGGTGGTGCAGCAGGTCGTGCATCAATCACATTTTGTGGCGTCATGCTCCAGCATTTTACGTTACCAAAGAAAGGCAACATGGGAGGTCTCGGTGGCAAATCCTGGCTCAACCAGGCGATGTCGCCTCGCGAAGTTGCATTCAGTTTTAATGCATCCCATTGTGCCTTAGTACCAATAGCATTTTTCATTCCATCGCCACCAGCTCGCGTAATAAAAATCGCCGCGACTGCTTTTCCAAGCGCAAGCCCGGCAGAAATATCACTTGCAGTAGCTTTCCCAGCCCAGAGTGCGGCATTCCGTTGCTCGCCTGCCTTTGTTGTGATTTCCTTCACTGCGGCGGGAAAGAGTGCTTTCATCATATCGGCTGCAGCGCCTGACATCACCCCCTCTTCAGATGGATACGCCGGCAAATCTGTGACCGGCATCAACGGCTGGATTGTGTTGTCTATTTTATAGGGTGCCGGTCGGTTATGCGTGGGCAAATATTTATAATACCATGCCGCCTTCAATGCATCGTATTGCGCTGCTGACACGTAGCTGTAAGCCCGGGCAGCATAAGGAGGATTTGAGAATGGAAATCCAGGATCCGCGAAAGGATTTTCTGAATCCGGCACCGGATAACTTCCATCCACATTGGGCGCCGGTGGGAGATTATAACGTGCCACCAACTCCCGGAAAATCTCGTTCCATCGAAGGATACCGCCAGCAGCCCAGTATTCGATAGTCTTGCGTTGCGCCGTCGTCAATTTACTTTGGATATCCTTGATGGAAGCCAGCTCGGCCTTGTAGGCATCCGAAGTAATGGCCGCAGGAACTGCAACTGCAATTTGACTTATTGGATTTAGAAACACCGGCTTCCATGTTCCGGCATTTGCGTCAATGTTCTGTGGCGCTTGTGTGGTTAGCTTTTCCGTGCCGTCTATGTCCTTGCAACTTATCGGAAGCAGAATGACAAAGAAGAAGAACAATATGGTTGTTATATAATATGATGTTTTCATGGCTGAGGAATGATTTCGTTTTTAGAAGAAAAATGGAACGTATAGAGTAGCCCTCCCATCAAAGTCGTAGCCTCCCCCACATTGCGTCCTGCGACGGTGTAGCTCACAGAAGCACGCACGGCTAGATTTTTTGGCCGAGGTAAATAATACATGAGGAGGGCACCCGCTTTAGAAAAATTCATACGATTGGAAACAAATGGCATGTCTTGCCGGCGAATGTCACCGCCTCCCAATGTATTCTGCTGTGAATAGTATAATTCTGCCTGAACACCATTCTTGTAGTAACCCAACATTGTTGAGAAGTCAAAAGTATTGGGCATGTCCACCTCATTCGTAAAGTAGATGGATCCATCGCTGTAATAGGAAGGTCTGTCAAGCTTTACATTGGTCCTCATGGTATAAGCACCCGATACATTTACATACCAGCCGCTTTCCAGGTGATAGTTTCCCGTTAACCTTGCTGAGAAGTTGGTGGAGGCCATTCCGATGGAGAGGGGGAGATAGTCAGGTGTGTAATTTGTAAGGGGAGTAGATACTGTGCCCACGGCAAATGCACGCAAACCGCTCGCACTAAAATTTTTTGCCAAAAGTCTGTATTTACCGGAGACTGATAAATCCTGGATTCCTTCGAGGCCGGTCAAGGTTCCACTGCTGGCTTTCGTTTTCACATAGGGTACCATTGCAATAATGTTGAGCCTGTCGCTTACGCCATAATTGCCCATCCAGGTGATGCTTGTGGTCGTGATGGTGCCGATATTCTGATTGTCACGCTTTAGGCCGCCCTCCCAGTAGTTCTTCCATTGATCGTGGGTGTATAGAAATCCTGTACAGAAACTTCCTTTTGGCATCATCAGACCGTCGGTCATTGATTGCGCGTTTGCACCAATCGCCGAGAGTGAAAAAATAAATAAGTAAAATCGCTTCATGTTTAAATACTTTAGTCGGGACACATGCCTGTGTCATCCATTTTGTTAAAAAATAAAAGTGAAGAGGGGTCGGAATTAATCCGACATCAGAACATTCTTATAATGCTGTTTCCTAAAAAACAGTAATGATAGAAGTGTTCAGAAATTAACCGATGCGTTCAGGTGGATGAACGATCGAAGCAAAAAATGATGAGGCTAGGGATTGAGGCGGAGCGGTATAATCTAACGTTGAAGACCACCCTGGTACCGAAGGTTTAACCCCTATGGTATGAGACAGGTATTCTTTCGTAAATCCTGGAAACGATTTCATGCTTTGTTTTGAATCTCCTTCCTTATCTGTGAAAGTCTTTGCAAAGTCTGCCAATTGCTGCTTAATAAGGTTGCTCTCCTTGTCTTTGACACAGGCAATGTAGGCGGCATCCAGCGTTAGCTTCTGTCTTACGATCCTATACATGTCACCCTGATATTCAAATTGCCCTTCAGCTTTTTCCCATTCCCTCTCCTGGGAAAAATAAGGCACATTCATCGGAATTTTGACGACCACTTCCTGGCCGTTCGAATCATCTTCATCAAAAGACCATGTGATGGAATTATGATACCTCAACCCTTCAAAAAATAGATAGTATCCTGCCGTGTTGAGCAGGACAATACAGAGGAAAAAGACAGCGAGAAATTTTCTCATCGTCGCAAGGATACAAAAAATACAAATGAAATTGGAATGGCTATCTTGAAAATACCCCATTAACGGGGTTCAAAAGGCTTCATAGAGGCAGGTAAACCACCTTTTTAGTTTCGAAATATTCTTCCTTAAAGAACTTTTGAAGGTCGTAGAGGCTGTAAGGCTTCCGAAGCTCGTTCAACTCTTCATCCAGGTCTCCTCCTTTTAAATACAGGATGCCATTGTCCATGGAATGAAGAGATTCCCTTTTCACTTTGTTTTCGACCCAACCGTAAAATTCTTTCATCTGGGTCACCGCGCGGCTCACAATAAAATCATATCTGTGTTTTAACTGTTCAGCACGAATTTGCTCAGAGGTGACATTTTTCAATCCCAGTGCATGACTCACTTCTCTTACTACCGATATCTTTTTACCTATCGAATCTACAAGGTGAAATTTCGCTTGAGGGAAAAGAATTGCCAACGGAATTCCTGGGAACCCCCCTCCTGTTCCAACGTCCAATATTTCTGCGCCAGGCAGAAAGGAAATTACCTTCACAATGCCGAGCGAATGCAGCACATGGTTGACGTATAAATTATCGATGTCCTTACGGGAAATTACATTAATTTTCTCATTCCAATCTTGATAGAGTGGACCAAGCAGACTAAACTGATGTTTCTGTTGCTCAGATAATTGAGAAAAGTACTGGGTGATGATTTCGGAGCCTTGCATGCAATTGCTTTGAAAAGTAAAGCTGGAAATAGGCGGACAGAAATCAAAATAAAGCGCGCTGAATTACAGACGTTAAGCTCTGAAGATTAATTCTACTTTGTCAACTTTGATAAATTATAGTTATTCTAAAGCTATTTCACGCCTGCCCGCCGAAGTGTCGCGCGCAGGCAGGGAGTTTCCCAGAGAAAATCCAGGAGTTTCACGGAGAGTTTAATAATTGAAACCAAATTACCTTTCATTTCTCGGTGTAACTCATTTGAATTCTCTGGGAAACAACCCTGGCACGTTTAAGATGACAAAGTAGAATTAAGATTTATTAACTTAGTAATGACGATTGAAGCTATTGGACACGAGCTTGCCATAGAAATAAAGCGATTAAGCTATCTGTAATGTAACATTAACTACCACATCATGATAATAAAGAACGCCGCCATCCTACAAACCAAACCTGTACCCGCCGAATATTTTACTGGCACGGCCTGGATCACCTCCCTCGTGAAAAATGAGGGCATCCCTTGCAATGCCGCCAGGGTTACTTTTGAACCCAGCTCACGCAACCATTGGCATACTCATCCAGTCGGACAAATCCTGATCGTCACAGAAGGCAAAGGTTATGTCCAAAAAAAGGGCGAGCCCATACAGCCTCTTTTGCCAGGAGATGTGGTGACTATCCTGGCAAAAGAAATTCATTGGCATGGCGCTACTCACGATGGCATTTTTACCCACATTGCCATACAACTACTTTCAGATAAAGGGGAGGAAACCTCCTGGCTGGGTGCTGTGACCAATAAGGAATATCCATCCTGAATGATTTGCAAAAGAAGTGATAACCTCATTCATAATCTTGCGTTAAATAACATTTCAAACCTGCTATTATGAATTTGAAATTCTGGGAAAAAAGCAAATCCAAAAAACCTCAGTCCCTTGTTCGGGAATGGGCTAATTCAATTGCATTTGCTGTGGTTGCAGCAACACTCATTCGGTGGTCAACGGTTCAAGCATTTGTAATCCCCACCCCTTCCATGGAAAACTCGCTCCTGGTAGGCGACTATCTTTTCGTCAGTAAATTTCACTACGGCGCCCAAACGCCTAGAACTCCCTTACAAATTCCATTGACGCATCAGAAAATCTGGGGAACCAATATCCCGTCTTACTCTTCATGGATACAATTACCTACCTATCGCTTTCCTGGAATAAGCAAAGTAAAAAGAGGAGACGTAGTTGTATTTAATGTACCTCCAAAAGCCTTAAGCGATGGAATCGATTATCCGGTTGATCTCAAGAACAATTATGTTAAGCGATGTGTCGGAACTCCGGGAGACCGAGTTGAGGTAATAGGCCGACAACTTCTTGTCAATGGGCAACCCTTGGACAAGCCTGTAAACATGAAGTTTAGCTATCTCGTCACTGCCAAAGACGAAATCAACAAAAGAAATCTTAATAAGCTCGGACTTGACTCTGATGATTACTATTATCTCGGGCGGATGGAAGATGGAAAGGGCTTATACAAAATGCTGCTCACCGAGACCCAACGCGACGCAGTCAAGGCCATCTCATTCATTACTTCCATCCAGGAGGATTACATGACCTCCCACGGACCAGAGGAGGCAATCTTCCCTTCGTCAACCTATGCTCGCTGGAATGGTGACAATTATGGCCCCATTGCGATTCCGAAAAAAGGAATGACAATAGCGGTCAATGATTCAACGATGGTCCTTTATGGTGAGATCATCGAATTGTACGAAGGCAATAAGAATGTTCAAATAAACCATGGAAGCCTTCAAGTGAATGGGCAAACTGTAACATCCTACACTTTCAAGCAAGATTACTTTTTCATGATGGGTGACAATCGTAATAATTCACTCGACTCACGTTATTGGGGATTTGTTCCTGAAAACCATATTGTGGGTAAGGCCCTATTCATCTGGTTTTCTATGAACCCGGAAGCCAGTGTGATGAATAAAGTGCGGTGGAGTAGATTGTTCAATATTATTCGATAGATCTTTTCACTTACACCGGTTACCCATACCTTCTGGGGGCGATCAATGCCGCACAATTTATTGTCCAACGATCCCAAATACAGTAACTTTATTTCTCTATAAGTTACTACCATGTCAAAAATACCCATCTTGATTCTCGCAATGGCTGCGACTTTCATTACTTCTTATGCTCAAACGACCATCCATCGTGATCCCATCATAGAACAGATGGTGAAAGAAGTTTCGTCTGATTCGCTGCAGGCCTATGTCACCAAGATGGTGAGCTTTGGCACACGCAACACCCTCAGTTCACAGGTCGACTCCAAGCGCGGCATAGGAGCCGCACGAAACTGGGTATTGAGCAAATTCCGTCAGTTCGCCAAACAATCC
Organism: Cyclobacteriaceae bacterium; assembly: GCA_043776715.1. Classification (GTDB taxonomy): domain Bacteria; phylum Bacteroidota; class Bacteroidia; order Cytophagales; family Cyclobacteriaceae; genus ELB16-189. The sequence goes on along the minus strand of JAYVQY010000011.1, from coordinate 26,937 downwards.
AATGGCCGCCTGACTGCGTTTATAGATACCGTCACATTGCAGCCAGATAAGAGAAGGATTGATACGCCGACTTTATTGGGCAACGTTGTAGCGACGCTAAAAGGCGCGGATCCAAACGACAATAGAATGTTTATCATCAGCGGCCATCTTGATAATATGCGCGGTAGTCCAACAGACGGAATCGGTGATGCTCCCGGCGCCAACGATGATGCCAGCGGCTGTGCGACGGTGATTGAGTGCGCAAGAATTATGAGTAAGCACAGCTTTCCCGCAACCATCATCTTTGTCACAGTCAGTGGAGAAGAGCAGGGTTTGCTGGGCGCCAATTTTATGGCGACAAAAGCCAAAAAAGAAAATTGGAATATTGAAGCTGTACTCAACAATGACATCATGGGCAGCAACAACAGCAATGAAACCAACATCATCGACAACACGCGAATCCGGGTATTCAGTGAAGGACTGCCTGCTTTTGAAACCGAGAAGAGTGCCAAATCCATCCGTCAGTTGGGACTTGAGAACGACGGCAAAGCGCGACAACTGGCTCGTTACACAAAGGAAATTGGTGAACGCTATGTTGAGAACCTGGAAGTGGTAATGGTTTATCGTAACGACCGTTTTTTACGTGGGGGCGATCACACCCCTTTTGTCGACAATGGTTTTGCTGCAGTCCGATTTACGGAGATGAATGAAAACTATCTGCACCAGCATCAGGATGTGAGAAAAGAAAATGGCATAAAGTATGGTGACCTTGCAGAGTTTATGGACTTTGAATACCTGCGAAAGAATGTCGCTATGAACCTCAGCACCCTGACGAACTTGGCCAAGGCCCCCTCCATGCCTGAAGAAGCGAAACTAGACGTCAAGAAACTGACGAATTATACCTACCTGAGCTGGAAGGTTCCTAAGAGTGGAATGACAAAGGGCTATTATGTCTTAGTGCGCGAAACTACCAGTCCGTTCTGGCAAAAGAAAATCTATACTACGATGACCGAATTCCGATTGCCCTACTCAAAAGACAACTACTTCTTTGCTGTGCAATCGGTGAACGAAACAGGGAATGAAAGTCTGCCGCTCGTGCCGGGCATAGTGGGGCGATAGCATCTAAAGTTAGAGATGAAATTCGATTACAATCCTAATCAACGCCTATCTACCCTTGACAAACAATTTTTATAGGCCCATGACCATTCTCAATTGTACTTCAGGAGATCTCGAAATCATTTCAAATCTGTACGAATCCGCCATCGCCTACCAGAAGAAAGTTTTTCACCGGCATTGGCACAGCTTCGACAAGAAAATGATAGAGGACGCCCTCGCCGAGAACCGACAATGGAAAATCGTTGCCAACAAACAGATCGTTTGCATTTTTACCATCACCTTCCATGATCCCTTGATCTGGAAAGAAAAAGATAAGGATCCCTCTATCTATCTGCACCGAATTGTAACAAATCCCTCCTTCCGTGGTAATTTTTATGTTAAAGATATTGTGGAGTGGGCTAAACAATATGGAAGAAAAAATGGAAGAAAGTTTATTCGCATGGATACATTCGGTGACAACCAGAAGTTAATTGATTATTATACGACATGCGGATTCAGATTTTTAGGTCTTACTTCCATGACCAAAGCAGATCAATTGCCAAAGCATTATGAGGGCGCTAGTCTTGGTCTCTTTGAAATCAAGATAGAATAGCATCTTTGTTCACATAAACATATTTGGCCTATGCGCCACTAAGCTTTCTAGCGGAAACCCAGAGCACTTGACCAATTTTATTTTTATCTTTCAATCAATGGTCCAGGATTTACACGCCCCGAATGCTCCGCTCCAGAAGGTTGGGACCCTGGAGACCATCAGAACAAGCTTGGCGCTGCTCACCAAAGAGGATTTCCCGGATATGTTGACGATGTTCGGCGAACCAGAAGCAACATTCTACATCAAACATTTACAAAATCTGTCCAGAACGGAGTACGAATTCATCTTAAACAAGCGGCTCATACAACTTGAAAATAAAGTGGGGTACCACTGGGTGGTAAGATTGAAAAGTAGCAACGCATTTATCGGCGCTCTGAATCTTTCACCAATCCCCGACACGGTGATGATGCAAATTGGCTTCCAGTTTCGACCATTATTTTGGAATCAGGGATTTGCTTTTGAGACTGCTGGGAAGGTTTTGGAGTATGGAATTCGAGAGATCGGATTACAAACGATTTATGGGGTTTTTGAAAAGGATAATATTGCCTCCAGAAAGGTGCTTCAGAAACTGGGGTTTATAGCGGATGAGAATAAAATTCATCTGGAAGGGTCGGTTGAAATATATAAATACAACAATTGAACCATTGTTAGTAAGCCAAAACTATAACTCCTATGATCAATTTGAGTTTGATGATATTATGAGCAAAGAACAGATCAAGGACCTGCTCAAATTCCTGAGACCGTTTCCGGATGAAAAGAAGGAGATCGCTTTATGGCTGCGTGATTTCGTCTGGGACTTGTATCCGGAGAGCAACGAAATCATTTACGACAATTATAATGCGTTGGCCTTTGGATGGACAATCTCCGACAAGGTCGGTGACCTCTTTTGCAACATTGCCCTGGGTAGGAGTTCACACAATGTACACTTTGGTTTTTACTGGGGATCTAAAATATCGGATCCTAAAAAGATTCTATTGGGTAAAGGAAATCAGTATCGGTATATTCTGGTTGAGAAAGAGAAGGATTTCCCAGCAGCCTATATCAAGAAACTTATTGAAGACGCATATGCATTTTCCCTTGCCAAAATGAAAGTCGATAAGAAATTAGTTCCAAAGGGCCAGACCATCACAAAGTCTATTTCAGCTAAAAAAAGACCCTCTGTGAAAAAAAGGAAGTAAAACAAAATAGGCGCCGTCAAGGTTATTCACAGAAAATTCATTTGCCAAACCTCATTTATCCTTCGAAACCTAAACAAATATGTTTCAAATTACATGATGGCTGTTTTACGATTAAACCATTTTACGTTCGCATCATCTAAGCAGCATTACCACCCTGGGAAAAAGAACAGATGCGTTTAAGAACAATTATTTTGTCCTTTTTCCTCTCCATAATTATTGATCAAGCCTTAGGTCAAATTACAGAGCGTGCCCTTGAAAAGCCCCCTGACAGTCTGGAGATCACAGAGACTGCCAAATTTCGGTTGAAAAATAAGGATCTGATTGATGTCATGGCATTCCTAGTAAAAAGTCCTGGCCTGGTCAAACACAATTCATCTCATAAAAAAACTGGCCGTGTTCATTTTTCACTCGCACCGGGGATCGGGTACACACTCTCCACCGGATTTGCAGGAATCATCGCTACCAACGCAGCATTTTATACTTCAGAAAAAGATAACGCTAAACTGTCCAATGTCTTTGCGGATGTGGTGTACACTCAAAACAAACAACTCATCACACACATTCAAGGTAACATGTGGACAAAAGATAATAAGTATAATATTGTAAACGACTGGCGGTATTTGAAGTATCCACAAAAGACCTTCGGACTTGGTGGCCACACAGAACTGGAGAATTCATTTGATCAGGATTACCAGTATTTAAGATTGTACCAAACTGTTCTTAGAAGTCTTGGGGGAAATATTTATGCGGGCCTCGGATATAGCCTGGACTATCATTGGAATATTTCAGAAACCAGCGACGACATTTTCGCCATTTCAGACGCACAACTGTATGGCCTGCGTCCGACAACGGTATCATCGGGCATAAACTATAATATCCTCTTTGACGATCGGGATAATTCCATCAATCCCGATCGCGGGACCTACATTAACTTTTTGTATCGTCAAAATCTTACTGCCCTTGGGAGTGATGAGAACTGGCAATCATTACGCGTCGACCTCCGAAAATATTATAGATTGCCTCGCAACAGCGAGAATGTACTTGCCTTCTGGAGCTTCAATTGGATTACCCTTGCCGGCAATCCACCTTATCTTGATTTGCCCAGCACTGGATGGGATCCCTATAATAATTTAGGTCGGGGCTATATCCAGGGAAGGTACAGGGGCAAAAGCATGTACTATCTTGAAACTGAGTATCGCTTTAAAATCTCCCGAAACGGATTAATTGGTGGTGTTGCTTTTTTAAATGCACAGACAGTAAATGAATGGCCATCCAACAATTTTGAAGTAATTTCCCCGGCCGGCGGCGCAGGCATCAGACTGAAATTCAATAAACATTCCAGGACCAATATCGCCATTGACTATAGCGTGGGCACAGGCGGATCGCAAGGCTTCTTTGTGAATCTTGGCGAAGTATTTTGAAACATAAAACGCTGGTGGAAAAGGCCATCTTTGAAAGAAGGCTCAAAGGCCTGCCTTCTTCATAATAAAATACTACCTTTGGTCAACATGGTGAATGCAAAACAATCCATAGGCTCAATCGGTAAGCTATCGCTGGCAATTCTTCTGTTTTTCAGCACCATTACTTTTTCAGGAATTGACGTCGCGCCTGGCCCCAAGAGTGCACCTGACCACGCTGCCTGTGTCATCTCAAATAGAAGCAACTTCAAACGCACTGTTTCCTATTCCCACTGGAAAATAGGAACCAGCAAGAACCTAAATCTATCACCTATTTCTAGAAGTGATTTGATAGCACGTCGATCTGCTTTTGACAAGCTCGTACATACCCAGCTGCATCGTTGTTCAAAGGATCACCTATTGATGGATCGCACATCCCAATTTTTTCAGCGTAGAGCCGTGCCCTTAGCAGGCACTTCAGAACTTTCAGCGCCCCCCAGAGGATAGGTCCTCATCGCCAACCCAGGTTGGTTCAATCTATTTTTACTTACATCATGAGCAGGTGCTTAATCGCATCGGGTTACAATCATATTTTAAGCCATGGATACTTTCAAAAAAATAATACGTTGGACAATTCTTGTATTTCTAATTGTACTGGCAGCCTCCGGTGTTGGAATTTTCGGTGCCTTCCTACCCAGAAACAAGGAGCGGTATATGGACAATGAAATCAAAATTGAATTGGTGGAAGGGAAAGAAGAAACAAATCAGGATGAACTGGGAGATGTCTCGTAAGTAACTTATTCACTCAGAAAAGCACTTAACTTCGTGTGGAATATCTTGATTACATGAGAGCGAATCGACACTACAGGCCGAACGCAGCAGCATTGCTATTGTGCCTTCTCTTGATGACAATGCCTGGCTTTTCTCAAAGAACTTCCAAGACCAATCCGCTCGTAAAAATCAGCAACCTGAATGAAACCAAGTCCAAAGTTTATTGAAATTACCTGTGAACTAGATATGCTCCTTCTTATTTTTCACAAGATCGTACATCAGTTCCCGGGCGCGGTGCAGCTGGGCCTTGATCGTGCCCAATGGAGCTTCTAATTCAATGGCGATTTCCTCATATGATAATTCATGAAAATACCGAAGACGTACGAGCTTCTGATACTTTGCAGGAAGCATGCCCACAAACACCTGGATTAATTCCTGTTTTTGAGCTTTGATTGCCTCTTCCTGGGGGTCGCGGTTGAGGTCTTTAATGTCCAGCGAAACCGATTGCCCATCATCGTCGGTGTAGGTATTCTCAATGCTGAGTGTATTAATTTTTTTCTTGCGTATGAAATCGATCGTATTGTTGGTCGCGATGCGAAAGAGCCATGTGCTGAATGTGAAATCTTTTTTGAAGCGGTGCAGGCTCCGGAATGCCTTTGCAAAAGATTCTATCATCAGATCTTCTGCATCGTCCACATTGCGTACCATCTTCAAAATCATGTGATAAACCGGCCGCTTGTATCGCTGTAACAGTTTGGCAAAAGCCTTATCGTCACCCGCTACGGCGCGATCAATCAACTGGAAATCCTCCAGCGCTTTGGATGAAAATCGATTTTCTATTTCTTCCATCTCACTTGTTTGGATACTAACGCCACAAGACCCGTTCCAAGATAGTAAATGGCATAATTAAAATCTAAAAGCGGTGTTCTCCATGCCTCCGTTGAATCTCCCAAAGTCCGGGAACCCTTATACACCACGAGGATTAGCGCGATTTCGCGCACCAAAAAACCAGCCCATAAATAAAAACCAAGACCACTTGGTGTGAAAATTGCCGGGAAAACAAGAAGCCAGCTCAAAATCCAACTAGAGGAAAAAACTCCCAAAATAATTTTGTCGGACAACTTGTATCGCTTGCCTACCATAAGGTGACGGAACTTTTGATAAAAAAACTCACTCCAGGTCTCTTTTGGGATGGATGGCATAATAGATCCAGGATCAATGCATACGACTGTATTGTGGCGACGGGCATGCTCGTTTACAAAAAGATCATCATCCCCACCCGTTACATTCAGGTGTTTGTTAAAGCCTTTATGATCAAAAAAGAGCGACCGTCGATAACCGAGGTTTCTGCCTGTCCCCATATAAGGCCGACTCAACAGCGCCCATCCAATGAATTGAATCCCTGTCATCAATGCTTCAAATCTAATAAAGGTGTTGAGGTATCCTGTTGATTTCGTGTAGGGAGAGTAACCTATGACAAGGGCTTTGTCTTCCTGAAAATAAGATGCCATCGCTCTTATCCATTCGCGACCGATCGGTCTGCAGTCAGCATCGGTGAGCAATACCCACTCATTTACTGCAGCCTTAATACCGAGAGTGAGCGCGAACTTCTTCCCATTCACGTGACCAGGCAGATGCTGAACCCGGACCATCTTTAGGCGCTCGTCTTTTTTTGTGGCTTCCAGGAGGTAATCGTAAGTTCCGTCGTTGCAGCGATCCTCCACGATGATGACTTCAAACTGGGGATAATTCTGATTCAGCAACTGCGGAACAAGTTCTCTGAGGTTCTTTTCTTCATCATGGGCGCATACAATCACAGAGACCGGCGGTGCAAATTTGCCTTTCTCCGGTCTTTTGCGCGAAAATGCAACCAGAAAACTGATGAGGTAACAGAGTTGAACTCCTAAAACTATCCATGCAATAAGAACGAGTGCTGTGATCAAAGTAAAAAGACGTTTTAGAACCGCCAAAGATAAATGAATGAACGAGGAAAAATGAATCCGCAATAATTTATCTACAAAGTTCATGCGGCACCACACTACTGCTCCCCAATGATCTTTTGCATGAAATATTAGACCAAGTATCTCATGCGATGATTCAGGAAAGAAAGCCAATCAATCTTATCTTTGCCGTTGATGAAGTTCAGTATCCAATCCAAAGACGCTCAATCTCGCGCTCGGGCAGGTGTGATCACAACAGCTCATGGCGACATTCCAACGCCGATTTTTATGCCTGTGGGTACAGCAGGATCAGTAAAGGCTGTACACCAGCGGGAGCTGGAACAAGACATTGATGCCAAAATCATCCTGGGAAATACGTACCACCTTTATCTTCGTCCAGGCCTCGATTTATTGGAGAAGGCTGGTGGGCTGCACAAATTTAATGGCTGGCATCGACCCATTCTCACCGACAGCGGCGGCTATCAGGTGTATTCACTTTCGGAAAACCGAAATATAAAAGAAGAAGGTGTAACCTTTAAGTCGCATATCGATGGCTCTAAACATTTTTTCAGTCCCGAGAGGGTCATGGATGTACAACGAAAGATTGGAGCTGACATCACAATGGCTTTTGATGAGTGTACTCCCTATCCCTGTGAATACACTTACGCGAAGAAGTCTCTTAAGATCACCCACCACTGGCTTTCGCGATGTGTAATACAATTTCACAACTCGACACCGAAGTATGGCTATGAGCAGGTGCTGTTTCCGATTGTTCAGGGAAGCGTTTATGCTGATTTGAGAAAAGAGTCTGCAGAGTTCATCGCATCACAAGACCAGCCAGGCAATGCCATTGGTGGTTTGTCGGTGGGAGAACCACATGAAGAAATGTACGCAATGACCGAATTGGTTTGTGGAATATTGCCCGAAGACCGTCCCAGGTATCTGATGGGCGTTGGTACCCCAGAAAATATCCTCGAGTCGATCGCCCTGGGAGTGGATATGTTTGACTGTGTAATGCCAACCCGCAATGCCCGAAACGGCATGCTCTTCACGACGCAAGGCATCATCAACATCCGCAATGAAAGGTGGAAAGAAGACCTCACTCCTCTGGATGTGGGCCTGGGCGGCTACGCGAGTACATTCTACTCCAAAGCTTATCTCAGACACCTGATCATCAGCAAAGAAATTTTAGGCGCGCAAATTGCTTCCATTCACAATCTCACCTTCTACCTTTGGTTGGTCAGACAGGCAAGGCAAAAGATTGAAGAGGGAGTATTTACAGAATGGAAAAACAGAATGGTGAAAGTGGTGTCACAAAGGTTGTAAATGAAAATCATTGACCGCTATATTCTAAAACAAATTCTTGCCACCTTTTTCTTCGTGGTGCTCATCCTCATGGCCATTATTACCGTGATTGATGTCACTGAAAAGATGGACAAGTTCGCCAAAAATCACCTGAATTGGGGGCAGATTCTCGGCTACTATCTCGACTTCATACCATGGGTGGCTGGTCTGATTACCCCGATCACCGTCTTCATCGCCATCATTTACGTTACCTCTCGCATGGCGGCTCACTCTGAGATCATCGCCATCCTGAGTGGTGGAGTTAGCTTCAGAAGGTTGCTGGTTCCTTATTTTCTTGCTTCCGTGGTGATCGGCTCCATCAGTTTTTTTCTCAATAGCTGGATCATCCCTCAAGCCACAAAGTCCCGGCTTGCATTTGAACTCCAGTATTTTAATAATCGATACTATTTTGATGTACGCAACATTCACTTACAGGTGTCCCCCAATGTTTATTTATTCATTCAGAATTATAACAACGTTTCCAACATAGGTTATCAATTTACACTTGAGCGCTTTAACAACAATGAGCTCGTTGAAAAACTAACTGCCGACAACATTACCTGGGATTCTGTAAAAGGAAAATGGAGACTTCAATATTGGAAAATAAAAAAGGTGGACAGCATATTTAAATCCACCGCTCAAAGTAATCTCGCCTCGTTGGAGACATCCGGTGAAACCATGGATACCACGCTTGCCATTACCACAAAAGACTTTGAGGCACAGGAACGAAGTTACGATGGCATGACCATGCCTGAATTGAATGCCCACATTGCAAAACTTAAATTCAGAGGCTCCACCGGGGTACAGATGTATGAGGTGGAGAAACAGGTAAGGTATGCTTCACCGTTTACCACTTTTGTACTTGTATTTATGGGCGTCATTGTTTCATCGCGCAAAAGTCGTGGTGGTACTGGTTTGCAGATCGCCCTCGGGTTTGTGCTCGCATTCATATTTATTTTGTTCTTTATGTTATCGCGTACATTTGCTGAAGCGGGGGAAATAACTCCCTTTGTAGCTGCCTGGATTCCGAACGTCATCTTTAGTTTTGTTTCCGCAGTCTTGTACTACTTTACACCCAGGTGATGCACTCCACCACTGATTACCTAAAACTTCATTTCATTGTTTTTCTTTTTGGATTCACCGGCATCCTGGGCAAATTGATTTCAATACCCGCGGTCGAAATGGTCTTCTACCGCACGTTTCTGGCAGCCATTGGTATGGCTGTCGTACTGAAAATGACACATGGAGAATTTAAAGTGTCAACCAGTGACCTATGGTCGTTACTCTTGACCGGATTTATTGTCGGTGCACACTGGATCACTTTCTTCATCTCCGCCCGTGTTGCCAATGTATCGGTCAGCCTCGTGGGCTTTGCCACCGCCAGCCTATGGTCTGCCCTGCTTGAGCCACTGGTGAAAGGATACAGGATAAGGGTCGTCGAAGTAGCCTTCGGTTTCATTGTTCTTGCAGGTCTTTATGTCATTTTCTTGTCCGACTTTAACTACTCGTTGGGGTTGATATTTGGCGTGCTCTCCGGACTTACATGCTCAATTTTTAGCATCATCAATTCACAAATCGTGAAACGGGTAGATGCATTCAGAATTACCTTCTATGAAATGGTCGGGGCCACCATCCTCATCGCACTGTTCCTTCCGGTCTATCAGCAATATTGGGCCGATGGAGCACAACTTCGTTTGATACCTTCTCTTATTGATTGGGTCTACCTTGCTTTGCTGGCAGGGCTTTGTACCGTCTATGCCTATTCAACGGCAGTAGAGTTGATGAAGAAACTAAGCGTATTTTTCTTTCAGCTATCCTTGAACCTAGAACCAGTGTACGGCATTATGATGGCCGTCATCGTTTTTGGCGAAGCGGAGATGATGAATGTTAATTTCTATGCGGGGACGTTCATAATTCTATGTGCAGTTCTCGCCTATCCGTTGATAAAGCGAAAATTCACAGCCACCCAGACCATCCCTTCACATCTTTAAACAGGTTTTCTGTCCTGATTTCATTCTCAAAAATTCCGAACACGGAAGCTCCAGATCCGCTCATACTTGCATAAATGGCTCCATTAAAATATAGACGCTCCTTCATTGCCTGAATGGCGGGATACCTTTTAAAGATCGCAGGTTCAAAATCATTAGTGAGTGTTAACTTCCAGGAAGTCAAAGGTTGATGGATCAATTGCTGGATTTCTCTTTGTGGAATTCCTGGCGTCACTCCAGCATAAGCATCTGCCGTGGAAATATGAATGTCAGGATTAAGTATGACAAGGTAAAATCCCTTCAAATCAACCTCCGCGGGTGTAAGTATTTCACCCCTTCCTCCGCCGATCATAGGCTTTTCTATGATAAACAAAGGACAGTCACTTCCCAATCGCAATGCATAATTCAACAATTGCTCTTGCGAAATCTTTAGTTGAAAAACAGAGTTGAGAGATTTTAGGGTGTATGCTCCATCAGAAGATCCTCCGCCCAATCCAGCCCCCGTAGGAACTATTTTGTGTAAATGAATTTGAACAGGCGGAACTGGAAAATCCTTTCTTAGGAGGTGGTAAGCCGTTAAACAAATGTTATCCTGAAGCGCTCCTGGAATAAGAAGTCCGGTTTGTGTGAAGTTTAACGTATCACCGGGCAGAATTTCCAACACATCATTCCATGGCGTTGGGTAAAAGCAGGTGGAAATATCATGGTATCCGTCCAGTCGCCGGGCAAGAACATGAAGGCCAAGGTTGATCTTACATGGAGGAAATGTGACCATGGGTGCGATTGATAGCTTAAGGGCTTGTATCCAATTCTAATGCAAAGAATGCCAGGCCACAAGTAGAAACTTTAAGTAGGCAGTAGGCAATAAACAATAGGCAACGAACAATCAGTTGATTCGGATCTGTTTAATAATTAAAATCTGAGGTTTTGCCTATTGCTTTTGCTTACTGCCTACTTTCTAAAGATTATAATACACAGCAGTCACCATTATTTAGTAAGTCTGTCGATCAAGTCCTCAGTAATCCCTGTCGTCGAAAATCCTCCATCATGCATGAGGTTTTGCATCGTGACCATTCGGGAATAATCAGAGAACATGAGTGTGATGTAATTCGCACAATCTTCACCGGAGGCATTGCCCAAAGGAGACATCATTTTTGCATAATCAAAGAAGACATCAAAGCCTGAGATGCCTGCACCTGCGGTGGTCACAGTCGGTGATTGTGAAATTGTGTTGACACGTACTTTTTTCAATTTACCGAAACGGTACCCATAACTTCTCGCGATAGATTCAAGCACCGCTTTCGCCTGGGCCATGTCAGAATAATCAGGGAACGTCCGTTGTCCTGCGATGTAAGTAAGGGCAACAATGGAGCCCCATTCATTCATCGCATCGGTCTTCTCTGCGGTTTGCAATACCTTGTGAAAAGATAATCCGGATATATCCAATGTTTTTTGAAACCAATCATAATTCAGATCACCATACGATTTATCTTTGCGCACATTCGGACTCATTCCAATAGAGTGCAATACGAAGTCAAGCTTTCCTCCAAGCACTTCCATTGATTTTGTAAATACCGTCGTCAATTCAGTTTCCAGCGTGGCATCAGCGGGGATTACTTCAGCATTACATCGGGTGGCCAACTCTTTTATTTTTCCCATTCGCAAGGCGATGGGTGCATTGGAGAGCGTGAACTGACCGCCTTCTTCCTTTACTTTCAGAGCAGTCTTCCAGGCGATTGAGTTTTCATCCAGCGCTCCAAAAATGATACCGCGTTTACCGCGAAGTAAGTTGTATGACATGCAATTACAGATTAAGTTTGGCCACAATATTACAAAAAATCGGGAGTGTCTCAGTTTTGAGAATTAGCTAACATTTTCTGCCACCAGGACACCAAGGCACTAAGTCTTCAATGAAAACGCCTAGTGAATTTGGGACCCCGCCTACCGGTCAGGCAGGTTTGTGGCAATGATTTAGATTCTTTCATCCGAGTCACTACCAAAAATCAACTGTAGCGGTAATACTTCATTCTCAGCAGTTTGAAAACACAATGATGGTAAATAAAGAACAACCGATTGGAATTTTTGACAGTGGTATAGGGGGCCTTACGGTAGCACACGCCATTAAACAGATGATGCCCGGAGAAAACCTTGTCTACTTTGGCGATACTGCCCACCTCCCTTATGGAGATAAATCAGAAGCCGCCATTCAAGCCTATTCTATAAAAATTGCTGATGTCTTGCTGAAGAGGAATTGCAAAGTTATTGTGATTGCCTGCAACTCTGCCAGCTCAGCATCTTATGAGCTATTGAAGGAATATGTTCAGAATTCAGTTAAAGTGATCAATGTAATAGATCCTATGGTGCGTTGGGTGACGGAGAAATTTCAAGCGTCTACAATCGGATTGATCGGGACCAAGAGAACCGTGCAGTCTGGAATTTACGCGAAGAAGATTGAAGCCTCCGGTAGTAAAATAACGCTTCATTCCCTCCCCACACCCTTATTGGTACCGATGATCGAAGAAGGGTTTTTCAATAATAAAATCAGCCATGATATCATTGAGGAGTATCTGCGTGATCCACTATTGCAGAATATTGAGGCCCTGATCCTCGGTTGCACACATTACCCTTTGATCAAAAGGGAAATCAAAGATTTTTATGAAAATAAAGTGCTTGTGCTGGATTCCTCAGAAATGGTGGCCAAAGAGCTATATGATTACCTGGCCTCACAACACCTGCTCAATATTAATCCTGGCGGGAAGGACCATTTTCTGGTTTCGGATTTCACCGAATCATTCGAAGCTTCAACAAAACTCTTCTTTCACGAAGCTGTTCAACTTGAAAAACACCCGTTGTGGAATTAATAATCACCTATGCATGTAGGATTTTGCGTGCTTTTGAACATTTTGGTCATGATTATTGTATCATCTTTACGAGACAATATGTAATGGCTTAAGCCTCAGATATTGGTTGTTTAATAAGAAGTTCCAAACCTGGTATTGAGGAATGATGACTCGAAACAATATTCTAATATTTTTCCTCTTGCTGTGGGGACATACGACGCTTGCGCAGCAGCGCCTTGATAGTCTGGAGAAAAAGCTTTCCACCGAATCAAATGATTCAGCCCGTTTTCAACTCCTCATAAAGCTCTCCAAGGAATCAGAATTCTACGACTATGCAAAGGCCCGTAAATATGCGACCGAGGCAAGCCTTGTGTCAGAAAAACTAAATGCATCTTGGGCCAAAGGAAGATTACTTCTAAGGCTGGCCTTTCTGGAAACAATGGAAGGAGATTATGCAGACGCATTGAAATATGACCTTCAAAGTACCAAGTTGTATTCAGAAATGAAGGACAGCCTGCAGTTGTCCAAAGCATTGAATGATGTAGGAACGGATTACAGGGATCTGGGAGAATATGATGATGCCTACTATTATTTAACGGAGAGCTATCTGATTGCCAGCAAACATTTCAAGATCCCGCATCATGATGATTCCCTGATCATGGCCATTGCCCTTCACAACATTGGTACCGTCTTTACCGAATTAGGGCAATTTGATATTGCCTTGGCCCATCTGAGTGCCTCTTTCAAACTATTTCAAAATTTAAAATTTAATGAAGGCACACCCTATGTATTTGATGAATTGGGTGATTTGTACCGCAGAAAGAAGGAACTTGATCAATCTGAAAAGTACTTATTCGATGCACTTAAGGAAGCACGTAAACAAAAGATCAGGGTATTGATACCACGCATTCAATCTCATTTGGCAAGGCTATACCTGGACAGGAAGGATTTTGCTAAGTCGCTGGTATATTATGACTCAGTGATCGCACAACAAACCAACATTAATAACAAATTTGGACTGGCCGAATGCGACTTAGGTAAAGGAATGGTGATGTCGCGATCCGGAAATTTTGAGGAAGCGTTGAAATTCTACCTCAAGAGCCTCAGTTCTTCCAAAGAACTCAATGCCCGCAACCTCGCGGTATCATGCTATCAAGAGCTCGCTTCATTGTATGAAGCGAAAAATAATTTTGAGATGTCGCTGTCATATCTAAAGCAACATGATACTCTTCGTGATAGTCTATTTAGCGAGGCATCGATGGAGAAATTATTCCAAAACCAGGTTCGCTTTGAAACGGTAAATAAAGATGCGGAAATTGCTTCCTTGAGTCAGACGCGCCTGCTTCAATCCTTCGAACTAAAGCGGCAGGAACTGATCAGAAACATTCTCGTCATCGTGGTGGCCCTTACGGCAATTTTGTTGTTCACGGTATACCGGAGCGGAACCAGGCGTAAGCGCATCAATGGCCTTCTCCTGGAACATCAGGAAGAAATAAAGAAAAGAAGCATTGAGTTGGAACAACTCAATGAGGTGAAAGACAAGTTCTTTTCCATCATCTCCCATGATCTGCGCTCTCCGATAAATGCATTGGCCGGTATGCTGGACTTATTGGAGCAAAAAAGTATTTCTCAAGAGGAGTTTGCTAACCTGTCAAAAAACCTGAGAACCCAGTTCAATCACACCAGGTCACTGATCAACAACCTGCTCGACTGGACCCTATTGCAAATGGACAAACTGAAAATTCAGCCTGAGAAAGTGGTGCTTTCCAAGAAAGTAGAAGACAGCTTTGCAGTCCTGCGCAATCTCTGCCCCAAGAATATTTCCATGGAAAATAAAGTAAGCCCCCAAATCGTTGCTTATGCAGATCCGAACATCGTCAACCTTGTGCTGAGAAATCTCATTTTTAATGCCATCAAGTTCACAGAAGCAGGTGGTCGGATTTGGGTCGATGCCATTGAACAACATCAAGAAATTACGGTCTCCGTTTCTGATACGGGCATCGGCATCAGCAAGGAAGTGAAAGAAATGCTGTTCAAAAAAACGACAGGCTACAGCAGCCGTGGTACCGCCGATGAAAAAGGCACCGGACTTGGACTGATTCTCTGCAAAGAATTTGTCGAGAAAAATGGGGGTAAGATTTGGCTGGAAAGTGAAGTGGGAAAGGGCAGTACCTTTTATTTCACACTCCCCAAAGCGATGTAAGCGGCCAGCGCCCTACCACCGCTTAAGGTGTCCAGACTATTTAGGAGCAATCCTTAAAATGATCCCATCAATCTCATTGGTGATCCTGATTTGGCAACCTAAACGACTATTATCTTTAACATGGAAAGCCGCATCCAGCATGGCCAGTTCTGATTCACCTTGTTCTGGAAGCGCGGTATCAGACTCCAAATAACACTGACAAGAGGCGCACAAGGCCATCCCTCCACAGATTCCTTCTATTGGCAATTCATATACTTTACAAATCTCCATGACATTCATATTCATGTCCGTAGGAGCCTTCAGAAGATGAGGCTTCCCTACCCGGTCGATTACTGTAAGATTAATTGTATGCTCCATAACCCATGAGTTTATTTCTGATTCTGATCGTCAGAATCCACTCACTCCGTTCACCGTGGTGTATTTTAACACATTCTTTTTTTCGGGGTAAATCTTAGCGAAGGCTGATTGAACCGCGAGGGTTCCTTCATGAAATCCGCATAAAATCAATTTCAGCTTGCCAGGATATGTATTCATGTCTCCTACAGCATACACGCCCTTTCGATTGGTCGAATAATCAACCGTGCTCACTTTCACTGCATTTTTTTCTATTTCCAATCCCCAGTCTCCGATCGGTCCAAGTCTGGGAGTCAAACCAAAAAGTGGAATGAAGTGATCCGTTTCTTTTACGATTTCACCCAGTGTGGCGTGTTGAATAACGACCGAACCAAGGTTGCCTGTAGCATCAGGTTTGAGCCCAACGACTTCTGATTCGGTGATGAGTTTTATACTACCCTCCTTCTCCATATCCATTACCTTTTGAACTGAATCCAAATGACCCCGGAAGGAGGTCCGTCGATGTACAAGAGAAATTTCAGATGTGATTTTCTTTTCAGTCAGATAGATCGTCCAGTCAAGGGCAGAGTCTCCCCCCCCCGAAATAACAACCCGTTTACCCCGATAAAATTCAGGGTCCTTAATAATATATTCCACCCCCTTCTCTTCAAATTGCTCCAAATTTTCAATCGGCGGTTTTCTTGGCTCGAATACGCCAAGCCCACCCGCAATAATCACGACGGGAGCCTGGTGTTTTGTGCCCTTATTGGTAGTGACGATAAATTGATTGTCTTCTGTCTCTTCCAGTTGCACCACAGTTTCACCAAGGGTATAGGCAGGTTTAAAGACTGCGATTTGTTCCAGGAGCTTATCCACCAATTCCCCTGCATTGATAATCGGATAGCCCGGAATATCATAAATGGGTTTTTTAGGATATATCTCTATGAGCTGGCCTCCCGGCTGTGGCAATGAATCGATCAAATGACACCTCAGTTTCAGCAAACCAGCCTCGAAAACTGTAAAAAGTCCCACAGGACCTGACCCGATGATGATAATGTCTGTTTGAATCATGATGGAAAATAATCGCGAAAATAAATATTTCTGCCATGAAACCGCTCGAAAATCCGCCGGGCAAAATTCATTATTAGCCTATCAATGCGATTTGTGTCAATCCAGACTAATCCGAGGGTTTTAATGCTTCTAAACCATCGTGACGAATTAAAGTTCAAACATCTCCTTTTCTTCCAGGCTTGGCCATTATGTTTGGCCATCATTTTTTGATGAGTTGCCCGAATAAAATTAACTTTGTGTTTTAACCCCTGATGAGCGACACCATTCTTCACGAATGCGGCATAGCCCTGGTAAGGTTGCGCAAGCCCCTTTCCTACTACATCGAAAAATATGGAACCGCCTACGGGATGAACAAGATGTACATCCTGATGGAAAAACAGCATAACCGTGGGCAGGACGGGGCGGGGATCGCCAACATTAAAATTGATCAGGAGCCGGGCTTCCGTTACATCAGCCGCTACCGTTCGATGAAGAGCCAGCCCGTAGCGAGCCTTTTCAAAAAAATTGGAAAAAAATATAGTAAGGCTCAGAAAGAAGGAAAGGAAAAATTCCGGAATGAGAGATGGCTAAAGCGCCACCTGGCTTTCTCCGGTGAGCTATGGCTTGGTCACCTCCGCTATGGTACCCATGGCTTTAACAGCATTGAAAACGTTCACCCTTTTCTGAGGCAAAACAACTGGCGGAGTCGCAACCTGGTCATGGCGGGCAACTTCAACATGACCAATGTAGATGAACTTTTTGATAACCTTGTTAATCTCGGTCAGCACCCAAAAGAAAAAGTAGACACCATCACGGTGATGGAAAAGATTGGACACTTCCTGGATGAAGAAGTTCAGTTGCAGTTTGAGAAGTATAAAGATCAATTTACCAACAAGGAAGTTTCTGACATCATTGAAAATGAGATAGACCTCGCACACATGCTCAAGCGGGCATGCAAGGACTTCGATGGAGGTTATACCATGGCGGGCTTGATCGGATCCGGCTCATCTTTTGTCGTTCGGGATCCCAATGGTATACGGCCAGCCTATTTTTATGCCGACGAGGAGGTAGTGGTCGTGGCTTCTGAAAAACCTGCGATAAAAACGGCATTCAATATCGAGTACAGCCAGATTGAAGAAGTGAAGCCAGGCCACGCACTCATCATCACCAAAAGTGGTGACTATGCACAGCATGAAATTATTGCCGCTGGAGAAAAGAAATCCTGCAGCTTTGAGCGCATCTACTTTTCAAGGGGCAATGACCCTGATATTTATCGCGAGCGGAAAATGTTGGGAAAGCTTGTCGTACCACAGGTGCTCAAAGCGATCAATTTTGACTTGAAAAATACCATTTTCTCATACATACCCAATACAGCTGAAACCGCTTTCTACGGGATGATGGCGGAAGTGGAGAACTACCTGATCAAAAGACAAACAGAGATTGTGGTCGATGGTAAGCCATCCGTAGATTCCCTCGAAGATGTCTTGTCGTTTCGTCCCCGGATAGAAAAAATTGTCATCAAAGATGCCAAGTTGCGCACCTTCATTGCCGATGATGACCACCGTGATGAGCTGGTATCCCACGTCTATGATACGACCTACGAAGTGGTGAAACGCGACAAAGACACTTTGGTGGTGATTGATGACTCCATCGTGCGTGGCACAACCCTCGAAAAAAGCATTTTGAAATTACTGGACCGGCTGGGGCCAAAGAAGATTGTAGTGATTTCATCCGCTCCACAGATACGTTTCCCTGACTGTTATGGAATTGACATGAGTCGAATGGGTGACTTTGTTGCCTTCCGTGCTGTGATTCAGCTGTTGAAAGAGCAAGGCAAAGATTATCTGCTGGGTGAAGTCTATGAGCAATGTCAGCAATCTGTATCGGAAGGGAAGCCTATCAACCATGTAAAAAAACTTTACGATCAGTTCACCTACGAAGAAGTCTCTGATAAGATTGGCGATATCGTGAGACCGGCCGACATGAAAGCGGAACTAAAAGTTGTGTTCCAAACGGTAGAAGGCCTGCATAAGGCAATACCCAATCATATTGGTGATTGGTACTTCACCGGCAACTATCCGACTCCGGGCGGGATGCTGGTAGCCAACAAATCCTATATGAATTATATGGAGGGGAGATTGGTGAGAGCATATTGATGCCTCTACTTTACAACTAATTTTTTCTGAGTCACTTGTTGTTCAACCAAAATTGAAATGATATAAATTCCGCTGGACAGCCTCTGAAATGGTTCAACCTTCATTTGTCCAGATGTTAGATTTGGAACATCCAGCCTTAATAGCTCTTTGCCGCTCATATCATGCATTTGTATAAAGGCATTTTTCCCAATGTCTTGCGAAGAAAAACCGATTATAAAGTAATCGCCTGCTGATGGATTCGGATAGATCATCCTTTCTACAATCTCAGAAACTTCTACTAACAAGAGTTTAGAATAGGAGTATATTCCATTAAAGTCAGTTTGCTTCAACCGATAGTACCATTTTCCTGAGCCAGCCTGCGAATCAACAACGCGGTATGAACGTGGACTTGTTGTGGTCCCAGCTCCATTAACCTTTGCAACATCATAGAAACGTTCTCCATCCGATGTTTTCTGAATAGTGAAATAGTCATTGTTTACTTCGGATTCGGTTTTCCATTTTAGCTCCACCGTGCCAATCCTGGCTTCTGCCGAAAAACTACGCATCGTTATGGGCAGGGGGGTATTCACTGCGTCGGTAGAGCCAACGAAGAATTGACTTCCACCTGTGGTCGTAATTTCAGCGAGTGTTAATCCTGTTCTTTTCAGTCTAGGATCTGCCGTTGATCCGGTAGCTAAAACGTAGGTGCCAACCACTGAGGCTGATTTGCACAACCGCAGATCGGCGAGCGCGTTGACTGTTCCAAAGCCTGTGCCCCCAGCGATAAGATTAAAAGGAGATCCAGCTCCACCTACAACACCAGCAGAACTGATAGACCACGAAGCCTGGTGTTGAAGCAGAATATTCTTGGCAGGAGCGCTGGCATCGGCTATTCCGGTTCCTGCTGGTGGAAGAATTATCGTTGTGGTCAACAGGCTGTGGCCTACTGTGAAACTTCCGCCCGTCGTTATGGCTGTTGCCGGGCTCGAAATATAAAAAGGTCTGAAATTCGTGGCGTTTCCCATAGGAAAGAAACCCGTTACGGCCAGATCGGCGATTGTTCCTGCATTAACAAACCGTATCAGATTACCTCCATAGACCCAACCGTCTGCTGCTACCTGGGTATGTACCAGCGTTCCGGGTGTGGCGGCGGCTGTTCCAATCGTAAGGTTAAGGCTGTTAAGATTGACAACGCTTCCGGCAGCGGCCGTAAATGAGAGCGATGATTGCACTATGACGTTGCCGCTGTTCAAAGTGAATCCTGTGTTGTTAGTCAATGTGAGGTTGTTGAAAACCGTTCCATTAGCATTGCCCGTGTTAGTGATTGCCTGGGCAGCGGTTCCGTTGAGCGTTACTGTTTGGGCACCCTGCACAAAGGGGTCAGCATTGGAACTCGAATTCACCCAATTCCCTTTCACCTGCAACCCAAAGGTGTTGACACTGAAAATAGAAGTATTTTGTATTGAGAGATTTCCATTCACCGTTGTTGCGGCTTGTAAAGTCTTAATTTGGTTACCTCCACCAGACAGGGTCAAATGATGATAGATGTTGGTTGCCGTCGCCTTGATTGCCTGTCCTGCAACAGCCGACGTATAGTTGACGGTATTGTTTACGCCAGAGGCGTCAAAGGTTGAAACGGTAATTGTCGTGCCAGCATAGTTCAGGATATTGGTGGTCGTCCCTTGTGTCCAGGACCCTGTGCCCTGCAGCACACCCGCTCCTGTTGATGACATCGTTACACCTCCCGTGTTGTCGTTGGTAACAGCTACTCCGGTGACGATCACATTGTTGCCAAACGTCATCGCTGTGGTACCTGATATTGACTGACCGCCGGTATTAAACGTGGCACCCCCAGCAATAAAGGATGTTCCACTGCTGTTGATGCCTCCTCCAAAGACTACGTTCGCGGACGTTGTAACAGCACTGGTGTCAAGGGCACCGCTTAGAGCCACGCTGCCAGTGAAGGTATCGATTCCTGAATTACTCGAGTCTGTAAAGCCTCCGGTGCCAGTAGTGGATCCTGTAATGGTTAGATTGTTTGTATTTGAGTAGGTCAGCACAATCCCTGTAATGACAACGTTATTTGCGAAGCTAGCCGCGGTAGTGCCGCTGATTGCTTGTGCATTGGTGTTAAATGTTGCGCCGCCTGCTGTGAATGAGGTACCGCTGTTGGTGATGCCTCCCTGAAAAATAAGATTGGCAGCGGTCGTTACGGAAGTCGTGATGAAAGCCAAGGACAGGGAAACGTTTCCTACAAAAGTATCAATGCCGGAGTTATTTGAATCCGTGAATCCGCCTGTGCCCGTGGTTGTTCCCGTCACTGCCAGGTTGTTTGTATTTGAGAAAGTGAGGGTGATGCCGGTGATAACAATATTGTTGGCAAAGCTTAACGCGGTTGTTCCACTAATGGCTTGGGAATTGGTATCGAATGTCGCGCCGCCAACGGCAAAAGAGGTTCCGCTGCTGACGATCCCGCCTCTGAATACCAGATTGGCCGAAGCTGCAACGGTAGAATTAATAGCTCCTGCCAAATTCACGCTGCCAACAAACGTATTAACCCCTGTGGTATTGTTATTCGTGAAACTCCCTGTTCCGGTTGCTGTTCCACTGATGGTAAGGTTCCCGGCATTGAGCGATGTCAGCGTAATACCGGTGATAACCACGTTTTGGCTAAACGATATATTACCGTTGCCGGATAAGGACTGAGGGTTGGTGTCAAAAGTTCCACCCCCAGCAGTGAAGGCGTTTGTATTAGTAATGCCTCCGCGGAATACCAGTTGACTCGAAGTAGTGACCGCCGTAGTGTTAAAGGTACCCCCCACTGTCACCAAACCTGTAAAAGTTGAGACGCCCGTATCGTTACTGTCGGCAAACGCCCCATTTGCATTAACAGTGGTTACTCCTTGAACATTCAGATTTCCTGTTCCACCAAACGTGAAAATACCAAAGCCATTGACACTAAGAGCGGTAGTGACGGTGAGGTTAGTATTGAAGGCCCCTGTGTTTAGGGTGGCAAAAAAACCAGCAACTGTCAGATTTACAATTGAAAAAGCAGGTGAAACATCAAGGGTCACGGTTGTCGCAAAGCCTCCGGTTGTGACCGTACCCGGTGAGCTGAATTGACCAGGATATCCTTGCGGAGCGGTGGGGACGACCCAAGCTGCGCCGCTCCACCTCTGCCAGCTTGCCAGGGTTGACCAGTTGCCCGACCCACCTAAGCCAAGGTTATTCTGATAGTCCCCAACTGCCTGACCAAACGAGAGCTGGCTAGAAAGCAGCAGCAAGAGGGTAAGCAATGCCACGATAAAGGGTCGGGAAATATTTCTAATAGGTTCGCAACAAGCCATTTGGGCGGTAATTTAACCAAAAAGTAGTAACTATCGATCTGAATTGAAGTAGCATAAATTAAATGAAAGGGCACCAGTCCCTCCCCTTTTATCCCATTGGCTCAATATAAGAAACCAGACATTCAATCATTACAAATAGAAATCAAAAACCACGTCTTTCATGCACCTAAAATGTCCTTTTGGGCATTTATTAGAGCCAATTTTGAAAAGAGGGGCGACAGAAAGAATAGAAAGACAAGCCTATATGTCAGCGGTTACCAATAGGTGGGACACTCTAGTCCTCTATGAAGTTTTGCAATCTTTATCCGATAATTGATCATCAATTCATGTGAACCATTTGAAAACTGATTCAACTGGGAAGTGGTGAAATCGTAGGCGTAACCAACATGAAAATTCTCGTTGATCTGTAGTTCAAAAAGTCCAACCACAGCATCCTGAAGGCGGTAGGAGCAGCCCAACCCGACTAAATCGTACAACACAAAAGTGGCATTGATGTCAAAGCTGACCGGCGCCTGTTCTTGAATGCGAATGAGCGTGGAAGGAATTATCTTTATATTATTGGAAAGTTTAGCCGTGAACCCTCCAAAAATATAGTAATACCTTTTTTGTGTTGCGAGGCTATTCAAATCGCCTGAGGAAACAACCTTGTTTTCCAACAGGTAAGGCACCGAAATACCACCATAGAAATTGCTCTCACGATAAAATACTCCGACCCCTACATTTGGATTAAACTTTTTATCAACACCGCTCAAATTTGGGTCAGTTGTGGATTTCAAGGTAAGTTTATTGTAATCGGTAGTCAATGAATTGAACCCTCCCTGCAGACCGAATGATAATTGACTTTTCCTTTTTGCGGAAATCGGAAGCTTATAGGAATAGATTCCATAAAGCCCCGTTTCGTCATGGATTCCAATTGACTCCTTCGAAACGAGGATGCCCAGTCCTACCCGGCTTTTTTTGAAGCCTGAATGTATCGTGGTGGTTAAGGTCTTGGGGGCGCCCTCCAGGTTTACCCATTGGTTTCTATAAATAGCGGTGGCACTCATAAGCACCTGATTGCCGGCATAGGCAGGATTTATCAGCAGCGGATCGAACATGTAAAGTGATTGAATTGCACGCTGTTGTGCGGTGGCGACAAAAGTTGCCGCCATCACCATCATTCCGATGAAAAACGTTCTTTTGTTCATCGCAATAACTCAAGGAATCCCGCTACCAATTTTGAACCATCCCTTTTATCAATTATATAATAGTAGGTTCCATCAGGCAATTGATTCCCAAATGTATATACGCCTTGTTCTCCTGTTCCCTTAAAGGAAACATCAGAATTATTGTAGCCATCCGCTTCATAAACCTTAATGCCACTGCGATTGAATATTTTGACATTGTTGTTGGGAAATAATGAAATGCAGTCAATGATAAAGAAGTCATTTTGATTATCTCCATTCCGCGATATTCCATTGTAAGGATTGATCTGAGTCAAGACTTCTACCTGGTCTTTATTGGTGCAACCTTCTAAGGTTGTTACGTCAGCTTCATAAATTCCCGGATACACTTCATTTACCTCCACCCCATGTCCTACGATCTGATTTGATCCAACTGGGCTCCACACCACATCATCAAGTGAAACATCTTTGCCATTAGAGAGGGTCAACGTCAGTGAGCCCACAGCATCGCGTCCGCTGTCGAGGCAATAAGAAGGTGTTGACGCTAACGTGAAAACCGGAGTCACTCGTTGATCTAAGACGTTGGTGGTAGAAGGTGGTGAAACACAACCAGTGACTGGATCTGTCGCTGTAACCGTGTAAGGGCCGACATCAAGGTTCCTGTAGTCAACCTCCTTAAAATCCGGCTTAGGCTTAACTGTGAGGCCATCAAACCAATTGAACAGATAAAGCAATGAGCCGGCTACATTGGCAGTAACCACACCATTAGGGGCAAGACAATTGGTACGGTGCGAAACAACGGATGCTGTGGGCGCAAACGGCTTGACGGTAGCATCATTGATCGTACCAACTTTATCATCAAAGCAACCCGTGATATTATTTGTTACTCTTACAATATAGTCTCCCGCGGTGAATCCAATCAACTTTGGTGATGTCTTGATTGGCGTACCTGACGCTGGGACTGCATTTCCTGCATACCACTGAAATGCATAACCTTGGATTTTTCCCTTGTCCGCGGTGGACGAAAGCTGACCATTGACAATGGCCGGATCGCAGTTGGTCATCGGATTATCTTGTACAACTACTATGGCGGGCTTTGTTCTGAGGTCCTTAATTTCCGCAGTCGCAGTAGCAATGCATCCGGTATTTTTGTCGGTCAATTTTCCGGTATAAAATCCGACGCCCAAATTGGTCTGAATAAAGCTTGTGTTAGACCCCGGTACAGCCGGTACATTGGCTACATCCGGAGGCAAGGCAGGGTTGGCATTTGCGGTAAAGTACAGATCCGCCGAAATATTATAAGGAAAAGGATAGCTAGGGTCAATGTCAACCGCCCTGATGAGAATAAATCCGTCTTTCCCGATGCAATACGTCAAGGGGTCACCTGTTACAGAGGGCACAGGAGTAAAGTTTTTGGATTCATCAGGGACGATGAACAATGCTGAAGTCTTGCAAGATGTGACCGTATTCTTGACCTCTACAGAATAATTTCCAGCCAGAAGCTTACCGATGGTATTAGGATTATTGGCCGGCGTAGGCGACGCGATCGCAGTGCCAGTCAAATCCACTGTGGGGTACCACGTGAAATTATAATTACCTACGGTGCCATCCGTTTCGCTCGCAACGGCTTCCAGCACCGATGTACCCACGCCCGGTGTACAACTGATCTGCTTGACATTTTGTGTAATAGCCGTTTGAGGGTAAATAATCTTGTTATCTTTTATCACCACTTCTTTAGGGCCCGACTTGCAGGCGGTTGCAGGGTCCAAAACAAACACATAATATTTACCAACCGATAATGCGGCGATATTGGGAGTTGTTGTGAATGGAGGACCTGTCTTCGGCAATTGTGATGTAGCAGCCAGATCTTTCTCATACCATTCATAGCCATAGGCCGCCAGGCCAGCACCGGTCACAGCATTGTTTGGTGGTGCATTGCCGGGGAACAATATTGAATTGGATGTACTACCCAATGTAATCTTGGCAACTGTTGCGCTGGCGGTCGGGTTGCAATCAATTGGGTCGATAGTGTTGACGTCGATCACGTTCGGTGTGCTGCGGGTCTGATCCAGTGCCAGGTCGAGGTTGCCATTCATAAAGCAGCCAGTATTAGAAGTGTTCGTGACCAGCAAGACATAACTTCCGTCAAATGCTTTCGCCAGACTGCTGGTATTGCTGGTGGTGGTCGGCACCGTGAGACCTGGAAGGGCGGCGCCATTGAAGGTCCAGGCAAATGAATAGGTGTCAGTCGTGCTGCCACTCAATTCTGAGGCGGTCGCCTTCACGCTTCCATTGGCCAGCAAACTGCTGCACGTGGAATTTTTTATGGATGTGAGCTGTACCACAGGATTCACGTGCTTGTCAGCGATGTCTACCCTGAATGGCGGAGTCGCACAACCCGAACCCGGGGAGGCCGGCTTCTTCGTTGCAATCACAAAATAAGTTCCAGCCCCCATCGTCGGGTAATTGGTTTTGTCAATGGATGGCACTACAATGGTGGCGCTGGCACCGTCTACGAGCGCTGCGCTCGCCACAGAATTCTTAAACCAGTTGAATGTATAGTTTGCCGAGCCGCCAACCGACAACGAGTTTACGATGATACTTCCGTCGGCATAACAAATGGCCTGGTCGGTTTTGCTGGTACTTAGAATATCCAGAGGTTGAGGATTGGTCACTACGATGGTAGACCCTGTAGCCTGGCAGGAATTGGATTTGTTCGTGATTGTAATATTGTAGGTGCCCGGTCCTATTTTATCAGCGCCTCCTGTAGGATGTGGACTAACTATATTAAGTGCATCCGTGGCGATGGCTGCCGCCGGCGCGCTCGTCCAATCAAAGTCATACAACGTGGCAGACGGAAATCCAGCCGTGCTGGCCGACACTGTGATCTGGGCGTCGAAATTGTTATCACAGGATGTATTGGAAATAACCGCAAATGAAACCGTTGGGAAAACACGCTTGTCAAGTACTTCAAAGCTGGCAGGAGCCGTGACACAGCCTGACCCCGTCACACCGGGGGCAGCCGGAGAAGCTAGCGCGTTGCGCTTTCCTCTCACGAAATAAACACTAACCGCAAGGTTGCTTTGTATCAGCGGTGCCGTGTTTGTGACAAACGGACTGCCGATCAGCGGATCATCATCCCAGGTATATAAGAAGTTCGCCGCATTACCCGCAACGCCATTGATCTTCGCATCGGTCACCGTTCCTGATCCATTGGGTAAAAGTGGCAGGCAGATATTCACGTGGGCTGGAGTCACACTGACGATTTCCTGAGTTACCGTGCTCTTCTGAACGGCAATGCTGCTCGTGTTCGTGCAGCCCGTGATTCTATTGGTCACCAGAATAGCATACGTGCCATCCCCTATCAAATCCGTATTCACCGTGCTGTGGGGACTGGCTTTATTCAATCCATTGGATGCTGTATAAAGTGGGCCCGCCAATCCATCCGGATCATTGGTCCACGTAAAATCATAATTCGCTCCTGCACCCGGACCACTTGCCGTACTTGAGGTAACTGTAATCTTGCCATCAAAATTTCCATCGCACGCTGTATTGCCAATC
>JAYVQY010000010.1:0-39442 GCA_043776715.1 Cyclobacteriaceae bacterium | reverse complement strand
GTGAATGGCCCGCAGCAGCAGCAACAACGAAGGTTGCAGCCTGATAACTTAAGTCTTTTCGTAAACGCTGTTGACTGGCTTTCTGATGATACAGGTCTTATTGAATTGCGAACCAAAGGGGTCACCTCGCGCCCACTCCATGAATTGGATGATGCCACCAAGACCGCACTGAAATACGGAAACTTTTTATTGCCAATTCTTTTAGTAATGGGTTATGGGTTGGTGCGGTGGCAGAGAAATAGAATGATACGTTTGAAAAGAATGAGTGAGAACTATGAAGAAAACTAACAATTGGATTCTCATCGGCCTGTTGGGCGGGCTCATACTGGTTTTCATTGCGATGAAAGTTTTCCGTTCTCCAACGCTTGAAAGCAACCTGCCCGAAAACCTCACCGAAGTTGATTCGTCGAAGGTGACTGAGTTGATTGTTTTCCCAGGAAAAGATCGCGGCACCGAAATTCATTTGTCAAGGTCGGGGAAAGATTGGGTCTTAAAGACGGGTGATCGCACGGGGCATCTGGAGCAAGGAAGGGGAAATACTTCTCTGCAATCATTGATGAATCTTAAGCCACAACGTGTACTCACGAAGAAGAAAGAAAAATGGAACGAGTTCGGCGTGGGGGATAGCACAGGGACTCATGTAAAAGTAATGGAGGGGAATTCAGCTCAATCCGACTTGTGGATAGGACGTACCGGGTTCTCTCAATCTACTGGAGGAGGTTATACTTACGTTCGGTTGAATGGAGAAAATGAAGTGTATTCAGTAGATGGGTTTCTGGAAGGACAATTCAATCTTGGATTCAACGATTGGCGCGATAAAAGTTTCAGCAGGCTCAAGCGCGATTCCATCGATAAGATCACCTTTCGCTACCCGGCCGACAGCAGCTTTGTTCTCGAGAAGAAAAATGGGAAGTGGAAAATGGGAGCCGTGGCAGCTGATTCCGCCGCAGTGTCTTCATACCTCGGTGGAATGGAATACAAAAACATTCCTGCATTTGCAGAAGTGGCCCCCGACGGGAATGCTGCTGCCGTAATCACCTTTGAGAGCAATTCGAAGATATTAGCAACACTTGAAGGCTGGCCAGGTTCTGGTCCCTGGACGGTTAGAAGTTCAAAGCAACCTGACACGTACTTTGTGTCAGAGGCTTCCATGACCAAAGAAGTTTGGAAGGGGAAGAGCGCGTTTGAGATTAAATAAATAAACTTAGTCGATTGGAGCGTTGGTTGGGATCGTAGATGTCTGTGACCCTCGACCGCTTCAAAGGATAATCCAGCTCGAGGATTAATTTGTAATTCCCTACACTCCGTTGGTTTAAATCGCATCCTCTTTCCAGCAACAGTAGCAAATCATCATGAAAACAGGATTTCCAACGCAGATATGGATTCCTAAATTCGAGCTACACGATTCAGATAATTCCGTATGCCAACCGTGCTTGAAATTGAAGGATATAAATTTAGATTCTATAGCAATGAGAATAATGAACAAGTCCATGTTCATGTAACGAAAGGAAGTGGCACCATGAAAATATGGTTGCTGCCGACGGTAATCGAAGAATATAGTTATAACTTTACCGTTAGAGAGCAAAGAGATATTAGAAGTATAGTGTTGAGGAATTTGGATAAGTTGATCAAAGATTGGTATGCCTACTTTTCGTAAGAAAAATACTACCCCCATCAGGAACAAACGGGCCACCGACCCATTTGATCAGTTGATTTTTGAAAAAGGACTTAGGATTCGAAACATGCTTTTGGACCGGGATTTAGATCTGATGGTATTGATCTTAAGCAATGGAATTATAATTAAGTCAAAGCTATCGGACTTCCCACGATTGAAAAACGCCAATGCTAAACAACTAAATAATTGGCGTTTGTCAAGCCAGGGTGCCGGGATTGAATGGCCTGAACTAAATGAAGACCTGTCGTTGAAAGGCGTTATTAAGAGTGCCTATTTGAATAAGGCACTTCATATTTTAGAAGGCAATCAGGAAAACATTTTTGTTTAAGAAAGCTTTAAAGAGTAAAGCAGCCAGCTTTTTATGAAATTTTAGATGGCTTAATGCTATTTGAAAAGACAATCCAGGTTCAAAAAAACCCTCTAATTTTTATTGTATTTTTATAAAATGAAGCTTATTGGTGACCTGTCGTGAAAATCCACGTTCCAATTCAAGGGAATGGGTTACTTTTCACTGGATTCCATATAGTGCAAATGAAGCTGGGAATTTATAGTTCTGCACTCCTGACCATCGGTCTCATTTTAATGCTTGCCCATGGATGTAAGAAAGATGATCCTGTGACCGTTTAATTGACCACAGTAGAAGTCACCAAAATCACCGAAACTTCCGCTATCAGTGGGGGGAATATAATATCCAACAACGCAACTATTATTGCCGCTGGCGTTTGCTGGAGTACAGATCCTGTACCGACAATTGCAGACGGAAAGACCATTGACCTTATAAAGAGGTCTGGTTTTGAAAGTCAAATTACAAGATTAACGCCGGGTACAAACTATTTCTTACGGGCCTATGCAGTCTACACTAAAGGAACAAGCTATGGCAATGTTTATCATACCGCAATTATCGGCACGCAGGAATGGATGGTTGAAAATCTGAAAGCAACAAGTTACAACGATGGCGGATCCGCAGTTGGATCACATCATAATGATGCTTCATACAATGGGGCGGTGAACACTTGGGGCGAAGCAAAAAGTGGCGCGCTATGCCCTAATGGATGGGCTGTGCCGAGCTATGATTCGTGGCAAACTCTTGCGGACTATCGGGGGGACGATATGCGCGACAAGATAACGGAAACCGGCACCGCTCACGGGCCAAGTCCTAACACTAAAGCAACCAACGAAAGCGGATTTACAGCTCTCCCGCAAAAAAATAATACAGCGTATGCCTTTTGGTGGACCTCCACTGGATATAGTCAGTTCAGTGCTAGCGGAACGGGTCATGCTTTCGAGCTTTGGGTTCCTTATGGTGCACTTTTTGTTGGCGTTTGGTATTCCGTTCCTGCAGAGAATTCTGTTCGCTGTATTAAGAAATAAAGTTTGCTCCAGTCTACGCTGTAACACATGATCGGGTAAACAAAATTTGAAGATATAGATTTAGATTTCACAGCACTGGGAAAGTGCTAAATAAAAAAGCCGCCCCAGAGTTGAGGCGGCTTTTTTTATTAATGATTTCTCAGTCTATTCCTTTACGCCATCGGCAAGGACAATCACCTTGTTCTTTAACACCTCGACAACACCCCCAGTTATTTTCACTTGCTTCCTGGAGTCTTTGGTTTTGTATTCCACGATCCCTTCATTCAACAGGCTGATCAATGCAGCGTGGTTGTTCATTACTTGAAAAGAGCCGTCCGAGCCCGGGAACGTAACAATGGTCGCCTCACCATCAAATACCTTCTTATCGGGTGTTATGATTTCCAGATGCATCGTTTTATGCTTTAGCCTCTCTCATTAAACGCTCGCCCTTCTCAATGGCCTGCTCAATATTGCCTACCAGGTTGAAGGCAGATTCCGGAAGGTGATCAAGTTCACCATCCATGATCATGTTAAATCCTTTGATGGTGTCTTTGATGTCAACCAATGCGCCCTTCAAGCCCGTGAAGGCTTCGGCAACGTGAAAAGGTTGTGACAGGAAGCGTTGTACACGTCTTGCACGGTAAACCACTTGCTTGTCTTCATCGCTGAGCTCGTCCATGCCCAGGATGGCGATGATGTCTTGTAATTCTTTGTAGCGTTGCAAGGTCAATTTCACCCGCTGCGCACAATTATAATGCTCATCCCCGACAATATCGGCACGTAGAATCCGTGAAGTAGAGTCCAACGGGTCGACAGCTGGATAAATTCCCATTTCAGCAACCTTGCGGCTTAATACGGTGGTGGCATCAAGGTGGGAGAATGTCGTAGCGGGAGCTGGGTCAGTCAAGTCGTCAGCCGGAACATAGACGGCCTGCACCGAAGTGATGGAGCCATTCTTAGTAGAAGTAATTCGTTCCTGCATGGCGCCCATTTCTGAAGCGAGCGTTGGCTGATAGCCCACGGCAGAAGGCATACGTCCTAACAACGCCGACACTTCAGAGCCTGCCTGGGTGAAGCGGAAGATGTTGTCAATAAAGAAAAGAATATCCCGGCCTTTGCCAGTACCATCACCATCGCGGAAGTATTCCGCAAGCGTAAGTCCTGACAAGGCAACACGTGCACGTGCTCCGGGTGGCTCATTCATTTGGCCGAAGACAAACGTTGCTTTAGATTCTTTCAGTTTCGCCATGTCAACTTTTGAAAGGTCCCAACCACCCTCATGGATCGATTTTCTAAATTCATCGCCGTAGTCAACAATACCAGCTTCAATCATCTCGCGAAGAAGGTCATTGCCCTCGCGCGTTCTTTCACCCACACCGGCAAATACAGAAAGACCTGAATAGGCTTTTGCTATGTTGTTGATTAATTCCTGGATCAATACGGTCTTACCCACACCTGCACCACCGAACAAACCAATCTTTCCACCTTTGGCGTAAGGCTCTATCAAGTCAATCACTTTGATGCCGGTAAAAAGAACTTCAGTTGAGGTTGTGAGGTCTTCATAGGCAGGCGCGTGTCGATGGATTGGAAGTCCACGTTCTCCTTTTGGAGGCTTGATGCCATCAATGGTTTCTCCTACCACATTGAACAGACGTCCCTTGATGTCATCACCAATTGGCATCTGGATCGGTGACCCGGAGTCAGTCACTTTCATTCCGCGTACCAATCCTTCAGTGCCCTCCATTGCCACGGTCCGTACACGATCTTCTCCCAAATGTTGTTGACACTCCAGGACCACTCTGGTGCCGTCATTCTTTATGACCGATAGGGAATCGAGAATATTAGGGAGTTTTGAACCTGGTTCATCAAAAGCCACATCTACCACGGGGCCGATGACCTGGGTAACTCTTCCAAAATTTGCCATTGATTGTTGTTGGTTAGAAGTCTTTAAATCTGGCCACAAAAGTAACTTTCGGGCATGGCATAGCAAAGGGGTTTAACCTAAAAAGCCATGAAATTTTTGATAATCTAAAAGTCTGTAAATCAGCAATAAGCCTTAGGCGCTCTTTATTTCAATCCTGAAGGTTGTTCCCTGATTTTCCTCGGACTGCTTAACAAAAATTCTGCCCTCATGGTACAATTCGATGATGCGCTTTGCCAGTGCCAACCCCAATCCCCAGCCTCGTTTCTTAGTGGTGAATCCTGGTTTGAAAACGCTGGATACGATCGACTTTGGCATCCCTTTGCCTGTGTCAGAAATATCGATGAAAACTTTCCCATCGCTGCCCCTCAGGATCTTGATTGCGATCGTACCGGTACTCCCCATGGCATCCACTGCGTTCTTGCAAAGGTTCTCAATGACCCATTCGAAAAGGGGGGCATGCACTTTTGCCTGAATCGTTTCAGAAAGTGTGTAAACTTCGATGTTGATTTTAGACGAAACCCGGGGCTGAAGATAGCTCACCACATTGTTAATCAATTGATAAACGTTTTCATCTTTTAGAGTTGGCGTCGATCCAATGCTGGAGAATCGTTCGGTCACCACCCGCAGTTTGCGAATATCTTTGTCAAGTTCCTCTACGATCCCTTTGCCATTAATTTGAGGGTCGTCCCGGAGGACTTCAATCCAAGCCATCAAAGAAGAAAGTGGAGTGCCTAACTGATGAGCTGTTTCCTTTGCGAGCCCTACCCACACGCGATTTTGTTCCGCGGTTTTAGAGTAATTGAAGGCAAGGTAGGAGATGAATGCAAAGATGGCGATCACGGACAATTGTATATACGGATACGCAATGAGTTGGGTCAACAAGAATGAATTTTTGTAATAAACATATTGCTTTCCAAAAACTTCGCCGGTGTTGGGGTCTTTCAGTAAAATGGGAATAGGAGGGTAGGTCCTTTTCATTTCCTTGAGCTGCTTCTGAAGTTCTTTCTCCTTTTGCTGCAGAGTCCACAGCGAATCAACGTCTACGTTGTTGAAGTTCACAATAATGTCTTTGTCGCCAACCAGCATGGTGGGGATAGAGTTGTTCTTGTAAATGATTTCTTCGGTGATAAAAAGGATGTTGTTGTCGGAGTCATTCGAAGTGTATTCAAGTGCTTTCGCAAAGAGCCGCACCTGGTTCTTTTCGCGTTCTTTTAACTGATCCACCAAAATATTTGTGTAATAGATTGTTCCAACACTGATGATGACCGAGACAATCAGAATGATCCATTTGAGGTTTGTGTTGTCCTCATAGAAATCCATGGATGAGATTCGGTTCGGCCTGGCCATCGCCGATGAAGATAAAGAATTTAGCTCAAAGCTTAAAGTGAAAAGCTTAAAGCTTAGAAATGAGGGGTTAACCTCGTTGCATGAACCATTTGGCAAGCACTTTGTAGCTGACTTTTGTGCCATGCATCAAAATGCCAACACGGTAAATACGGCCCGCAAACCAGGTGGTTAAAATAAACCCTCCAACGAGCAATGTCATCGAGAGCAATAATTGCCAGAGGGGCACTCCAAAACCGATTCGTCCCATCATGGCAATGGGGGAGGTGAAAGGGATGATCGAGAGCCATACACTGATGGTTCCATGAGGATCATCCAAAATGAAAGTAAACAATGCAAAATAGGAAATGAGCAGCGGGATCGTAATAGGGAACATGAACTGTTGAGCTTCCGCAGGACTATCTACAGCTGAGCCAACCGCTGCAAACAACGCTCCGTACAGCAAGTAGCCTCCGATGAAATAAAAGAGAAAATTAAAGATCACATATGACCACGGTATCTGACTGAACACCTTCATAAAGGCAAGTGAACCGGATGTCTGGGCCGCCGCCGCTTCCGGATTCATTTGCATCATTTCCTGCGATGGCGACTGAAGTCCGAAGAGTCCAAGGACTACGGTTGAAAGCGTTGTGATGAGGATAATCCAAATCAGAAACTGCAAGAGTCCCACCGAAGCGAGGCCCAGAATTTTCCCCATCATTAGCTGGAAGGGTCGCACAGAGGAAACAATAACCTCTACCACCTTGCTCATTTTCTCTTCAATAACTCCCTGCATGATCTGAGCACCATAAATGAAAATAAACATGTACATCAGTATTCCACCCGTCATACCGATGCCAAACAACACTCGGCTATCGGAAGATTTTTCCTGACCGCCATCAGAGATCTTTACTGAACTGATTGAAACATTTGTTTTGAGTTCATCCAGCAGCTTTTGATCAATATTGAATTTTTGCATTTTAAGGTCTTTGATACGATTTTCAAAAAGTCTTTCAATGTCAGCCACGTCGGTGGGGCTGGGATTTATTTTGGTGTATAGGGTAATGCCTTTTGGTTCTGACAATTCAAATTTAGGAGCGTACAATAGACCGAAACTGTTTTCTATGTTGAATGCCTTTTTGGCATCTTCCAGATTTCCCTGAAAAGGCTTAAAAATAAATCTTGTGGTGTCAGGTTGAAAAAACCCGCTTTCATCGATGTAGTAAATAGATTCCTTCGTGGCATTTTTCTTTTGCTCCTGTGCCACGTACACGAGTACGGCCATGATCGCCGGAAATATCAAAGGCAATAAAATGGTAGCGATCAAAAAGGATTTTTTTTGCACGCGGCTTAGAAACTCGCGCTGCATGACCAGCCAAATCTTATTCATTGCTTTCCCCTTTTACAAGCGTAATAAAAATTTCACTCATCGTAGGCACTTTTTCAGAAAATGAAAATATCTCAGTCACCTGAGTAAGGTCCCTGATCAGTTGGTTTGGACTTCCAGCCTCCTTCATTTTTACAAGCGAATGATGAAAGTCGTCTTCTGTTTTTTTCTGATTGACCAATTCGTACAAATTTTCGTCCAATGTGAATGTGCCCTTATGCTCCACTTTAAAAATATTGGTCTTGAACTGGGCTTTTACTTGCTTTTTAGTTCCTTCTAATATCTTTTTTGACTTATTAATCAGCAGAATATCATCACACAAATCTTCCACGGTTTCCATACGATGGGTTGAGAAGATAATGGTACAGCCCTTTTGCTTGAGATCAAGAATCTCTTGCGTTATCAGTTGGGCATTTACCGGATCAAATCCGGAAAAAGGCTCATCCAGAATTAGCAATTTTGGCTCGTGCATGACGGTGCTCACGAACTGAACTTTCTGTGCCATGCCCTTCGATAGGTCTTCAACCTTCTTATTCCACCACTCTTTGATTTCAAATTTTTCGAGCCAGACTTTAATTTTCTTTATGGCTTCGCTGCGACTCAGCCCTTTCAGTTGGGCGAAGTAGATAAGTTGCTCTCCCACTTTCATCTTCTTATAAAGTCCACGCTCTTCCGGTAGATAACCAATCACGCCTATATGGTTGGCGCTGAGCTTTTGGCCGAAGATGATGATCTCGCCGCTGTCGGCATTGATGATCTGATTGATGATCCTGATTAACGTCGTCTTGCCGGCTCCATTTGGACCCAGCAATCCGAAAATTGATTTTTCAGGAACGGTGACATCCACCTGATCAAGCGCAGTATGGTTTGCATAACGCTTGGTGACACCTTTGGCAACGAGGGCTTCCACTATCGAGGCATTAAAATGTTAAAAGATGAGTAGCAAAACTAAAAGGATAATTACGAGAAGCCAATGGATGGATCATGCAAATCTAAGGTGAGGGTCGATTATTTTAATGAATCGGCTTTTCTTTGAAGACAATTTTTCCCATAGACACATCCAGGTCGAAGGTAAGCGCATTCTTTGAATTGTGTACATAGGCCGCGTTGGAGTAAGTATTCTCATCGGTCCTTTTAAGGTTTCTGGATAGGTTCACGCTGCACAGCCATGAGTCTTTGATTTTCACCATGACAGGCACACTTTCATCGGGTAGGAGAATCACCATGTTTCCTGCACCAACACTTCCTTTTACCTTTGGCATGTGTTCCGGTTTGTTACTGAAGTCCAGAAAAATATTTCCAAAGCCAACTTCGGCGACAACCACTTTTGAACGAGAAAGGTTAAGCTGTCTAACGTTGAGTGATCCTAGGTCTACCTTAACAAAAAAAGTGTCCATTTCTACCTTGTTCTCAACACCGGATGCGTAGGTTACATTGACATCTGCGCTGCCGGTATTGATCTTTAGTTTTTTAATGGCCAGCCCTGAGAGGTCCACATTGGCATTCCCTAATCCATAGTCAAGGTCGAGAGAATACGGTTTTTCGTCTGTGAGGTAAACTTTCCAAAATTGATCAGATGTTTTCTCCTCACCTCCGAATACTTGGTAAGAAATCTTCTTGCTCACTCCACGGTGCCCTTGTTCCTCCAGCGCAAGTTTTACAAAACAAATGGCACCCTTCATTTCATTGCTGAATGTGTGGGCAAATTCTTCAAGATCTTGATTGCTGTAGATGGAGAGGAGGTCAGAAGATTGACCAGGGCGGATAAAACAATTGCCGGTCTTGGCCTTCAGGCAAAGGTCTACGGTGGTACATGCCTCATGATCATCAACCGTAAACTGCTTTTTCATTTGGCCCGCCACCACCCCGGCACAGATCACCCCCACAAAAGCCAACACCAATCTCTTTGCCATACCTGTCTTTACGAATACCACGTCGTTTAGGTTAAGCAGGTGAACCAACAGTTAAGAATCACCCGTAATAGGTCATAAACGGGCATGGATATGAAAGGTTGACCAAATCAGTGGCCTAAGTGCATATTTTTTATTCCTGGTTGAAATACTCTTTCATTCGCTCAAAAAAGCCTTTTTCAGAGCTGTCAGGATGAGGTTGAAAGTTTGCAGAATTGCGGAAATGTTCGAGCGCTACCTTTTCTTCGGCACTTAGTTTTTTTGGTGTCCATACATTTACATATATGAGTTGGTCACCAACGCCATAGCCATTGATATCTTTCAAGCCCTTTCCGCGGAGCCTGAGAATCTTCCCACTTTGGGTGCCTGGGTCGATTTTGATTCTCACTTTTCCACCTACCGCCGGAACTTCTACGCTTGTCCCAAGGGCAGCATCGACAAAGCTCACATGCAGATCGAACACCAGATTGTTGCCATCGCGTTTTAAGTCTTTATCTTCTTGTTCCTCAACAAGAATAAGAAGATCTCCAGGAACACCGCTTCCTGGAGCTTCATTGCCCTTTCCTCCCATTGAAAGTTGCATGCCATCGGCAACACCGGCAGGGATTTTTATAGAGATCAAATCCTCTTTTGAGGTGAGGCCAGAGCTGTCAACACCTGAAGGACGCTTATCAATGATCTGACCCGCCCCACCACAGGCCGGGCATGTTGTGGCGGACACCATTTGGCCCAACATGGTGTTCACTACTTTTCTCACTTGCCCATTGCCCTGGCAGGTAGTACATGTCTTGAATGTGACACCCTCAGCTCGTACAAGGCGATTCACTTTGATTTTTTTCTCCACACCATTTGCAATTTCTTCCAGTGTGAGTTTGAGCTTAATGCGCAGGTTGGATCCTTTTCTTTGACCTCCACGCGAGCTACCTCCAAAAAAGCTATCGAAAGGGCTGCCGCCGCCACCACCGAAAATATCTCCGAACTGACTGAAGATATCTTCCATGTTCATGTGGCCACTTCCGTTGCCGCCACTACCAGGGCGGCTGTGACCAAAACGATCATAGTGCGCTTTTTTGTCGGCATCGCTCAGTATCTCGTATGCCTCTGCTGCTTCCTTGAATTTTTCTTCTGACTCTTTATTGCCAGGATTTTTATCAGGATGAAATTGAATGGCTACTTTGCGATACGCCTTTTTTATTTCCTCGGCAGTGGCTGATTTACTGACGCCTAGTATTTCGTAAAAATCTCTTTTGGCCATGAATGAGTATTGAGCGTCTGTTATGATGTGGTGAATTAACTACCTGTAACAACTTTTGCGAAGCGGATCACCCGATCATTGAGCAAGTAACCTTTCTCTACCACGTCCACCACTTTTCCTTTTAAGTTTTCTGCGGCGGGCACTTGTGTAATCGCTTCATGAAGATCCGGGTTGAAGTCAGAGCCTTTGCCCAGGTCCATGACCTTCACACCATATAGTTCCAGGATTTTTTTGAATTTATTCTGAATCAAAAAAAAGCCTTCTGATTCCTTGTCGCTTTTATCTCTAAATGATTTCTCACCCCGTTCAAAGTCATCGACTACCGGTAGGAGGACCTTCAGCAATTGCTCATTAGCACCCTGGATCATCTCCAATTTTTCCTTTGCACTGCGCCGGCGGTGGTTTTCAAACTCCGCATAGAGCCTCACATACTTGTCTTTGGCCTCTGCCAATTCGTCCTGTGCTTTTTTCAGCGGGTCAGCTGCGGCTTTCTTTTCTTCTTTGATTTCCAGCTCGGGCTGTTGCATTGGGGGCGTTTCCGTCTCGAAATCTTCATGTTTCCCCAATTCAGGCTCAAAGGGCATCGTAGTGTCAGTCATAATCATTTAAACAGCTGCAAAAATGACAAGAATTTTGCCAAATGGTAAATTATGTCAAAGTGGCCTTAAAGGCTGTTGGGTTTTGGGCATTGGCTATTGGCGGGGCCCCCTGTATTATTGCTTTCGAGCAACGAACAACTTGCATCGAGCGACTACCAGGTTTACTCAATCCATTTTCAATGAATCCACGGGATTGCTTCTTGATGCCTTGATCATTTGGGAACCGATGGTTAGTAATCCCAATGTCAAGAGGATCAGTGTTCCAATGAGGACCGTGCCAATACCAAACTCAACGCGGTTGGGGAATTCTTGGAGCCAGAGATTATTAATAAAATAACTCATTGGTGCGCCAAGGATGACGGAGATCATCAACATATTTAAAAACCCTTTGGAGAGCAAAAGAGCAATGCTCATACTTTCAGCACCTAAAATCTTTCTGATGCCAACTTCTTTTGTCTTGCGCTCGGCAGTATAAGTCGCCATGCCCAATAACCCCAAACAC
This sequence comes from Cyclobacteriaceae bacterium, assembly GCA_043776715.1. Classification (GTDB taxonomy): domain Bacteria; phylum Bacteroidota; class Bacteroidia; order Cytophagales; family Cyclobacteriaceae; genus ELB16-189. Next base: position 27,517 of record JAYVQY010000010.1, on the reverse strand, counting down.
GCAATGATAATTGCAAGGAAAGCAATGAAGCCAAGAATGGAGACGACATCGAAAATTCCCTGGTGTGTTGCCTGCAACTGCTCGTCAAGAAATTCATATTTGAAAGGGTGAATGGGGTCCACCTTCTTCCATTTGCTTTCCAGGTTGGCGATGGTGGTCATCGGGTCGGTGGTTGAGATATGTAAGTTGAGATACTCAAAATTTTCCGGTTGATTTCGTAAAACCAAAGGCTCAATCTTATCTTCATTAAGTAATAATTTGAACCTAAAATCTTTCACTACTCCCACTACTTCCAGGAGATCGTTGCCATACTTTCCCTCAAAAACTTCTCCGACAATTTCAGCTGGATGTTGGTAACCTAATTTTTTTACGGTTGCCTCATTCACCAATATATACCGATCGGAGGATGTCCCGTTAGGCGACAGATTTCTTCCGGCAATGAGCTTAATGCCCAGGTTCTCAATAAAGTTTTCATCAATCTTCAATACGCCGATATCTTCATACTCCATGTGACTGCCCGCTTTTCTTAACTGATTGTTATTATTTGTTCCGGTGGCAGGAATAAGATCACAAGCAGAAATGGTCGAGACGCCAGGTACAGCGCTTAGCTCATTAGAAAGTTTCCGGTAATCGGTGCCCTGAAGTTCGATGTTGACAATATTCTTTGAATTAAAACCATAATCAAAGACGAGAAAATGCCTGAACTGATTATATATTAAAATTGAAGTGGTGATAAAAAATAGGGAAATGACAAATTGCGAAATACCCAGGGCTTTGCGCATACCAAGTTTACCGGGGTTCATGCTCTTAAGATTTTTAAGCACCTGAATGGGCTGATACCTTGATAAATACAAAGCAGGATATACACCGGCCACGATACCAATCAGCAGCGCAAAGCCAACGAATATTAAATAAACTGATGGAATGGAGGGAAGTTCAAAGTTCAAGTACTGATTTACCCAAAGTCCTTTAAAAAGAGGTGCGATAAAAAGAAGCAGCACAATTGCCATCACAAGGGCCAGCAGGGCAGTAATGATCGATTCACTCAGAAATTGGAAAAGCAGATTTTGCCTGTTGGCACCTGTTACTTTGCGCACACCAATTTCTTTTGCCCTGGTCAACGCACGGGCAATGGAAAGATTGGTATAGTTTAAGCACGCAGATAACATGATGACGATGGCGAGAAAGGCAAGGAAGTAATAACCCAGGAGTGGCAGTCGCATATTAGTGTCATTTCCGCACAGGCCCAACTGAATATCTTCAAGATTTTGAGCGAGAAGTTTGAATCCTTTGGTCCGATCCGATTGTAGTTCGGCATATTTGTGGGCCACCAGATCATTCAAAGCCAGTGACAAATCTTCTTTGGATTGAACTTCATCCAATAAAACATAAGTATAGGCGCGGAAAAACCATTCCCAATTATTGGTAAAGTCCTCGATTTTCTTTTCCGCATACAATGCCGGCATGGAGGAAGATGAGAGGAGCACGTCGAATGCCAAATGTGATTTATACTTTGTTTCGTCAATCACTCCCGTGATGGTAAAACTACCCCAAGGAGCGGGTGGTGATCCATGACCATCAAACTCCTGTGGAAAAGGCAACTTCCGGTCAGCGAACTGCACTATGTTGCCAATTGCATTCTCATCACCGAATAGTTGACGAGCCATCTCACTGCTGATGACCATGGAATTGGGCTGATGAAGTGCACTTGCTTTATCACCTTTCTCCAGTTCAAAACTAAAAACGTTGAAGAAAGAAGGATCAGCAAAATAGCCGCGCATGTCAGCAACTTTTTGCCCGTACGTTGCATCGCCACCCACACCCGGCATCAGGGTGGTTGCCTCTTCAACGATCTGGTAATCAGTTTTCAGGGCATTTACTACAGGATAGGGAGAAGTGGCATAAGGTTGACGTGATCCTTCGTAATCAGAAACAATTCTATAGATTCTATCTTTTTTTAAATGGAATGCATCGTACCTGTTCTGATCAGCAAGCATCAGAATGATCAGCATGCAGACTGACATGGCGACTGCCAATCCGAAGACATTGATAAAAGAGAACACTTTATATTTCAGAATGTTCCGGATTCCTACTTTGAAATAATTTCTGAACATGTCGTATTGGTTTAATCTTGTATATCCTTCGGCGGGTCTTATGATTCCTGGCCTGAACAGCAAAAGCACATCAACAATAAATTTTCTGTCTGCTTTTCGTTTTCCAAATTCTTTTACTCTTTCATCATACAACTCCATTAAATCCCCTTCGATAGAATCCTTCAGCTTCGGGTGGCAGAACCAGCGGAAGAAATTGAGGAAGAGTTTGGGGGGCGGCGTATGATTTTCCATTTCGCACCTATTCTGATTTTAGCTTAGCAACCGGATTCTCAAGGGCGGCTCGTAGTGCTAAAAAACTTACGGTTCCAAATGCTATGAATATTGCCATCAGACCGGCCATCACGAATGTCCACCCGCTCATGGTGATGTGATAGGAAAAGCGCAGCAGCCACTGATTCATGAAATACCATGCAACCGGAGACGCGATGAGGAGTGCGACCACTACGAGCCAGGTAATTTCCCTGCTTAGCAAGATGACAATATCTATTATTCTCGCTCCAAGGACTTTTCGAATACCAATTTCTTTCGACCTGTTTTCTGTAGTAAAGAGCGTAAGCCCGAGGAGTCCCATGCAAGAAATGAAAACAGCAATGGCCGTTGACGTATTCATCAATGTTGCTGTTTGCCTGTCCTTCTCATACAACAATGCCAGACTATCATCGTAAAACCGATATTGAAATGTGGATGCTGGATAAATTGCTTTCCACTCTTTTTTAATTTGTTCGATTGTAGCGCCTACTGAGCCTGCTTGCTTACCAGTTGATGCCAGTTTAATTGCAAGACTGAATTCCCGATCGGGTCTGTTAACGACGCATAAGAAATCGATCGGTTCGTGCAATGATTTTGTGTGAAAATCTGACACCACTCCAACCACAGGATAGGGCTTATCATTCCAATACAAGATATCACCAATTGCTTCTTCAGCTTTTACATTGCCTATTAACCGGGAAAGGCTTTCGTTTATCACAAACTCTTTTGCAGTGTCGGATGGCGCCAGATTTCTTCCAGCCAGTAGTTTGATCTGGTACAAGGGAATAAATTCTTCGTCGCCAGCAATCTGACGCACCCAGAAGTCTTTCGCATCAGTACTTTTAGTTTTTAATTTCATCCCGCGCGGATTGTCCGTCATTGGTGAAAGCCATTGCCGGGCAACGTTTTCAACATTCGCGATGCGTTTCAGCTCTTGAGCAAGTACCTTAAGCTTCGAAGCGCTTTCTCCGCGACCACCATCAACGATCAGTATTGCATCAGACTTAAATCCAAGATCCTTGTCACGGGCGTACTTAAGTTGGTTTGCTATGATGAGACTACTGATGATAAAGACAAGAGATACTGCAAACTGAAAAACAACAAGCCCTTTTTTCAAGTTCAACTTACTTCCAGCATCTTTCCAACCTAAGCCTTTCAGGCTGATCGCAGGCAAATAGGTTGTGAGCACGATGGCAGGATAAAATCCGGCGGACAAAGCGGTGACGAGAGTAATTGCAATGAGAAATAGAATGAAAGTAGGTTCAAGGAAATGAAAAGAGACACCCTGGGGAATAAATGACCTGAACTGATTCAGTATTGGGGCTACCAATGTAACCGCAAGTGCGACAGAGAGAGTGGTGACCAAAAACGTTTCGGTAAGGAACTGAAGAATCAGGTTCCCTTTGTCACTACCAAGCACTTTTCGTATGCCAACCTCTTTCGCACGTCGAATCGACTGGGCGGTAGAGATTATTATATAATTTACAACGGCAAGAATTAATATAAATAAAGCAATTCCGATTAGGGTATACAGGGTCGGGAGATGTGCTGTTCGAATTGGGTTTTCAATTATATCGGCATTAAAATGAATTTGAGATATTGGTTCTATGTGAAGATTCAGTTTGGTATCGGGGTCACCATGTTTTTTAGCGAGCGCGGTCAATTGCGGATTTATCGGTTCGGGTTTTGAATCCCTGGAAAGCCTGATGAATCCCCAGGAGGCCATGTCCTGTTGCTTCCAGGAATTGGCTACGATCTTCGTTTTTAAATAACTTGTTTGGAGTGTAGCGGCGGAGATAAAATCTGTAAACATCAGATCGCTGTTTTCGCTCCATTCCTTAATAACTCCCGAAACTGTGACGACAAGGGAATCGTCATATACTACTTGTCTTCCTATAATTTTGTTTATTGGCTGTTTACCAAAATATAAAGAGGCTCTACTTTCTGTAAGCACCAGTGCATTGGGCCGGGCCAGAGCGGTAAATTCGTCTCCTGCAAGCCATTCATATTTAAAGACATCAAAGAATTGTGGTTCGGTGATTGCGGTAGTGATGTAATTTGTACCGTTCAATGTGCTTCCAAATTCTTTTGATGAATCTCTGGCGTTTGGGATAGTTATTTTGACGTTGTAAGGAATAAGTCCAGCGGCTACATCGATTCCGATTAATCCATCGCGCACGACTGAGGTCGAAGGAATTGGAATTTTGACAAAGTGTAATTGATCACCCGTACTCTCGGTAATGTCTCCAACAAGGCGATATGTCCTCTCATGATGTGGATGAAACCTCTCGAAGCTCAGTTCATGGTGGGCAATAAGATAAATTATAATACTCCCGCAAATCCCAAGAGAAAGCCCCAATACATTAATGGCAGTGTCAACCTTTTTGCGAATGATATTTCTGAAACCAATGGAAAAATGACTTTTAATCATGTCGTAGCGATTTATGTTGAATCCTCTTGTTGGTTTAAAGATGCCCGGCCTGAAGAGCAACAACACATCAACAATAAATTTTCTGTCTGCTTTTCGTTTTCCAAATTCTTTTACTCTTTCATCATATAACTCCATCAAGTCACCTTCTATAGAATCCTTCAGCTTCGGGTGGCAGAACCAGCGGAAGAAGCGGAGGAAGGATTTTGGTGGAGAAGGATGCTGTTTCATATTGTCATTCCGACCTTAGACTCACCACTGGATTGGCCAATGCCGCTTTAATCGACTGATAACTTACCGTGATCATAGTAATGACGAATAATGTAATGCAAGTGATTACAAAAATCCCCCAGGAAATTTCAATTCGATATTCATATTGTTGTAACCATTGCATTGCAAAGTAATAGGCAATAGGACAAGCAAGCACTGAAGAGGCTGCCACAAGCCATACAAAATCGTTTGAAAGCATTTTCCAAACTCTGAAAACAGACGCGCCAAGAACTTTGCGAATGCCTATTTCTTTCGTGCGCTGACTTGCGGCAAAGGAGGCTAACCCAAAAATGCCGATGCAACTGATAAAAATTGCCAGCCCTGCAAATACACTTGCGAGTTTGCCGATGCGCTCTTCCGTCTTGAATAATCTTGAATAATCCTCATCCTGGAATTTGTAGTCAAAAGGTGAGCCCGGGTCATACTTTTTTAGAACGATCTGAATCTTCTCCAATGCACTGTGAACTCCAGCATCTGGTTTTATTCTTATGGTCAGGTATCCCATTCCCTGGTAGTCCATCAAATAAACATGAGGAACTTGCTTCACGAAAGGTGTCCATCGCACCTGATCTTTAATCACTCCGATGATTTCCCTTTCTTTGTTCGGCCATTTAATTTTTTTTCCGAGCGCACTTCCTGTTGACGAGAACAGTTTGGCTGCAAGTTCATTCACAATCAATGCGGAGGAATCCGTGCTATAGTCGCGTGAAAAATCCCGTCCCTCAACAAACTGAAATCCATTGGTACCTGGAAAATCGTGACTGCAGCGATTCAGGGCAATTAATGGCTGTTGTGAAGGATCTTTTCCTTCCCATGTGATGGCGGGATTACTACTCGATGCGCCGGTTATTGGATAGTCGGATTTCGCCATATTTTCAACTACTCCTGTTGCGAACAAATCATGGCGAAGAGAATTATAATCCGCCTTGACTAGATCTTCTGTCCGGATGGCCATGTGAATGATGTTTTCCAGATCGAAACCAGCCGGTCTGTCCTTTGCATGCTGAATTTGCTGGAAGACTACCGCGGTGCCGATGATCAGTGCTGTAGATATGGTAAATTGAAATACGACGAGGATCTTTCGGGGAATGGAAGAGAAACGCCCCGCCTTAAAAGTTCCTTTCAGCACCTTCACGGGATTAAAAGAAGATAAATAAAGAGCTGGGTAACTACCGGCCAACATGCTCGTAAGAATTATGAACGCCAGGGAGAATGCAATGAAATAGTAATTTGACCAGGGTATTTGAATTTTTGTCCCCGCCAACTCATTAAAACCGGGTAGAAAGAAAACAACTATGCCAATGGCCAGGGTGAACGAAATAACTACTATCAGTAATGATTCGCTCATGAATTGATTCATCAGTTGATTGCGCAATGAACCCATCACCTTGCGAATACCCACTTCCTTAGATCGCATTTCGCTTCTTGCCGTGCTCAGGTTCATGAAATTGATACACGCCAGCAGGAGCACAAAAATACCTACGGTTCCAAACATCCATACAAAACCAATTTTACCACCCGTGTTTTTCCCATCTTTGAAATCGGCGTATAGATTCCATTTTTCCAGAGGATGCAAAACAGCTTCTGGTTTGAGAGACTTGGCTACTTCCGGTATTTTTTGAAATAAGAAGTTCTTTATTTTCGATTCTGTTTCAGTCCATGATGCATTCTCGTTTAGCAGTACAAAACATCCGGGATCGAAACCTTCCCAACTTTCCTTTTGTCTGTGGGTATCCTGACTCAAGCTAAAATGATACTCAATGGGCACCAATATTTTTACTTCGGCAAATTGTGAGTTGTTAGGGAAGTCTTCGAATACGCCTGATACTATCAAATTATCACGATTATCAAACTTGATTATTTTACCCAGGGCATCCTCCCCCAGTAACGCTTCAGCGAAGGATTTAGCGAGCATGACAGAATGAACTTCTTTCAATCCATTCCGGGTGCCTTGCAGCATGTGAAGGGAAAACAAATCAGTAAAGGCAGGATCAACAAAATAACATGTCTTGGAAAACTTTTTCTCGTCCACTGCCACAACATGATCTCGCGGACCTAAAACCATGACCACCTCATCAAATTCTGCGAAGTTATTTTTTAGTTCACGGCCCAGGGGGTAAGGCGCTCCATCATGTGTAATTATTTTATCGCCAAAATTAAGATTGTGATAGAGCCCCCCAATTCTCTGGTAGTTCTCAAATGATTTATTATAGCTTAGCTCATTAAACACCCACAGACCGATCAATAAGGCAACCGCCATCCCCATGGCCAATCCGCTCATATTAATGAAAGAATATCCTTTGCTTCGAAGGAGACTTCTCCAGCCGATTGTAAAATAACTTTTGAACATACTGTAGTGGTTTAAATTTTTATATCCCTCTGATGGCCTGATAATACCCGGCCTGAAGAGCAACAACACATCAGCAATAAATTTTAGGTTAGCTTTTTGTTTTCCAAATTCTTTTACGCGTTCCTGATACAATTCCATCAAATCCCCTTCGATTGAATCCTTTAGCTTCGAATGGCAGAACCAGCGGAAGAAGCGGAGAAATAATGATGGAGGAGTGCCTTGTGGTTTCATTATTTTGAATTGCCAGGTGGTCGTTTGCTAGGAACCTGGAATAATCGATATTCAAATGCTAATTGTTTTTAATCACGAGGTTGGCAAATTCACCATTCAGTCCAACCGACCAAAGTCCAATCAAACCGTTTTTCCGGTTGTTTAGTTTGTCGACTGTTAACGATGGGGAAGCTGCATTATTGACATATACCTTAATGGTCGAATTGTTCACGACGATACGTGCATGAAGCCAATCAGTGGGAGAAGGGGCAGGAAAAATCCCTTTTTCGTACACACCATTTTTTTCTTCACGCAACCTTTGCCAGGGAAAGACTGGTTCACTGATGTATTGAACGGCATGAATCTTTCGCAACGAATCTTTAGATTGAAAATTAAAAGGACGGAAGTAGATCGCATCGTAGGTGATGGTATCAACTCCGTGGAAGGCAATGCCGAGAAAGCTTTGTTGAGGAACGTCTTTCCCTCTCAAGTCAACTTCAATGGTGCCACTAGAAAACTTTGCATTTTTTATCCAGACCACTCCATTGCAAGAAATGGCGCCTTTCTTATTTTCCATTAAAGTGGAAGTATTTTTTCCTTGGGTAATTAATTCACCATCATTCAATAGCTTTTGTAAGTCGAATGACTGGCTGAGACCTGACAAATAAGAGATGGACATTAGGATGAGCATCATGGAATATTTGTTCTGATAAGTTCTCATTTTTGGAGATTTTAAGTTTTTGATTACCCAGCTATTTTTAATGTTAATGCCATCTTGGGAATCGCAGTCCATAATTCATCCCGTGTACTTTTTGAATACTCCATGGCCCTTTTGCCCAAAGCCGTGATCTGAAAATATTTCTTTGGTCGACCGGCGCGTTCTTCGGTTGCCTCGCCGTCCCGCGATCTTAAATAACCTTTGTCTTCCAGTCTCCTGAGTGCGGTTTGAAGGGCCCCCACGCTCACGTTGCGCGAAAGGCGCGATTCAATTTCTTTTTTGATGGATACACCATAGGCATCCAGATGCAAAATGCCCACAGTGAGCATGACAACCTCTTCAAATTCACCCAATTGATATTTCTTCATGGTCGGTAATTAATTCCTAATTGTAGTATTAATAATTGTGCCAGTTGAGAAACAGCAAATTCTGAGCGTGTTTAAGCGGTTGGCAGGCTGTTTTCTGTCCGCATCCGAACAATGGTTGGACGATTTTGGTCATTCGGAGTCAAAAGTTTACATTTTGTAAACTTTTGACTATATTTGTAACTCACTTATAATTATGAGGATAATTGCCAAAAGTACCTTGCGTGCATTTTGGGAGAAGCATGCAGATGCTGAGGTGCCGTTAAAAACTTGGTATAAAATTTTGGAGAAAGCTGACTGGAAGGATAACCATGACATAAAAACAATTTATGCGGATGCTAGTGTCGTTGGAAATAATAGAGTTGTGTTTAATATCAAAGGAAATCACTATCGAATAGTTGTCTACATCATATTTAAGTTTAAAAAAGTGTTTATACGATTTGTCGGAACGCACCAGCAGTATGATAAAATTGATGCAAAAAATATCTGAATATGAATATTAAACCTATTCGTTCTGAAAAAAATTACAGAACCGCACTGAAACGCATTGATGAGCTTATTGCTCTTGATCCAAAAGAAGGTACTGACGCATTTGATGAATTGGATTTAATTTCCACACTTGTTGAATCCTATGAAAATATTCATTACCCCATTGATGCGCCCGATCCGGTGAAAGCGATTCAATACATTATGGAAGAGAAGGGTCTTAGCCAAAGGGATTTGGTTAAGTATTTTAATGGGAGCAAGGGATTGGTCTCCTCTTTTCTGAGCGGCAGAAGGGAACTATCTAAAAAAGTTATTAAGGCACTCCACCAAGGTCTTGGAATTCCATATGAAATTTTGATGGGATGAATAGTTCGGTCGAATGATGCAGGTTGCACAGTCAGTGATCTCAATGTAAACTCTTCCAGATCAAATCCTTCAATTCAGTGATGCCCTGATTTGTAAGAGAAGAGATAAACGTGAAGGGCAGGTTTTTAGGAAGTTCTTTTTTAATGGCAATCTTTAACTCGTCATCCAGCAAGTCAGATTTTGAAACAGCCAGCAGTCGCTTCTTGTCCAGCAACTCCGGGTTGTATTGCTTGAGCTCGTTCAACAGAATGTCATACTCCTTCTTAATATCATTCGAATCAGCAGGCACCAAAAAAAGAAGAAGGGAGTTTCTTTCAACGTGACGAAGAAATCTAATGCCAAGCCCTTTGCCTTCGGATGCGCCTTCAATGATACCAGGGATATCGGCCATGACAAAGGAAAGATTATCGCGGTACTGCACCACGCCTAAGTTAGGAGTGAGTGTTGTAAAAGCGTAGTCTGCAATTTTAGGTTTCGCAGCAGAGACGACAGAAAGCAACGTCGATTTTCCAGCATTTGGAAATCCAACAAGCCCTACATCTGCCAGAAGTTTAAGTTCAAGGATAATCCACTCCTCTTTGCCAGGCTCACCAGGCTGAGCGTGGCGAGGTGCCTGCTGAGTAGGAGTTGCAAAAAAAGCATTTCCTTTTCCACCGCGACCTCCGGGTGTCAGAATAACTTCTTCACCATCCTTATTGATCTCAAAGAGAAATTCATTGCCCTCTGCACGCCGCGCCACCGTCCCCAACGGGACTTCAATAATCTCATCTTTGCCATCGGCGCCGGTACGGTCTTGTCCCTCACCCGCCGTTCCGTTTTCAGCGTTGATGTGTTTTCTGAATTTCAGGTGAAGAAGTGTCCAGAGATTGGAGCTTCCCCTTAGAATGACATGACCACCATGACCACCATCGCCTCCGTCCGGTCCACCTTTCTCAACAAATTTTTCACGATGAAAATGCAGACAACCCGCGCCTCCATTACCCGACCGTGAGCGGAATTTTACATAGTCAATGAAATTGGGATTGGACATTCGTACTCAAGGTTAATTTCTTTTGTTTCAAAAGCTGAAACGAATGCTCATCACATTAAACAGACTTATGCTTTTGGCTTGTCGATTGTGGCACAAATATTTTTGAAGATATCATCAATGTTTCCCACACCGTTCACAGAGTTCAACCTTCCCTGATTTTTGTAGAAAGGAAGCACATGGATGGTCTTCCCAAAATATTCTGTAATGCGCTTGTTCAGCTTCTCTTCTTCATCATCTGCACGGTTTTCGGTGGTCCTCCGTTTGGCGATCCTGGTGCGCAATTCTTGTTCTGATACATCCAGGGCAATCACATGATGAATAGCAGTCTTGTTTTCTTTCATGAACTTGTCAAGGGCTTCGGCCTGAGGCACCGTTCGTGGAAAGCCATCAAACAAAAATCCTTTTGCCTGTGGATTCTTATCAAGTTCTTCCTTCAGCATGGCAATCGTAATCTCATCGGGCACGAGGGCTCCGCTGTTCATGATTTCCTTGACACGTTGCCCGAGTGTGGTATTGTTTTTTGTATGCCAGCGAAAAAGATCGCCTGTCGAAATATGAATAAATCCATACTTCTGAATCAGTTTATCACTTTGTGTTCCTTTGCCAGCGCCCGGGGGCCCGAAGATGACTGCATTGATCATGGGTAGGTAAGTATTAGGACGTACAAGATAGTGAGTGTGCGATCATTATCCACTCTCTCGCTCAGAAGGTCTTTAAACCTGCTTATAAATATCTTTTAAATTTCTTCCGAGCCCGTCGTAGTCGAGCCCATAGCCAAGAACAAATTCATCTTCCAGCTCAAAACCCACGTATTTCACTGCAACATTCTTTTCACGGGCAACCTTCTTTCGCAAGAGCGAAATAGCTTCGACGGATTTAGCGCCACGGCTCTTCAGATCTTCCAAGAGCCTCTCCAATGTGAGTCCGCTGTCCACGATGTCTTCCACTATAATAATATCGAGGCCAAATAGACTTTCATCATGCCCAATGAGAGTTTTCAGCTGGCCAGTACTGGCGGTGCCTGCGTAGGATGAAATCTTTACAAACGAGACCCTGCAATAGATCGTGACCTCTTTGAGGAGGTCTGAAGCAAACATGAACGACCCATTGAGGATAGGTAGGAAGACTGGAGTCTTACCATCATAGTCCTTGTTGATCTGTCTGGCAAGTTCTGATACTCTTTTTTCGAGCTGGGAGGCTGTAATAATTTTTTTGAATTCTAGGTCTTTAATCTTCATTTTCAAGATAAACAAGGGGCAAAGATAGGTTTTTGAATCTGCACAGGAAACAAATAATTTGAAGGAATAAATTACTAATAGAGGCGATGATCGGCACTGTTTTAATAAATATCGCTCGTCGCAAATTCATTTTTCCGGTACATCCATTGGCCTTGAGTGAAATCCGGGAATGCGACGCTTGCTCCTCCCAGCTGAATGGAGGTCTCCGACAAAGGAGTGATGGCGCTCCAGGTGACGGCATCATAGACATCTTGTGGTGTATTGGTTTTTCGTTTGGCGGCCTCAACAAAAGCGTTTAATACAAACCAATCCATGCCTCCATGTCCTGCACCGGAAGCATCACCTCCATACTTTTTCCATAGAGGATGATCATACTTGTCTAACCATGATTGTGCGTCTTCCCACCGATGACCCTCTTTGCTCTGGCCCTCAATGTAGATTGATTTATTCACGTCCATCCAGATGCCGTGGGTTCCTTGCACTCGGAATCCAATGGAATAAGGCCTTGGCAAATTTGTGTCGTGTTGCAATAAGATGGTCTCATCATTTGCCGTGCGGATCATCGTAGTCACAATGTCTCCTAATTTGAAATTGACTTTCGAATTGGGGTGATTCTCTCCCCCATTCTTGACAATGTATTCATGAAGACCCCTTGACTTAGTGGCATAGGATACCAATTGTGTGAATCGATTGCCACGATTCACATTCAACATCATGGCAATTGGCCCGATGCCATGGGTAGGATAAAGATCTCCATTTCGATTGACGGAATGTTGGGTTCGCCATTTTGCCTCTGAGAATCCTTTTTCACCAAACTCCACCCCGCCTCCGGAAGCCTGTGTGCCGTTGTTGAGTTTTATTGCCCGCAAATCATGTTGATAGCCAGCCTGCAAGTGTACGAGCTCTCCGAAAATATTTTGACGAACCATATTCATCACTGCCATCACATCCCTTCTATAGCATACGTTCTCCAGCATCATCAACGGCATGCCAGTGCGCTCACTGGTGTGTACAAGCTCCCAGCATTCCTCGAGTGTCATGCCGGTGATCACTTCACATCCCACATATTTTTTGGCGTTCATGGCATTGAGGCACATCACCGTGTGCCACTCCCAGGGGGTAGCAATAATCACTGCATCAACATCTTTGTTTTCTAATAACTTCTTGTACCCCTGAGGCCCCTCCAGAATGATTTGGGGTTTTGGTTTTCCAGACTTACTAACCAATTGAAGGGCCTTGTCCATCATGACCTGTTGAACATCGCACATGGCAACGACTTCTACATCGTTTCGTTGCAGTGCAAGTTCCAGGTGACTTTGCCCCCGAAGGCCAACACCGATAAAGCCCAGCCGGAGTTTTGATTCCTTGTCCATTGAGAAAACAGTTTCCGTTGGCATCATGCTCAATCCAACTCCAGCCATCCCGGCTGTCTTAATAAAGTCGCGACGTGATTTCATAATTTTAATTTAGACGTAAGTAATAAGACATAAGTAGTAAGATAATGCATTGGAACATTATTTGAGGGTCGCCAGAGAAGTCCGATCTTGTTTCTTGTGGCATGATTTATACGAGCCGATTGAGTTGTGGATACTTAGCTGAATGAGGTTTCCCATCTTATGTCTTGTGTCTTACGACTTACGTCTAACGACTTACGTCTCCTTAAAGCTCCTTCATCAACCGCCCATACAATTGAATCATCGACTCAATATCTTTCTTATGCACTTTCTCATGCGGGGTGTGTGGACATTGTTCAGGTGCCCCAACAAAACACCAGTCAAATGGATAGGGAGATCGCTGTAATTCACCACCGTCGCTGGACCCAGTTCCCTCTACCTCAAGCTGATGCAGCACTTTATGCTTTTCAGCGATCTGTATGATCTTGTCAATAAACGATCTTCTTGGAATATTTCGGTCACGCAATGAGATGGCAACGCCTTTGCCGGGCTCTACCCCATCTGTTACCCAAGTGATGTCGGAGATTAATGCTTGTTGTACGCCCCACGATTCATAAATAAATTTTGCAAGAAACGAAACAGCCCCACCGCCGTGTTCTTCCCAGCAACTGAAGACAATCAAACCATCTGTTAATTTCTCGGCTGCTTTCAGCGCTACGTAAATCCCAAGCCGGTCATCCAGATAAGCTGACTCGATGAAATGTTTCGAGTCAATAAAATTAATTTTGTATGAGAGTGGTGTGCCGCGTTCAATGGGCCTCCCGAATTTGTACAGCGCGTGGTTCTCTTTATCAAATTCCAGTTCACATTCGATCGGACCTTTGCTGTCGTGACCCACAAGCCTTGCACCTGCCTCAGCATCCGGACTTCCTATCGCGAGCAATTGATTGAAATAACGAACCGTGAACCCCACAGTATCCATGTGCGCAAAAATTGCAGTGCGGGGCTTCCCAAATTTCAGAACGATGCAGTCTTGAAAGCCATCACCATGTATAACCTCAGGCTTGACTTTCCAATGCTTCTTTTCTTTTTGAATGTACCGGAGCAAAAAGTCTTTGACTTCAGCCTCGTGACCCGAGGTGCCAGGGATTGAACAAAGTAGATGAAGAAGGTCCATATTTTGATGAACGAAACTACTAAATAAAATTTGCGACCAGGGGGTGGAAAACGGAAATGTGATGACTTAAATAATAGGGGTTGCGAATGACTCTTGATTTTTTCACGCAAAGGCGCAAAGACTAAGAAGAATGCAAAGGATTTAATGGTTTGCCGAAGTCCAGTCAAATAAATGCTTATAGGGTATAGGCCCGGATTTCAGAAAAGTTAACTTTGATTTTTAAATATCCACTGAATTATGAATTTGAATATTGACGCAGCGAAGCAGAACACGTATGATGCAATTGTGGTGGGCACAGGCATCAGCGGAGGATGGGCGGCAAAAGAGCTAACTGAGAAGGGACTCAAGACACTTGTTTTGGAGCGGGGCAGAGACGTGAAGCATGTGGTGGACTACCCTACAATGACGAAAGACCCTTGGCAATTGCCGCATGGCGATAAGCTCTCTGCTGAAGAATTGAAACTGTATCCCGTTCAGTCGCGAACAAATTGGCTCGAGCAATCCCACAAACACTGGTGGGTGAATGATCTCGAAAACCCTTACACAGAGGTCAAGCCCTTTGATTGGATACGAGGCTATCATGTGGGAGGACGTTCGATCACCTGGGGTAAACAGTCCTATAGGCTGTCGGATATGGATTTTGAGGCGAACAGCAAGGATGGACACGGTGTGGATTGGCCCATTCGTTATAAAGATCTATCACCATGGTATGATCATGTCGAATCATATATCGGTGTCAGCGGCCAGGCTGAGGGACTTGCCCAGCTTCCGGATGGAAAGTTTCTACCTGCCATGGAACTCAACTGTGTGGAAGAAGTATTTCGTGATAAAGTGGCTGAAAAATTTAAGGGAAGAAAGGTCACGATCGGAAGAGTAGCTCATGTGACAGCCCCTCTTGCCCATGACCTGAGCCGGGGAGTTTGTCAGTCAAGAAACTTATGCAAAAGAGGTTGCCCTTACGGAGCCTACTTCAGTAGCAATGCTTCAACACTGCCGGCGGCGATGAAGACGGGTAACATGACACTCAGACCATTTTCAATCGTCCATTCAATCATTTATGACGAGAAAAAGGGAAAAGCTGTAGGCGTGAAAGTCCTCGATGGCGAAACGAAAGAAGAGATAGATTTTTTTGCAAACATTATTTTTTTGAATGCCTCTACCTTGGGGAGTACCTTCATCCTGCTGAACTCAACGTCAAATCGCTTTCCGAATGGAATGGGAAACGCAAGCGATCAATTGGGACGAAACCTCATGGACCACCAGTATCGCGCGGGAGCGGAAGGTGATGTGGAAGGATTTGATGATAAATATTATATCGGCCGCAGACCCAATGGGATTTATATTCCTCGATTCAGAAATATCGGCAAAGAAAAACGTTCGGATTATATTCGTGGATTTGGATATCAGGGAGATGGTAGCCGGGAAGGGTGGGAGCGCGGCGTCGCCGAATTGTCTTTTGGAGCTGACCTCAAAGAGGCCCTCACCACACCAGGTGGCTGGAGGTTTGGCATCACCGGTTTTGGAGAATGCTTGCCATATTCCGACAATCGGATAACGTTAAACAAAGACAAGAAAGATATTTATGGATTGTCAACATTAAACGTTGATGCGGAATGGAAGGAAAATGAAAAGATCATGCGTAAAGACATGAAGGAGGCCGCGGCAGAAATGTTGGAAGCTGCAGGATTCAAAAATGTCAAAATGTACGATGGCGCCAATAACATCGGATTGGGCATTCACGAAATGGGAACAGCTCGCATGGGCGTAAACCCAAAGACCTCCGTGCTAAACAAATGGAACCAGGTCCATGAAGCGCCGAATGTATTTGTTACGGACGGTGCAGCAATGACTTCTTCAGCATGTCAGAACCCATCGCTTACCTATATGGCTTTGACGGCACGGGCGGCAGATCATGCCGTGAGTGAATTAAAGAAAGGCAACTTGAAATAGTTTTAAATTTCTGCAGATATGAATAGAAGAGAAGTACTTCAGCGGACGGCCATGGTGCTAGGCTATGCAGTCTCGGGCCCTGCGCTGGCAGGAATATTGAATGGGTGCAAAGCAGCGCCCGAGCTCACTTATAAACCTGAATTCTTTTCGGAAGATCAGGCCCGGTTTGTCAGCGAGCTAGCCGAAATTATTATCCCAAAGACGAGTACGCCCGGCGCAAAAGATGCAGGTGTACCGGCATTTATTGATGACATGCTCAAAGTAGTTTTCCCGAAAGAAGAACAGGAGAAATTTCTTAAGGGTTTGGCAGAATTTGATGAGGATGCAAGGAAGACTTTTGGTGATGTATTTGCCGAATGCGAACCAGCCGATCAGGTTGCGCATGTGAAGAAACATCATGACGCAGCACTCAAAAATTCCGGTGACACGGCGTCCGCAGGCTGGTGGAACACAGACGGTGGAGGAGACAGGCCTTTCATCGTTAAGTTTAAAGAGCTGACCATCCTTGGATTTTTCAGCAGCGAGCCGGGCGCTACCCAGGTACTGCAGTACAATCCTGTTCCTGGGCCATACAAAGGTTGCGTGCCATTAGCCGAAGTCGGAAAAACGTGGGCAACCTAGTGGAGTAGGCACTAAGCAAATGCAATAGGCAAACGTGGCAAATGGAGTTAAGAAGCCTTCGCCATTTCCCAACCTATGATGCTCTTCTTACGTGTAGCGCTCCATCGATACTCACCAAGTATTCCATCTTTTCGAATCACCCGATGGCAGGGAATCAAATAGGCAATGTGATTGGAGCCAACGGCTGAGCCAACTGCCTGCATGGCTTTTGGGTTTTTGATTCTTTCAGCAATGTTTTGGTAGGTGGTCACACTTCCCATCGGCAACCGGAGCAATGCTTCCCATACCTTGATCTGAAAGTTAGTCCCCTTAGCGAACAAGTGTATTTTCTTTGACTTCTCTCCAGTAAATATCTGCTCTACAAAGGCTGATGTAAGTACCTCGTCTTGATGAAAAATGGACTGATGCCAATGCTCTTTCATTTTTTCAAGCTCCGTTTTTGGCCCTTCTTCCGCTTTGACAAATGATAGCCAGCAGATGCCCCGCTCTGTTACGCCGATAAGGCTTGAACCGAAAGGCGTTTCATGAAACCCATAGTCAATCTTTATTCCGAAGCCCCGGAGTTTATACTCCTGCGGGGTTACCGCTTCCAGCGTCGTGAATAGATCATATACGCGCGATTGACTGGATAACCCTGCGGACTCAGCAGCCTCAACTATATTCCTGGTCTCCTGCAATTTTGCCTTCAGAAAATCCACGGTCAGATATTGCAAGAAACGCTTGGGACTGATTCCTGCCCAATCAGTGAAGATGCGCTGGAAATGAAATGGACTGAGGTGGACTTTTTCAGCCACTTCGTCAAGTTCCGGCTGCCGTTGAAAATTTTCTTCCAGGTATTTTATCGCCTGCTCAATACGCTGATAATTAATGTTGGTTTCTGTTGACACGATCATAAAGCTATTGTTTTTTGATGGATCAAAGTTCACGGGATTCGGTGATCGGCTCAACCTGTTTCTTGCTGATATTGGAGCTACACTATCCTGCTAACCAAGTCGGAGGCTTGAAAAGTGTATCTGGTGGGGTCTTCGCGGTCCCGTCACGGGTACCGCGAACTTCGAATTTAGCTATGAAATGAAAAGTGATCAGGATAGGTGAATTGGGCGCAAACGGTTGGTACGTTGAATCGAATTTGCAGGTCGCGGTTTTGATGTCTCATCAAAACCGCGAAGACGGGCTAAGGACTTATAGATCATTAGTGATAATTTGAATTTCATGCGAACGGTTATGGGGCTTTCCCCATCTTCATTTATATTTACGCAAACACTATTCTATGAAGAAGATCCCATTTGTTTATTTCTCGCTCTTATTTTCAGTGCCCTTGCTGGCGCAGCCTAATTTGGATACGGTCAGGATTCGCCCTGTAAAAGTGTCAGATCATATTTACATGCTGAAAGGTTCTGGCGGTAATATCGGTGTGTTGATCGGAAAAGACGGGACCCTCATGATCGATGATCAGTTTGCGCCGTTGTCTAATAAAATTAACGGAGCCATCAAGACGCTGGATCCGGGTGAGATACGCTTTCTCATTAATACGCACATTCACGGAGACCATTCGGGTGGCAATGAAAACTTCAAAAGAATGGGCATTACGGTGGTGGCGCACGATGTGGTGCGTGAAAGAATGCAAAAAGAAACTGTTAACCGGCAAGGACAACCCGTTCCTCCCAGGGACAAGGATGCGTTGCCTGTCATCACTTTTGCTGACCGGCTTAATTTTCACCTGAATGATGAAGACATTGAGCTCATCCACCTGGATCCGGGCCATACAGATGGAGATGTTCTTGTTCATTTTGTGAAAGCAAACGTTTTTCACACCGGGGATACATTCACCCGGATGGGGTATCCGTTCATCGACGTTTCCAATGCAGGAACCATCAACGGCTATATCTCCTCACTGGATAAAATGCTGGCGTTGATGGACGATAATTCTAAAGTGATGCCGGGTCATGGGGAAGTGGCATCTAAAGCCGACGTCAAAACCTTTCGCGACAAGGTGGCCGACATACGCGATCAGGTTGCCGCTGCTATGAAAAAAGGAAAGAAAATAGAAGACATTCCGGCCTTGGGCATTACAGATAAATATGAAGCTGACTGGGGAAAAGGATTTGTAAAAGGAAAGGACTTTGCCTTGCTGGTAGCAACGAACCTGAAAGCCAATACGGCTGTCAAGTAATTTTAGATTTCCAAAAGATATATTGGTCACGAAGACAGTGACCACACGGACGGAAGCCAAATTTTATGGCTTCCGTTTCGTTTTTAAAGAAAACACGGTTTTTCTTGTTCATCCTTTTTCCGGACTTGCACGAAAGTGTGCCGTAAATTTTTAAAGACGAATTTCCTCCCATGGTTATCGCCTGACGATGTATCAGTTTGATGAGTTCATGAATTTCTAGATTGGAATGTGGAATCATTTTATCTGCAAATGGACTAATTCTAGTTTCTTGTTGGGTTTCCTGTTAGGAGATTGGCCCGTAATAGTTCGACACCCATCGGGGTCGACTGGAAATGGTTGCATATTAGTTTTATTAATGATCAATCCCTTCGGGATTGGTTTGTCACTGCCAACTGACACAGAGGAGTTCAATTAACGTTCAATCCCTTTGGGCAATGTCGTTTAGTTAAGCTTCTAAGAGAGATAGGTGTCGCCCTTCGACTCCGCTCAGGGTGACCCATATTGGACATTCTGCTTCGAAGGAGTCAGGCTGAGCGGAGTCGAAGCCTTTGGGTGTCTTAACTTAATGACATTGCCCTTTGGGATTGGTGAGTCATTGTTTACTTTCTTAGAAGCAGTCAAATTTTTATAGTGTGTAGATTGGATCAGGCTTGAATAAATATGACGGAGTAGATACAATCAATCAACTGCAATGTCATGCGGCATCGTGAAAAATGATTCCCAATGCATGTCGTGTCCCAGAAGTAAGGGGGCTTATACCATGCTTCATTTTTGCCCGATAGTAACCTCGTGAACCCTTCTCGGGGCGGAAATTAGTAGTAAAGATTAAGGCGTCTCCCTGCATTGGCTGTATCACCCTTGCCCGTGACTGTGCCCGGGGCAGCTGCTCGACCAGAACAAACTCTCCTCCTTCAAACTCTTTTCCTGATTCACTCAACACAAATACCACTTGAAATGGAAAGTAAACTTCACCATACAAATCCTGATGCAACGTATTAAAGCCTCCTGTTTCGTAGCGCAACATCAAGGGCGTTGGACGGCATTGCCCTTTTTCTGCACATTGACGAATCAGCTCTTCGTGTTGAAATGGAAAGTCGATTTCTATTGAAAGACTTTTCATCCATTCATTGGCCAGCGAAGCCAACGGACCATAGAGGGATGCCCTTAATTCCTGGACCTTTGAGGGTAGGGGATAGCTAAAATATTTGTATTCCCCTTTTCCAAATCGGTAGCGCTGCATGTTGATGGTGGCCCGATACAAATGATTTTCGGAATAACACGCCCTGAGCTCTTGACATTCCTGTTTGGAAAGTAAACCGGGAAGAATGGCATAACCGGCTTCATTTAGTGAAGCATGCTGAGTTTCCCATTCAATCGAGTTGATGTTCATTTTTTCTTTTTTACAAAAGTGAAATTCAGACCCCGACCGGGCAACCTGAATCTTGCGATGATCTGATTTAAAAAACATGTTATTTGATTATCTTCCACAATTGTTAAATACCACCAGTGAATTCCATTGTGATTCCTTTACCGGCAGAGTACAGTCATCCTTTGACCCTTTCTTTTTTAAAACGCTCTCCCCGTGAGTTACTTCACCGGACAGAACATGAGGTGGTAACGAAAGCCATGCGTCTTGGAGAAGATGATTTCGTTTATTCGATTTACGGCAGGGCGAGTACCCTCAAGATAGAATTTCTGAAGGGTCAGCCGAACGAATCTCAGAAAAAAGAAATTGTTCAGTACGTCCGGGAGTGGTTCGACCTCGACACGGACCTGAAGCCGTTTTATAAATTAGCTAAGAAGGATCCATTGCTTCGAGAATTGGTAAAAAAATTTCATGGGTATCGGATCATTGGCCAGCCGGATTTGTTTGAGTCGTTGATTTGGGCGGTTTTAGGTCAACAGATCAACCTTGGTTTTGCATACACTTTGAAGCAAAGATTTGTGGAGAAGTTTGGGGAAACCATCGAGGTGAATGACCATCCATATTACCTCTTCCCTTCATTCGCCACAGTGGCACTTCTCTCTCCTGAACAATTGTTGGTACTTCAGTTCTCGCGCCAAAAAGCAGCGTATACCATTGGAATCGCCAACGCTTTTCTGGAGGGAAAGATTTCCAGGCAGAAATTAACCGGCCTTAGCCTAGGCGAAGCCAGGAATGAACTGATCAAGATCAAAGGAATTGGCAACTGGACAGCCAACTATGCTTTGATGAAGACGTTTCGTCACCCGGATGCTTTTCCGCTCGAGGATGCGGGCTTGCACAATGCCATTAAGAATCAATTACAACTGAAAGCGAAGCCAAAACCCGAAAGAGTAAAAAAAATATTTAGAAAATATGAAGGCTGGGAAGCTTATGCGACTTTGTATTTGTGGAGGAGTCTATAACCGGCTATTATTCTTTACTTCAATCGTAGGAGCTTGATGTAAGTTTCTGAATTATACAATAACGTAAGGACCGTAGAATCGCTATTTACCTTATAGGTAGCTACCTGCTTCGTCAAGGTCTCTTTGAATTGTTGATAGCTGATCATATCCCCCTTCACCTTGGTGCACGAGATATTGTCATAAAAGTCAATTTCCGAATTGTTGTCAGTAGTAAATCGCCCATAACAGTCGTTGACGCCATTGTCTGCAATGTATTGCCCTGTGTACCTCAATTCTAGGTAGATATAGTTTGAAGCGGCGTCACCCACTGAAATAAGAGGAAATCCACCCTGCACAAGTTCACTCACTTTCCATCGGGTTGTGGCTGAAGAGGCATCAAGGGTGGTGCTGTAATTGTAAGTAGGGGCAATCTTATCCTTTGAGCACGAGAGCATGCTGAACACCAGAATTAAGTGGCTCAATCGGCGCATGCTCAAATTTACGTTGCCGCAAGCAGAAAAAACAATGAAACATTTGACGGATGCAATTCATGATCGAACCTCGATTCCCAGTGTCTCATCTAAAAAGACCGAGCTTATTTCCTCAGATACACATTGCCATACTTGGATTCGAAACTATAGTGATGCCCAGTTCCTGGCTTGACTGTTATTTCTGTCCAGTTGTCATGGTGGGCCGAATCGCGTGCTTGGTTAAATGGGATGCCCAGGTTGGTAAGAATCTCACCGTAACGGCTGCGCGCAGTAAGCTCACCGGTAGATGCCATCGCAATGGTTGCATCCACTCCGCCGTACTTTGCATTAATGGTCAGCGCAGCATCGAAAATTTTCACCTCCACCATTCCATATTTAGCCTGCACGATTGTTTCCATTTTTTTAGGCACGAATACCTCCAGTTTGATCTCTTTTGCGATTCCATTTGACATATAGGAGTACTCACGTCCATTCTGTTCAAGAAACTTTTGAATCTCAGGATCGTTGTAGTCTTTGGCTTTAAAAAAATATTCTGTATCACCTCTTTTGATGATGATGCGTTGAGGAATATTTTCCCTGTCTTTAATCACTGAAGTAATGATAAGTTCCTTCGTAGAGGAAGTTGACTGCAATTCAAACGCTTTGTCGTTCTCTCCACGGTTGATGCTCACTGTTCCCTTTATCAGTACCTCATTCTTGTCCCATGTTTGCAATTTAATTTCCGGATCATCAAAATTGAGATTCAATTTTTGCCCAGGTTGAACCGCAAAAGTCTTTTCGATAAGGATCTGGGCATTTAAGGTTAGACTTCCTGTAAAGAGGATGAGTAGTAGTAACTTCATAATTCAGTTGTTGTTTGTTTGTGGAAGGTTGGCCATGATTTGTTAAGACCAACCTTCAATCAGTGGGCTCACTTCTTTCTCAGATAAATATTATTATGGGTTGAAGACAAGGTCAAGTCCAACCCACCACCATTGATTTTGCCGTTTACCTTATTTGAACCGTACTTCACCCAGTCGCTTTTGGGTTCAATTTCTAGCTTAAAGGCCGGGTCAACAAAGATTTCTCCCCAACTGGTGCTCATGTTCATGGTCACCTTTAGGGATGCAGGGATGGTCACATCGACCAGTCCATGTGTTGAAGAAAGTAAAATGGGACTCTTCATGCCGGCACTGAAGTCGGCTTCGATCTCACCGTGTACAGTTTTGATGTTGAGTGGACCGGTTACATTATTCAGGTGCACGCCATTGTGAACGGTGGAGGTCTCAATTTCGCCTTCTACGTTTTTGAAAGTAACGTCACTGCCGTGTGGAGAAGAATGATCGTAATAGATGCTTACTCCTTTGGGGACCAGGATTTTCACACGCGGACCATCCATTTTTTTTAATTGGTACACTTCATACGTGGTGCCCTTGTCCTGAACCGCTAGCCCGATGCCTGTGTTGTCTTCAAGACCCATGCTGCTGACGGCCTGCAATCCATCCGCGCGATGATCTTTTTCCCGCGATCCGTCCGCGGAAGAAAAAATGATCTCGTTTCCACTGGTGCCTTCGATGGACACCCGATCGACTCCCTTGATGATCAACTTCCCCGTACTTTTTGCAAGTTTATACTCCTGAGCATGCAACACACTCATTGCCATCAACGCCATGGCCATTGTCAAAATCTTCTTTTTCATTTGTGTTTGTTTTAAAAATTCCTTTTAAGTTTTTATTAACGAGATCGCGATTTCATTTCATTGTTTTCTGAGATACACTTTGCCGTAGTTACAATTGAGATCAATGTCCATCCCTCCACCGTTGATTTTTCCGGTCACCCGGTCACTGTACCGGACCATGTCGCCCTGGCGATCAATTTCAATTTTGAAATCAGGCGCAATATAAATTTCGCCGTAAGAAGTACTGAGCTTCAGGTTTGCTTTTGTCATTAGGGGGAGCGTCACATCGACAAATCCATAGACTGAAACAATCGAGATTGGGCCTTTGCTATTAGAATCAAATGTTGCCTCTACATGACCGTAGATTGTTTTGACCGTCAATGGCCCTGAGCAATTCTCGAGCTCGATGCTATTATACTGCGCGGAGATCTCAATTTCATTTTCCACATTCTTAAAAAGTGCCTCGCCACCATATTGTGATTCGTGGGAGAAAGAAATGATGATTCCTTTGGGCACTAGGATTTTTATTTTCGGAGAATTCATTTTTTTGAGCTGGCGTACAATCACTACACCTCCTTTGTCTTCCACATTGATTCCAAGGCCAGTGTTGTCGTCCAATCCCAGACTGTTGATTTCTTTCAGCCCCTTGGCTCGCTCGTCTTTCTCTTTCTCGTGATCGTTGGAGGTGAAGATGATTTCGTTACCGGTATGTCCTTCGACGGCTACCCGGCCAAGATTAATCTCCAACCGACCTGTGGTTTTGGATAGTTTAAACTCTTGTGCGCTTATTCTGGTGGAGATCGATAGTAATAAAGTAATAATGATGATGTTCTTATTTTTCATTTCAATTCGTTGTTAGTCTCTTTTCTTCCTCACGCTTAGTCCTACTTGTCAACTTTGATAAATTTCTCATTCACCCGAATGCTATTCCACTGAGTCTCACTGAGAAATCCAGGAGTTTCTCTGAGGTTTGATTATTTGAACCAAATTGCCTTTCATTTTTCTCCGTGCATCTCCAAATGTATTCTCTGCGAAACTCTGTGAAACAGCACCGACACATCTACTCATTGACAAAATACCTTCAGGAAAGTTTCAACAGGCCTGAGTACGCTTCGTCTTTCACTGCTTTCATCGTTTCATTGTCGTCAATAATCCGTTCCAGATCTTTTGTCGCCCCTTTCTCTTTCATCCGCACCATCAGTTGTATTAGGGCAATCTGGACTACCGGGTCTTCTTGTATCGACAGTGCCTGAATAAGTTCTTTCCTCACCAGGGGCTCTTCACGAAATTTGCTCAGGGCATCAAGGGCAGCAAGCCTCACGTTTGTGTTAGGATCTTCGTTCATCATCTTCGCCAGTGCCCTCACCACCTCATCATCAGCCTTGTCAATTTTGAGCGCCACGTTTACACCTTGTATCCGCTGGCTTGCCGACTGTTGATTGTCCATCATGACCAGCATCATCTGCTTGGTAGCCTGTACTTCCCGCTTCAATGCCAGCATTTCATCCTCACGCTGTTGATTTTTGTTGACCCAGTATCCGATCCCGATGCCTGCCATCACCAATACGAGCCCTGCTGCCATACGATATACGGTTGGCTGAAAGAGCGAAATGGTCCTTGAAGATTTTTGCTTGGCTATTTCTTCCCTGAGAAGATTATCAAAAGAAACCCTCAGTCGCGCACCAGGCTCAAGCTTTTCGGACTTTTCCATGGCGCTCATCACCTCACGCAATTGTTGGTACAGTTGACTGGCTTCCGTATTCTGAGCAAGCTCCTGTTCAAGGATGCTCTTGTCAGCTTCCGTCAGCTTACCATCGATGTAGTCAATCAGCAGGCTTTCTAATTTTTCCTTGTCCATGGCCTATATTTTTTCAAGTTCAAAATAGTGTTCTCTCAGTTTAGCGATCGCGCGGTGTACCTTCACCTTAATGTTCGCGACAGAAGTCTCCATCATTTCTGCGACCGCCTCATACTTCATCTGCTGAAATCTGGTCAGCACCAGCAATTCGCGTTGTTCTTCGGTGAGCAGGGCCATAGAGCGATGGAGAATTTTTTCTCTTTCATGTTGCTCTGCTCCTTCTTCCGAATCCATCACGTTGTCACTCATTTTTTCCACATCTATGAAATCTGACTTCCGGTTCTTGTGTGCCTGATAGTGATCTGAAAAAACATTGCGGGCCACCTGGTAGATCCACGATTGAAATTTGTTTCCCTCGCGGTAACTGTTCCGGTATTTTATCATCCGGAGGAAAACGTTTTGCGTCAGGTCTTCTGCCAGGTCGCGGTCCACGGTCATGCGGGCCAGAAAATTGAAAATCCGCTTATGATATCGGTCAAACAGTACAGAGGCCTGTTGAAGATCACCGCTTTTCACGGCCTCCATAATCTGCTCGTCTGTTATCAATTCGCCGGGTTTTATCAAAATTCGTGTTGGTTACCGGAAAGGTGCGGAAAGGTTACAAAGGAACTAACAAAGCAATTTGGTAAGGTTTTTCTGTTGATAATCTTGAGAACATGAGGCGATTCTATCTGAGGTACGGAAAATCCGAGACACTGTCTCGGAAATCTAAAACTGCAAGGCCCGACTTTAACCTTATCACTCATGTTAGAGGCAAGCGGCTTCCAGACAAGAAAGTGAGAATAAAAATGTAAATTTATGACGTGAAAACCTTAATGATAAATCTACCGGACACAGTGGACTTTGACGACAAAGATGCCCTAATGACAATAGCATCTCGACTATACGAAAAAGGTAAACTTTCACTGGGACAAGCTGCCGAACTAGTTGGACTCTCAAAGAGAGCCTTCATGGAACTGCTTGGAACATACGGAGTACCCGTTTTTAATTACCCTTCTTCAGACCTTGACAGAGACGTAGATAGTGCAAAAAGTTATAATATCTGACACCAGTTGCTGCTATGCCCGCCGCTGCTTATCACTCACGTTGTGGCTTATTGTTGACCATAGTTAAAGATTTGGCAATATTTGTAAATTCGGGAAGACTTTAGTGAATCATGAGCACCAAGGAAATTAAAAATGAAATACAAAAATCTCTGGACAATGTGCCTGACAGTGTACTTCAAGATATTTTAGACTTCTTAAAGCAGGCGGAGAAGCAACCAGTTGACAGACTAAGCCTCACAAGGAATCTTCGAGACATTTTGACAGAGGACAGGGACCTTCTTGAAAGACTCGCTAAGTGATTGGGTTTAGCGAGGTCGAAAAGATTCATGACATTCTAATCGAAAAGTTTGGAGGAGCAAATGGGATAAGAGACCGAGGAGCGCTTGAGTCAGCCATAAGCAGACCTTACCAAACATTTGACGGCAGCGACCTTTATCCAGACCCAGCTGATAAAGCGGCAGCTATTTTTGAGAGCATAATTTCTAATCATCCCTTTGTTGACGGAAATAAAAGGGCCGCTTATGTCTTAATGAGGTTGATTCTTTTGGAGAATCAGCTCAATATTATAACGGGACAAGATGAGAAGTTTGACTTCGTCATTAAAGCAGCTAAGGGTGAATTGACGTTTGATCAAATAAGTGAATGGATTAAAGACCATTTGAAGTAGATTCTGAGAGGTGAATGGCTTTCTGGTAGGTAATAGATTGTTTTGCAATCTCCAGTACATAAAGAGCAACTTCTCTTGAAACGGAAGGGAAATCATCCAAAAACTCTGAAAGATCCTCACCGCCTTCAATGTAGTCAAAGAGATTTTGAACAGGGACCCTCGTTCCGGCAAATACAGCGGCGCCGCTCATAACATCCGGGTCAATACTAATTTGTCCGTAGAGCACCGAAAAAAAATAGTTTACCAATTGACGTGTGACACTTTAAGAACAAAAATTCTCCACGCGGACAAG
>JAYVQY010000009.1:0-12188 GCA_043776715.1 Cyclobacteriaceae bacterium | reverse complement strand
ATTGAATTTTCGGTCTTCATAATGTAGTTTTAGTGAAACCCAAAACTACTACCAACCTTT
Organism: Cyclobacteriaceae bacterium; assembly: GCA_043776715.1. Lineage (GTDB taxonomy): Bacteria > Bacteroidota > Bacteroidia > Cytophagales > Cyclobacteriaceae > ELB16-189. The sequence continues at coordinate 12,128 of JAYVQY010000009.1, read as the reverse complement.
GGCTAAGGAAATATGTACTTCATCGGATGCTTACGTTGCTGGTATCTGGGGTGCTGCTAAATAGGAGAGGTAGTTATATCGAGAGAAAACAGTCGCACGACGTTTTTGGAGTATAGTATCTAGTTGCTGGTATCTGGTTTCTGGGGATCCCCAACCAGATACCAGATACTAGATACTAGATACTAGATACCAGTTACCAGCTACCAGCTACCGCTCCACCAACAGATGTATGCCAGAAGCTGAATAATCGGAACGCCAGTATTCGCCAGCTGCGATCTAGTCTCCATGACCAACCCCCAGATACCAGCAACCAGACACCAGATACCGCTCACGGCTTCCAATTGTCTTCCGTCCATTGAATAAACTTATTAAGTCTCCTTCCCAACGAATCATACTCCCTCATGATGGGTTCTACAGATTCGGGTGAGGCAATTGATTTTGTGTCACGGAGAAGCTCCAGGTGCAACAATGTTTCGTCACACTCGGCCTGGGCGTATACCAGGTATTTGATATAGTCGGCCTTGTATCTTCTTCGGGCAAAGCCCTCTGCGATATTGGTTGGAATGGATTTAGAGGATCTTCTAAGTTGGCTACCTTCCTCATACATTTCAAATTTAGGCAGCGTAAGAGTGATTGAATGCACTTGAATCGCAAGTGTTTTGGAAATTTGAAATACGTCGAGGTCTTTATAAGATTTCATATTGAAAGCTCCGAATCTTTCTAGTACTTTCTCCAAATCACATTTCCTATTTTCCTGACGAAAAACGTTCGCTGGTATCTGGTAGCTGGTATCTGGGAGAGCAGCTAGACATGAGACGCAGTTATATTGAGAGAAAACCGTTGCACGACTCTTTTGGAGTCTAGTATTTATTTGCTGGTAATGGTACCTTGGGTTTCGCGCCCAGATACCAGCTACCAGATACCAGATACTACCCAACCCCGTTGGCATATCAGCCACAAACTATTAGTTTTACACCCTTAAGGAATTGGTTTGCTGCGATAACCAGATACAAGCAACCAGATACTAACTCAGGGTCTCGTGGCCGAGCGGCTAGGCAGAGCTCTGCAAAAGCTCCTACAGCGGTTCGAATCCGCTCGAGACCTCCGATAAGGCTACAATTCGAATTGAATTGTAGCTTTTTTATTTGGTGGTCAAGGTAGTGGTCAAGGTGAATGCCGACCTCGTCTTGGAAATCTTACACGTCAACAAGTTGGCTAATTTTCATGTTGAGCGCCTTAGCAATTGCGTGAAGGGTGCTAAGAGATGGGTTTATCTCGCCGCGTTCGATCCGACCGATCTGATTAATCGGGATGTCAGCATCATTAGCCAAGTCCTCCTGGGAAAGGTTATTCTTGGATCTGATTCTTTTAAGATGTTTCCCGAATTGTATTAAAAACTTCTTGTCTCGGACTTTGGTCACATGGCAAAGTCAGGATTCTAGGCAATTAGGATAAACACATATATGTGTGTATTTTACTCGATCGCTAGCCCCAAACATGAAATTAAGCCGCACTCAAAAGACTTGGATAATTGTCGGGTCCTTGCTAATTGTGCTTATCAGTACGAATCCAAGTCGAAGCGACTTCAAGGACTTTCTTGGTTATCCGAGCGGCATGTATGAACGGATGGAGGTTAAGAGGGAACGGAATTACTTTGTTTGTTCAGTCTATTCAAGCATGCTAGACGGAAAATACATTGGATTTGCTGGAAACTTTTACGAAATCAGTCCATCAAAAACCAATGAAGGCAAGTGAATCTGGAGCCATCCAGCCTACATTCAATTCGCTGGCGAGTGATTCAACCCGGAGTTCGATTGATCAACTCTTTCATCATGCTTTGGAATATCGGGGCTCAGAGCAATACAGGCGTTTCTTCGAGTTCGTGGCAAAGTTCAGTCACTACTCAAGATATAACTCAATGCTTGTCTATTTGCAGAACCCCGCCGTGACGTTCTTTGGAACTGCCTGGTACTGGAAGACAAAATTCAAGCGGAAAATCAAAGTGGATCCTAAGCCCTTATTGATCTTAGCCCCCAACGGCCCAATAATTTTGGCCTACGATCTGTACGACACTATTGGTACTAAATCACCTGAAACCTTTCTTCAAGACGGAATAGGGGAAAAACTATTTGAAATTACGGGTGATTTCAAAGATAGCTACCTATCCAACCTGAGGGCATTCGCGGAAGAGTTTGGTATATTCATTATTGAAAAGCCGCTAACTACTTTAACGCAGGCGCAGTTACGACTTGGATTAGTGGAAAGATGGAGGTCCACCTCAGAAAAGGTCATGACGCTGCCCAGCATTTTGCAACACTCTGTCACGAACTGGGACATCTGTTGCTCGGGCACGCGGGTCACGTCGAGTTGAAGAGCAATAAGCGAAGGACAACAATGCGTTTGGTTAAGCGATCCTTGGGGCAAAAACAACAGGAATTGGAAGCCGAAACCGTCAGCTTTCTTGTTTGTAGGCACCTTGGGCTCAGGACTCAATCTCTGGAATATCTTGCCGGCTATCTTACCCAGGAAGAATGGCAGTCCTTCAGTTATGAAACCGTGATTAAGGTTGCTGATAGACTTTTAGGTCTCGTTAGCGCACCGAAATCAGAAAAAACACGCGGTTTATAAGGACGCACGATTTGGGCAATTGGAAAGGCCGTTGACTACGGTCCCAACTTGTCACGTGTTTCTTCTCCTTGAGGTTCGTTCAGGTTAATAAAACTGAATTACCGCCTGATAGTTGCCATCCGGCAACCTTACAATTTTAGACGCCATGGACTTGTATTTTTTATCCAACATGATTTTTCTGTGCTTTCTGGACCTCATCCATAGGTCTATAAAATCAGTCCCGGTCATCGACTGGGCAATGACCTCTCCACAGTTCATGCCGCTATGATGGTACGATTTGAACGCAGCGCCAGCGACGTAGCGATCTACTTGTTTCTGCTTTTCTCCATTATAAGTTAATTGATGCTTATCTCCTCGAATTTTGTTCAACACACTCAGAAATGGATTGTCAGCCTGGGAGTAGGCAGGAAAACTAAGAATCAGGGATAAAATAATTTGTAGAAGTTTCTTCATGACCTAAAGGAAACAGTGGATAAGTTGATCCTGCGCCGAAATGACCGTTGATATTTCAAATTTAGCATTTGTGAGATACTTGCCACAACACGGAAATGCCGTTAAAGCACTTTTGGCAGGTGCAAAGGCTACCGAACCAAATGCACGCTTTACTCTTCCGCAAATGGAAGGAAAATGTTAAAGGTCGGGATTGGTACGATATGAAATGGTATATCAAAAAAGGGATACCGCTGGACCTGAATCATTTTGTTTTGCGTGCCCGGGACAGCGGGGATTGGAAAGAGATACCATAACTGAAAAAGAGTTTCAGGATTTATTAAACCAAAAGATCAAAACCGTGAATATGGATCGCGTCAAGGCAGACATTCGGAGATTTATATCAAGCCCAACGAGGCTTGATATTTGGTCTCCAAACTATTTTCTAGACTTGGTCAAGCATTTGAAAATTAATTAGCGAAAATCAATTCCTCCATGCTCACAGTCGCCAAGTAATTTGGCAACGCTTTCATGATTGAAGCATGCCATCTCATTGCTTGTTAGTCTCTGGCAAGCTGTCTTTATTTACATCATTGACTTCAGGTTTTAGTTCATCCTGAAATTTGAGGATAGCGACGGCAATATATAGTTGATTTTTTAAAGGATCTCTCTGGTGCTCACTTCGTCTCTATCCGTTGTTGCTGTTCTGTCTCCGATCACCAACAATATAGGGTTCACTTAATTTGTTGGTGACCCGCTGCATGACTTCGATCTAAAAGGAAATGCTACAGCGATAATCTTTGCTTGTAACTTATGGATAGCAAGCGGAACACGAACAAAGGAAGAGGAGGAACAAAAATTAATACGGTGACGACGAAGCAAAGTTATCCTTTCGATCACTTTTTTTCCTCCCCCTCCCACGCCAATAAATCCCCGGGCTGACACTCCAACGCTTTGCAAATTGATTCCAGTGTACTGAATCGTATAGCTTTTGCTTTCCCTGTTTTTAGAATAGAAAGATTCGCCAGCGTAAGGTCTACTTTTTCGGACAGCTCGTTTAAAGACATCTTCCGCCGAGCCATCATCACATCTAGGTTTACAATGATAGGCATGGCTTATACAGTTAGTTCGTTTTCGGACTGGATCTCAATACCACGTTTAAAGATCTGGGAGATCACGAACACAAGTCCCGCTACAAAAATGGATTCGCCAGACATCTCCTTACCAAAGTCCTCACCCTTGTTCTTCTCCAGCCAATCGAGGTACCCGCTGTTCACCAGTGCCACCACCCAGGTTCCCAACATTACATAACTGATCATTTCCAGTCGCTGTGCCGTCTCCTTTATAAAGGGATTCAACAAACTGATCTTGGACAGCGTCTTTATAACGAGCTGCCACACATATGCCTTCATCACGGCCATAGCAACTATGAATGAAACAGCACACGTGTAATACCAGAAGCTAAGGCTTCGAAGCGTTTCGAAATTCGAACGCTGGTATAAATTACCGGCTGCCTCTGGGTTCACCACGCTTACCGCGTACGAGACCATGATCGCCCCCGCCTCTATCATGTACCCGATCGTAGCAACCCACGCCAGGATATGCATTACCGTAAGAATCTGCTCCGTCCTTGTTTTTGCCTTGATTTCCATAGTATTTTATTGATTTGAGATAATTAACGATCAAATATCAATAATTGTTTATTGAATATCAATAAATTTACAAAGAATTTTGATGTGGGGGAAACTTGTAAGGACTGGTGAATCTAACGGAATACCTATGGAAGTGCCCGTACCAAGCGAATTATCTCCGAATCTGATTTTCCAAGATTCTTATTATAGTTCATCAGGAGATATGCTTTTTATCCGAAGGGTAAGGGTTACCTTCAGATTGAGTTTGTTGCAACTGCTGGTGTCGGTGCGATGGAGTGGGTTTGGACTATCTCAGGAGTTGTGGACGATTTTACTGATCGCTGCCGGCGCTTGGATCGTGCTCTGGCTCATCAAAATTGAACAATCCTTTTCTCGCGCTTTCGGTAGCCTGGGCTTTCTACGGGATCATCCTCAAGCGCCAGTCAGACTACCCAATGATTATGTATGTTGCCGGTGCCGCCCTTGGTCTCGTAGCTGGGACGTTTGTCTTTCGTTTGATCACAGCGCGAAAAGCAGGCGGATGAATTGGTCGGGCTACGCTTCTGCCGCAAAGTGTTGTGCGTTTGCCCCGCGCGAGGCTCACTTGTGGCCTACCCTGTGTCTATCAAAAACGGAAGTCACCCTAGGACACTTATTTAAAATATATTTTCACCTGCATGATCCTCCTGACATAGGGTTGTCAGTGGTAGGACTTTACTTTGTTTAAACATCTGGAATTGATTCAAAAACCAAACAAAAATCACATGACCACAGCAGTAAAGACAATGACCACCCGTGAAGTAGCTGACCGTTTCTATGAACTGGCAGAGCAGGGGAACTTTGAACAGATCCTCACGGATTTGTATGACGAGCATGCGAAGAGTATTGAGCCAGCCAACTCACCCTGGCAAAATGTGGAAAGCCTTGAGAGCATACGAGCCAAAGGAGCGCATTGGCAGGCAATGATTCACGAAATGCATGGTGGCTACACCAATAAACCAGACGTAGCAGGAAAGTATTTTGTATGCACGATGGGCATGGACGTAACGCTCAAGGGCCAGCCACGAATGAAGTTGGATGAAGTGGCGTTGTATGAGGTAAGAAATGGAAAGATCGTGCTGGAGCAGTTCTTTTTTTGAGATTCGTGGTTAGCCTTTTGGTGCTCTTCACCGAAAAAGCACTTTAACTCGGTCCGTTGTTGGTGTTTGCCTCAAGTCGAATTTGACACCGACCGCTACGGTGAGCAAGGAAAAGGTTGGTGACAACACGTGACAACACGGACGAAAGGCAAAATTTCCTTTCTATCTTCACCCATGCGAAAACCACTGGCAAAAGAAGAAGGGAAGCGAAAAAGGTTTAGGGCTGTGATCGATCGATTGGGCAAAAAGAGCAACTTTAAAGGCTACACAGAAGAAACAGTATTGCTTAAAAACCTTGTCGATATAGAAACGAACAATGTAGTGACTGACCATCTCTGGGTCTCATTAACCAAAGGTTTTGAAAAGATTTCCCTGAAAATTGGAATGATGATTGAATTTGATGCCAGGGTGAAAGAATATAAAAAAGGATACGTCAACAGTAAATTTAAAACTAGCCCACAGCAAAGAGATTACAAGTTGAGCCATCCTACTAAGATTAAAGAAGTCAGTTCTTTGCTACCACCTAACGAAAATCATTGAAGCTATGGTGCGGCGCTTGAAGCGCGTGCTGGTGCGAATCATTTCCGAAGCATATTTCCCCAGAGTCTTTTACTAAACCGATTGGCTACAATTCATCCCATTTTCCCTTGTTACAGAATTCAGTTCTGAAAAGATGTGCCCGCATCTTCCCTGGCTATGGCGCGTCTCTTGCAAGCTTGCGCCAAAGAGCGTCCTAATTATTTACCCTTCAGCCACTCCGTAAAATCATCCTTGCTCGTTGCGAAAGTAAAAAGATCCAACAAGCTGTAGTATTCGTCCTGATCGCTGCACTGTTCATAAGCACTCTTCAAAAACGTCATCTTGGTCTCATCCCAGGTGAGTGCCTTCCCAATCTGACGGACTTGTGATATGGTGAGACACTTGTTCCTGGTCGACAAGCTCGCCGCGTCTAACTTCCCTTCTCTGAAGGCTTGGACATTGATGGCTTTGATGGCATCCCCAAATTTCTTCTCCGACATGGTACAATCCACCACCGGTGGCAGTGTTGTCTCCACCACAACAGGCGCGACCACGGGCAATACCACTGGAACGGGAACCACCACTGGTTCAGCTGCTTTGGGTGAGACCACATAAAAGAAAGCGTCTTCTACCACTAGAGATGATGTGATGTCATTGAAGCGGTTTGGAAGAATAAAATCACCACCGGTATCGCGGGTCAGCACCAGCGACCGGCCAGTGAAGTTATCATTCTCAAACAGCGTGACTTTCATGCCCTGAGGTACCCGCGCCGATGAAAGTTTATCCTCTTCATCCTTGAGATCAAAGGCATCATAACGTCCGGGTAAAAATGTTTTGGCGGTGCCTGAAAAGTAATCGCGATAGATCGTCACCTGCAGGTCTTCGCTTGGTATCGGATTGGATTCAATGGCTTTTAGCGAAGTAAGTCCAAAGTCAGTCATAAGAAAACCAATCCATCTCGGCTTGGTTTTTTTTCACCTCATTCAATACTGGATTAATTTTCCACGATGTAAGTCCTCATCATAGCAGGAATTAACCTTCCCTTGACCGGATCATCTTCACGATACTCGAATAAGATTCGGGTGTTCTTCACGCTGAAGGGTGGCTTGTCAATAAAAACTCCCGAATTTATCCGCATGCGGATGTGCGGACCCGTGGTCTTGTCCAGGTTGTACTCCGCGTCATCCGTAATCGGAACATGTTCTGTAATCAACACATATTTGAACCGGGACAGCTTGGTTAGTATTCGTAAAATTTGGGTGTTGTTGAGGTGCTGTAAAACCTGCCGTATGGTGACCAGGTCAGCCGGAGGCAAATCATCATTGATCGCATCCAACTTCCTGAAGTGGGTCCTGTCATTTCCAAACGTCTTGTTATTGTACACAATGAGATCATCCACTACGTCAATCCCGGTGAATCTCACGCTAGCACCGGACACCACTTTGCTCATGATAGCGAAATTCCCGCATCCAATATCAAGCACGGACCGGATGCCGTGCTCCCTGATAAAACTTGTTACTTTTTCAATGTAAACGGCTGTATTGGGATTCTCTGTTCCCGTTCCCGAATAGAATGATCCCTGCTCGCCACCCCAAACATTCTGTTTATAAATTTCAGTGAAGATTTGTTCGGGACTCTTTTTTCGGAGATGACGAAAATGCCTGTCTTTCCACCATAGATAAATGCCCTTAAACATTTCCTCAGCTATTTTATTTTGCTTCTGGCAAAAATAGACATAAAATCAGGCGTGCCGCAGAGGAGGCCTGTCAGAAACGATATTGATCTCCATGTGCTTTTGGCTTATTTTTGCGGGCAAATATGGTGAATTCTTACCTTTCAATGGGAATGACAGCTGAAAGTGCACAGTGAAAATCGGGAACATAGAGCTTGGGGATTTTCCACTGTTGCTGGCGCCGATGGAGGACGTCAACGACCCGCCCTTTCGTGCTGTGTGCAAGGCAAGAGGAGCCGATCTCATTTACACAGAGTTCATCTCCCCTAAGGGATTAGCCACCGATGCAGCGCGGGCAGTGGCAACCCAATGGCTGGCTGAAATCAAGTGATCACAATTAAATAATCGTAAACAACGGATATCATGAAAAAAACTAAAATCATCTATTGGATATTGACCGGATTGATGTCTCTGGGAATGGGTCTGGGTGCTGTCTTTAATGCAATGTCCTCGCCGGAATCCTTGGAGCTTGTCAGTCATCATTTGGGATTTCCAGCGTACATCGTGCCATTTGTTGGCGTCGCCAAACTTCTGGGAATCATTGTCATCCTTGTTCCAGGTTTTCCCAGACTTAAGGAATGGGCCTACGCAGGATTGATCTTTGACCTGATCGGCGCCATTTATGCTCACATTTCCATAGGAGCACCCCCATCCGAGTGGGCGCCGATCTTCGTCCTGATCGGGATTATCGCTGGCTCATATATTTTCCATCATAAGATTTTAGGAGGAGTTGGCAGCAGGCAACGCATTGACTGACTGATGAAGCGGGTGACAAAATCTCCCGGGCGGTTTATCGCATCTGCCGATAGAATAATGCTGGCCTGAGTTTGGTTTCCGATAAGTCAGTAAATGAAAAATGTACCAATACAATGTCACGTCGCCCTAAGCCCTTTGCTTTTGTTTTAATTCCGGGGTTATCTTTCTAATGTATAGTTCCTGATAAACATTTTGCCCCACTTGTTTCTTACCTGATAAACTCAGATCATGCAAGGGGAAATCTTTCTCCGATAAAATTAAGTTTCTAATATGCTGCCTGCGCTTAACGGTGAGCCTGTAAAGAAGATTATTCGCCCTTTGCTACCCAAAGGCTTTGTTGTTGACTATGAAATAGGTTTTCTTTTCAATTTTAGTTCAAGCAAGTCAACGCATTTTGATCTGGAACCTATTCTGGTTTACAACAAAAGCAAAACTCCTGAATACAAAAGAATATCACTTCAGGTCGAAAAAGGATTGGCTCTTCTTCAGCCATTAGAAGACTCTTTTTATACTGATTTGCTGCACTTCTCAGATGCCAGCCTCATTCACTGGATGTCGGCCACCGGCAATCGTTTCATTCGCAACACTGGCACCGGTGGCTGGGCACATGCCTCCACGCGTGAGCTTCTTAATCTTCGTAAACATTATATACATCTACTGCATAAACTTTGGCCAACGTTAAGAACCTCTTCTAATATCTTTATTCTTAAGAATGGCCGTTTCAGTAATAGCTCACTTCAACCAGTTTTGCTAGGAAGGGAACCTGCTGAAATCTCGTTCTCGGCTAACCATGAGCACTCTAAAATTGTTCTTAAAACACATCTTTTCCTCAACGGTCAGGAATCAAAAACAAATCTGATAGGCGGCTTTCTTCTGGAGAAGAACAACACACTTTATCTTCCAGCAAGTGGTGAAGCCTTAAATTTTCTTGACCTATTTAAGAAAGGTTCCTTACAATTTCCACTCTCCGAAAAAAAAGTGGTGATCAGCAAATATGTATTACCTAAGATGGATTCTTATAAAATAGGCTTCGATCCTAAATTAAACGTAGAGCTGCTAACCCCAGCCGTGCAATCACGGATTAGGCTAAGCGAACTCAATGAAAGCAATTTAATGATACGTGCTGAGTTTATTTACGAGGAAGAAGTAATCGAATATGACAATGAACTAAGGATTGTAGTTGAGCAAAATGAAAAGATAAAAATAATTCAACGCAACAAAGAGGAAGAGAAAATACTATACGAATACCTGCGTACCCTTCATCCTTCCTTCGCCAAACAACTAAATAATACCTATTACTACCTTCCATTTGCAGATGTGATGAAAGGCGGCTGGTTTATCAGCATGATGCGCAAGGTGCAGGGGCAAGGATATTCGATTCACGGCTGGGCAGAGTTAAAAAAATTCAAGTATTCTGCACACATCCCAAAATTTATTATTGCCACAACATCTGCCATTGACTGGTTTGATTTGAAAGTTACCATTCAATGGGGCGAACAAAATATAACATTGAAAGAGATTCGAAACGCTATACTGAATGGGCAGGAAACCATTATGCTGGAGGATGGCTCTTTGGGTCACATTCCTGAAGAATGGGTAAGACAATATGGGCTATTGCTAAGCGCGGGCAAAGAAGAAAACGGAACTCTTAAAGTGAGCAAACTTCATTATACGCTGTTGGAAAATATCCTTGATAAGCTGGATGGGGAAACGCAGAAAGAAATCGAACTACGTAAACGTAAGCTACTGGATTATGATAGCGTGAAGAAAGTGGCGCTATCAGACGAGATAAAAGCCGCACTTCGCCCCTACCAAACTTCAGGATTTCACTGGTTACAGACATTGGACGAGTTGGGTTGGGGTGGGTGCCTTGCCGATGATATGGGGCTTGGCAAAACTCTTCAGGCCATCTCCTTCCTGCAGTTTGTAAAAGAGAAATATCCGGGCAGCACACAGTTGGTAGTATGCCCTACGTCTTTGATATTCAACTGGGAAAATGAATTACAGAAATTTTGTCCTGCCTTAACGTGTCACACCCACTATGGCATGCAACGTGAGTTTACAGAAGCACACTTTGAGCAATATGATATTGTGCTTACCTCCTATGGCCTTATACGTAATGACCTGGAAGAACTTTCCGGTTTTTTATGGCAATACGTAATTTTAGATGAAAGCCAGGCCATAAAAAATCCTGATGCACGGGTTACAAAAGCAGTGCAGCAACTTCGCTCCGTAAACAGGATTATATTAAGTGGCACTCCCATTCAAAATAATACATCCGATTTATTTTCACAGTTTAACTTCCTTAACCCTGGCCTGCTTGGCAATCGCAAATTTTTTAACCGCGAGTTTGCTATACCCATAGATAAGTTTGGCAGCAAAGAAAAGACAGAACACCTTAAAAGACTTATCCATCCCTTCACACTTCGGCGCACTAAAGAGCAGGTCGCAAAAGATCTTCCTGATAAAACAGTAACGGTGCTTTGGTGTACTATGAATGCTGAGCAACGCAAACTATATAATCAGTATCGCGATAGTTACCGTGCCCGGCTACTCAAAAAAATTGATGACCAAGGAATAGGTAAGTCGGGCTTGGATGTGCTTGAAGCATTACTTAGACTGCGCCAAATTTGCGATCACCCCGCCTTGGTAACCAAAGAGGAAAAACCGGCTGAAACCTCGGTGAAAATTGAAGAGTTGATCCGTGAGGTGACAGAAAATGCAGGCAACCATAAGCTTTTGGTGTTTTCGCAGTTCACTCAAATGCTACAGCTCATCAAAGTAGAATTTGAAAAAATTGGAGTATCCTATTGTTATCTTGACGGCAGCACTCCACTTCGCAAAAGAAAGGAGCAGGTAACTAAATTCCAGGAAGATGAAAATGTGAAGGCGTTTTTAATTTCGCTCAAAGCAGGTGGTGTTGGACTTAACCTGACCGTTGCCGATTATGTCTATATCGTTGACCCATGGTGGAACCCAGCAGCGGAACAGCAAGCGATTGACCGTACTCATCGAATAGGTCAAAAGCGAAAGGTGTTTGCCTATAAAATGATCTGTAAAGACAGTGTAGAAGAAAAAATCCTGCAGCTTCAGGAGAAAAAGAAAATGCTGGCAGATGACCTCATTCAGGAAGATGCCAGTTTTGTTAAAACACTTTCGCGAGGAGATATTGAGTTTCTGTTTGGGTGATGTGTTGATTCTAATGCAATGTCCTCACCGGAATCCATTGAGCTTGTCAGTCATCATTTGGGTTTTCCACTCTACATCGTACCATTTGTAGGTGTCGCCAAACTT
>JAYVQY010000008.1:0-3106 GCA_043776715.1 Cyclobacteriaceae bacterium | reverse complement strand
AAAATAATCCCCGTCATTCCTCATTAACTTATCCCCACCCAAGACGTCGCGTATGGGACGTTCATTTTTCCTCAGGTTAAAACTTCCAATGGCTTGGTAAGAATTGTTTAGAATATAAAGGTCGAGATCACCATCCTGGTCGTAATCAAAGAAAGCAGCGTGCGTGGTATATCCAGGATCTGCTATGCGATATGCTTCGCCCTTTTCAGTGAAAGTGAGGTTACCATTATTGATGAAAAGCTCGTTTTGCTTATTGCCACCTTTAATATCCCCGGAGTTGCACACATAAATATCAATCCAGCCATCTCCATCGATGTCGACCATATTGACTCCCGTCGACCATGACCTTGTGCCAGCTACTCCTGCCTTCTCTGTGATATCCTCAAACCTAAAGTCGCCCTTGTTAAGAAATAGTTTGTTGGAACCCAAATTAGAAGTGAAGTAAACATCAATAAGGCCATCATTGTTCACATCTCCCAACGCTACCCCTCCTCCATTGTAAAAGTTTCTATACGTATAAATATTGAACTCCTTATTGAAAGGAAGCTCGTTCACAAAGTCAATACCACTCTTCTGACTTTCAATTTCCGTAAACAATGTAGTTTTCTTCTCCTTTTCCGGCGATGAACAGTTCACCAACAAGATTGTTGCGAGCACATACAAGAAAAAATAGCGATTGCTTTTATAGATGCTCCTCATTTGAAAACTCTGAGCGTTGAATGCTTACTTTTTGTTCTTGATCACTTCGTCTACTTTCAAATCAGTGAAAACTGCCTGTACAAATTGATCATCTCTTATGAACAGGTTAATTCTTCGTCTACCCTTCATTTGATAATAAATTGTTCCCTGGGTACGATGTTGAAGCGTTTGAAAATCGTCGCCATACCATTTTTTGAACACAGGCAATAAGTCTGTCAAAAGCACATCAGATCCATATTCCTTATTCCACGGCGCCCATGACTCGTAACTGAATAGCACCGGCATTTCGTAAATCTTATTTTCAAAAAATGATGGATAAAACTGCATCATCACAGGACTCTTAAGTTCTGTTGCTAACCTATATTCCACGCTCTGGTTGGTGGGTCCATGTATAAAAACCTTCTGCCGGTTCATTTCCCAGCAATAATCATAGAATGCCTTCTTCTCCATCCCCATTGAAATTCCTAAAAACAGGCTGTCCAATTTTCTTTCAGAGGATTTCCTTTCACCACACGAAAAAAAGAGCACTGGAATCCATGCCACCAGTACAATCAATAATTGCTTCATTTTCATTTGCTTACAAACCTTTAAAAGTAAATACTTCCATCCTATCATTGTTCTTCCCAACAAGAACAATATTCTTTCCGCGGTAAACCATTTTCTCCAACGACCGAATTTCACCCTTTATGAGAATTCCTGATTCACCTGAAGGAATATCCCTAAAGTTACCCTGGCCATCCCCCTTTAGCAGCGTTCCATAGCTTGCATCATAAATCCCTGTCTCAGGTTTGGCTCTGTACAAATTTCCACCCATGAGTATATCCTGATTGCCATCCCCGTCAAAATCATCGACTAAGATTGCGTACACCGGGGAAAATTGTGCACGAATTGGCAAGGTCGTCTTTTTAAAATCTCCATTGCCATGGTTCATCCAAACTGCTGTTTCAAAAGTGAAGGCATTTAAGACAACGGCCTTTTGAAGTTGTTCGACAGTAAAAATATCGGCCATTGTCTTCCCTTTGTATTCATTGTAATGAAGGAATTTTTTCTTTAAGGAAGGAATCTGAGCCACCAGGTCTTGCCGAAGAACAAACGGATAAGCAATCCCATTATCAAATCGCGTCATAACCTGCTCAAGCATTCCGTTTCGATCGAAGTCACTTACATAAAGCGAAACAGGCTCCGCCTCAGAGGCTTTAAATCGAGAATTTAGCCCATGATTTCCAACCACAAAATCAGTCAGTCCATCGTTGTTAAAATCCCCCGTCTCAAGGCAGTTATACCAGCCGCTTGTTTTCTGCAAGCCATACTCCTTTGTTCGATCGACCAAACTGTCCCCTTCCTTCACGAACAATCTGATTGGCATCCACTCACCTGTAACCAATAGATCTTTCTTAGCATCGTTGTTCACATCAACCCATTTGGCATCTGTGATCAGTCCTGCATTCAAAATCTCAGGGATTACTTTTTCCGTCACATCCTGAAAGTTGCCCTTGCCATCATTATTTAAAAGATATCCATTGCCTGGCAACCCATACTCAAAAGGAATAAGTCTCACACCCACAAAGAGATCAAGGTCCCCATCGCCGTCATAATCATGAGCTTCTACAGTAGAGGTACTTTCAAATTTGTTGGATACAGGAAATAGTTGTTGGCTTTTCTCGAACTTCCCATTCCCCACATTCATGTAAAGACGATCTAATAAAGCGCTTGAACTCGAAGAAAATTCACTTCCTCCACTGTTCACATACAGATCCAACTTACCATCCATGTTCGCATCGAAGAAGGCACATCCGGTGTCTTCAGAGCTCTTGTCTAAATCAAATATATTCTGGCTGGTTTGTGTAAACGACCCTGACTTAGATTGGACATACAACACCCCGGACTGGTCTTTTGCACCGCCAACAAAAAAGTCCACGAGGCCATCCTTATTAATATCTCCCGTACAGAGGCAGGGGCCTTCGTTCGAGACCATATTAAACAAAAGGCGGTCCCGGTCGAAGTCGCTGTAATCATTTTCCGAGTGCACAAAGTTTACACCCTTAAGTTCATCAATCCTTGCGAAAACGAGACGCTTGCCTGCCGCTACACCTTCTGAATGGCTTCTATCCATTGCATCCTTCTCATTTAGTGAGATGAGCTGGTTTACTTTCAGATCAGTGAGTACCGTAACTTTGCCTCGCGGCCACTCTACTATGGTTGTATCCACAGAAAGAATTTTCCCAAGGCCAAAATGCAAATTATAATCAACAGAGGACATGAATCCCCTCATCGGGGAAAGTTCCTGATAGAATTTCTGTCCGTTGGTCTTCAAGGTAATTTTTGTTCCGATCGCCCAAGAATTTCCGCCATCTCCATGCAGCGAGAATGTAAGCGACGAGTTTTCAGGTTTAACTTCTCTGGATCT
>JAYVQY010000007.1:0-12208 GCA_043776715.1 Cyclobacteriaceae bacterium | reverse complement strand
GATTGAGGAAAAGGAATTGATCAGGCTACTGACCCAGCGAGACACGTCTGCTCTGGACTATTTGTATGATCATTACTCCAGCGCCCTTTACAGCATTATCCTTCGAATTATACGCAAGGAAGATATGGCAGAAGAAGTGCTGCAAGACGTATTCCTTAAAATCTGGGACCGCATTGCAAGTTATGATTCCTCCAAGGGGAGGCTGTTCACCTGGATGCTGAACATTGCAAGAAACCAAGCCATTGACAAAACACGCTCCAAAGAAATGAGTCAGGGGCGGAAAACCGATGATATTGATAATCTCGTAAATAAGGTTGACCGACAGGAATCTGTTGCATTGCAAATAGAAACCATTGGCCTGAAGGAATTGCTGACAAAACTGCCCGAAGAACAACGGTTTGTGATCGACCATTTGTATTTGAAAGGTTACACTCAGTCCGAATTAGCTGAACAATTTGGTATTCCACTTGGGACAGTAAAAACCCGCACGAGGATGGCGATGATAGAATTACGATTAATATTAAATGTGAAGTGAACGTACAGGATTACATATCGAGCGGAATTTTGGAAGCCTATACATTGGGTGAGGTGACTGCGGCCGAACGTTTAAGTGTAGAGCAAAATCTTAAGCAACATACTGAAGTAGCCGAAGAGCTCCTCAGGGTTGAAATGACCCTTGAAAAAATTGCGTTTGCTGCTGCAATTCACCCGCGCGCCATTGTGAAAGATAAAATAATGGTAAGTGTTTCCAGCGCCAGGCCCAATACAAAAGTGATTGCTTTGGCACCGGAAAGAGTACTTTGGAAATATGCAGCAGCCGCTTCTATCGCGATTGCCTTGATGACCTCCTATCTCGCCGTTTACTATCGTCAACAATGGCAGGAGGTGACTATAACACTAACCCAGATCATTGCCCAGAATAATCAGATGGCGCAGGAATATAATGTGGTAAACCAGAAACTGGATAAGATTCAGAGCGACTTATCCATCATCGAAAACACAGCTTTCACGAAAGTGGTGATGAAAGGAACGGACAATGACAAGAATGGTCTCGCTTCCATTTATTGGGATTCGTCCACGCACGAAGTGTATCTGAGCATCCAGCAGTTAAAAGTTATTTCGAATGAAAATCAATTTCAATTGTGGGCAATTGTCAATGGGAAGCCCGTGGATGCGGGGGTCTTTGATTTAAATTTTGCGGGACTGCTTAAGATGAA
Organism: Cyclobacteriaceae bacterium; assembly: GCA_043776715.1. Classification (GTDB taxonomy): domain Bacteria; phylum Bacteroidota; class Bacteroidia; order Cytophagales; family Cyclobacteriaceae; genus ELB16-189. The sequence goes on along the minus strand of JAYVQY010000007.1, from coordinate 10,991 downwards.
AAATATAGACGGCGCCGCTGCTTTCGCTGTCACCATAGAGCCACGAGGAGGCAAGAAAAGTCCGACGCTTGAGACAATGCAAGTGCTGGGAACAGTGCCAGCAAAGCCTTCTTGAAAACCAGCCATTCCTACCCTGGGAATTTGTGGCTTAGCCATAAAGAAAAAAGGTAACCCAACTTCGAGTGGACCTCAGGTTCATTCGCAGCCTTCAATTGCCCTTTATGGGTATCCCGAAGGATTTCAACGCCAATATTGACTTTATGGGCTATTAATACTGTAAATCAACCTGATCATGAAAATGCCTTCTGTCAAGCCATATTTCCAGCGCGCCAGAATTTTTGGTCTCCTGTTGCTGCTCCTCTGTGGCTACTTTGTAATAAGGTTCCTCCTTGGATTCTGGATGTAGTCGAATTTCAAAATGCTTGGATTGAGCCTCGTCCAAATGACCCTTTTAATCTAAGGACCCACCGTTGGTTCTAACTTTCATACATGTCCTTCCTGGTTTTATTCAATCCAGGGAAAAATCTTACACGTGATGGCTGGATGACAAGATGATCTGATACACAACGCAAACAGATCGGACATTCGTAATTGAAAACCGTTGGAGATGAAATTGAAAATAGTACTTTACGCTTTGTGCTGTGCCTCATTCGTCGCACATGCCGGAGAAGAGATCAAAGGGATTATAACGAATGTCATTGATGGAAACACGGTTGAAATTTCATTTGGCGATCGTGAGAAATACAAAGTGCTTTTGCAGGGAATCGACAGCCCAGAGCCAGGTCAGAATTACTCGGATCAGTCGAAAAGATTGTTATCAAAGTTACTATATATGAAATCAGTAACCATCCTGATTCACGGTAAAGATAGGCTTGGAACCCGATTGGGAGAAATTCTGGTGGATGGCGCTTCTGATCCGCGTCATGAATTGATTAAAGAGGGGTTAGCCTGGACTTCTGAAAAAGAGCCTCTCGTTGAACTCGAGTCACTAAAGGAACAAGCCCGTAAAAATGGAAAGGGACTTTGGAAGGAGGAAAACCCTGTACCGCCGTGGATTTTCCGCAGACAGCAGTCCATGCTACAAATGAAATCGAGCTAATGATTACGACCTCGTTCTGTTGATTTCTTAACTGAACACCGTAGCTAAATCCCCCTTATAATAAACTTCTTAGTGGGGCGTTATGTCTTTGCTATGCAAATGCTAAGATTATTAAGTCTACCTGCTTTTCTGCTGTTATGCCGTTTAACTTACGGCCAATCCACCGTCCCTAATTCAAGGGAAACGGGGAAGCAAAAAGTTTACCATGCCCCATCTCACACAAAAGCCAAAACTTGGAGGAAAGCAAAAGTTACGCATACCGCTCGCTATGAATTTTACAAACGAGTAGAAAAAGCAGCCAAAGAAAAGCAGCGAATTATCAAAATACTCTCAAGGGCCCAGTTTTCAAATCCTCGTTATTTCGGCCACAAACGCATACCCAAGCGAAGGTTGCCCAATGAAATGCGCTATTGCAACGAATGCGGAATTCGTCACTAAATTATCTGGCACCTATAGGATCAATTTGTTTTGATCATCATTAGCTTTGCAACATGAACTCTCGGGTGGCCGGCATGGCAAGCATTTTTTCAATCATGATGGCTCCCATGCTTTGGGCACAATCTAAAGATCCTGTCAACCCCGCTGACAAAAACTTTCCGACCAGCCTTCAATCGGTCAACCCTGTAAAGTATTACGGTCCACGAAAGGAAAAAAAGAAAAAGAAAAGTTCGGTAACCTACGATGCGCGGAACGATTATTATGATCGCATAGAAAAAACATGGCGCGTCCAGGAGAAGCGTGAGAAGTCCCTTGAACGTGGAGGAGGCGCAGACTATATGAAGCCTCCTTACTTTGGTCATAAGAAACCACCAAAAGTTCGATCCATCGAAAAACGAAAATATTGTAAGATTTGCGGCATTCGACATTGATCTTTCTTTGTGAATTAGCATCAATGCTCCGGACCATAATTCTCCCAGAGCCGTCAAGGATTTGGATCCTGTGTGATCGAAACTGAACCGTGGTATTTGCCATCTCATTTGTTTCGTAATAACTTACACATAGAAATGCTACCGCTTGGGCGGTACGTATTATTTTGAATAAACAACCTAACCCATCATCATGAGCGAATTCCTCTATGACTTATATCCTACAGAAGAATCAATACCGGCTTCAGCAAGACTACCTGCTTTTATAGAACAGCGCGAGTATCTAATCAATGGCGAACTAAGGATATGGCCTGGTGATCTCAACCCAGTGATGAGCCCAATATTTATCAAAAAGGGAGAAGCGCATGAACAAAAAATTATTGGGACTACGCCGCTGCTTACGTCCCATGAAGCGCTGCATGCCTTGGATGCCGCCGTTGCGGCGTATGATCTTGGCCATGGGATATGGCCGCTCATGACAGTGACTGAAAGGATCGAACATGTTGAACGATTCTTATTGAAGATGCGTGAACAACGGGCGATTGTTGTGAGCCTCCTCATGTGGGAGATTGGCAAAACACTGAAAGATTCTGAAAAAGAATTTGACAGGACTTACGATTATATTGTTGACACGATCAACGCGCTCAAAGACCTTGATAGAAATTCTGCCAAGTTTGTCGAAGGGCAGGGCATCATGGGTCAAATCCGCCGTGTACCATTGGGTGTGGCCCTTTGCATGGGGCCCTTCAATTATCCTCTTAATGAAACATTCACCACACTCTTTCCTGCCCTGATCATGGGAAACACAGTGGTGTTCAAGCCTGCCAAATATGGTGTGCTGCTGATCAGGCCATTGCTTGAAGCTTTTCGCGACAGCTTTCCTCCGGGTGTTATTAATATCATCTATGGAAGAGGCCGGGAAACGGTCGGCGCACTCATGGAGACTGGCAAAATTGATGTCTTTGCTTTCATCGGCACCAACAAGGGAGCGAACGAATTAAAAAGGCTTCATCCCAAACCACATCGCCTCAAAGCGATCCTTGGCCTCGATGCCAAAAATCCTGGAATCATATTGGCTGATGCTGACCTGGACAACGCAGTGGCGGAGTGCATTACTGGGACCCTTTCATTTAATGGTCAGCGATGTACCGCCTTAAAAATCCTGTTTGTTCATCGAAGCATCCTGGCTGTGTTTATCAAAAAATTATGCGATGCCATATCCAAACTCAAACCTGGCATGCCTTGGGAGCCTGGTGTAAGTCTAACCCCGGCGGCAGAACCCGGCAAAACAGATTATCTCAGGGCATTGGTTGAAGATGCTATTCAATTGGGAGCAAAAATCATGAATCCAGGGGGAGGCACCATCGTACATTCTTTCTTTTACCCTACCGTGCTTTACCCAGTGAATGAAAAAATGAGGGTCTATTCTGAAGAACAGTTTGGTCCGGTGATTCCAATCGTTCCTTTCGAAAATGACGACGAGCCCGTGCGCTATGTTCTCAACTCTCATTTTGGCCAACAGCTAAGTTTGTTTGGAAAGGATTCAAAATTAATTGGTCATTATATCGATTCATTCGCGAACCAGGTGGGCCGAATAAACATAAACACACAATGTCAACGTGGACCGGACTCATTTCCATTCAACGGTAGAAAGGATTCTGCGGAGGGAACGCTTTCTGTATCTGATGCTTTGCGGGTTTTTTCAATTCGCGCCCTGGTAGCAGCTAAGTCCACGACAGAAAACAAAAAGATTTTTGGAAATATTCTGAGAAACAGAGAATCCGCATTTTTGAGTACAGATTATATATTTTAAGATGCGCTCCATGGAGGGCTGTTATGTGAAATGCCTTAATAGGTTTGATGGTTCATATCAAAATTCGCGTTACCGGTAAGGTTCAAGGAGTGACCTTCCGTGCCTCAGCCAAAGAAAAGGCACTGGAGCTCGGTCTCTGTGGCTTTGTGCGCAATGAAGCAGATGGCAGTGTTTACCTGGAGGCCGAAGGTCATGAAGAAAAAATAACTGAACTTACGGAATGGTGCAAGCAAGGTCCCCCGTTGGCAACCGTGACAAACGCAACGATCGTAGGAGGAGAGCTGAAAGAGTTTATCAAATTTGAAATTAGAAGATATTAGATGATAATTAAATTAAACCTTCATTGATATGAAATACTTCCTGTTGCCAATATTAATAATCGCATTTTGCTGTACTCCGAAAAAAGAAGATAGACCTTATACCGTGGGTCAGATCAAAACAAACCAGGGTGAAGTACTCTTTTGGCTTTACGATGAAACACCTCGACATAAGGAAAGTTTTATTCAGCTTGCCGACGACGGCTATTGGGATTCCCTCACCTTCAACCGCGTAATCAAGAATTTTGTCGCGCAGGGTGGCTGTCCGGATACTCCGGAAGGCTTTACCGATTCGCTTTACTTGTTAAAGCCTGAATTCATTGACACGCTCCGTCATGTTTATGGTGCCGTTGGTGCGGGCCGTGACAATAATCCAGGGAAACTCTCTGCCCGTTGCCAGTTTTACATCGTTCAAAACAAAGAAGGGCTTGCCCGGCTCGATGGTGATTTCACTATCTTTGGACAGGTTTTCAAAGGGATGGATGTAATTGACAAGATTGTATCAGTTTCGACAGATTCCACCGATGCCCCACTGACACCAATCAAATTGGACGTGAATGTAATTGCCCTAACTGCTGAGGAGTTAAAGAAAAACGGGTATGTAGTGAAGTAGGAATAAAACGAGAATTTTTTATCCAACAAATTATAATGCATAACTTATCCTTAACCCTCCTATTCTCTATTTTGTTGACTGTCTCCGTGGCTCAACAGAAGACGACCCGTTTGATCGTACGTGGAGACGACATGGGCTATTCACATTCTGGCAACGAGGCCCTCATCAAAACTTATAAAGAGGGCATTGAAACGTCGATTGAAGTTATTGTGTCATCACCATGGTTCCCAGAGGCAGTGAAGCTTTTGCAGCAAAATCCGGGCATCGACGTTGGCATTCACCTTGCCATTACCAGTGAGTGGGAAAATATCAAATGGCGGCCCCTAACCGATTGCCCAAGCTTAAAAGATGCCAATGGCTATTTCTATCCCATGGTATTTCCAAATAAAAACTATCCTGGTCAATCCATTTCTGAAAACGCCTGGAAGATTGCCGACATTGAAAAGGAGTTCCGTGCTCAAATTGAACTCGCCCTCAAAAGGATTCCTCAGATCAGCCATGTCTCTTCGCATATGGGGTGCTCGAATATCACCGAAGAAGTAAAAGCAATGACGAAGAAACTCGCTAAAGAATACAAAATCGATATTGATGCGGAAGGGGACTTCAGAACACTTAGGTTGACCTATGATGGACCGCACAAGACATCGGAAGAAAAGATTCAGAGTATTCTAAATGCACTCAACAAAGTAAAGCCGGGAGAGACGTATGTCTTCGTTGAGCACCCAGGTCTGATGAACGACGAATTAAGGGCTGTTTACCACATCGGCTATGAAGATGTGGCCGCTGACCGCCAAGGTGTTACAGATTTGTTTACAAGCGAAAAGGTGAAGGCCTTGATCAAGGACCGGGGGATACAATTGATTGGGTATAAAGATTTACTAATTCAAAAGCAGTAATTAATTAAAAAAGTCGTGAATCATTAAAAATTCAAAGTTCAGTTGTTACTCCTGTTACTTCAATTTAGACGATGACCCGCCATTCCCAATCCAAAGAAATTGCGGGCCACTAATTTGTCATCCACAACCACCTCCACTCAAAGTACCTCAAACACCTCTTCTGAAGCCCGGTTCATGTATGATTCATAATCATACGGAACGTCGCCGCCTTCCAGCAGGCAACCATCGGGTATGGTGGGATAGATTTCTTCGAAGGTCTTCACCATGTTCATGAATACCCGGCGGTAAACATGGGATCGGTTAATCTTATCAGTATGGTCTAGGCCCGTGGCACCCATGAGTTCCACAAAACTTTCAACTGTATTCTTATGGAAGTGGACAACACGATGTTTTTTATCTTCGATCACAAGGCCTTTCATCAAATAAGGATCCTGAGTAGCTACACCCGTCGGGCAGGTGTTTGAGTTGCATTCCAATGCCTGGATGCATCCCAGGGCCATCATCATGGCACGAGCGCTGTTACATGTATCGGCCCCAAGCGCCATCGCGCGCAAGATGTGAAAGCCGGTGAGCACCTTACCTGCTGCAATCAATCTCATTTCATGCCGTATGCCAAAGCCCCGTAAAGAACTATCCACAAAAGCAAGCGCATCCAGCAATGGCATCCCTACGTGGTCGGTGAATTCAGGAGGTGCTGCACCAGTGCCTCCCTCGCCGCCGTCGACCGTGATGAAATCAGGATAAATATTGAGTTGTACCATCGCCTTGCAAATGGAAAGGAATTCACTCTTGCGACCGACACACAACTTAAACCCCACAGGTTTGCCTTCTGAAAGTTCACGCAATTTTTTTACAAACAATATAAGTTCTTTGGGTGTTGAAAAGGCGCTGTGGAATGGTGGTGAAAAGACCGTAGTGCCTGGTTTTACCAGACGAATGGCGGCAATCTCAGGTGTATTCTTTTTCGCTGGCAAGATCCCGCCATGGCCAGGCTTTGCTCCTTGCGAAAGTTTAATCTCAATCATTTTTACATTGGGCTTCAAAGCATTCGCCTTAAACGCGCTCACTGAAAAATTTCCATCTTCCGATCGCGCGCCAAAATACCCTGTACCGATTTGCCAGATTATATCTCCACCTGGTGCTAGGTGATAGGGGCTTAAGCCTCCTTCACCGGTATTGTGTGCAAAGCCACCTAGCTTAGCACCACCATTCAATGCCAGGATTGCATTCTGACTCAGAGATCCAAAGCTCATAGCCGAAATATTGAGGACGCTCATGTCATAAGGCTGCTTGCATTCTTTGCCTCCAAAACGTACTCGTGGATTGTGGTCCATCTTATGAAAATCCTTGGGCGCAATGGAATGAGTCAGCCATTCATACCCCTCCGCATAGACATCCAATTGTGTACCGAAGGGGATTGTGTCAATTTGCTTTTTCGCGCGTTGGTAAATCACGGATCGCTCGTTGCGGTTGATGGGCGCGCCATCCGTATCTGATTCGACAAAATATTGTTGAATCTCCGGGCGAATCATTTCAAAGAAATACCGTAGTCTTCCTATCAGCGGAAAATTGCGCTTGATAGATTGTCGGGTTTGCGTGATGTCCGCAATACCCATATAGATAAGAGGCACCACAACGATAAATGCATAAAGCGCATCGATCCAAAAATAAGACAGCAAAAGAACCAGGGCTGTGATCGCGATGCTGCTTAAGATAAATATCTTTCTCATAGACAAAGAGGGTTGGTGATCAAATATAAGGGCTTGGAATTGAATTTTTGATAGGTCTTTTGGCCTTTTTATCTAAAAATAATTGCTTGAGGGGTTCGATTTTCCGTTTTAGCCGTCAAAGCACTTATGCCACTTTCATCTCGACTATTCCCCTCTGCTTGTGAATCTTCAAATCGAACAGACCCAACATTACAGCATTCATTCGGTTTTCAGCCAGATGAGCCTGTCGATTTTCAGGAAGAAATACGCTAAGATCCAATACTGCCTGCACAAATTGTGCTTGATTGCACAGTTGCTTTGTCCATTGTTGGAATGTGAATGACCAGTCTTCCTGATATTTTTGAGTGTGGTCCTTACCGTCCCACAAGAAATTCAATTGATTCTCTCCAAATTTATAACGGTAGATTCCTGCCATGTTTTGGTAGAAAGAATTGAGAGGGCTGAGATCCCCTGGTTTGAAATCCACTATTTTTTCTGTGAAAGGATCATTCAATCCAAGAGGATTATGAAGTTGCTGATATGCCGCTTTCGACCATTCAATCAATTCGGTCAAGAGGCAATCTTGCATTCGAAGTTGAGCATCTTCGAGCAGGTAGTTCTTATCAAGCGGGAAGAATTTTCTTACCACATGGTAGGGGTTTTACAAAGCTAACTAAAATTGGACTGTTTTAGACCAGTTAGTCTTCTAAAAACCTAACATGTCTAATGGGTAGAATTAGATAAACTTTTCAATGATCCTCATGATCTGCCGAAGATAAAGCTCATCAATCTTATCAAAGTCATTTAATATGTTACTGTCCACATCAAGAACGAGGGAAACTTCATTATTTTTAAAAGCAGGTAAGACAATTTCAGATTTAGAGTCACTACTGCAGGCAATGTGCCCTGGGAATTCATCTACGTTCGGAACGATGATCACTTTCTTTTCCAACCAGGAAGTTCCGCAGACGCCTTTGCCAAGAGCAATCCGGGTGCAGGCAATCGGCCCTTGAAAGGGGCCCAAGACCAATTCACTTTGTCTGACGAGATAGAACCCCACCCAAAAGAAGTCCATCGTTTGCTTGAGTGCCGCTGCTACGTTCGCGAGGTTCGCAATTATATCAACTTCTCCTTCGACAAGTGATTCAATTTGTGGTATTAATGTTTTATAGCGCCCTGCCTTATCCGTAGAAGCACCGATGATGAGTTGCTCTGCCACTTTCTTATGAGTTAGATGGAGGTTGGAGGCTGGAAGGCTGCTGCTGCTCGGAGGAGGGCTCTTCTTTTATAATGCCATTTTCATCGAGCGGCGGTAAGTCAAATGACGGCGCATCCATGGGTGATGGCTCCGTTGTTAAAATGTCGGTTTCAATCACGTGGAAGAATTTCTTCTGAAACAAAAAGATTGACGCAACTCCAACAAAAATAGCAGAGTCTGCAATGTTAAAGACCGGACTAAAAAACAAAAAATAATCACCCCCAAACACGGGTACCCACTCAGGCCAATAAAAATCAAAAACAGGAAAGAACAGCATGTCGATCACTTGTCCATGAAGCCACGGTGTAGGAGAGTCATACAATGCATTGTTAAGATAAACCCCATAAAAAATACTATCGATGACGTTGCCGACAGCACCCCCCAGGATCAAAGCGAGGCAAACAAGAAACCCACCATGAGCATTTCTCCTTACTGACTTATGCAAATACCACCCGATGCCCACCATGGCACCGATTCGGAAAAAAGTAAGTGCCAATTTGCCAAATTCGTTTTCCCATCGAATGCCGAATGCCATCCCAGGGTTTAGAAGATAGTGCAGTTTGAACCACTCCCCCAGGACATTAATCTCCTGATGAATGTACATGTAATGGTTCACGAGCAATTTACTGGTGTGATCAACCACGATCACCGCAAGGGCTATTAAAAAATATTTATAAACTTTCATTCGCATCCAATCAACTTCTAAATTTTATTTTCTATTTCTTCAAACTAATTCTCACCTTCAGTACAAACTCATCCATATCCACTTCGGTTCCATCTGTCATATTCTCCTTTAACTCCAGGGTGAGTGCCTGGGTTTCAGTGCGGATATAATCGTTAAACTCCATGATGGCATGAGTGGCCAATTCACCATTCTTTTGTATTTCAATTCCAATTTTGTCAAGCACTTCCAGGCCCATGTCTTTGCGCATATTCTGGATCCGATTTACAAAATCACGCGCAATACCCTCTTTCCTGAGGATGTCTGTGATGGAGATGTCCAAGGCGACCGTGATGCCTCCATCCGTCGCTACCGACCATCCAGGAATGTCCTCTGAACCAATCAACACATCTTCCAGGACCAGATCAAAACCTGCTTTATTCAAAAGGCCATTTTTATTAAGAATGTTGATCTCGTCTTTAGAAAGCGAAGAGATCACCGCGGACACTTCTTTCATACGGGGTCCATACTGCTTGCCCAATTTGGCAAAATTAGGTTTCACATTCTTCACGAGAAGTCCTGATGCATCATCGATGTACTCAATCTCCTTTACATTGACTTCAGATTTGATGATCTCTTCCACCCTTTTTATTCTCTTTGAAAATTTTCCATCCAGCACAGGCAGCAAAATCTTCTGAAGGGGTGTTCTTACTTTAATCTTACTGTTTTTCCGTATTGAATGAACCAGGGAGCAAATTTTCTGAGCGTACTCCATGGATAACTCCAGCTCTGCATCCATTCGGTCCTTTCCTGGAGCCGTCAAGTCAGTGTGGTGCACAGATTCGAATCGCAATGGCGTCTTGTTCTTCACCGCCTTGTCACGTATGCCATCGCTGAGGCTTTTATACAAAAATTCAGAATAGAATGGTGCGATCGGTGACATCAGCTGCCCCACGACCATCAAACATTCGTAAAGAGTTTCATAAGCAGCCCGCTTATCATCGCCCATCTCAGGGGCATCGCCCACCGAAGCATTGGCGTAGGTGGGTTGCCAGAAGCGTTTTCGGTTTAATCGAACATACCAGTTTGAAAGATGATCGTTCACAAAATCCTGGATGGCCCGCGCTGCCCTGGTGGGTTCATATTCATTATACGCGGCGGTCACTTCAACAATGAGCGATTGCAACTTCGAAATAATCCATCTATCTAGGGTAGAGAGCTTACCAGATGAGACATTCTTCATTTCATCTTTTTCGAAGCCATCAATATTCGCGTATAGCGCAAAGAAGGAATAGGTATTCATCAGGGTGCCAAAAAATCTTCGCTGGGTTTCTACCAATCCTTCGATATCGAATTTCAGGTTATCCCAGGGTGGAGCGTTTTCCATCATGTACCAACGCACGACATCAGGTCCAAATTTTTCAAGCGTCGTGAATGGGTTAACTACATTGCCTTTTCGTTTCGACATCTTGTTACCTTCCTTGTCTAGCACAAGTCCGTTTGAAATCACATTCTTAAAAGCAACACCATCAAACAACATCGATGCGATGGCGTGGAGTGTAAAGAACCAACCGCGGGTTTGGTCGACGCCTTCTGCGATGTAATCTGCAGGAAATGCTCCCGTCCATCCTTCATTGAAAGGCTGTGGATTTCCGTTCTTTAGTTTCTCAGCATTCAAACCCCACTGAGCATAAGGCATAGCACCAGAGTCAAACCAGACATCGATGAGGTCGGGTTCGCGGTACATCTTTTCTCCTTT
>JAYVQY010000006.1:0-39902 GCA_043776715.1 Cyclobacteriaceae bacterium | reverse complement strand
GCCTGATTCGTAACAAGCCCAGTATAATTGTAGCCCGCACCACCCTGTGCTTTGATTAGTTGAGCAGTGTTGCTCGTGTTGGTCGCAATGGTCACCGGAAATGCAGGTACTGCTGGCCCTGTCCATGCATAAGTATAACCCGTCGCCACTCCCACCGCTGTCCCATCCACAGTCAGCACATTGGCCTTGCCATTTTCTTTGCCCACAACACAGTTGGTAGAGGGTGTAATGCTGGTGGTGAGTACCGGCACCGTCAATACGTTGGCCACTGGTGTGCTCGCCACTGCGGACACACAACCTGTCGGAGTGTGCGTGGCTACTGCCGTATACGCCGTAGCTCCGCCGTTCAATTGATCATAAACATTCGCAGCGGTAACGCCTGCCCCCATTCCTGCCCCAAATACAAATGTGTAATCCGTCAGTACTCCTACCAATGTCGCAGGGGTAATCGCAGCGGTAATTTTGCCACTATAAGTTTTTGCAGGAGATGTGAGCGCAGGATTACAAATGCCATTGTTGGTTGGTGTCAATGTGACCGAAGGAATCACAATTTGACTTGCAATGTTAACGGTACTGGTACTTTGGCATCCCGTATTTTTATTGGTGACCTGCAGCGTGTAATTATTCGCTGCTCCGCCCTGAACTTTATCAAGTTTTGAAGCTGTAGCGGTTGGATTTGTACCAACGGCAATGGGCGAACCAGTTCCGGCACCTGTATGCCATTGGTATGAATAGTTGGCCACGGCACCAGGCGCAGATCCATCAATTGTACTTAACTGCGCTGATCCATTTTCTTTTCCGGCCACACAATTGGTAGATGGAGTCGTAGGGATTACCATCACGATCGCAGGATTTCCCGGCGTGTTGGTAACCTGTGCGGTTTTGGTGGTAGCACAAAACAAGTCCGTCCGGGTGAGCACCAAAGTATAGAAGCTGCCGTCCTGCTGATCCAACAAACTGGTCGTTGAGTTGGGTGAAGGAATTGGATCTGTAGCAAGAGATCCTTTATGCCACGCAAATTGGTAATTGGTAAAGTCCACTACAGCTGCTCCGGCAAATGTGACGGCAGCTGAAACTTTTCCGTTAAAAGTCGCAGCGGGGGAGGTAAGGGCTGGATTACAAATTGTGTTCGGCGTAGGCGTGAGCGTAACTACCGGAAAGTTGACATTCTCCGTTATGATATATTTTGTTGTAGCAGCACAGTTGAGTGACGATGTGACCCTCAACGTATAATAAATACCTCCACCAGATACCTGATTTAAGGTCTCACCTTTGGCTCCCGAAACCGTGAAAACGGGAACCGTCGTATTGTCGCCTTTGAACCATTCAAATTTATTACCCGCTCCGAGCGTCGCGGAGCCAAGAAGAACTCCGTTGGGTTTCGTGGGATCGCATGAAGTCTGAGGCTGCACCTCCGTGATGACAGGGTCAGGTATTACTGTCTGTGATGTTACCTGAACAGCTGGGGAAGTGCCAACACATTTCGTCGCGATTTCGATAACTACAGCCTGGTAAAATCCGGTAGCACCAGTGCCTGCCGCAAGGCCAGTCCGGGTTTGACCAGTTCCATTGGCAGGTGGCAGCAGGCTTCCTTTCGTGCTCGTAACGTTGTTATAAAAATACCAGTCGTAAGTAAAGTTAGCCGGGGCGAGTACAGTGGCGCCATTCCTTACCTGCGACACGGTCACTGATCCGGAATTTGGATTACTGCAGTCGATCACGTTCTGCAAAGTGAGTACGTCGGGCTCTGGCAAGGGGGGTCCATTTACGGTTACGGCAGCAGAGGGCTTCGACTTACAACCCGAAGGGTCGGTTACTGAAACTACGTAAGTGTTAGGTGAGAGGTTATTGGCAATGTTTCCGACTATGCCAGTCAAAAGGTTGCCGGATGTATCCTTCCATTCAAATGTATAACCGGTATTTCCCCCAACGACATCTGCCTGCAATTTACCATCAGAGGGACTGCATTTTGTCGCATGAGATACAAGCGCAAGGTTGACCGTTGGATCACTTCCCAGTCTGAGCAGCGTATAGCTGATCGGGGTACTCGCGCAACCTTTTGCCTTATCGGTAACGATAATCGTGTATGTTCCTTCCGCTACGCCGGCAAGTACATCGCCCGTACCCTTCGGGCCAGCGATGGCAGGACCTGAAGGCACCAACGGTGTGCCGGAAGTCCCCCCTGTGTACCACTGAAAACTATAAGGACTCAAATCTGTAACAACCGTTGCCCCCTTACTTATTTGAACCTGCAGTTGCCCGGTATCGGGGGAAGCATTTAAACATTTAAAATTGTTCTGCGGATTAATTATAGCAGTGGTGAAAGGGGTAGGCGTAACTTGAACCGCATACATATTATTAGCAATGGAGCACTCCTTCGTGCTTGCACCAGTCAACACGATCGGCAAAATGGTTCCATTATTATACAAAACGATGTAAAGTGTAAAGGCATTGCCTGGACCATTGACCGTAATTGTGGGCGACGTTAATTTTGCACCTATCTGTAAGTTGACGATATTCAATACATCTCCTCCTATCGGGCTCACTGTCAATTTTGGTGTAGTGGGGTTCTTCGTTGGATCGGTGGCAAAGAAGCTTACTGGGACGTTGTCGGTGATGGGGAGGGAGCCATTGTTGATAATATTGAAGCTGACACCAATGCCCAGGTTACCGCAAATCGGTGGCGTTATGTTCACTGCTGGAGTATATGTTCCGTCACCGTCGGTATCAACGGGCGGGGTTGGAGCGATGACGGGCGTATCACCAAAGTAGGTAAGGTCTGGTGCTGGAAACTCGGGGCAACCACTGGCGCTGAGTCTCGGCACCTGATTCATGAAGAGATTCAACGGCCTCTGGGGCCCAGGCAGACCTGAGGGGCATGCACCGGCACTAAAGATCAGGCTTTGATCAACTTGAGGGAAAGGTAAAGTCAGGTTATCATTAATGTTCGTTACAAAGTAGGGCTGTTGGTTCCAAATCTTTCGGGTTGGCAGCCATGCATTGGTAGACGAGTAATAAATTCTTATTTCTCCAATGGCCTGGTTATTCAAGTCGCCATTGATGGAAAAACTTGACGTGGAGTTGCAGGTTACGCATATATCTGTGTTGCCATCTCCATTTACATCCGCTACGATGGGGCCTTCAGTATAGGTATGCGACTGGCAGGGAGATGACCATACTTTTGTTGCCCCTGTCTGACCATCGATCACGGCCAGCTCCTGGGAATCACGGTAAACAACTTCCGGCTTTCCATTATTATCAAAGTCATAGACTGTCAACGACAAAATTCCAGAAAGGGAATCGTTAATGGTTCTTTTCCATAACAGCACGAAGTTTCCGGCGGCATCTAATCCCAGGCAGAATAATTGACTGCCGGCAAAAAAAAGTGCCTCCAGCTTACCATCTCCATTGGCATCGCCAAGGTTGATACGTCCCGTTCCCCAAATCCACCCGTTGGCATAGAGACCGTCAGGTGGTGAGTATGTAGCTAACTTATTGTTTTGCACGTCCCAAAAAAAGACCGTGGTTATATTGGTGCCACACGGCACAGCTTCGTTGCCGGAACAATTGATTGCTCCTGTGATGAGCACATCCAGAAATCCATCGCCGTTAAAATCCGCTACACTGGTCGAACTAAATTGGTCCACACCATACTCTTGAGGGTCGTTGTACCCTTTCGGGAAATATTTTGGTCCGAGGGCAAGCGCATTGAGATCTTTAGCGACCGTCAGAACCTGAAGTGTTCCATTGGCTGTGATGACCGTCCGGGCGGCCAGGCTCGGTACATTGTAGATCAAACTCCCACAAATCAACTCCATGTTCGTCGCAGTGGCACCAAGAATGTTGGCTGCTACGGGTCCGGAATTAACCGAAGTGTCCCACACACCGCCGCCATCCGCCAGAAGCTTCCCGGATTCTGCTGCGTAAATCCTGTTCTTTAAATAAATTTCAGCCTTACCATCGCCATCAAAATCGGCGATCCCGGGACTGCCGGGGTTATCAGGTCCAATATCTACGACATAACTCTTGATAAGGGTACCAGGAGCATATTTGAATCCAAGTAAAAAAAATCTTACTGGCGAAGACGTCGGGGCAGCTTTGTCCCTTCCACTGGCAATTGCAAAAAGTTCCGAAACACCGTTTTTATCGATGTCAGCGATCATGATCTCATGCTCAAACAAATAATTTGCTATTGTTTTGTCAGCAGGAAAATCCTTGGCACCTATCGAATAGTCAGCCTTAGGATCTCCTGGCTTATTGGTCCCCACTGTAGTAGTATACACCACTCTAATCCATTGCTTCCACTTGGCTGTCATAGCGGCATCGGGTATTCCATCACCATCAATATCTCCAATCACCATCTTTGAATTGGTGTCGGCTGTATTGGTCGACGATGTGATTGGCGCTGCAATGCTTGAAAAGGCTGTCCCCGGAGGTGGGTTAATACTGCAGGTAGAACCAGTTCCTACGAAGGTTAATCCGAAATACGAAGCACAGTCTGTATCTCCAGAGTCAATCTTCCCGTCACCGTCGTTGTCTTTGCCATCATAGCAGTTACACCCTTTTTCTATCGTTGCTACAAATGTGCAGAGGGCGTCTGCACAGTCAATTTTTCCGTCTCCATTGTTGTCTTTCGTATCATTACATGTCTCTTGACCCAATGCCGGAACGGCAACAATAAGCAGGCAAAAGAGGGATAAAACATAGAAGCCTGACGTTCTTGTTATTAATTCCAGATTAAAACGACCAGACTTTGAACCAACCAGTTTGTTCATATATCAATCTCACCTTTTTATCATGACAGTCCCCGTTATCTGATTTCGGTCAGGGCATGAATAGACATAAAAGTAAACAGTCTCCGGCAGCTCCCTTCCGTTGAAAGTTCCATCCCAATCATTGATGTAACCCTTCCTTTCATATACCCTGCTGCCATGTCCATCAAATACACTGATCGTACAATCCGGAAAACTCTCAATGCCTGGTATTTTCCATAAGTCATTGTCGCCATCACCATTTGGTGTGAATATCAATGGAGCCGGAATGGTGGTGCCCGGCAGTACTATTATTTTCAAACTATCTGTCGCATTACATCCTCCGGTGATTGATCCTTTCACTAAGTAACTGACAGACAGCAATGGTGTTGCAACAGGATTGGCAATGGCTGGATTACTAAGGGTTTCAGCAGGCGACCACAAATAAGTATCAGCACCGGTTGCCGTCAATTGAAGGCTTTCTCCAGGATTGATGGTGGTTTTGTCAGCAGACACTGTAAGGGTCGGAACTTTTCCGGCTGTTACCGTAAATGGAATAGAACTCGCAGCGCATGTATTCTGATCTACTGTATTCACAGAATAATCGCCAGAGAGGGTGACAGGAATAGCGCTGGTGGTGGCGCCGGTGTTCCATTTTATGGAATTAAAAGTTCCGGCTACGGTCAACGTGATGCTTTCTTTCGGACATAGCTGGCTAGCGGGGGCCGTAATTACCGGCACGACCGGATCAACGATATTGATATCCTTGAGGGCAATGCTGGTACATCCAGTCACGCCGCTGTAACTCGCCGTAAGCGATAAGTTTTTGGTGCCAGAAGTTGTATAGGTGTGGGTCGGGCTTTGTACTGTTGAAGTCGTCGCATCACCAAAAAGCCACGCGAATACAGGCGTACCTCTTGAGTCAAAGGTTGACGTACCTGTAAGGCTCACCGGAATCTTGACACAGGCAATTGCTGGTGCGGTAAAGCTTCCGACGGGTACGGTGTACAACAGCACAGATACCTTAGCTGTTTCTGTCGTGCATCCATAGCCGATATCTGTGATCGACACGCTATAGTTTCCTTCCGAATTCACGCTGAGCGATGTCGTCGTCTGGCCAGGAATGATCACACTATTGTTCAGCCACTTGTACTGATAACCGGCCAGGAGGTTTACTGATAGACTTACTCCAGTTGCAGCACACGCAGGCAACGGAACACTTGAGCTGACTACAAATGGAGGGAATGTGACCACATCAACAATTTGAGATACTTCATTTGATTTACATGTCCCTACAGCGACTTGTAGTTTATAAAGGCCTGCGCTGGTAGCTGTAATTCCTGTAACAGTGGGGTTTTGGCTTGTCGAATTAAATCCCTTCGGACCCGACCACTGGTAGGTGGCACCCGTCACAGAAGGGGTTGAGAGCTGGAGGCTCCCTCCCACACACGCAGGCGTGGTTGGATTGATGGTGATCGTCGGGTTGGGAGGTACTACGCCGGCCGAATTGGTCACAATAAATACCGCAGATGTAACCGCGCAGGCACCACCTTCTGATGTAGCAATCACTGTAAAACTGCCTGGTGCGGTAATATCAAAATTTGCAGAAGCCCCGCTCTGAACTGAAACGTTACTCTCCCTCCAGTCAAAAGTAACACCCGCCGTAGGTGTGGTTTTCAGTGTAATCGTTTGCCCGGAACAAATAAATGCAGGCGTAGGGTTTAGAATTTTCGGGACGATGCAATTGGTGTTTCGGATAATGTCAACCGAAAACTGATTGGTGCCGGAGGCGGATGTAAAAGCAATATCCGGTTTTGAATCGCCATCCAGGTCACCAACTTTCAGATTGATGGGGGGTTTATTTGTTGTCAGATTCGACCTCGTAAATGAAGGTGCGGCGCTGCCATCATTGACAAAGACACTCACAAAATTATCCTGCCGGTTGGCGACCACAACATCAATGTCGCCGTCACCATCGATATCGCTGGCATCAATACCCCACGGCTGATTGAGTGTGGGATATGATGACGGTGCCTTGAATGATATTTTGCCGGGCGTACTTTGATTCAGGAACGTTTTCATGCTATTGTCCTGCGCGCTGGTGACCATCAGATCAAGCTGGCCATCCTGATTCAAATCAGCAGTGGTCACATTATTGTAAGTACCGGGTGATACAATCTTGACAGGTGCATCAAATGAAACCTGACTTGTACTGGTATTGCGCAGAATGAAAATGTTATCGGCCTGGAATTGATGAACGACAATTTCCGGCTTCTGGTCTCCGTCCAGGTCCTGCACATCCAGGCCATAGGTGGTGTTCGCACCGGTGACTGTGACTTTCACAGGTGTCGGATTAAATGATATGGTACTTCCCGAACTTTGATTCACAAATATGTAGACGATGTTGTCGGTGGCCGGGTCATCAAATGAATTGGACACGATCAGTTCGGGCTTACCGTCTAGGTTGAGGTCGCGAATAGAAATTCTGAACGCAAATTGACTTAGGTCGAGAAACAGGGATTGCACCGGGGCAAATGATAATGTTCCTGCTACCGTATTTGTGTTTCTTAAAACAAACACCACATTCTTTGTGCCTCCGGCGCGGGCCGCCACCAGGTCAGGCTTTCCATCACTGTTGAGATCACCACAATTTGTATTGAGGGTAGGGAAGTTTAAGTTTAGCGCGCCAAGATTGGTCTTGTCAAATTGTGTGAAGGACATGTTGCCAGGTGTGCTTTTGTTTTTCAGAATGATAAGATCGGATGCCGCCACGTCGTCGGCACCGCTGAACTTGGTCACACCCAGGTCAGGCAGTCCATCCATATCAAAATCACAATTGCAAATGTCAAACAATTGTCTGGTTGCGGTAAAAGTAACAGGCGCAGTCACTTTGGTGGCGTCAAAAGCAGCACCACCATAGGACTCCATAAACTTGATATTTGATTTCCCCGACAGGCCCGAAGTCAGATTCACAACGTCCACGTTTCCAAAGTGAGCCTGGGGCGGAACGTCAACCTGAATGGATAATGCCGAAGATGATACGACAGTGGCTCTTACGTTATCAAAAAAGACCGCCAGTTGCGAAGGCGTGCTGCTGAAGCCTGACCCCGTGATTACCACCCTCCCCAAGGGCCCGGTATTGGTCGGGCTTACCGTTTGAATGACGGGGGCCTGACCATTGGCGACAATCGCGCATGCAATGATGATGATGGTAAACTTGAACGCTTTCATTTTTCAGTAACAGTCAAAAGCCATGCATCGCGAAACAGTTTCATTTTTCGGTGTTTATCCCTCTCTGCTCTTGCCACATTGATATCAATACCTTGGTATATGTAAACGTACCATTTGGCATGACTCGATAAATAGGCGAAATCGGCGGTAAAGCCCAATTTTAGCAGGTCGGCATCATATCGGGCTGCATTTTCCCGCTTCATAAATGAACCCACAATCACAAAATCTCCTAAATCAAGCTCCTCCTTATGTGTCCCCCTAACAACGAATTCGTGCCTTTCGTGATTTTCGTGTTGGTCTGAACCCAGGCCATGTTGCGCATCCGGGTCATCGGCATGGTCTGCAATACGCTGTAGCTGTTTCAGGTCTTCGTGGTGCGCCGAGTCGACCGGAAACTTCTTTTCATGCGCTTTCGCTTCTGCAATTCTATTTGCCTCCAGCTTTTGTTGTTGTAATTTCTTGTCCTCCTCTGCCTTCCTGGCGAGCACGAGCGCCTGCGCTTTTTTATCCTCCGCCTCTTTTTTTGTCACGGGGCTAACCTTGTTCTTTTCTTCTTGCTGCTTGCGCGCAATTTCTGACTGGCTTTTTTTCTTCTCTTCAGCGATCTCCTTGGGTGTCTTCTTGTGTATCTTCTCTTTTTCAGTGCTTACAAAGGAATAGGCAAAATGGTCTTTTTTCTTAAAGCCCGTGAGATATCCCAATTGCAGTTCATACGTCGGGCTATTCAACTCATTTATACCTGTGTTCTTCACACTATAGGACAACCCTATTGCAAATTGGTTTTTGATCTTAATTCCGCCCAGTGCAGAGATTCCAAAATTCTGGCGATAGGATGCTCCCACCCATACAAAATGCTGCAAGTGCAACAGGGCCGCCGCCTCCAGTTGGGATGGGAGTCCACTGCCATTGATGCGATACATTAAATAAGGTTCAAACACATTTTTGTCCTTATCGAAATAAAAACGGTTACTCACATGAATAATGGCCGATTGAAAAGGCCTAAGCGTTGAGACTGAGAATGGATCCGAGCTTACATAGACCGGCTGAAAGAGGTTGGGCAAAGAAATGCCTCCATGGAACATTTTGCGATGCACAGAAACCCCGGCATTTCCCATTAAAAAAGAATTCCGGCTAAGTATGGAGGGAAGTATTTTGTCTGTGAAGGTCCCAAGTTTATCAACATCAACACCATTGAAGCCAATCCCTCCGGACAAACCAAAGCGCAACGTCGTCTTTTCATCAATAGGCAATGTGTATCCTATGGTAGCCATTGCTGATGTCGTATTTACAATGCCACGCACATCACTGTTAAAATTCAAACCATAGTTCAGCTTGCCCTTTGAAGTATTGTGAAATGAAAAATTACTGATGGTTGGCGCACCGTTGACACCATTCCATTGCTTTCGGTAACTGAGGAAAAAAGCAGGCCGCCCTTCCGTACCGGCATACGAAGGGTTAAGTGCATAGGAATTAAAGAAGAATTGCGTCTGATTGGTGATTTCTTGGGCAAAAACGGGCACTTCGAAGCATAGCAACAATATGGTTCGGGTCAAAAATCTCACTTATGCTGGCTTAGAGACGCAAATTACAGGTTTTTCTCCTTTAAACATTATTTACCATTCCTCCCCTTAATTCAGCTTAGGATGACATAGTGACCTTCAAATTTAGTCTGCTTTGCCATTTCTTCACCTTACCTTTGTTTGGAGTATATGTATATATAAATGCTCCTGTAAAATGGATTTTTATGGTTGCAAGTGACCAATCAATTAATATGTTTTCCGAATCGACCCTCAACACATGCAGAAGCGTTTCCTGATTTTTGATATGAAGATTGTCACTGGTTTAATGTTTTGCGTATTGATGGGAGGAGTTCACATGCGGGCATCCGGTCAAAAAGTATATCTAGTCCCCAATTCACAGCGATATTTTATTGGAATAAAAGCCGGGGTGCTTACAGCCTTGACCACCTATGGAGATTCTGATCTCGAGCGCGAGTTTTCACCGTCGCTCACAGGAGGATTCCACGCGGCAGGGTTGATCAATTTCCCGTTAAAGAAAAATTTTTCCTTTCAAAGTGAATTTGGATTTACCAGGATGGGCCGAAAGGTATCTTTCAACGCTGGTTCCTGGTCCAATACGAGCACCCACAATTTTCTGGATTTCGGAATGCTTTTAAGAAGATCATTCAAATTAAAAGTTTTGAAAAACATTCCATCCAATTGGTATTTCAATATGGGGCCAAACATTAAATATTGGTTGAATGGAAAAGGAAACATTGTTTCACCGGGTCTTCCGCAGCCGTATTCGATCGTGTTCAATGGTGAGTCAACGGGTGAATACGACAAAATGTATTATAGTGATGCAAACCGTTGGTTGTTTGGAATGGATGTCGGTCTGGGTATGAACGCCGGCACTATCAAAGGCCAACAAGTTATGGTTGAATTGAGGTTTCTGTATGGACATACATACCTTGGTGGAAAAGACAGCGTGACACCCCAGAGTATTAATCTGCTCGGCTTTAACGACAGCCTTCTTGCTAATTTCAAAACTCTTAGTCTCTCAGTTGCTTATACAATAGACTTCCATACCGGTGAAAACAAGATGGGGAAAAGTAATAAACCGAATTATCATTGATTCTCTTCTCCTGGTGAATACAAGAATTGATCCCGTTTTTTTTTCGAAATGGGAACAAATTCCAAACTCAAAAATGCTGTCTTGGCCCTTAAGGAAAATAAAAATCTAACACAACCTCATTCATGCATTTAAAATGTCCTTTCGGGCACTTTTGGAAGCCTATTTTAGAGCACGGGCGGCAGTCAAGTTTGTTGTTTTCAAAGACTGTAAACTTAGTGCGGAAGGGATACATTCCAAACGACGGAATGGTATTGCCCCAGATGCTAAATATCTCTTTCTTAAAGGCAGCGGCGATGTGCATTATGCCAGTATCATGGGTAAATACATACATCGATTTCTTTACGACACTGGCAGATTGATTGATGTTGAATTTTCCACAGGCATTATAAACGAGTGCTTTCTTATTCATTTTTATCAGCATAGGTTCATTGCCTGAATTCTTTGGAGTCCTTTCGAAAAATCTGGCGATTTCCTCCCCGGTTTCAAAATCCTCCTTCCCACCCAACAAAATCAGGGGCTTATTGATTCTATCACACAACTCAACCATCCGGTTCAATGGAAGTTTTTTTGTGGCATGCTGCGCGCCAATGGCATAGACAACATATTCTTTTTGGAATTCTGACGGCAGCCATTCTGTGGGCACTTCATCTTTTTCAGGAATAAAATAATCCAGTCCCAGGGCATCCATTTTTATTCCAAGGCTTTGTAGCGTTTCCATGTAACGGTCTACAATATGAACATTGGGGAGCTTATTGATTTTGAAATTCACCATCAGCCATTTCTCAATGTTAAGCTTGTTATAGGAAAAAGATTTTACGCCCAGAGCGCTCTTGATGCGGAAGGTCCTTAAATTGTGATGAAGATCAACGATAAAATCAAATTTCTCCCGCTTCAGTTCTTGAATCAAATCTGTCAGACTTTCATTAAAAAGATGCAGTTTGTCGATATATGGGTTCGCAGCGAGTACATCTTGATATTGAATCTTAGTGGCATAATGAATCTGCGCATGGTCCAACTGGGTTTTCAGTGTACGAACCACCGGAGTCGTTAATACAATATCACCGATGGAAGAAAAACGCAAGATCAGTAATTTCATCTGTTGTGGTTAAGTACAAATTTATCATAATGAAAAAGAATACCCTTAGGCGGGGTAGGCTGTCAATCAATATTTTCACGCATCTATTTAGTATTTTAGAAGCCTTAATTTATGATTTATGAACCATTGGCTGTTGAAAACCGAGCCTGCCACATTCTCCTGGAGCGATCTGCTGCGGGAAAGGAAGGCAACCTGGGATGGTGTTCGGAATTTTCAGGCACGGAAGAACCTGAAAGAAATAAAAAAAGGGGATCAAGCATTCATTTATCATACCGGTGATGAAAAAGCAATCATTGGGATTTCTAGCATTATTAAGGAGGGTTACCCTGAACCAAATGCTCCGGACTGGGTGGCTGTTGACCTGGCACCTGAAAAGGCTCTTAAGAATCCTGTCACGCTTGCACGAATTAAGCTGGACAAATCTTTAAAAAACATGGTTCTGGTCAGAGCTGCCCGCCTATCGGTGCAGCCTGTGACAAAAGAAGAATTCGATCATATCCTTGAGCTAAGCACCAAACCTTGAGTTGTAGACTTTTTTTTCTCGTGGGGTGCCTGTTCATTTCCTTAAACCATGAGGCCCAGGCACAGCTTCATCAACCTCATCGTTTTGAGGAGGAAGTAAAGATCTCTGATGAGAGATTCCTTGTAATCTCATTGAAAAACGAAGGGCTGGCCTTCATACGCGACCTTCAGAAATATGATCAAGGCAAAAATAAATGGCAACTCGAAGTGGTAGATACTGCCTTGTCCAGGATTTGGTCTACGGATTTGGTACTCGAGAACAGAATGATCCTGGTTGGATATGAATACACGCCGCAACATATCTATCTTCTATTCCGTCAAGGTGAATCAGAAGCATACAATTTTCAATTATTGACCATTCAATTTCATGACAAATCGATTCGAATTGATGAGATAAAATTTGAGGTAAACTTTAGGATAACCCATTTTACCATGGCGGGAAGCAGCGCAGTATTCGGCGGCTATGTGAACAATGAACCTGGGGTATTGTTGTATGATCAATCCCGTGACCATGCTAAGGTACTTCCAGGGCTCTTTATCCGTGACGTGAGGATTTTGGATGTGCGCGCCAATCAAAATCAAAGTTTTAATGTTTTACTCACCGAAACCAAAGGGAAGGAAAGAAAGCAATTGATAGTTCGGACATTCGATCCTCAAGGAAATTTGTTGATGGATGATTTAATTGAAACGGATCCAAGATTTACAATTCTCTCCGGGCTTACCACGACATTGGAGCGGGATGAAATGATCATTGCCGGTACCTATGGAGAAGGTGGGAGTAAAGAGGCAACAGGATTTTTTACCGTCGTAGTCGATCCATTTACCGAACAAACTGTAACGTATACTGACTTCACTTCGGTTGATCATTTTCTCGACTACCTGTCACCCAGAAAAGCAGATAAGATCAAAAAAAGATCTCAAAAAGAAAGAACGGCTGGAAGGCTGCCTGACTATAAAGGGTATGTGATGCCCTTTCGAATCGAAGAAAGACCTGAGGGATTTTATCTTCTCGCCGAACTCTATACTTCCTCGGCGAATATGAATCCATATCCCTATTACAATTCTTATAGTCCGTACGCTTATGGAGGTATGCCTTATGGATTTGGCAGTTACCCAGGCAGAAGCTACTACAATGGGTACAATGCCCCTTATGGTAGCTCCAATTCAATTAGGAATTCAGATGTCCGAATGATCCAAACGATGGTCATCGCTTTGAATTCGGATGGTAGGGTGAAAAAGGCAGCCAGCCTGAAATTGGACCAATTCAGACAACCGGCATTAGAACAGGTGGGTGATTTTTTTGTAAGAAAGGACAGCATTTACCTGATCTATAAAAAAGAGAGTGACATTATTTATCTGAAAGAAGGAAGAGATGCAGAACAGCCTCCAATGCAAAAGCAATCAAAAATAAGATTGCAGGATGAAACGGCTGTATTGAAAAATGAGGACGAAGATCAAGGCGGCACACGCTTTTGGTACGATCATTATTTTTATGTGTGGGGGTATCAGACTATTAAAGACCCTCTTAAAGAAGGAGATCAAACGCGTCATGTTTTCTATATCAATAAAGTCAGCCTGGAGTAAAAAGATTAGTTTCCTCCTCCTCTTTCTGTTGTTAGCATATTGGGTGCCGGCACAACTAATACAGTCAGGAAGATTGGAACTTCCCTTAAACGATGATCAATTCGACAAACTCAGGGCTGTTAATCTTGCTGAAAATGGGCTGATGCTTTATCACCGGATCACGGGTAAGAATGAAGATCAACTTGAACTGATCAAATTGGATACTGCGCTGATAGAAAACTGGAGAGGTTTTATTCCGATCAGTAAGAATCTTAACCTGATGCGCGTGCAGTACCATGCGGAAACGCTCTTCCTACTTTTCAAGGACCGTGACTATGTCGGTGGTGACTTTCAGATCGTAGCAGTAAAGTTATCCAATGGAAACTTTGGAAGTTATACGATTAAGAATCTCATTCCTTTCAATCCGACAGAATTTATTATTACCAGCCAGGCGGTGATGATCGGAGGATATTTTAATTACACGCCCATCGTGTTGTATTACAGTTTCACCTTGCAACGATCAAAGGTCCTCCCAGGGTTTTTTAACCTACCCGGTGAACTTAATCAACTGAAAACGTATGATGACGGTAGCGTCGATGTCATTGTAAGCGCTCGTAATTTAGAAAAGAGAAGATCTTTATGGATTCGAAACTATAGTGCCGATGGGGATTTGGTTAGGACTACGATCCTTCAGCCGGGTGAGGGCAAAAACCTGATCTTTGGGCGTTCCGTCAAGCTTCCTTCCGGGGAGCAAATAGTGGCAGGGGTCTATGGAAGATATACAGAATATTCAAGAGGCATTTTTTTGGCCGGCATTGATTCCACTGGCGCTTACGCCATTAAATATTACAATTTTTCAGAGCTTCAAAACTTTTTTAGCTACATGAGAGCTAAGCGGCAAAAGCGCATCAAAGACCGGATCGATCGCAAAACCATCAGCGGGAAAAAAATAAGATTCAATTACCGGTTCTTGATCCATGATATCATTCCGTATCAAAATCAATATATCATGGCAGGCGAAGCATTTTATCCTCACTACGGCTATCCCAACCAGTACTTTACCAATTATCGGTCAAACCCCTACGGCTCGATGATTCCGGGGTTTTATTCCAACCCACTGGTGCGAAGTGATTTGATATTTGACGGTTATCAATACACCCACGCCGTGGTGATGGGATTTGATCAAAGTGGAAAATTGCGCTGGGACAATAGCTTCGAAATAAACGATATACGCACGATGCAGCTTGAGAAATTTGTAGAGGTCAGGCCCGAAAAAGACAGGATTGTGCTCATGTACCTTTTTGAAAATAAGCTACGGACAAAGATCATCCATGATGACGCGGTACTTGAAGGGAAAAATCAAGATGTGATGAAAACGAATCATGCCAATGAAACCGTGGAAGCCCGATCCATTGAATTTGAGCAATTGGACCACTGGTATGGAGACTATTTTTATGCCCATGGCATTCAAAGGCTTAAGCATAAGGTGGGCACAACCCGAAGGGTATTCTTTATCAACAAGATATCCTACAAATAAGGCCACAAGCAGATCGTAAAATAACTGCTATATTTGCCTTACTGGCATGCAGAAAAAGCTCATTCTTGATTCTGACCTTCTCACCATCACGCTCGACCGCCTTTGCCAGGAATTAATCGAAAATCACGGCAGCTTTGAGCAGACGGTCTTATTAGGCCTTCAGCCTCGTGGAATTTTTCTTGCCGAATGGTTGCATGAAAAACTGACGACGGCCATTAAGAAAGAAATTCCTGTCGGCTATCTGGATGCCACCTTTCACCGCGATGATTTTCGAAGAAGGGAAATACCTGCCAAAGCGAGCGAGACAAGAGTTCCCTTTTTGATTGAAGGTAAAAAGGTTGTTCTGATAGACGATGTGCTGTACACGGGCCGCACGGTGCGTGCCGCCATGGACGCCATGATCGCGTTCGGCAGGCCAGAGAAAGTTGAACTGCTCGTACTGATTGACCGCAAGCATACCCGTGAGCTCCCCATAGCAGCCGATTATGTTGGCCAATACGTCGATACCCTGAATAGCCAGCGCGTACTGGTAGAACTGGATGGGGACCACAAACACAACAAGATCTGGCTAATCAACAAAGAATAAATATGTCACGATTAAGTCAACCGCACTTGCTTGGAATCAAGAACATCACGCGCGATGACATGGAGCTTATTTTTGAAACGGCGGACAACTTCAAAGAAGTAATCAATCGTACCATCAAAAAGGTACCTTCCCTCCGCGACGTAACAATCGCAAACGTTTTTTTTGAAAATTCCACCCGCACACGACTTTCTTTTGAACTGGCCCAGAAAAGACTTTCAGCGGATGTCATCAATTTTTCGGCTTCCAACAGTTCCGTTAAGAAGGGCGAGACGCTGCTCGACACGATCAATAATATTCTTGCCATGAAAGTGGATATGATCGTGATCCGCCATTCCAGTGTGGGGGCACCCCACTTTCTTTCAAAGCACATTAAAGCTAACATCATCAATGCCGGTGATGGTACACATGAACATCCCACCCAGGCGTTGCTGGATGCGTACTCGATTCGTGAAAAATTAAAGACCGTCAAAGGAAAAAAAGTAGCGATCATTGGTGACATTCTCCACTCCCGGGTTGCTCTATCCAACATCTTTGCCCTTAAGAAATTAGGAGCGGAAGTGCTGGTTTGCGGACCGCCCACCTTACTACCTAAGTATATTGGAAAACTGGGTGTAAAGGTTGAATGGGATCTCCAAAAAGCGCTGGAGTGGTGTGATGTCGCCAATGTTCTTCGGATTCAACTTGAACGTCAGCATATAAAATATTTCCCTTCGCTGCGCGAATATTCCCTGTACTATGGAATCACTAAAAAAATTCTCGATGGTCTGAACAAGGAGATCATACTCATGCATCCGGGACCCATCAACCGCGGTGTCGAGTTAAGCAGCGACGCAGCGGATTCGGGACACTCCATTATCCTGGATCAGGTGGAGAATGGAGTGGCGATCCGTATGGCCGTAATGTATCTGCTGGCAGGTGCAACCGCCTGAGTCAATTTGGCCAGCGTCTTTTCGACCTGGTTGGGTTTTATGTAAATTGCGTCCCCAATAAATGATTCTTTATGATTTACAATTCCATTGTTGAAACCATTGGCAATACGCCTTTGGTAAGGCTCAACAAACTCAATGCTGGCGTTGCCGGAACGATCCTTGTAAAAGTTGAATATTTCAACCCCGGGAATTCAACAAAAGACAGGATGGCATTAAAGATGATTGAAGACGCCGAAAAAGCAGGAATCCTCAAGCCGGGTGGCACCATCATCGAGGGTACGTCGGGGAACACCGGAATGGGTTTGGCACTGACAGCAATTGCCAAAGGCTATAAATGCATTTTTACGGTGGCCGACAAACAGTCTCAGGAAAAAATCAACATTCTGAAGGCTGTGGGCTCGGAAGTGATTGTTTGCCCAACCAATGTGGAGCCTGAAGATCCAAGATCTTATTATTCTGTCGCACGAAAATTGAATAAAGAAATTCCAAACTCCTACTATCCAAACCAATACGACAACCTATCAAATACTGCCGCTCACTACGAAACAACCGGGCCGGAGATCTGGAAACAAAGTGCTGGAAAAATTACACACTACGCAGCTACGGTGGGTACAGGAGGGTCGATGTGTGGTACGGCCCAATTTCTGAAAGAACAAAATTCAAGTTTGATCACGGTCGGAATTGACACATACGGTTCAGTTTTTAAGAAATATAAGGAGACGGGCATCTTCGACCGAAACGAGATATATCCTTACCTCACCGAAGGCTTTGGGGAAGACATCCTGCCAAAGAATGTAAATTTTGAGATTAT
The DNA here is from genome assembly GCA_043776715.1 of Cyclobacteriaceae bacterium. Lineage (GTDB taxonomy): Bacteria > Bacteroidota > Bacteroidia > Cytophagales > Cyclobacteriaceae > ELB16-189. The sequence goes on along the minus strand of JAYVQY010000006.1, from coordinate 22,242 downwards.
TGATCTATTCATAAAAGTTTCTGACAAGGATGGCGCAATAATGGCCCGGCGATTGTCCAAGGAAGAAGGGCTCTTCGTAGGTTGGAGTAGCGGATCAGCCATGCATGGAGCACTCGAATATGCACGTGAGCATTTGATGAAAGATGATGTGATGGTGGTGTTGTTGCCAGATCATGGAACTCGCTACCTCAACAAAGTGTATAACGACAATTGGATGAAGGACCATGGCTTCCTTGAAGAGAGAATCTTTTCTTCGGCGCGTGATATCATTATGCACCGGAACAACAAGATAGGCCTATTCACTGTGAAGAAAAATGCAAGCATTGGAGAGGCTATCAAAATCATGAACCAGCAAGGTATTGATCAGATACCCGTAGTAGACGAAGCTGAATTTGTTGGAAGTGTAGCCTCCGCAAGCTTACTCCAAAAGATCATTGCCGATCCAAATGTAAAGGATAGTTCCGTTGGCGATCTTATGGACAAGCCCATGCAGTTTGTTGCACTGGACACAACATTGGATGTACTTTCCTCCATGCTCAACAAAAACAACAAAGCATTGCTGGTAAGGGACGAATCAAAAAAAGTTCATATCATTACCCATCACGATATTTTGAAAGCGATGACTGCATAAAAAAGGGCCGATCAAGCGGGCCCTTTGTCGATGTGCTGTTATTTATGAATCTAATGACGGATGACCTCAACCTCCACGCGATCATTATAATTGGAGTACACACTGGTTTGCGGGTAGACCATCATCTTCCCTCCCTCACCCTTCGTCTCTATCCGATTCTCAGCAATTCCTTGCAATATGAGGTATTGTTTTACGATATCGGCCCTCATTTCGGTTAACTCTTTGGCGGTACCTGTTTTCCTAACGTTGGCGGGATCACTCTCAAAAAACCTGGTACTTTTTCCTAAAGTAATAATGTTGCGTTGCTCATTACCATTGCAATGTCCATGGATACGTACCTGATAGCCCTTGCTTTCATTCATCAGGACCGCCAAGCCATCCAATTCATCTTTTAAAAGAGGCTGGAGGATTACAGAATTGCGATAAAATCCAACGCTGTTAAATTCTATATAGTCACCTCGTTTCGCTCTTTCCAATGTGATCGGTATAATTAACTCCCCATCCTCGCCAGTACCAGAAGATTCTGGAATGGGGTCTTTATAATTAAGCGTTGTTTCAAAAGCCTTATAGCCCGGGGCTATGCTGGTCATAAAATAAACACCAGCCTTGTTGCGGGGCGCTATCACATCAATCATTTCATTGGCTTTAAATGCTTGATATTGCGTAGCCTTGTTTGACTCCAGCAAATGAATTTCTCCTCTCACAGGGTTTCCATTTTCCTTATTTATAAAACGAAAAGTGAAGAACTTCCCTTTGGGTACTCTTTTCACCTTGGGCTTGGCGACCGCTGAAGAATCGGTTTTAACAATGGGCGATACTTCCTTGGGAGTCACTTGTTCCTCTTTAATGGCAGGCACAACAACAATAGCCGGCGTTACTACCGGCTCCTTCTTTTCCTCAACGGCCACTTCCTTTTTCTCTTCAACCGGCGTTGGCTTTGTTATCTCAACAGCCCGATCATCTCCCAGGTGACCGATAAAAGGCCAGGCATCTTTAAATTCTGATTCCGCTTTTAGCTTGATAAGAAAGGTATTGGCCTTTTTCCTGTCAGGAGTTTGAAGAAGATAAACGTAGTAAAGCTTCTGCCGCGGGTTAATAGCATATTGGGAACTAAACCCCATTTTATTTGCCTTGGCTGTATAACGAATTGCATTGTCCTGAACCCCAAAAATTCCGATGGTCACATAATAATCTTTTGCAACAGTTTGAGCCGATGCCGTATTGCAGATGCTTGAAATTCCTGTCAACCCGATCAAAATAATCAATACCCTCATAATTTAGAAGATTTCATTTTACCGAAGGTATGAAATTATCGAAAAACAGACACTAGGCCCGATAAAGAAGGCAAATAGCCCCTATTAATGTAGCCTTTTGGAACCCAAACTGAAATTATCACTATTCGTGGCGGAGCACTTCAATTTCTACCCTCACGTTAGCCTCTGCTTTGATATCATCTACAGGATATAATGGCTTTTTCCCTCCCCAGGCTTTGACGCTCATCCTCTTTTTATCAATTCCATTGTTAACCAGATAATCCCTGATCAAAGTAGCCCGTTCTTCAGACAATTCCTTTGCGGATCCATAACCCTCCACGGTGCCGTCCAGGGAGAAGAAATCAGAATTAGCGTTTGCCCTTTTAAATATTTTTCCAGGATCATTGCCATTTGTATGCCCGTGTATTCTCAATTCCAACCTAGGATTTTCTTTCATAATGACAACAAGTCTATCCACTTCAAAACGCGATTCAGGCCTTAGAACAGCAGCGTCTCTGTAGAAAAAGATATAGTCAAGGCGATCCATTTCACCTTTTTTTGTGGCCATCGACTGGGCATCAACTTGCTCTTTTATTTTTTCTTCTTTCGTTTTTTCCTTGGGAACTACTAAGGGTATTGCCTCCACGACTACCTCTTTGGGTATTGGCTCTTCCATGGGAGGAGCTAACGGCAGGACAACTTCGGGAGATTTTGCCAACTCTTGAACAGTTCCTGTAAAGACCCATGCATCTTTATAGGGTCCGGATTTCCGAAGTCGGTCTGCCTCTGCCCTTGCAATGGCATGATCCGAAGTCTGAAGCACATATACATAATACAAATTCTTGAGTTGGTTCATTTCAGTCTTAGGTTGAAGCTTCTGCTTCACAACCTTCCGTGAGAAACGATTTGCATTCTCCTTAGTAGTAAACGCACCAAGAACAACCACATAGTTGTCCAGCCCACTCGAAGTATTTTGTGCATTCACTTTTGGAATTGAGATGGATACCAAAAGCATGCAGAACAGACCAATAGCCTTCATCACTAATAATTTAAACTGTAGACATTGCAATAATAATTCCGCTTACCCTATAAAAATATTCAATTTAGGTCAAAATCATACATTGTTAGACCTTATTGATACGAAATAATAGTAAATGATCGCCGGACAGTCTCACCAAAATCATCTACCAGGGTAATGAGATGCTTGCCGTGGGAGGGTGTGAGTGCCAGTTGGTGGGTCTTCCGGGTGATGCCCATAAACGTTCCATCCAAATGCCAATACACAGCCGCATCGGAGTTTCTATGGGTTGCCTCAAAGACTGTGCTACTGGCCTGTCCATTCAGTTGGACTGGAAGAAATATTCTGGAATTGGCCTTGGGGTAAATGATGTCCATTGATACCATTGCCTGGGGATCAGCGCAATTCGTTCTATACGGAGGGAGGGATCGGTAGGATAAATTTCTGAATTTGAAATAATACTCCTCTACGGGGGGAAGGACAAACCAACTCATTGTCTTTAACTGACTGACTGACTCACATTCGCTGTGCACTCTAAATTTTCCGTCTTTAGACAAATGAATTAACTGATGAAATTTGCATACCTGCGAAGAAAGTCCGGCGATGGGTATCGCAATCGAGTCAAGCTTTTCACAATAGCTTGAAGCACGTTGTCCACTTGAAGAGCACACCATGATTGGAGACAACTCTGATTGCGGTTTTTGAAACCATGCGTTGCTTTGAAGCAATGAAAAGATATCAAACATCAACGGTGCGGCGGCTTCTGTTCCGGTAAGGCCCGGCCTCCCTTCTCCATCAGCATTGCCTACCCATACCCCAACGGCATAAATAGGATTGATACCAATGGCCCAGCCATCACGTAGTCCAAAACTTGTTCCGGTCTTCCAAGCAATTGTTTGTGAACTGTTGAAGTGCCTCCAACCCGTCTCCTCCCCGGGGCGGTAAGACTCTTTCAATGCTTCAAAAGTGAGCCATAGTGATGACGCACTGAGGAAAGAGGAACGTTCCAAATTTTGATCTTTATTCGAATTTTCAATAAGGTATTCGGGTGAATGAAAATCATTCTTGTCGTACTTATTCTTCCCGGGACGCTCAAAATAATTGCTAAGCGTCCGGGCTGCTGAGGCATACATACCGGTAACGTCCCAAAGCGAACCTTCGGCACCTCCTAATACGAGGGTCAAGCCGTAATGATCCGGGGGCTGGTTGAGTGTTTTCATCCCCAGATGTTGAAGAAGGCTATAAAACTTTTCATACCGGTACTCTTTCAGTTCATATACTGCCGGAACATTCAAAGAGCGTATCAATGCCTGGTCTGCAGCCACTACTCCATCATACTGCTTGGAAAAGTTTTTCGGCGCAAACCCATTAATGAGCGTGGGGACGTCAGGTAATAATGTCTTTGGTAAGATCTTTCCTTCATCCAACAGGGCGGCATAAAGAAAAGGTTTGAGAATACTGCCAGTACTTCGGGATGACCGGATGATATCCACATCTTGTTGATGCTCATTTCCAGACTTTGAATTACCTACATACGCCAGAACCTTTCCACTTTTTACATCCACAATCAAAGCGGCGGAATTATAAATCTGATTGGCCTTGAGCCTTGGAGCATGATCGGCGATTACCCGCTCCGCACTAATCTGCAGCGCTAGATCTATTGAAGACGAGACAATATGTTGTCCAAGGCCATCTTGCACAGCGCGGTCTAATAAATGTGAAGCAAGGCGCGGCAGTGGCTTTGGTTTTTCAGGCACGGGTTCAGACCTCGCAAGTTGATAGCTCATGTCATCAATCACTCCTGTTTTTAAAAGTTTCTCCAACAGTTGATTGCGCTTATCCCGAAGGCGATTGCGATTTCTTGCAAGGTGAATCAATGAAGGATTGTTGGGTAGAACTGCCAGGAGGGCTGCCTCGCCCCATGATAACTCTCTTGAGCTCCGGCCAAAATATCGCCAGCAGGCTGCTTCGATGCCTACTACATTTCCTCCGAAGGGAGCATGTGCAGCGTAAAGACCAAGAATTTTTTCTTTCGAATACATAAGCTCTAGCCGCGTGGCCAATATTGTTTCAATGGCTTTTTGAAAAATGCTGCGAGAGGTGTTCTTTTTTGACAAGCGTATGACCTGCATCGTGAGGGTGCTGCCCCCACTGACTATATGACGAGCCTTAATGTTTTGCCGAAGCGCCCTTGCCATTGCCATCACGTCCAAGCCTGGATGACTCCAAAACCGTTTGTCTTCAAACACTGTAATCGCTTTTTCAAATTTAGGATTCACGCTATCCCTTTCCGGGAAACGCCAGTGGCCGTCGCGGGCAATAGAAGCTGAGAGCAACTGACCATGGCGATCTTCCAACACGGTACTGTAGGGGTCTGCAAAGAGTTGGTCTCGCAGAGAGAAATAATAAATGCCCAAGGAGCAGGCCAAAGTGAAAAGGAGAATCAGTTTCCACTTCTCCAAAATGGCTTTCATGGCATTCTGTTAGAGTGTCGCGTGACAAGCTTCCAGTGATTATTGGACTTAATGTAAACCTCTGTGTATCGTAGATCCATCAAAAAAGCCTTTCCATCGGTGACTCCTTCAAAAGTTCCAAGACCATTGGCAAGAGCAGTATTGGTATACAACCTTGTACCTGATTCCTTGATTGTTATTTTTTTATAGACAAGCTTTCCTGTTCTCAGGTCGTCCAGAATCTCAGCTTTACTTTGTATCCAACCATTGGAATGAATGTACTGGATTCTATCGTCCAACAGAATCGACAAAGAATCATAATCCTTCCCAATCAACCAATCAAATTTCTTTTTGGAAAGATCCAGGATGAATTGTTCATCGTGGGTGGGAATTTGAGCGCACGCTGCCACTCCAAGCATCCATAAGATCAATGATGGGACTAACTTTTTCAATGAAATGTTCAATCAAGCATTCCGTTGCGCATCCTCCATCACAAGATCGGCATCTGGTTTTGATTTATCTGTAAGCGCCACTTTATTTCTTTCCTTACGGAGAATTCGCATGTACAATGAAATGTCTTTATCAAATAGAAACCTTACAAATAGTTTTGTCCATGAAGTATGCGACTTTAACGAATCATAATATTCCGGAGCCTCATTTTTCAATGATGGTAACTTGTTCCAGGGAATCGATGGAAAATCGTGGTGTTCGTTGTGATAACCAACATTGAAGGCGAGCGCGTTGAGCGGACCGTAGTAGCTATACGTCTCCTGTTTTTCATCCAGGGTAAGATAATGTTCTTGTATCCACCTTGCCCCAAGTGGATGAAGCCCTACCGCAAAGAAAAAACTGAATAAAAGAAAAAAGAATGCTTTGGGTCCGAAGAGCATCCAGATGGCAACATTAAAAGAAATCTGTACGACCCAGTTGGCAACAATCCATCCGTCGACCGGCTTGATTTCTCTTAGGCGTGTGATCCGGATGGCCTGAAAAACAGGAAACAATAAAAGCCAAAGAGCCTTTCCAAAGAATGAATTGTTAATGAGTTTGGCTTCCCAATAGTCGGGTAGATCGCCATCCAATTCGTGAACACCTTGAAAAGAGTGATGTTTGATATGATAGCGTACAAACGAAATGGCGCTCGGCAGGGTATGAGGTAAGTTTGCCAAAACCGCGGCCACCAGGTTCCAAGATTTTTTCTTGAAAAGCAGGTGATGGGTGCATTCATGAATCATCACAAACAAAGCGTGGTTGGCGAATGCGCCTCCAATGTAAGCTGCCGCCAGAACCACCCACCAGGAAGCATCTTTCACCAGGTATGCTCCACCAATCATGCCCCCCACCAGGCCGAGTATGGCGAAGACGGTTGCAGGGTTTTTTTCCATTAAATCACGCACTTTGGGGTGCTTGATCATGATCTCTCGGGTGCGTCCACGATGAGGTTCAGGGCCTGTAGAGTATCGGAAGTCAGTTTCAGTGGTCATATTATATATTGATCAGCAAAATTAAAGAATTTATGTGTTGGAGCTTTAATTTTTATTACAGACAATTAGAATGAGAATGAAGGGGTCACTACGAACCAACACAATTGAGGTTATTGACTCAACCTCTTCACCACTTCGACAACCTGCCCTTTTGTGCACGCATAAATGCTCCGATCGTACATCGCTTCGCAAACAGTGGCAGGCAGGTAGTAATTCCCAGCATAACTGGCCGTCAGCAAAACCTTAAAGGTCTTGCGTTGGTTGGCGCCCAAATCAAAGTAAGTATAAACCCGGTCATCACGAATATCAAGATAAATGGCCTTATCGTTCTTTAGCCCGTCCTCCGCCTCATCCAATCGCAAATTGTTAATCTCCCATCCCGAAGGAAAAATTTGATTCAAAGCAAGGTTTTTGTAATCGCCGCGGAGGCCCGGGTTGGAGATCGTGACCGATGCCATAAATTCCTGACCCTGTTCCAATTTGAAAGGATCCAGAGAATTGCCATCTGCATCCGCATAGGATACTGACACATTCAAATTGCTATTGGCCTCCTGCTCGGTACCTCTGGCCGGCACACCTTCTGTAATGACACGAACAAACAACGAACTCTGACTATGGCTTTCGATCTTTAGGACACCTGCTTTTATACCATCGAACGGCAAGGATAGTTGTGCGATTGGCAAGTCAGTACTCGCCGAAATATTTTTTCCATTATAACTGTAGTTAAATTTCAAGGGACCCCGCTTCTCCCCTCCGGCAAACATTCCCACCGCCTTGAGGCACCACGCAACAGATTGGGTACTCATCCAAAAATTTGAATTACTCAGTGACGCGGAAATTTCTTTCACCAATTCAAATCCTTTTGTACGGTTATTCACCAGAAGTAAGGTCTCGAGAAAAATGGCCTTATCGCGGGTATCAGAACCATAAGAGTATGCCATTTCCTGATAGGGCTTCACTCCCACTGGTAAGTTGGCAATCAAAGCCTTCGTCACTTCAGGTTGTCCTGCTTTCGCATATGCAGCAGCGAGCATCCATGCTGAAGTTACAGGCATGTTGCCCATTTCGCGAAGGCGATTCATGGAAGCAAGATCGGCATCACCGGCCAGCGCCAGGGTGTATAGACGATAGGCTTGAATCAATTCGCTGCTTTGAAATTCTTTATTCTTCCTCCATTCATTCGATTTACCATGCTCATATTTTTTCCAACGCTTGATCATTTCGTGCGGTACAAAATAACCCTTCGCCTCCGCTTCGATTAAGAAATGTCCCGCATAAGTGGCACCCCAACTTTCTGAATCCTGATCTCCAGGCCAGTAAGCAAATCCGCCATCCCGCGTTACAAATAGTTTAAGTCGCTCAATGGCGGCCCTCACATTTCGCTGAATCGTTGCTATTTCTTCATCTGTCAATGCCTTGACCTGGTCGAGATAGATTTGCGGGAACACGGATGAAATAGTCTGCTCGATACAACCGTAAGGATATTGCATCAGGTAGCGCAGTCGCTGACCTAAATTAATGGGAGGTAGCGAAGACACTTCCAGCATCCCTGTATTTGTACCGCTTATGCCGATGGCCTCCACTCCGCCATTCCAACTTTTGCCAGGCTCCAACAATGCCTCCACAACTTTAGTCATTGGCGGGTTTGGATTCCTGATTTCGATTTCAATGATATCCGTGGCCTTATAATTTCCGGAAGAGGCCGTGACCTCAATCTTTGCAAATCCAGTCTCGCTTTTCACAGAGAGATCAAAGTCAACCGTGAGGTCTTCCCGATTCATCACAACGGAACGTGATGCGCCATTTGATAATAACAGGGGCCCCGACACTTTCACATCCACTTTTACCTTTTGAATATTTTTCTCCATCGCAAAAAGTGTGACCGGAAGTTTGAGTTTCTCTTCAGGGCCCAGCACCCTGGGCAGAGTAGCCAGCACCATCAAAGGCTTCCTCACAGGTGTAGCTTTGTCTGCCTTACCATAAGCGCCTTCATACCCGGCAACGACCATTGTTTTCACCGAGCCAATATATTGTGGCATGATGAACCGGTGCTCATTAATTCCGCCATCGATTGTAAATGGCCCGAGGAATTTTACAACAGGTTTAAATCGATTGGACTTGGCTTCGTCTTCTTTGCTGGCAACCATCATGTCACCTCCAATGGCGAGTAGCCGTTCGATCTTTCCGCCAAAAGCACCCATGACGGCATCGTAAACGTCCCATGTTTTCACACCCAATGCTTCCTTGCCATAAAAGTGCGACCATGCCTCCGGAGTTTTATAACGGGTGATGTCTAGTAGTCCCTCATCCACCATGGCCAGGGTGTAAGTCATCTTTCTTTTGGATTGTTCCGAAACCCTGATAATAACTTCCTGCCCTGGCTCAAGTACATCTGGCATTGTAATCACAGGATTTAAATGAGTCGATGGATCTTCTACAGAGATCGGAATCACACCATACATCCTGATGGGCAAATCATTCACTGTTTGTGAATGCGGTTGAAGCAAGGTGACGCCGACAAAAATATTGGGGGTCATTTCCGGCTTGACATCAAAACTAAATTTGTTGTCTCCTTTTTGGGTCTCGAGCCAATACGTATCAATCACACGGCTTCCACTTTCAATACTTATGAGTGCCCGTCCATGATCGCTTCCTGGTATCACAAGGTTGGCCTTTTCTCCGATACTATAAGAAGGCTTATCGGAAGAGAAAGCAAGCATGGTTGCTCCCTGCGATTCATTGCGTGCCCTTCCGGCCCACCCTGGCCAGTCGATATACACCACCTTGGCGGTACTGTGCCCCGAGACCGGGTCCGTGGCACGTACGAGGTATCTTCCCCATTCCGGGTATTTGATTCTGAAATTCCAGGAGCCTTTGCCATTCACAGTCTTTACTCTGCCCGATGAAATGGGTGTTGCACTATTGGCTGAAATGTAGTTGGCATTGTCCTCTGAATTATCCCACCACCAGCGCCACTCCAGTTTTGAGATGGTCAACTCTATATTGTCACGCGTCACTCCATTGCCATCGGCATCCAAGGTCACTATATCAACTCGATGGGTTGTGTCTGTCAGCAACATGCCGCGGGCCTTATCACCTTGCGGAAGTCGGATTCCTGTAAAAGACTTATAAGGGTAAAAAGGAAGACTGAAGCGATCGATGCTGAAGTTGCCGCTCTCTTCAAATACTTTGCCCCGGAAAATGGCATTCAGCATTCCGGCTGGATCTCCTTCAACTTCCAATGAGGTATTGACTTTTGCATTGCCCTCTTCATCAGTATATCCTTCAAAAATTGGCTTTGCTTCAGCACCAATATTTTTGGCTGGATCATCAAATATGTATTCAGGGTACTTTGCAAACTTCGTTTCGGCTTTAGTCAACAGCACCTCGAACTCAGCTTTCAGGTTCCTTCCTGGAGCACCTGCCAGCCAATTCACATGCAGTGTCCCCGAAACATTATTATCTTCTGCAGTTATTTTATCCTTGCGAAAATCCAGGTTGATTTTGAGTCGATTGGGTTTAATGGTTTCGATCTTTACGGTCTGAGAAAATTGCGCCCCTCCTATTTTTACCCGGGCTGTCCAGTTGCCGGTAGGTGCATCGCTGGATGTTGCAGTGGCAAATTTGTAAAAACCATTCTCAGATGAAGACTTCACCAGCCTTTGAGTAATCTGACCTTGAGGATTTTGTAACTCCATCACCACCGGGTGTGCCGGAGGAAGGAGTTTTAACTTATCTTCTAATAAGAAGGTGAGATATAATGAGTCGCCGGGCCGCCATACACCACGCTCACCGTAAATCAATCCCTTCAATCCATTGTCAATATGCTGTCCCCCGACATCAAAATTGCTCAGGGAAAGTGATTCACCATCCTGTAATGTAAGATACCCTCGCTGAGCACCGCTCTTGGCCGCCAGGACAAATGGAGTTTGTTTAGCACTCAGGATTGCTTTTCCCTCTGCACCGGTACTCGTTGTGCCGATGAGCTGCTGCTGAAAATCATATAATTCAATCTGGACACCGCTTTGTGGTTGGGTCGTCCGTAAGTCATTCACGAATACGATTGTGTTTCCGTCACCTCCACGTTTTGCTATGATGCCAAGATCAGAAGCAATCACATTGCGCCTAATGTTTCTGTTGCCTGTATAATAAGATGAGTGGCAGGGGTTGTCGCGCTGCTCCCAATCGTAGTCTTCGTTGTAATAATTCTCCTCATAGGAATCCCAGGCACTATCTTCATTCGGCGACTGCTCCCAATCTTCTTCAACAGTAGGAGCCGCATCCGGTAAACTTTCAGCCCCTTCGAGACATGCATAGAGGGAGTAGTCTTTCTTAAAACCTACCCGTATCTGATAGATCGCTCCAGGTTCTGTGTTGATATATTGAGAAAGGTCAAGAGTATACCTGCTCCATTTTCCCAGATCGCCAGTTCCGGAATTTTCGAGCGATACCATTTTCTTCACCAGAGGCTTACCTACCCTCCGAAGTTCGGAGTTACCTTGGAAATCATTTACTTGAAGAAATTGAAGAACATTATTTTCAAGAATCTTGATGATCTGAATATCCACAGCCTTCAGGTTCACTGCTTCAAAAGGGAGAATCAATCCGTCGGTGGAAGGTAAAATATTTCCTTTTCCTATAAATCGTACGGCAGGGGCTACCTGCTCAAAGGCTACATCAAATGAACTTCCCTGGTTCATACGATAGTTCAGTACATTCTTGATTCCTTCCTCAACGGTAATCGTCTTGTCTCCAGTCTGCCGTATCGGTGGAAAGATGTGGATCTCATTGTCTTTGATTTCAAAATCCAGCGACGCACAATCCGAAATAGAAATCAATCCAGTGAGGTTTTGTTTTTCGCTGAGCGGATCAGAGAACTGCACCACGACATGTTGATTGTTGCTTTGCTCTACTTTGACCTGAGTCACCTTGAAATCACCGAGTGCTGGAATATCAACGTCGCGACGCTCTGTTTGATCAATGCCAAGTCCGGATCCAGTGGTTGAAATATTTACTACACTCGCAGTGTCTTTACGGACCACTTCTTCCACGACAAATCCATGATGTTTACCTTCATTGGTGTGAGACCAACTTACTGTCAAATCTTTTCCTTCCTGTTGGGCGGTCAATGCTTTCTCGATCGCATTACTTTCTGCAAAATCGGCCGTCAGAAGGATACCTTCAATCTTCTGCCGCTTTAAGTCTGTCTTGACATAAGGCTTTATGTTTTCAATTGTCAATTCAAAATTCTGTGGCATGACTTGAAAAGCATATTCGAATGTGCTAAGCGCCTTCGGCACCTCCATCAGTCGCGACAACGCAAATTGTGTTTCATAAACCTGCCCTGATATCAGATGCCGCCCAGGGCGGAACTCAACGGTGTGCAGGTCGAGCCAAACAGTAGTGCCTTTTATCGAGGGGTTGAAGTCAAAAAGTTTAACGGAGGTTTCTCCCAAAGCAGCAGAATCAATTGCTTCCTTCGATAGCACGATTCTGATGGGTGACCCTGAGCTCACCACGCCCGCTGTGTAGGAAGAAATATATTCACCGTAGGCGGGATTGATGGCGCTTGTTGGAGGACCGACACTCTTGGCGCTGTTAAAGTAAAGTACACCTGCCAGCACAATCACAGCGGCAACTGCTCCAATGGACACTTTTTTCCATGGTAAGTTCTTCATGAGGTAGATTTTTTAGCAGAGATTAATATCGGAAATCTCCCCTAAATTAGGAATCAATGGCTTCACTAATTTATAGAATCAAAAAAAATGATTCCATTAGTCTACTATCAACATCTTGCGTGTTGACTTTGTGTTTCCGTTGATCAGGCGATAAAAATAAATGCCTGCAGAAACACCGGATCGGTTGAACGAAACCGTATTTTTTCCTTCAGGAAAATTTCCCTTTGCGAGCGTATCTACCAACCTTCCCTGCATGTCGAGCAGCAAGATTGTGGCATCCGTTCCGTCAGAATAGAATTCTATGGTCGTGGTGTCGCGTACTGGGTTGGGGTAATTTTGACCCAATGCTTCATCATGTGTGTTTTCAACGAGACCGGTCACGGTTGATTTTCTAAAAACAGCAGGAGTGTTTTGGAAACTTTGCAACAAGACGTTGGTCATGAGTGCAGGGTCGAGCTCAAACCAATCTGACAGCACAGAGGCGTAAAGAGAGCGGTAGTCCACCTGCATGGCCAGATTATCATTGGAAGTAACGTTGGCAGCTATGACAGGATTTTTACCAATGATGCCTGGATTCACACCATACCCAAAGGCCATTACAGGAGCAGAAGTTCCATGATCAGTACCTCCGCTTCCATTGGATACGATCCTTCTCCCAAATTCAGAAAAGGTCATGGCGGCTACGCGTTTATCAATCTTCATCAACTTGCAATCATCAAAGAATGCATTGACTGCATCGGAAAGCCGTTGGAGCAAGGTGGCATGCGTGCCAAGAGCATGATCCGTGGAGTCAGCTTGCCCGGCATGTGTATCAAAACCTCCCATGCTGACAACATACAAGGGTGTCCGCAATCCACCGGCAATAAGTCGAGCTACGATTTTGAGTTGGTTTGATAAAGTGTTCCCATCGCCATAAAGTGTAGAAATATTATTAGCATTGAATGCCGCAGCCTTGATAACCCCTGTGTATTGTTGTGTCTGCTGAGCCACGTACCGGATGAAGGTCAATTCATGACCGGCTGGCGTATTGGGTGCGGGGTCTACCGTGCCATTAATAATATTATAAAAATTGTTGATGTCTGAAATGGCCATCCCCATGCTTCCCTTTGGACCCTGGCATACTGTCGATACACCTGTCCCAATTTGAATCGCCAAAGGATCAGGCATGGAAGTATTTGGATATCCTGTTGGAAACCCTGTATACGTCTCGCTTAGATACCTCCCCAGCCAACCCGTGTCAAGATATTGGTTGGAGGCAGAGCCGGTAAGCCAAATGTCAGTGGCCCTAAAATGTGATAAATCCGGATTTGGATAACTAACTCCCTGAATAATGCTGACATTGCCGGCCTCATACATGTTGCGAACCTTGGACATGACCGGGTGTAATCCCGTTGCTTTTCCTGTATTGCTGAGTGAGAGCACACCTGTTTCCGGAATCAATATGTTGGAACGCTTGGCTGAAAGAACCGAATACTGGTCAAGGGGTATGACCGTGTTGAGTCCATCGTTTCCACCATTGAGTTGAATCAACACCAACACCCTACCGGAAGCTGCTGCGCTTCTTGCAATAATATCTAACAGCGGATTTGAAGCATAGGTGCTGATGGGCCAACCACCCAGCATCGTTGCCAACGTTGCCCCACCTCCTATTTTAAGAAATTCATCTCTTTTCATGATCAGGCGAGTTGATGTTCAGCCAAACGCGTGATTTCAAGCAACACTGAATTAAGGCGACCGCGCAAAATGTTTTCATCGGCTGTGCTCAGACTTCCAAAATAATTAACCCAGGCGATGGTCCAATAGGAATTTGAAGCTTGATTTGAAAGTAAAATGCTTTTTAAACTGGTCTTCTTTGTGGCAGACAACGGCACTGCAAGCAGAAGTTCGACAAAAAAGTCAATGAGCACGTCAGGATCTTCGGGCTTGGAGCATTGTTTCGCAAAAGCGATTGCGTCAATCTTAAAGTTGGCATTTCCGGTGTTGATACCATTGGTGAGCAAAGTATCGGTAAATATTAATCGCTTGGGGAGGGTATTGGAGTTAATCCATGTCTCATAGTATTCCGGAAATTGGTGAAACGCGGGCCAACCTGCCACATTGGGTGGATCTCCAAGGTCCAGCGCCAGAATCTGGCCATAATTTCTGATATAGTTATAAACTTTGTACCGATTTTCAACAGACATCACGGCTGAGATTGGTATGCCAAAAGTTTTAAAAGTTCCCACCATGAAGTCAAGGGGTGTTTTGATATAACAGCCTTGATTGAGTGTGTCAAAAAAATGTGCGCTTTTTAGAAGTTGTCGCACAACGGGTTTGATTTCAAAATTATTCGCGATGAGTGTTTCCGCCAATGTCGTGATGATGGTACTTTCTACGTTTGCATCAATTGCATAGTAAACGAAGAACCTGTATAGCTTCCTGCAAATATGTTTCGCGGCCTCGACCTTTTTGAATATCATATCAATCAGCGCATCGGTCTCCAATGCGCCATCTGCTCCAGCCTGATATTTAATAATCGTATTACTGTAGAAAGAGGAAAATTGTTTGTCGCCCGTGCTATGCTGCTTGGAATCGAAAAGCGAAGCAAAGCCACTGGTCCGCCACCCTGTCAGCACTTTTGCTGCTGCCTCAACATCTGCTTGAGTATAGTTCGGTGAGTTGGTGGTGCCCAATGTAAATAACTCCTGAAGTTCGCGGGCATAATTTTCATCCGGTGAACTGGCCGTGTTCTTGTCACCATTGAGATACCGCAACATTCCAACGTCTACCGTAACTGCTTTGGTCAATGCCTTGAAATTGCCGAGAGCATTTTTACGCAGGAGCGAATTGTTAATGTACATATTCCTGGCATTCCCGATCCCTTGTGTTTCGGTGGCAAAATGATTGTGCCAGAAAAATGTCATTTTCTCTCCGATGTTCAACTTCTCATCAAGCATCAGTGAAACCCACCATGCCTTAAAAGAGTATTGTCTCTGAAAGTTGATGGTTCCATCGCCATATTCTGCATTAACCCATGTTTGACCTGGTAATACACCCGTCGTATCATTGGTGGAAGCATTATAATTATTAAGTGGAGGATCGGGAGGCGCAGCAGGAATAGAATCAATTAACAAATCGACTGCCTTGCCAGGATTGAGTGCGAGTAGAGTAGTGATGTCTGCGCTCTTAAGTCCAAACGTAGTTCTCCTAAGCAAATGAATTACCTCTGTACGAGTCCAAGGACCGGCATAAGGTGCGAGGGTGGAATTTGTTCTTTCGGTGCTGAGGGGAAGCTGTCTGTTGGCGTATTGCTGAAATACCTTATCTGACTTAAGGTCATGAAGAGAATCTGAGCCTTGAGCGTCAGATGGTGACAGGGTTTCGTTTTTGTATTTTTTCCCCATAGAGCGTTATTCAAATTTAACGATAAATGTCAAGAATCAGAACAGGTCTTAGCCGATCATTGCTCAAACATAAAATTTCTTAAATTAGGGACCATTTACATTGCCTCAACCCTCCTTGTCAACGCAAGAAAAAACGGATTTTGGCCAAAATCACAAAAAACCTGATCATGAAGAGAGTTTATTTGACGTTGTTAACCGTCTTCTTCAGCATAAGTCTGTATGCGCAAGACATCATTACCACGAGATCTGGCGAAGATATACTTGCGAAGATTTTAGAAATCAGTCAGACCGAGGTAAAATATAAGAAACATGACAATCAGGAAGGTCCGACATTCACCTTGCTGAAGTCAACCCTTCTGATGATTCGTTATGATAACGGCAGCAAGGATATTTTTAATGTTTCTGGTACCGATCATTCAAATGAAGACATGAACATTAGGGGGATTCAGGATGCGCTGGCAAACTACCGCGGTCGTAATTCTGGGGCTGGATGGACCGCAGCGACAACGATACTATTCTCTCCGATTATTGGAGTAATTCCTGCAGCAATATGCGCGTCCTCTGTGCCCGGCGACAAAAACCTGGGTGTCAGAGAATATGAATTAATGAAAGACAATAAATACAGCAAGGCGTACATTGATCAGGCGCACAAAACCAAGAAACAAAAAATCTGGAAAAGCTTTGGAATCGGCACCCTCATTTGGGCGGGGTTTTTCCTGCTGGCAAATGCCAAATAAACCGGATCGAATTAGGGTTTTATCCAATTTACCGTGAACTAATTTATTGTGCAGCCGGGAGCATGTTTCGAATGGCGCTAATTTTCCATCTGTGTTTATCATCAACAACAATAAAAGTACTCCACATTTTTCTCAATGAACCATCTGCATTTTGGATTTCATACCTGGCATCAACGATTGCACATTGTGGATTAAGGA
The DNA here is from genome assembly GCA_043776715.1 of Cyclobacteriaceae bacterium. Lineage (GTDB taxonomy): Bacteria > Bacteroidota > Bacteroidia > Cytophagales > Cyclobacteriaceae > ELB16-189. The sequence goes on along the minus strand of JAYVQY010000006.1, from coordinate 5,407 downwards.
ACCGTATTTTTTCAACTTTGAGGGTCCGTGTCCCAGGACTATTCGCTGAACTTCTCATCATACCGACGGCAGATTCTTTTAACCCATTTCTCCATTCACCGGAAGAAACTAATTGATCAATGTCGGTGGTAAGTATACTTTTAAGTAAAACAGTATCTCGTTTTTCTCTGGCTTGCGAGTATTGATCAATTAAGGAATAAATGGCTTGCGATTGCTTGTCACTGGTCTTGCTCTGGCCATAGATGATTGACGTTGACAGTAAATGGATCAGGATGAGAAAGAAAATATTTTTCATGATGAGATATGTTAAGTTGGGATTGGTAAAAACTCAGAAAATTGAATTAGATAAGACAGATTCATGGTCGCATTCAAATTGTCGCTTCGTGGGCTAAAGCCCTGACCTATTGACGGACTTTAAGTCATTTCTTTAAGATAAGTTTTTGTGCTTGTTTCTGCGCATTAAGAGCAAGCTCTGTGGCAAGGAAACAATGCTCTTGCGACATGGCGGTTTCGGTTCTGTTCACAATATCATTGACAAGCTGCTGTCCATAAGGAAGAGGCTCCTGGCCACAATCCATGTAACGCGTTTCTTTCTTATCCACCAAGAAAAGATGGTTGCCACCGGGATGGCCGGCGATGTCTACATTCTTTCTAATCTCAATGTATCCGTCCGTTCCAAGGATGGTCAGTCTGCCATCACCCCAGGTATTAAGTCCATCCGGAGTAAACCAATCTACGCGAATATATCCAGTGCCGCCATTGCCTCTCACGGTGACGTCACCAAAATCTTCAAACTGTGGATATTGCGGGTAATGAACATTGCCTGTCTGCGAGGAGATAACTTCAGCCTGTTGGGAGCCCGTGAAGAACAGAAATTGATCAAATTGATGTGAACCTATGTCGCAGATAATCCCTCCATATTTTGCTTTATCAAAAAACCATTCGGGCCTTGTTGCCAGATTGATGCGGTGCGGACCAAGCCCAATGGTTTGAATGACCTGGCCAATGGCTCCGGCTTTCACGAGTTCGCCTGCCTTTACCGTTGCCCTGTTCTCAAATCGTTCACTGTACATGATGGAGTAGATCCGCTTCGTCTCCTTTTGTACACGTCTCACTTCTGTCAGTTGATCCAGCGTGGTAATCCCGGGTTTATCCACCATAAAATCCTTGCCATGCTTCATCACCTGGATGCCCAGCGGAGCGCGGTCTACCGGTATCGAGGCACTTACGATTAATTGAATGGAGTTATCCTCCAATATCTCTTTTTCGCTTTTAGCAAGTTTTGCCTGAGGATAACGTTTGGTGAAGGCATCCGTCAGTTCTTTCTCTTTCGCATAGAAAGCAACAAGCTGTCCGCCACCCCGGATTACCGACTCCACCTGGCTGTAGATGTGACCGTGGTTAAGTCCGATGGCTGAAAACCTGATGGAAGGGGATTGCAAGAAATTTGACTTCGGGTAGGTGAAGTACTCCGTTGGTCTTGATGTGTTTGAAGCGTAACCCTCTGGTATAGTTGCTGCGGCCAGGCCTGCTGCGGCAGAAAGTGAGCGTTTTATGAAGTTGCGTCTGTTGTGATTGGTTTTCATTGTGAATGGGTTGACATCATTAAGGACGTTAAAGTAAGAGAGTTCCCTTACAATTGCGACTGGACTCGATGACCAAATTTAACAGCCATCCTTAAAACCGTCCCCCGTTGCTTGAACTACATTAGGGAATTACTTTTAATACTACACTTAACCCCGCATTACCCAAACATTTTTGTTGGTGGCTGCGTGACCTTCTCCTCACTCCACATCATTGATTCAATTTTTCCCTGGACCTCAATTCGTTCGCAGAGTGTAGGATGTAATTCTTGATGTTATTAAGTTCTTTTTGGCTGAGGCGATCTGCGAAATTGGGCATCCCCTTCCTGAGATACATTCCTTTCAATACAATGTCTTCAATTATCCCAAAAGTTCCCTCATTTGAATACGTCAGGTTGGGTATAGAACCACCATTATCACCCGTCCAGCCATGACACGCACGGCAATTGGCATTGTACAATAGTTCTCCATTACTGATTTCTTCGGCTGTAGCGGAAACAGGAAGTTGAATGAGTTCCTTAGGTTTGGACTTATAAAATCCTGCATACGTTTCTTTGGCATCCATTGCGAAAGTGAAAATTGTGCCGGGGTAATTTTCCTCTGTAAATCTTACCCTATGACCAGGGTTGCCGCCCCAACCTACGGCAATGGAAACAAATTGCTTTCCATCAATCAAATAAGTAACGGGCGCGGCTATTACACCAGAACCAACATTTGCTTCCCAAAGTTTTTTTCCATCGGTGGCATCATAAGCGAAAAATTTGCCCTCACCCGTTCCCTGAAAGACAAGACCTCCGGCTGTGGCCATCACTCCTCCATTCCAATGGGTTGCAGGATAATTCACCCGCCAGACTTCCTTTTGTGTTTGTGGATTCCAGGCCAGCAATTGCCCCTGATCCATGTTATCCGGCCTATTTGGATCCGGGATCGTTGGAAGATGGGCAATGGGCGTTGAAACATTCTTGCCTTTCTCAATGAACTTCCAGATTGAATCGTTACCAAAGGGGAATGAATTAACGTGAGCAGGAAAATACACCAACCCTGTGGTCGGATTATATGCCATCGGTTGCCAATTATGTCCGCCTACAGGCCCGGGAGAGATCACTCTGTTTTCATTTTTATACCTGGCGAAATCCGTCTCGATGGGCTTGCCAGTTTGCTTATCAACACCCGTGGCCCAATTCATATACGTATAAGGTTCAGCTGAAATTAGCTGTCCATTGGTACGATCCACCACATAGAAGAACCCATTCTTCGGTGCTTGCATGATAACCTTTCTTTGTTGTCCTTCGATTTCAATGTCGGTGAGAATGAGATGTTGTGTGGCGGTGTAATCCCAATCATCTCCGGGTGTGGTTTGGTAATGCCAAACATATTCACCGTTGTCGGGATTGAGTGCTACAATGGATGAAAGAAAAAGGTTGTCACCCTGTCCGTCACTCCTGTGAAACCAGTCCCAGGGAGAACCATTGCCGGTGCCCACATAAAACAAATTGAGTTCAGGATCGAATGCCATTGCATCCCATGCAGTGCCACCTCCACCATATTTCCACCATTCACCAGCCCATGTTTTGGCTGCCATCTCCATTGTTTTGGATTCGAAAGGTTTTGAGGGATCACCGGGAACAGTATAAAATCTCCATCTCTGTTCGCCGGTCATGGCATCATAAGCATTAATATATCCACGTACTCCATACTCTGCACCACCATTTCCAATGATCACATTCCCTTTAACTATTCTTGGAGCTCCTGTAATGGAGTAGCCTTTGGTGGTATCAACTGTGAGTACTTGCCAGGAGGGTTTGCCAGTGGCTGCATCGAGCGAAATCAACCGGCCGTCTAATGTTCCCACGAAGACCCGACCCTTATACAATGCAAGGCCTCGGTTCACCACATCGCAGCAAAGCTTTTCACCGACCTTGCCGGACACTTCCGGGTCGTAGGTCCAAATCATTTTTCCAGTTAGGGCATCCACGGCAAACACTTTACTCCAGGGGCCAGAGAGGAACATAATTCCGTCTACAACCAGTGGTGTGGCTTCGATTCCACGTGTTGTCTCCAGATTCAGCACCCAGGCCAAACCAAGTTTTCCGACATTGTCCTTATTGATTTGTGCAAGTGCACTAAAGCGGTCTTCCGCGTAATTCTTTCCATACGTCACCCAATTTTCCGGTGTATTGTCTGCGTTGGTAAGATAGGCATCGTCAATCATTGACGTTGCCAGCTTAATGTGTTCTTCAGAACCATGGTCAGGCTTTTTATTACATTGAATTGAAATAAAAGTCAGACCTAGAATTATCATTGCTGAGGGAATTCCTATGGTTGTGGTCAATGTTTGTATTACTTTTTTCACTATTTGCTTAAATTATAGAAATAAATTTCTCCAATACTTCAGGCCTGTCGAACTACATTGCCACAAACATTTGCTTGGCGTTTAGTCTAAGTCCAAAACTATTCTCAAATTCTCTCTGACCTTGTCAGCGGTGTCGCCATCAACTTCTCCAACTTTTCTCGTGAGTCGTTTGTTATCTATCGCTCTTATTTGGTCAATCATTATGTCACAGTCCTCTTTGAGTCCAAATTTTGATTTCTTTAAATGAACTCTCAATATTTCAGAGTCAGGCTTGACGTTTGTCGTTATGGGACAGACGACAGTCGAAGGATGTTCTTTACTTAATAGGTCTGTTTGAACGATAATGACGGGCCTGATTTTTCCAGCTTCTGTGCCCATCCTGGGGTTTAGGTCGGCAATCCAGATTTCAAATTGTTTAATCTTCATCGTTCAGCTTTTCAAACTCAGCCAACACCTCCATTGAATCCTTCGCAACGATTTTTGATTCCTTGCTCAGTTGTTTTGAAAGAAGTCTCCGTTTATGAAGTCGGTTGTAGAATTCGATAGCATCGTTGATATACCTGTTTCGACTCTTTTTAACTTTTGTTACAATTTTCTCGGTCTCCTGGAAAATGTCGTCCTCAAGTTTTAATGATAGATTTTTCATAGTATCCCCTTTGCCCAAAGGTATATACTTTTTAGATATACTCCAAACCTTATGTAAAGCGAACAACTCAAGTTATCAACGAGTTATCCACATTGATCATTATTGAAAAGTAAAAATCAAGATTAAAACCGAGTTATCTACAATCGTTATTCTTGAGGAGTCGTGCAACAGCTACTTTTGTTGTATGCTGTTGCGCCTTCACCGAATAGTCGTACGCGGCAAGGGCTTTTGTTAAGTATCGTTTGTGCGATTTCATAGCCGTAGAAGTCGCCACAGTCCTCTTAATTTTCTGTCGTCATTCATCTCGTCAAGCAATGTCAAATATTTCTCAGTCGCTGTCCGATTTAATATATAATGTGGTTCACCAGGCATAACCATTATCTGAAAATGCAAGCTTGTAAGGTCTACTTGCTTAATATGTCTAGGAACATTAAATGGCTATGACGTCATACATAATGTTGAACCGAAACCCCTTCGGGGAAATCACTCTTAATTTTATATTGCATGAAACTAAAAAATATATCCTTATGAAAAAAAAATTAATGGCCAGTCTCTTGGAGTAATAGAGCAGCTGGGACGTACCCTCACCATTGGTGACTACTCGCCCCGCACCATTGGCAGCTATCAGCGCGAAGTCCGCTTCCTGGCCCAGTATTTTCCCGATCTCTCCCTGGGTGAGTTTGAGCAAAACCATATTGAAGAATATCTGCTCTATGTCAGGCAGACTCTTGGCTGCCAGCGCGACAAGTGTCGCATGGCCGCTCAGGCTTTCAGCTTCCTTTACAAGCACGTGCTGAAAAAACCTTTTGTGCTCCCTTCCAAGCT
>JAYVQY010000005.1:0-3124 GCA_043776715.1 Cyclobacteriaceae bacterium | reverse complement strand
TCACAGGATTTCCGACACACTCGTACTTAATCAAAGGCGAAGCCTTGTCGGCCCAATCCAATACCTCAACGTGTTCTCTCTGTGCCCTTAAAATCACGTGTAAAAGTGCATTCATTTTTCCTCGTGTTCTTTGTGTTAAAATGCCGCCGGATGGGTTCGTGGTGAACCCCCACATGCCCTCCCCATTATTTAGGGAACACCCGGACTATATCAAAGATGAAGTGCACAGTTTGCATTGATTTGACTTGTCTAATGCAACCCTAACCTCCATATACTACAAGCTTGTAGGGCTAAGTTAGAAACAGTGGGCTTGATTTGCGCTTTTCATTCCCTATTTTTAAGCTTTAACGAATGATTGTCATGCAAGACCTCTGGCTTTCGAAAAAAAATATTGTGATTATTGGAGGCACAACCGGTATTGGTTTTTCTGCGGCGAAGGCTTTTTTGCAGCAAGGTGCAAACGTGCTTGTCGTGGGAAGGAGCGTAGAGAGTGGTGAGCAGGCGTCATCGCTTCTCCCTCAAGTGAAAGTGATCATAGCAGATGCATCCTATGCTGACACAGCTAAAAAAGCAATTGACAGTTGCATTCAACACTTTGGAGGATTTGACGGTCTCTACCATGTGGCTGGCGGTAGCGGCCGCAAATTTGGAGATGGCCCATTGCACGAGTTGACGCTCGCGGGATGGAATCAGACGTTCGAATTAAATCTTACTTCATTGATGCTGTCGAATCAGGCTGCCGTTAAGACATTTCTGGAAAGAAAAACTTCCGGATCGATTTTGAATATGGGGTCGGTGCTTGGCTATTCACCTTCGCCCAATTATTTTGTGACGCACGCTTATGCCACAGCCAAAGCAGCAGCCATTGGTTTTACCAAGTCGATAGCTTCCTATTATGCTCATCAGAATATTCGCATCAACTTGCTTGCTCCAGCCCTGGTAGAAACACCCATGGCACAGCGGGCGGCCAATGATGAAGCTATTTTGTTTTATATCAAAACGAAGCAGCCGTTGGAAGGAGGAAGAATTGGTAAACCTGAAGACCTGGATGGTGCCGCGATCTATTTTATGTCCGATTATTCCAGGTTTACAACAGGTCAGACGCTTTCCGTAGATGGTGGTTGGGATGTATCAGAAGGTCAATATTAAATTTAAATATGCCATCAACAGCCATAGGAATTGATCTCGGTGGAACTAGCATAAAAGGTGTATCGATTGATGATGGCGGCAACATCCTGGCCAATGCAAGAAAGGAGATCGATCGTACGGATGATTCTCAATGGAAGAATGCCATCGCTGAAATGGTTCGTGATCTAAAATCAAAGTCGACCAGCAAGGTTGCTGCTATTGGACTTTCCGCACCCGGCTTATCAAACGAACAAAACACATGCATTGCATTTATGCCCGGCCGGATGCAAGGACTCGAAAACTTCAACTGGTCCGATTTTTTGAACGAAAGGGTAGTAGTATTAAATGATGCACACTCGGCTTTAGTAGCTGAAGCAACTTTTGGTGCAGCCAAAGGAATGAAACATGCAGTGCTTTTAACGTTGGGAACAGGTGTTGGCGGGGGAATTCTGATTCATGGGAAACTCTATCAGGGCTTATCTCAGATGGCGGGTCATTTTGGCCATACCACTGTCGAGGCCGACTCTCATTTTCAGGATGTAACTCTAATGCCCGGCAGCATTGAGAATGCCATTGGCAACGTAACCATTCAAGAGCGATCGCATGGAAAATTCAGTACTACTTTTGAATTAGTTGCTGCCTATGAAAAGGGCGACACGTTCGCCACGTGGCTCTGGCTTTCCTCGGTGCGCAAACTTGCCATCAGCATCGCTTCCGCAATTAACGTCATTTCACCTGAAGCCGTTATTATTGGCGGTGGCATTTCCAAATCGGGTGATTCGTTGATGAAGCCATTGCAGGAATTTCTTGACCTTTATGAATGGCGCCCGGGCGGTAAACAAACTCCCTTAAAGCTGGCTCACTTTTCTGATATGGCAGGCGCTATCGGGGCCGCCGCCTTTTCACTTATAAAAAGAAATAAGGAATGACACCTACCCAAGACTATTTAAGTAAATGCCGAACCATTGTGGATGTGGTTGCCCAACAAGAAGCCGCCATCAATCAAGCGGCTGACTGGTTTTCAAAAACCATTCTTTCAGGAAGAATGGTGCATCTGTTCGGTTCAGGCCATAGTCGCATCATGGTAGAAGAGATGTGGCCTCGCTATGGCTCCTTTCCAGGCTTTAATCCCATTGTTGAACTCTCACTAACTTTTCACAACCTTGTGGTAGGAGCTAACGGTCAGCGTCAAGCCATGTTTTTAGAAAATGTTTCTGGGCTGGCAGATCGCATCCTTCGCAACTTCGATATCACCGAGCAAGATAGTGCACTTGTTATTTCGTCCAGCGGATGCAATGTCGTGTCCATCGAAATGGCGGAGCTGTTCCAACAGAAGAAAGTAAAAGTGGTAGCGATTGTAACCAAACAGCATCTTGAAAAAAGTAAAAGCAAAAGAGCCGATGGAAAGAAGCTTTCAGATTTGGCTGATTTAGTGTTGGATACAGGCGCACCCACGGGCGATGCCATGGTATACGTAAAAGGACTGGATATACCTGTTTCGCCTGGCTCAACGGTAGGGGGTGCCATCATTATTAATTCTATCAAGGCCGAAGTCGCGAGAAGACTTGCCGAAAGTGGCCAGCCTCCTAAAGTCTTAACTGCTTCCGCCGTGGTTGGCGAAAAGCGGGCAGTGGAACTGTTTGAAGGTGCATATGATGAACATGCCAACCGATTGGCTAAGCTCTATGAGAATATCGGAAAAAAGTAATTGGACAATTGATCATTAACGCCTAAGCTATGCAACCTAAACCCATCCGTACGACCGTTGTTGGCAGCTACCCATTTCCAGGCTGGCTGGAATTTGCTGTAAAGAACCTTCAGGAATTTGGAAATGCTGATAAAGAAGAAATGATTGAAGATGCAGTGATTGCTGCCATTCACGACCAGGTGAACGCTGGTCTTGACGTGATTACAGATGGAGAACAGACGCGCATTGATTTCAATCTTTCTTTCTATGGATACATCAAAGGCATCAAAGAAAATACGGATGAGCTGA
>JAYVQY010000004.1:0-12490 GCA_043776715.1 Cyclobacteriaceae bacterium | reverse complement strand
GGGCCCCAATGAATGCCTCCAGGATTTTAGTGGATTCTTGCAAACCGATGGGTATGCCGTCTATGAGGATTTTGACAAACGAGCCAACATTACTTTACTGCATTGTATGACGCATGCCCGCCGCATGTTTGATAGGCCTTGAATAACGATAAGCACAGGGCTGAGTATGTGTTGACAGAAATGCAAAAGCTCTATGCGGTCGAACAAGTGGGAAGAGATAAATCTTTATCCCCAGAAGAGCTCTATGCCCTTAGGCAAGAGCAGGCTGTTCTGGTATTAGAAAATCTCAAGGCCTGGATGATCGAGACCTACCCGCAGGTACTTCCGGAGAGTACAATTGGAAAGGCTATTAGGCTACTCTCTCAAACGCTGGGATAAACTAAGCCTCTATACCACAGATGCCCGTTTACAAATCGACAACAACCTGGTGGAGAATGCCATTCGGCCGGTGGCCATCGGAAGAAAAAATTATCTGTTTGCTGGATCTCACGATGGGGCGTGAAGAGCGGCGATGTTGTATTCCTTCCTGGGCACTTGTAAAATAAATAATGTTAATCCATTTGATTGGTTGCGGGATATACTCCGTCGCATCCCTTCGCATTCAGTTAATAAGCTGGAACAACTTCTTCCCAACAACTGGACCCTTGCTGGTTCTTGAATAAGAAATTTTCAGCACAATAAGCACCTGCGGTTCATCAGATGCTTACTTTACAAGCAATCTTTCTCTTGCTTGGGTTACATCAATCTTATACGCACAAACAAAAACGTCTTTTATAAAGATCATGGATCGGTTCATAAAATTCCTGCGCCTATTTTTTTAGGACCAATCCGAACCCAAAATCAAATGCATACAATTTTCGCACGTTGGGTTCATAAGCCTTCAAAAGTTGTGTATAGGCTGGGCGAACGAGTAGATCAATCTTATTATTCAGGGAAATTTGAATGCCTGTGCCAATTTCCCAGCCAACGTTCCACCTATCGTATGAATTCAGCAGGTCAAATTCCTTGGCTCCAGGTTGCCACGTGACGATCCATTTCGCGCCAACGAGATAATTAAATGAAAGTCCGGCATAAGGAATTAATTTAACGTTGTGAAAGTCAAAGCTCCTTCCAAGTCGGTGCGTCAGATAAACAAATTGAAAAGCATAACGGTCGCTGAGATTGTCTGCAATTGATGCTGACATGTCATAGTCAAAATTGATGAGGTAATTGTAGGTAGAATATCCAATTGCCTGGCATTTAAACCATTTTTTTGCCCCGATCGCTTGTCTGAATAACTCCCCCTTAAAGCAAGACAAGAAAGGCTCACTGACCTTTAAATCGACATAGTAGGGTGGACCCGGATAATCGATGCCGGCGCCCGGTTTAGACTTGGAAATACCTGGGGCAAAGGCAAATCCCCAGGCATTTGAACCTATGTCTTGAGCGAACAGGAAATTTCCCCAGAATAAGAAAATGGTTAAGAATTTTGCAATCCTATGAACCAACATAACAGTAGGTACCCCCTTTCCCATAACACAAAAAGCTTCGACCTATCGGGAAATTCGTATCTCCATAAACCCATCTGCCATCAGGACACTGGCCTGACGCACATGGACCTAGGTCGTAATTTGTAAAAAAATAACGTTCCCATGTCGCTGTAAAAGGTGCATAATATTGCACTCCGTCTATGTTGACGATATTCCTTACAACGGTAAGTCCTTCGTTTGGGCATGCCTTAACGTGATCGGCTTTTGTGTAAGCAACAAACGTCCATTGGTTCGTGGCGTGATCTTGCCATGTACCAAGAAAGCTCTTTAGTGAACTTAACCTAAGCCAGTAGTTAGCCGGAGCGTTGTCGCATGGATAGTCTATCTCGTTGAGCACCTGAGTAATGTTCTCATAGACTATTAGGCGATAACTTCCGTAAATGTTGTCACAAAATGATAAAGTGGTGTTCGTCCTGCCAGTGGTCAGATACTTCGAACCAGATTCTCTTTTCACCTTATAAATCAATATCCCCAAGTCCTTGTTCGTCAAGGTCGCCGAATTGAACTGCGCCATCTTTGACAAGTCTCCTCCTTTGAGCACTTTGTATGACTTCAACTTTGGCATGATAACGTCCTCTCCAATCCTAAAGACGCCGTGCTCGTTGGCAACAGTGCCATCGAGTGGACTTGTTACATTCATATCAATTGTTTCATACTCATTGATGAACATTAGATCCTCTTTTAAATATAGCATGGTCAAATCCGAAAACCCAAGCTCCTTTCTAGTCATTGTAGTATTGCCTGGATACTTTTCAGCCATCTTGTTCAGAAACTTCTCTTCCTCTTGAGAAACTCTCATATGCAATGACCGAAGTGACTTGAACCCAAGTTGTCTTTCCCAAATATCCAATTCCGCAGGACTCTTCAAACTTAATTCCTTTGTCACTGATTGGAATGTCTCATTGTCCTTAAAGGACAGAATGCCGTCAAGAACAGCTAAATCCTTGCCACCCAATCTATCGATGGATCTGTTGCTGGATAGATTGGTAACTTTAATATCTTCCTTGAGGCATGACCCCATTAAAAGGAAAACTAGAAATGCCCAGGTCAAGTTTTTTTTCATGTCATTTGATTTAAAGCGAATCAGAAATCTGTCTGACCAGATCAGCTTGAAAAAGCGATAATCAAATCTAGAACAAAAGTACATAAGAATCAATCGTAGACTTACTACAAATCAATAGTAAACTTACTACATCTTTGATGTAAGAAGAGAGTAAGATTTTACTACTTATTCAAACAAATTCCACCCGGAAGCCATTGTAATAAGCTGTTCTTTCTTTGTTACCCCTAGTCTTTGATAAAGGGCAGTTCTATACTTTTCAACTGTAGGTGGACTCTTATTAATCAGGTCGCCTAGTTTTGTGCTGCTCAACCCTTTGCAAATACCCTGGAGAAGCGTTAATTTAACCTCGGGAAAATCCACAGGGCATTTTCTCGGATTTATGGGAATGTTATTCAAATGAATTCTGATTTTTTCTGCGACATCGTCTGGGTAGTACATACCCCCATTGTGTATGATTCGTAGTATTTTCGCTAAATCTCCGATATGATTTTCACTCATAAAACTCTTGATGCCCATTTTGCTCATTTCAATGACATTTCCTGCCAAATCAAATTTGGTGAAAACGACGATCTTCAATTGGGGATATTTCTTTCGAATTATTCTTGTTACCTCAAAACCATTAAGCAATGGCATCCTTACATCGAGCAAAATAATCTCTGGCCTATTGGTTTCAAGTTGAAGAAGTAAATCTGCACCATTACCTGCCTCTACTATGACTTCTAAATCTGAATCAAGTTCCACCAAGTTAATGATGGCATTCCTCAGCTTAATGCTCCTTTGACCTATCCCGACCTTAATTGTTGTCACAGAGCAAATTCTTTTGGTGCCCTGCAGCCAAGGCAATTCGAGAATTCTGGGTGAGGTGTCATGTGCGTTTCCAAAACATTTTTTTAACTAAAGAGTCAGATTGCAATAATCCACTTGCCCGTGCAATAAAAAAAGAAAAATTTTCTCCCTGAAAAAACGCTAACTGTTTTCAGGGATACCCGCTACAGTAGATTCAGCAGGACACACCCAATTTGAAGTGGGATTGGCCCATCGAAATCAAATAAACGATACTGGCCTTGCCAACCTTTTTTCATTTGAATTACATTCACGTACCACCATTAGTGAAATAGCCTATGATAAATCACCTAACGTCAGTGAGGCAAAGAAAATTAACAAAATTTTAACCCCCTATTTGGAAACTCTACTAAACTACTATACGTTTGTGTCATCAGATCGATGAAGCACTTCTGCTAAATCGATTTATAAAGAAGCGTGGAGAGACAGGCTCTTTGAAGCGCTAGCAACCATCAAGTCCTAGTCCCGATAGCTATCGGGAGGAGCGAAAGGTGCTAAATCCTGCCCCAGGAAGGTCTTGGGGGACTATAAACCGATTGAGAAAATGAAAAAACATTCAGTCCACACCAAAAGAAATCTCCTGTCAGGAGTTCTTGCTTCCATCGTAATCATCTTCGATTCCATCTGCACATCATTGCAACGAATGCGCTTTCACATGGGTGAAACGTGTTGTTGCTGTTAAGCGATCGCCTTTCATCGCCGCTGCCTTCTTGACTGAATAAGTCATTGTCGCATCGATTACTTTAACCACAAACCATATTTATCACACACAAACAAATTACAATTATGTCAAACTTACGCTTTGAAACACTTCAACTTCATGCTGGGCAGGAAGTTGACCCAACTACAGGCTCACGTGCTGTGCCAATTTATCAAACCACCTCTTACGTGTTCAAGAATTCTCAACACGGAGCCAATCTTTTTGCGCTTAAAGAGTTTGGAAACATCTATACCCGCCTCATGAATCCTACGACGGATGTTTTTGAAAAACGCGTGGCAGCATTGGAATGCGGCGTGGCTGCCCTCGCCGTTGGTTCTGGCCAGGCTGCGCAGTTTATTGCCCTGAATAATATCCTTCAAGCCGGCGATAATTTTGTGTCAACCACATTTTTGTATGGAGGTACTTACAATCAATTTAAGGTAGCCTTCAAAAGATTGGGCGTTGAGGTACGCTTTGCAGAGGGTGATCAAGTAGAGGCTTTTGAGAAACAAATCGACAAGAACACCAAGGCAATTTATATTGAAACCATTGGCAACCCCGGCTTCAACATACCTGACTTTGAAGCCATTGCAGCATTGGCCAAGAAAAAAGACCTTCCTTTAATTGTCGACAACACATTTGGTGCGGCAGGATATTTGTTCAGGCCATTAGAGCATGGCGCCAATGTGGTCGTTGAATCTGCTACGAAGTGGATTGGCGGTCACGGTACTTCCATTGGCGGTGTCATTGTCGATGGTGGAAATTATAACTGGGGTAATGGCAAATTCCCACAGTTCATTGAGCCAAGTGAAGGTTATCATGGTTTGAAATTCTGGGAAGTGTTTGGTGAAGGCAACCCATTGGGTCTTCCTAACATTGCCTTCATCATTCGTGCTAGGGTTGAAGGCTTGCGCGATTTTGGGCCAGCCATCAGCCCGTTCAATTCATTCCTGCTGATTCAGGGATTAGAAACGCTTTCGCTTCGCGTGCAACGTTCCATAGACAATGCATTGGTGTTGGCACAATGGTTAGAGCAAAATCCCTCGGTTGAGACGGTAAATTATCCGGGCTTGCAGAGCAGCACGTATCACAAGCTGGCTAAGAAATATTTAAAGAATGGATTTGGCGCAGTGCTCTCATTTACCTTGAAGGGAACGAAGGAAAATGCGGCCAAGCTTGTTGACAATTTGAAATTGGTGAGTCATTTGGCCAATGTGGGAGATGCCAAAACACTGATCATTCAACCGGCCGCAACCACCCATCAGCAATTGTCGGATGAGGAACAAATTGCTTCCGGAGTATTGCCTACGCTGTTGCGTGTCTCCGTTGGCATTGAGCATATTGACGACATCAAGGCAGATTTTCAGCAAGCATTAAAGAAAGTGTTTGAAAAGGAATTGGTCACAAATTGATTTTAGTTGCACCTCTCTCTAAGTTGAGAGAGGTGCTATTTATCCAAAACAACAATTCTTATGAGAACAACATTATTTTTGGTGATTTTACTAACCACCTTTTCCGCCACCGCACAAAAGGAAACTGAAAAGGCTCCGGTCAAAAGCAATCCTATTGTGGCTTACGGGGAATCTATTTCTTTGGCCAGTGCTAAAAAAGCGCTGAGCGCAGCGGAAGCATTTGCTCAGAGCAATCAATGGACTGTGGTCATTGCAATTGTTGATGCTGGAGGTAATCTTGTAGCGTTGGAAAAACTGGATAATACACAAATTGGTTCTGTTGACATCGCGATTGGCAAAGCAAAAACCGCAAATAATTTTAAGCGCCCCACAAAAGTCTTTGAAGACCTGGTCGCCAATGGGGGAGTAGGTCTTAGGGTGCTGGGAGTTCCGGGTATTGTACCACTCGAAGGAGGTGAACCGATCTTTTCAAATGGAAAAATAATTGGAGCAATCGGCGTATCAGGAATGCAACCCTCTCAAGATGCTGAAGTTGCCAGGGCAGGATTGAGTGCATTGAAATAAGAAAACAATGAAACACGATCACATCTTTCACTATGATAAAGAGTATGAGTTGGAAGCAGGGGGTAAACTCCCTGGATTTCAGCTCAAATACACAACACTTGGCCAGCTGAACAAAGACCGTTCGAATGTGGTGTGGGTGATCCATGCCCTTACCGGCAACTCGGACGTCACCTCCTGGTGGCCTGGATTGTTTGATGCGGGGGGTCCCTATGATCCCAAGAATCATTTCGTGATTTGTGCCAACACGCTCGGCGGATGTTATGGATCCATTGGCCCTTTGTCAATTAATCCGGATACCGGCAAACCATTCTTTCATGATTTTCCAATGCTTACCAATCGAGACATCGTAAGATCTTTTGATCTGCTACGCCTGGAGCTTGGACTTGAAAAGATTGAAACTGTGATTGGAAGTTCTTTAGGAGGTCAGCAGGCCCTTGAATGGTCTATTCAGAATCCTGACATTTTCAATCATCTTATTTTGATTGCCTGTAATGCAAATCATTCACCGTGGGGCATTGCATTTAATGAAGCGCAGCGACTGGCCATCGAGGCCGACAGCACCTGGAAAGAAAATGATTCAAGGGCTGGATTGAATGGATTAAAGGCGGCACGTGCGATTGCCATGCTTTCTTATCGCAGCTTCGAAGGTTTTGTAGAGCAGCAAAGTGAAAAATCTGCTGAAAAATTTGATGGCTTCAGGGCGGCAACGTATCAGCAATACCAAGGTCAGAAACTTGCCGGGCGTTTTAATGCGTTTACCTATTGGACTTTGTCAAAGGCCATGGACAATCATCATGTGGGTCGTTTAAGGGAAAGTGTGAATGCAGCATTGCATCAGGTGAAAGCAAAGACATTGGTTGTGGGGATTGAAAGTGATCTTCTTTTCCCAATCTCTGAGCAGAAATTGTTGGCAGAAAATATTCCAAATGCAAAACTGGAGATCATCCATTCACTTTACGGCCACGATGGATTTTTGGTTGAGTTTGATCAACTCAAGACATTGATAAATAGATTCAATCAGAACAAAAAGTCAATCATTTTAGCATGAGAAAAAATTTGAAATTGGGATTGTTCGGGTTTGGATGCGTCGGGCAGGGCCTTTACCACGTGTTGCATGAAACCAAGGGTGTAAAAGCAGAAATCCAAAAGATTTGTGTCAAGACGAAAGACAAGAAACGCCCTCTGGTTGAAGACCTATTCACTTTTCGAAAAGAAGACATACTTCTTGATCCGAAAATTGACGTGGTGGTAGAACTGATTGATGATGCCGCGGCGGCGTTTGAGATCGTTAAGACCTCCCTTCAAAACGGTAAGGCCGTGGTGACAGCAAACAAGCGAATGCTCGCTGAACACCTTGAGGAGATATATGATCTTCAAAAGAAATATGGCAAGCCCGTATTGTACGAAGGTTCTGTATGCGGGAGTATTCCCATCATACGCAACCTGGAAGAGTATTACGACAACGACCTGATCAAAAGCGTTGAGGGAATTTTCAATGGTTCGACCAACTATATCCTCACAAAGGTTTTTGATGAAAAGAAAAGTTACGAAGAAGCATTGGGCCAGGCGCAAGCCCTTGGCTTTGCTGAAAGCGATCCAAGCCTGGATGTGAAAGCGTTTGATCCGAAATTCAAGCTCACCATCCTGATTGCCCATGCCTTTGGCGTATTTGTCAAGCCAGAAAACATTATCAACTTCGGAATTGATCGTATTTCAGCAGTTGACCTGAAGTATGCAAAGGATCATAGCTTGACGATTAAATTGGTGGCACGCGCCTTTAAATCGGGTGATAAGATCTATGGATTGGTAGCACCCCAGTTCATTCAAAGCAATCATCCTTTGAGCTCGGTAAGAAATGAGTTTAACGCCGTGATCGTCGAGGGAGCATTTGCTGAGCAACAGCTCTTTGTGGGCAAAGGTGCTGGCAGCTATCCTACGGGTTCAGCGGTACTTTCAGACATCTCGGCTCTTACATACGATTATCAATATGAGTACAAGAAGCGGCATCAGGAGAAGCTCCCTTCTTTTTCTAATGAAGCTACCGTGTCAGTAGTCGTTGGTTTTTCGAAGCCTTTTCAATTGTCCCTTTCGGATTTCGAAGAATTCGAAGGTGGCTTTCAGGGCAATGGCCAGCAGAACATGCGGGGGATGGTGAAGCTTCAAAAAATCAGGGAATGGTCGCAGCAGGAAGACATTAGTGTCATTTTAGTGCCGGAAGCAAGAGTAATACCTACCGTTGCTGTCGAGAGGGAAATCCTGACCTACGCCTGAAGTTCAGAGAAAAATAGATGAAAGGATTTTTTTGATGAACAAAACCCATTTTCCGGGTGCGGTGGATATATTTGTGGTTTAACGATCCGATTCACATGCTCCCAATCATCTCGACGTCCATCATTGCTTTTACAGTAGTTATATTATTGCTGGTCTTCTTGCTGTTGCTTGCGCAAAAGCAGTTGGTTCAATCAGGGCCGGTCAAGATTACGATCAACGGAGAAAAGATCATCACGGTCTCTGCAGGAAGTTCTCTGCTTTCGACGCTGTCAAATGAAAAAATATTCCTCCCTTCAGCTTGTGGCGGAGGAGGAACCTGTGCCATGTGCAAGTGCGTGGTAGAATCGGGTGGCGGTGACATCTTGCCGACCGAAGTTGGACATTTGAGCCGACAGGAGAAGAAGGAGCATGTACGTTTAGGCTGTCAGGTAAAAGTAAAACAAGACCTCAACATCCGCATACCTGATGAGATATTTGGGATCAAGAAATGGGAGTGTGAAGTAGCTTCAAATTATAATGTTTCTACTTTCATCAAAGAGTTTGTAATGAAACTTCCACCGGGTGAAACGCTTAAGTTTGAAGCGGGTGGTTATATTCAGATTGACGTGCCACCCATTCATGTCGATTTCAAAACCATGGACATTACGCCTCATCCTGACTTGGGTCATAAACCTGACGTGTTTCAAGGGGATTGGGATAAGTTTAAGTTGTGGGACCTCAAGATGAAGAATGAGGAGCCGATTTTCCGCGCTTACTCGATGGCAAACCATCCCGCTGAAGGTAACATCGTAATGTTGAACATACGTGTAGCCACTCCACCCTGGGACCGCCAGAACAATAAATGGATGGATGTGAATCCGGGCATTTGTTCCTCCTATGTCTTTTCACGCAAGCCTGGTGACAAAGTAACGATCTCGGGACCCTATGGAGAGTTCCATATCAATAAGACAAAGCGCGAAATGATTTATGTTGGCGGAGGTGCTGGTATGGCGCCACTGAGAGCACAGATATTCCATTTGTTTCACACGGAGAAGACTGACCGGAAAGTATCCTACTGGTATGGAGGTCGATCTAAGAAAGAACTGTTTTATGCAGAGCACTTCCGGGAAATTGAAAAGAACTTCCCAAATTTTAAATTTTACATCGGCCTCTCAGAGCCGTTGCCAGATGACAATTGGAAGGTGAAAAAGAATTTGGATGATAAAGATGCAGACGGCTATGTGGGTTTTATACACAAGTGTTTATTTGACAATTACCTAAAATCGCATCCTTCATCTGAGGATGTTGAGTTCTACCTTTGCGGCCCACCCATGATGAATGCAGCCATGCTGAAAAT
Source organism: Cyclobacteriaceae bacterium (assembly GCA_043776715.1). GTDB lineage: Bacteria > Bacteroidota > Bacteroidia > Cytophagales > Cyclobacteriaceae > ELB16-189. The sequence goes on along the minus strand of JAYVQY010000004.1, from coordinate 2,772 downwards.
GCTGGACGAGATGGGAATTCCTAAGGAAAACGTACGCTTCGACGACTTTGGAGGGTAATCATTGTTGAAACAAGCCTTTGAGCCTTTCGATATCGGAAGGCTTTTTTTTGTGAATTTGTTTTTCATGGATAAACATTCCAGGCTAATTTTTGAAGCTCATGACGGGTCTCATTGGAATCAATGCCCTTTTGTTAGTTTTGTTAAGGCTATCAATCGCTCATGGACTTAACCATATTTTTCTCTCCTGTTGATGAATCCGTTCACACGACGATTACGTCTACTTCTTCTGTGCTAAAAAATATTAAGATATACGGTGATAAGATGCCTGAGTACAAAGGTGCTCATTTGGCCATCATCGGGATTAATGAAACGCGCGGGGCCGGCCATCACGCCGGGAAGACCAATGGTCCTGACGAAGTGCGTAAGAAACTTTATGCATTAAAGAAAGGAACAGGAGCTTATCGGATTGTGGACCTTGGAAACCTTAATGCCGGCATCGATTTGGAGGAATCGTATGTTCGACTTAGTGAAGTATGCAGAATACTTTTGGAAGCCAATGTGCTTCCCGTGATCATCGGAGGTGCACATGATCTTGACTATGGGCAATACACTGCTTACGAAGGATTTGACAAATTGGTCAGCTTACTCAATATTGATGCCTTTCTCGACCTGGAAGACAAACTTGGTGTTCCTCCCGACCGCAAACATCTTCATAAAATATTGTTACACGAACCTAACTATCTCCTCAGTTATACACACCTGGGCTATCAGAGTTATCTCATCGACCCCTCTTCCATTGGGGTTCTTGAGAGGTTGTATTTTGAGGCTTTCCGTGTTGGGCAGATGCGTACGAACCTTGCCGAGATGGAGCCAGCCATCCGCCAGGCAGATTTGCTATCATTTGATGTAACGGCCATTCGCTCAGCCGATGCACCCGGCAGCGACCGGGCACAGCCCTTTGGCCTTAGCGGGGAAGATGCTTGCCAGATATGCTGGTATGCCGGCCTCAATGAAAAGCTAAGTTCAGTAGGGTTTTATGGCTACAGCCCTGACTTTGATGATTCCCAAATGAAGACGGCATCCGTGGCTGCAACGATGATATGGTATTTCATCGAGGGTTATTACCATCGTAAGAACGAACAGGATTTTCGCAGCAATGATTTTACAAAATATACTGTTTCAATGCCAGTGGAACCTGAGACACTCACATTTTACAAGAGTAAATTTACCGAGCGCTGGTGGATGGAAATACCGATGCCTACCAAGTCAGCCTATTCGCGCAACAGCATTGTGCCTTGCAGTTATTCCGACTATCAGATCGCTACAAAAGGAGATGTGCCTGACCGGTATATCACAGCGCTGTCGAAATTATGACTACTAACTTAAGCGCAGGTCGCTGGTGCGGCTATTTCAAATTATAGTTTAAAAGAGGTCACAAAGATCACGGCGAAATCACGAAGGGCACTAAGTGATTCTGCAAATATTTCCCGTTGTGGTCTTTGTGCTTTCTTAGTGTTCATGGTGACCCCTTTTCATTTGAATTTTAATGAAAGTAGCAAAGGTAATTCAATGGTAAAATCATTTTTAAGTTTTAGTTAAGTCAGAAGGAAGGTTCGCAGATTGAATGCGCCCGGATCCGTTCGAATTACTTCAGAACAAAAAGCATAGGAAAATATCAGCGCTAATCTGCGTGCTCAATCTGAGAAAATTTGCAGGAAATGCCGCCTGACTGGATGGGCAGGGATCTAATTCTTTTTCTCAGATGGCATCTCGGCGATCACCGTCCTGCCGCCTTTGGTAACTTCTCCAACAGCAACTTTTATGGTTGCATCCAAAGGAAGAAAAACATCGACCCTTGAACCGAACTTAATGAATCCGAACTCTTGCCCTTGTTCCAAATCGACACCTTTTTTGACATAACATTTAATCCGTCTTGCCAGCGCGCCGGCAATCTGACGGAAGAGTATTTCGGTACCATTTTTCATCTTTGCTACCACCGTAGTTCTCTCATTTTCAGTACTTGACTTTGGATGCCAGGCCACCAGGTATTTTCCAGGATGATATTTAAAGTAGCTGATGGAGCCGCCCACCGGCATGCGGTTTACATGAACGTTCACCGGGGACATGAAAATGGAGATTTGTCTTCTTCTTGATTTTAGATATTCAGTTTCTTCCGTCTCCTCAATCACGACCACCTTACCGTCGGCAGGCGCTAAGACGTACTTTTCGTTTTTTGAAACCGTAAATAAGGGGTTGCGAAAGAACTGTAGGATGATAAGGTAAAATAAGATGCTTGAGCCGATAACAATATTTTGAATCGCGGTCGCTTCTGGCTTGAAATATGCAACTGCCCAGTTGAGCGCAAAGAAAACAATCAATAAAACAAACAGCAGGGTCCTTCCTTCTTTATGTATCGTCATGAGTAAAAATTCAAAATTAAGGATTAAGTCAAACTTCCTATCCTTATTAATGGATAAGTAACTTTGAATGCTAAAATCCTCCTCGATACTTATAAGTTTTTGCCACTTTGTCAATGGCAACCATGTAGGCAGCGATCCTCATGGAGACCTTATATTCAGTTGCGACACGATACACATTGTCAAATGCGTCTTTCATGATCCGATCGCTGCGTCGGTTCACACGTTCGGCGGTCCATTTGTAGCCAAGTCGGTTTTGCACCCACTCAAAATAAGAAACAGTCACCCCACCGGCATTCGCCAGGATATCGGGTACCACGCTAATACCTTTCTCATAAATAATGCTGTCGGCCTT
>JAYVQY010000003.1:0-3184 GCA_043776715.1 Cyclobacteriaceae bacterium | reverse complement strand
GACTGTTTTTCCTTCAGCGCGGTCTCCGCGAATGCCCAGATTTTATCGCTCATCGCTATGAGTTCACTATTGCGCACATCAACTGATTTGATCACAGCATCTTTGTTGGGATTTGGTTTCCTTTGAGCTGTTGACGGAAACGTTGAAACCGCAATTAAGACGAGAAGAAAAATTCTGCGGATATAGATCATATTGTGATGTTGTGATTTGGTGATTTTGTTTTTATTTCCTCAACCAAAATGTTTGGGATTATTTCTGACTCGGTATTGGTGGTGGACCATCGGGAATGTAGGCCTTGTACACCTCCTTGCCCTTGCGTTGATCAAACTCGACCCGTATTTCTTTTCTCAAAGGTTCATTCTCAAAAAGATCGACCATTGTCATCGCGAGAGATTTTGCTGCCAGCGTCATTCCCTTGTGGCCGATGGACATACCTCCACACGCCACGACAGACCATCCGTGCCATGCAGTGTTTGCCGGTGCTGTTGTTGCCTGCAAGGTTATCTCTGGCACAAGCCAACTGATGTCACCTACATCTGTTGAACCACCGGCGGGATGTTCCAAAGTTTCTCTCAATGGATATATCTTGCCATCCAGGCCTGTTTGCTCACCTCCCTGCACCTCCTGGATCTTCTTGGCGAATGCAATTTCTTCAGGTGTGTAAGTGATGGGTCCAAGTATTTCCAAATTCTTTTGCAAGGCGGATGCGCCAGTCCTGTTCACCAGCAATTCGTAGTCGCCACCCTGTATGGTAAACTTTGATTCGACTCCCGCGACCATGCCCGCTCCTTTTGCGATCTCCCTTACACGCGTCAACACCTCTTCCACACCACTTCGTTTTGAATCGCGTACCCACATCCAGACTTTTGCATACTCGGGGACTACGTTTGGAACATCTCCTCCTGAGACAATCGCGTAGTGCATTCTCACACTTGGGCGAACATGCTCACGCAACAAATTAACTCCATGAGTGAACGCTTCGAGTCCATCGACGGCGCTTCTTCCATTCCAGGGATCAGCCGCGGCATGGGCTGCCTTGCCCTTGAATTCAACGATGAAATCGACGAGTGCTTGTGAACTTTGTGTAAGCGCAGCGTTCTTAACATCCGGATGCCAGTCGAGGCACACGTCAATGTCACTGAACAATCCATCTCTGGCCATATAGATTTTTCCACCCACTGCTTCTTCTGCTGGTGTCCCATAAAATCGCAAAGTGCCTTTTAGTTTTCCTTGCTGGATCAATTCTTTCACGGCCACCGCGGCACCCAAACTTCCGGCACCAAAAAGATTGTGACCACAGCCATGACCAGGAGCTCCGGTTGCAAGCGGATCCTTCGTCGGCTGTGCCTTTTGAGATATTCCAGGCAATGCATCAAATTCACCCATGATACCGATGATCGGTTTACCAGATCCAAACTCTGCCGTAAAGGCCGTCGGCATTCCAGCCACACCGCGCTTCACCGTGAAGCCTTGCGCCTCTGCATAGTCTGCGAGCTCTTTCGATGATTTATACTCTTTGAGTGCCGTTTCGGCATACGCCCAAACCTTGTCACTGATTCCAATAAGTTCCTGTTGATGCTTATCAACCGATTTGATGACGGCGTCCTTGTTAAGATTGGGCTTTGGCTTTTGTGCATTCGCTTGCAGAAGGACCAGAACACTACAGAAGGTGAGGATGTAAAATTTCATTGTGTGTAAGTTAAAAGTGTTTCAAAAAAAAACAATCATCAATAATTTCCACGATCTATTTCCCTTCACGCAAGATCGGTCGAGTAAGGCAAGTGGGGCCGCCGCCGCCCTTCACGCTGATTTCATTTCCTTCATATTCAAAAACTGTGCATCCAGCTCTTTCCAGCAGCAGTTTTGTTTTAGGATTCCCGCTTACCATGATACACTTCCTGGGAGCGATTGCCAATACATTGCAACCCATCGATTCAAATTCTTCTTCCGGAACCTCGACGAATTTATACCCGCGATTGATCAAATCATTTCGAAATGCGATGGGCATCAACGGTGAATACACTACGGCAAGATCATGATCGACCGGACTCAAGATCGACATGAGGTGAAATACATCGGATGGACCTTTATAATGAGGCAGTGGAACTGTGATCACCGTGACACGCAGGGGATCCAATAACCGCTTCAGTTGTTTGATGCCCTCTTCATTGGTCCGATAGGTATGACCCACTGCGAGTGTCTTCTCATCCAGCCAGGCCACATCGCCACCTTCTACTGTTCCCGGGGATTGAATGTGTCCCAGTATTTTAATGTTTTGTTTTTCAAACGCCGTTCGCTCGGCTGCCGGTTCATTCATGCGGGCCTGTTTTCCCATCGAACAAATGATCATACCATGGTCAGTCGCAATTGCGGCATCCCGACAATAAATGGAATCCATGGAAACAGAATCATCTTTCGGAAAGTACTGAATCGTCGTTCCCTCCTTCCGGAGCAGGTCTTCAAATTTGTTGTACTCCCCCTTTGCTTTTAAAAGGTCCGGCTTGGATAAAAAATTTAAACTTCTCCACTCTTTGTCGATTCGTTCATCATTGACAAAAGCATCGTATACATTCTTAATAAAAACTGTTTTCAGTTTGAGAAACTCCGATTGACAGGTCTCCTTCATAGACTTAGCTATTCTGATTTGCCCCTTTTCATCCAAACATAAAATGGTATACCGGACATGATCGCGATAAATCCCCAATAGACCGTCACTTCTCCCGAGCCGATGATTGCCCAAAGGGAAAAGACAAAAGTCACAACTGCCAATATGATTTTGCTTAATGAATCACGTCTCCAAAATTTATTTTGAAGCAGAATTACTCCGTATGCAGCAGCCGAAAAGAGATACGGTACGGCAACGGCTACGGTCGTGAGTAACACCATGAAGGTGAATGTTTCTGTTAATCCTTTGGTAAAGTTCATTGTCATGAGTGCCGAGATCAGTATACTGCCGACTACAAATCCGACGGCAGGAGTACCTTTTTTGTTTTCGTATTTGAAGATCACAGGAAATAAATTATCTCTGGCAGCGGCCATTGGCATCTGCCCTTGCAGTAATATCCATCCATTGAGTGCCCCGAGCGTTGAGGCAATTGCGCCGGCCGCAACCCAGTCACGTGCGCCGTCTCCCCAAATCAATGCCGCAGCATCCGAGAAAGGAGCATTGGAAACTCTCAGTTCA
>JAYVQY010000002.1:0-12684 GCA_043776715.1 Cyclobacteriaceae bacterium | reverse complement strand
AAATTGGAACAACTTCTCCCCAACAACTGGTCGGCGGCCAACTCCTGAATAATTAATTTTTCCGATATTTAATACCCGTACTTCATCGGACGCTTACACTGCAATGATTTGGAATAGCCGAGAGGGACTGACAACTTTCGCGCGAATTGAAAGTTCAAACATTTTGCATATCTAATGATTTCCTGCGCTCAAGACTGAATGGCTGAGCATAAACACACCGTTTGCATTTGGTTTTAGAAAACAATTTACAAGCGATGAGGCGATGACTCTCAGACACGAATCCAAATTATTATAGCCTTATGCCTGTATTGCATTTACCCTTTTCCAAACCTAAGCACCCAAGCACTCAAGCACCTTAGCACTTTAACTCTTCCACCCCAACATTTTCACTCGCCCTCCTCCATCTCCTCCCAAATTCAATTATCTTTGCCCCTCATTTTAAGAAATCAGAGGATTTTAAAGCATTATGGAGGTTAGTAAGATCAGAAACATCGCGATTATCGCCCACGTCGACCACGGCAAGACCACTTTAGTAGATAAAATGCTGCATGCAGGGCATTTATTCAAAGCCCATGAACACCCAGGGGAACTCATCATGGACAGCAACCCGCTTGAACGGGAACGCGGGATCACCATACTTGCGAAAAACGTATCAGTACGTTATCACGATTATAAGATCAATATCATCGATACACCGGGCCACAGCGACTTTGGTGGTGAAGTAGAACGTGTGCTCAACATGGCCGATGGCTGCTTGTTGCTGGTGGACGCATTTGAGGGCCCAATGCCTCAGACACGATTTGTGCTTCAGAAAGCCTTGCACATGGGTCTTAAGCCCATCGTGGTGGTGAATAAAGTAGATAAGAAAAATTGTACGCCCGATGAAGTGCATGAGCAGGTATTCGACCTGATGTACTCCCTTGATGCCACTGAAGATCAACTTAATTTTCCGACGTTCTACGGCTCCGCAAAACACGGCTGGATGAGTTCAGATTGGAAAGTCCCGACTACAGATATCGTCCCGCTGTTGGACGGAATAATCAAGTATATACCTGTGCCAGTTACGGAGGAAGGCAATACTCAGATGTTGATCACCTCTCTTGAATACTCATCTTATATTGGTCGGGTGGCCATCGGCAGGGTACACCGTGGTTCTGTGAAGACAAACCAACAGATCGTGTTGATGAAACGTGATGGTGGGCCGATTGTAAAATCCCGCATCAAGGATTTGTACGTCTTCGAAGGATTTGAAAAATTGAAGACCGAAGAAGTTAAAGCAGGAGAAATTTGTGCATTGGTTGGGTTGGAGGGTTTTGAGATTGGTGATACAGTGGCTGATCCTTTGAACCCTCAAGCCATGGAATCCATCGCCATCGATGAGCCAACCATGAGCATGCTTTTCACGATTAACAATTCTCCGTTCTACGGAAAAGAAGGAAAGTTTGTGACATCACGCCACATCAAAGATCGCCTGAATCTCGAGCTGGAAAAGAACCTGGCACTGCGCGCAGCGGACACTGGGTCTGCCGATAGCACTTTGGTATTCGGAAGGGGTGTACTTCACTTGTCGGTGCTCATAGAAACCATGCGACGTGAAGGTTATGAACTACAGATTGGTCAGCCACAAGTAATCTTCAAAGAGATCGACGGTGTAAAGTGTGAACCGATGGAAGAGCTTACCATCGACTTGCCTGAAACGGACGCGGGAAAGGCAATTGAGACAGTCTCAGCACGAAAAGGCGAGATGACGAACATGGAACCGAAAGGAGACAGGATGATTTTGAAATTCATGATGCCGTCACGCGGAATCATCGGACTCAGAAATTATTTGTTGAACGTAACCGCCGGCGAGGCTGTGGTTACACACCGCTTTAAAGAATATCAACCTTACAAAGGGGAAATTCCCGGGCGTATCAACGGATCACTTATCAGCATGGAGCAGGGTGAGGCGATCCCTTATAGCTTGCACAATCTTCAGGACCGTGGGAAATTCTTTATCGACCCCAGCGACCCTGTCTATGAAGGACAAGTCATTGGCGAACATAGCCGTGGTGGTGACCTGGTAATCAACATCACCAAAACAAAAAAACTTACCAACATGCGGGCCTCTGGCGCAGACGAAAAGATGCGCATCGCTCCGGCATCACGGTTCTCATTGGAAGAAGCATTGGAGTATATCCAGGCAGACGAATACGTGGAGGTAACACCCAAGTCAATTCGGTTGCGTAAAATTTATCTCAACGAAACTGATCGCAAGCGGGACAGGAATAAAGCTGTAGCGACGAACTAGCGTTAAGTTCATCCTATATTGGATATGATGATAGAAGTAGGCAGTAGGCAGAAGGCAGTAGGCAAGCAATGCCTTCTGTCCCGATGGATATTGGTAACCTTACTTCTTGTTGGCATGCCATTCATAGCGGTTACCCAAACACCAAAGTGGAAAACGTGGGAAGTCAAAGGTGATACCCTTTACGAGCATCAGGACTTCAAAGGGGCCATTACATTTTATACCAAAGCGATTGACCTCAGTAAGATGAAAGACAAGGATGTCTATCGGACCATCTATAAGCGGGCGGTTAGTTATTATAGTGTCAAAGAGTATGATAATGCCATCAAGGACATAGATGTTTTTATTGCAGAGTATCCGAATGTATCACAGGCCAGACTTTTGAAAGCATTTGTCTATCGGGAGACAGATGACGATGATAAGCAACTCAGCAGCCTGGAAGAGGCAATGGCGCTGGAGCCGCCTGGCCCTGATCTGTTGAAATGGCGTGGCATGTTGTATCTGCAAAAAAATGATTACTCCAAGGCCAAGAAGGACGTCCTCCTGGCAAAGCAATATCAGGATGACCCGGAGATAGAAACCTACCTGGGTTTGTGCTATTACAACCTCGAACAAAAGGACAGTGCTTTTGTCTCCTTTAATAACTCCATAGAACTTGATGCAACCTACCTTCCAGCTTATTTGTATGCTGGTTCAGTTTCATTGGAGGACGAAAATTTTGATCGTGCCTTGCAATACCTCAACCTGGCCCTCCGGCTGGATCCCAAAAATAAAGAGGCGCTATTCTACAAGGGCGTTGCCCTGATCGAACTCAAGAAAAACGAAGAAGGATGCCGCTGCCTTAACCGCGCTTTCTATGCCGGCATGGATGATGCAGGTGAGTACCTCAAAGAATATTGCTATAAGGTTGAGGACTGATAATAAAATTTCGGTCAGGAAGGTTTATGCGGTGCATTAAAGACTTCGTACTGTGAGAGCTTAATGCTGATTGCCCCGTCACCTAACCACCTCAGCAACGAAGATGATAGGGCTTATGTTAGTGTAATTGGCAAAGTCTGACCTTAAGGCATCTCTATTGGGTCCGATGGCTGCCTGATAATCGCTTAGGCTTTTTACATAGAACGTGCCAATAGCCATAAACGGTAATGGCGTATTAGGAATACCGCTGGCCAGGCCTTTTTCAATGGTGTACTTCACCAAATTTGTCCCTAAAAACCCGGCTACCATAGGCATGTGCTTGGTTTCATAATACACCATGTCAAAAGTCTTGCCTTCGGCAAAAGGGTACATGATGGACACTTTGATCAATCCTTTTTCTACCACAGCCGATCCCTGCTTTTTAGCTTTACGAGATTGCTTTTCTTGACTAAATGCGGCAAAACATGTGGTCAGAAGTAAAAACGATACAAGGAGTCTAAATTTCATGATTGACTTTTTAGTAGTTGAATTCGTGATCAGCTCGCTTTTAGTTTTGTCCCTGACCTACTTTTATTGGTAGTTCTCTGTGTAGTCGCTTTTTTAGACAAAAGCTTTTTAAGTCTTTTAGCTTTGTCTTCCTTTATGAAGTTACTCAAAGCCTCTTGCTCTTTTTTTGTCAAGGGTCTGCTGTTGACAACAAAGTCAATTCCTTCCGGCTCTCTAATTAGTCCCATAGCATTATTCTTTAAAATATTTGTCAACTAATATTTGTGCTGATTCAGTCATTATTACCATTAAATGTCCACCGAATGGTAAGCGCCTAAGCTTTTGATGTAATGATCAATTAATCTTGTCTTGGAAAAAAATGAAACGTAACCCTGAAGATTATTTCGAAATGAGGTCTTGCAAGCGAATGCTACTAAGTTCCCTGGAACTCCTTCGTAGATTTTATTTTGTCCAATGTTGAATGGAGCACTTTCAACTAAATGCATAAATACATTGTCAGCTCTTATCGTGAAGCTGATAAGTCCTTGAACTACTGTCGGATTGTTAACTATTGTCAGCTTATAAACTTCTCGGTCGTTCTCTCTTAATTCCTGTGTCCATTGAAACGACCACCCTTTCTTTTTTGTCACGGTTTTTAAGTCGACCTTCGTTAATCTTGTTATGTCCGTCTCGAAGCTGTCACCCGTGAAGGTGTTAACAATTGAATTTGTTAACGAATCTATCCTGAAATCAAGATGCCTTTTTTGTCGCTTTTTCACTCCACAATTTACAGGTTTTTTGTCACTTTTTCCGGAGGGAACGTCTCGCGGCATTACGTAAATATCGTTTGACGTTTTGTGCCCGGTCTTGGTATTCAAGTCCTTCCTTAAGTCGATACGAGATCATAGATACCACTTGTTAACTTGGTCATTTTGCCTTAGCAGAAATTTATTGGTCTCCTTTGGTGGTCGGTGTTCTCACAGTGACAGCACCTACCACAGGCCGAAGTAGCTACCAGTGTTGAGCGTAGTAATCTTCTACCAGTTCCAAGAACCATCTTGATTCCATCTTTCGTCCTTTGGAAATATCCAACTTCTTAAAAGTGACTCTTCCTTACCCCATACAATTCTTGCCCTTCCTCCGTCCTTTCTTTGCCATGATTCTGGCAAATCAAATCCCCTATACCTCCCGTCATGTACCTCTGAATAGGTGGACTCTATTCTTTTTTCGTATGCTCTTTTTGTATTGGGTTCAATTAAGGATTGTTCCTGAAAAATCTTATCAGCCCAATTTGCGTTTGGAATCCATATCTTATATTCTTCTATGACCAGCACTTTGGCATTGTCAGGTATATACTCCATATGGTATATAAATCCTCCGGTTACACCGATGAATATGAAGATCACAATTCCAAGAATGTTGAGTACCCTATTCATCTTTAGTCACCTCCCAGATATGTCGATTATTATATCCAACCTCTGGCTATTTGCAGTGGCGGGAATAGGAGCGCGAAAAATGAAGCGTAGCGGAATCTTAGCGCGACCTACACGTCACTGCCAACCGTGACCAAACGTAATTTGAAAACTAAAACTACAAATAAACACCGAACCTTGCCATTGTAAATATCTTTTTTTCGCGACTGCCTTTAAATCTGCTCAATATATCTTTTGAGCTTTATATAAATCACTTCAATAACAGTGTCGATTGATATTGGGAATCTACCTTTGTCGTGAGTAGTCAAATTAAAATGATTAACGATCCGGTCAAACAACTATTTTTGTTGATTGTCCGTTTCATTATACCGTCCAGTGTGAGCGAAGCAATTTCTCAACCGCCTTAAAATGTCGACCTCTTCGTGACCTTCTAATTCCGTGTTTATTTTTTGAGTCTCCGAAACTACTCCGTAGTACTCCAAAAGCGCATAAAGTCGAACGATGACACTTTGGTTAACCCAGTAGCCAAGTCCATTCAATTTTTCAAGATCGTCGATTGTCAGCGGTTTGTCAAACTGCACTCTAAAATTTAGTCCCTTAATTTTATAATAAGGTGCAGATTCATAAGATGTCAACCCAACATGTGTCGGACTCATGTACGGATGAGTTGCTCTTACTTGTAGAAAATTAACCCACAAGTCAGACATGTCGTTTATTAACTCCTCTTTGTCCATTTAAAGATTGCCGCCAACCATCTGTATATCGGCCCCTCTATGACCGATATATTTTTATGCTCCAAAGGATGCTCGGCAAAACTGTGCCAATAGCAGCGCTCACCAGAATTATTATCAATCATTTACAACCCAGCGCTTGCCATTGTTTGAAATGCCGGAAACCTTGGTTGGTATAAGTAAATATTCCCAATATTTTTACATCGGGCTTTTTAAACCCGCCCTTGCCTTCTATTTTTGCGCATGGCAGAGCAAATTCTAGTCCTCGATTTTGGTTCCCAGTACACCCAGTTGATCGCACGTCGTATCCGGGAACTTAATGTATACTGTGAAATCCACCCTTTCAATAAAATTCCGGCTATTACTCCTGAGATAAAGGGCGTCATTCTCTCTGGCAGCCCGTGTTCTGTACGGGATGCCGGATCTCCAGACGTTGATCTTTCAATCTTTGGCAGCATACCCATTCTTGGTGTTTGCTATGGAGCCCAATTGATTGCTCATAAATCGGGAGGCAAAGTGCTTCCTTCGCAGATTCGCGAATATGGGCGTGCCCGGCTTACCATGGTAGATCACCACAGTGAACTGCTCAAAGAAATCACCCTCGACTCCCAGGTATGGATGTCGCACGCGGACACCATTGAATCGGTCAGCGATGCCTTTGAAGTGATCGCCAGCACTCAGACGGTAAGGATCGCGGCGTTTAGAAAAAAAGGTGAAAAAATTTACTGCATTCAATTTCACCCGGAAGTGACCCACACCACAGAAGGAAAAAATCTACTACGGAATTTCGTCGTTCATATTTGTGGCTGTTCCCAGGGATGGACTCCCGATCAGTTTGTGGAAACTACAATAGATGCATTAAAGGAGAAGTTGGGCAACGACAAGGTTGTCATGGCACTCTCAGGCGGGGTCGACTCCACCGTGGCCGCCATACTTGTTCACAAGGCAATTGGTAAAAATCTCTACTGCATTTTTGTTGACAATGGCCTTCTTCGAAAGAATGAATTTGAACAAGTATTGACATCCTACAAAGGAATGGGGTTAAACATCAAAGGTGTAGATGCCCGTGAGAAGTTTTATGCCGCTCTTAAAGACTTATCAGATCCAGAAACGAAACGGAAGGCGATTGGAAGAACATTCATAGAAGTATTTGATGAAGAATCCCATAAGATTGCGGACGTAAAATGGCTTGGGCAGGGAACTATCTACCCAGATGTTATTGAGTCGGTTTCTGTAAAGGGTCCATCAGCGACCATCAAATCACACCACAACGTTGGAGGATTGCCCGCCACAATGAAACTTAAAGTGGTGGAGCCACTCAATACCTTATTTAAAGACGAGGTCAGGTTGGTGGGCAAGAGTTTGCACATTGATCCCACTATTCTAGGAAGGCACCCATTTCCTGGCCCTGGCCTGGGGATTCGCATTTTGGGCGATATCACGGCAGAAAAGGTACAGATTTTGCAGGAAGTAGATCATATTTTCATCGAAGGCTTGAGAAAGCATAACTTGTATGACAAAGTATGGCAAGCAGGAGCGATTCTTTTACCAGTGCAGTCGGTCGGTGTGATGGGAGATGAAAGAACTTATGAAAAAGTGGTGGCGCTACGGGCGGTGATTAGTGTCGATGGAATGACAGCCGACTGGTCACACCTTCCATATGAATTTTTAAGTGAAATGTCTTCGCAGATTATTAATAAAGTAAAAGGTGTTAATAGGGTGGTTTATGACATTAGTTCAAAGCCGCCCGCGACAATAGAATGGGAGTGAGATAAGAAACGGCATGCGCAGATTTTCATCCTACTTTAAGATTCTTTCTATAGGGCTTTTTGTGCTCTGTTTATTTTCATTTTCCTATTTGGGAGCGCAGGATCCAAAGCGACAGTATAAGAATGCAAAAGATTTTTTCTTAGAAGGCAAAAATAATCTGGCGATGGAGGCCTTCAAACCCTTGCTTACCTATGACAAGGGTAATTCTTATGTGGAATACGCATGCTTTTATTATGCATTGTCTGCCCTCAGACAGAATTATTTTGCCATAGCCAAAGACATGCTGCTCCAAATCAAAAAAGTCTATCCTGATTGGGATCAGATGAACGAGGTAAACTACTGGCTTGCGAAACTCTACTTTGACCAGCATGAATACTTTCAGGGGATGCACGTGCTGGAAAGTGTGAAGCAGGAGGACTTCATTGAGATGGAGGAAATAGCCAAAGTGAAAAGGCATTACCTCGCACAAATTACAGATCCTGAAATATTGAGGATGATGTGGGAAGATTATCCAAAAGATAATGAGGTGGGAATGGCGTTGGCACGGTCCATCAGCCGGCAGCCTCCAGCACAGCAGGATATAGAATTATTGGAATCCGTTGTCACTGCTTTCGGACTTCCCCGTGAGCGATATCTTTCAAGGACATCAATGCCCGTATTTAAGGATTCCTATCATGTAAGTGTGCTGTTTCCTTTCCTGGCCTCCACGCTCGATCCATCGCCGGTAAAAAAACAGAACCAGGTGATGCTGGATTTGTATGAAGGTATGCGCATGGCCAACGACACCCTCGGCAAGCAGGGTACTCAAATCAATTTGCTTGCTTATGATACAGAGGGAAGTCCAAATGATGCGGAGAGAAGTCAGAGTGCCTTGAAGCAATTGCTTGAGCTCGAAGAGTTGAAGAATACAGACTTGATCGTAGGTCCATTATTCAGAAGTGAAGCAAAGATCGTCCAGGAGTTTTCCGAAAGAACTCAGACAAACATGATTCACCCAGTGTCAAATTACTCCGATTTTGTTGGTCAAAACCCTTACGCATTTTTATACCAACCCTCGAACGAAACTCTTGGTATCAGGTCTGCCGAATTATTGGCCGCCAGGATGAAGAACAAGAACTGTATGGTGATGTACGGCGATAAACAAAAAGATTCAGTCATGGCAGCCAATTTTGCTGCCCGTGCCAAAGAACTCGGTATCAACATTGTCTGGATGGAACAATTCCGTAAGGAAACCGCTGCAAGAATTATTTCAATACTTGCTACGCCGACAGAATTTGATGAATATAAAGACCCTATACAATTTACCATGAAGATCGACAGCATTGGAAGTGTCTATGTGGCTTCTGATGAACCGCTGATTTATACAAAGGTGATCAGCAGTGTGGATACCCGCAGGGACTCTGTAATTATTGTGGGTTCAGAAATATGGTTGGATAATACGTCGGTAGATTTGACGAAGTACGAGCGATTGCACGTGATGCTTTCGGCCCCGACTTATACACCGCTCAACCTGCCCGCATTTGTTGACTATCGAAAGAGATTCATAAAAAAACATGGCTCGTATCCCCCTGAGTACTTCAACTATTCCAAGATCGGCTATGATTTCATGATGTTCATAGGACAGGCGATGAAGAAATATGGAGTCTATTTCCAAGAAGGACTTCTCAATGATGGATTCTTACCAGGTTTGTTATCCAGGGGATATCGACTTACTTCAACCCACGACAACCAGGATGTGCCATTTGTTTTCTTTCGTAAGGGAGAACTGATTCCCGTCGAGTAACCGTATGACCACAGACCTGCTCATCATTAATATTAAAGGTCTCATTCAGGTTCGTGAATCTACTCCTCGGTTTCTTGCAGGGGCTGAAATGGCAAACCTCCCCATTCTAGAAAATGCTTTTCTTTCAGTCGAAGCTGGTAAGATATCCGGCTTCGGCAAGATGTCAGAGCTTACCGCTATTTCTTCCAAGGAAACTCTTGATGCGAAGGGGGGATTTGTCTTTCCAAGTTTCGTAGACAGTCACACGCATTTGGTGTATGCTGCCTCCCGCGAAGAGGAGTTTGTGATGAAGATAAAAGGATCCACTTATGAAGAGATTGCAGCTCAAGGCGGGGGTATTCTTAATTCAGCGAAAAAGTTGAAGGGGATTGCAGAAGATGAATTATTCGAAAGATCGTTACCTCGTGCCCTTGAAATTATCAAGACCGGTACAGGCGCGGTAGAGATCAAGAGTGGTTACGGGCTTACTGTGAAAGACGAATTGAAAATGCTCCGTGTGGCACGCCGCATTGGCCGAGAAACTCCATTGACGGTACGGACAACCTTTCTTGGAGCACACGCAGTGCCCAGAGAAATGAGAAAGGATGACTATATAAGCCTTATCCTAAAAGAAATGATACCCGCTGTAGCGGAAGAGAAACTGGCTGATTACATCGATGTCTTTTGCGAACAGGGATTTTTCACTCCTGAAGAGACTGAGAGAATCGTCATGGCCGGAATAAGCCTTGGCATGAAGCCACGGATACATGCCAACCAACTTCATCGCTCCGGGGGTGTGCAGGTGGGGGTGAAGACAGGTGCCCTGAGTGTGGATCATCTTGAAAACATTGGAGATGAAGAGATAGCCCTATTGAAAGGAACATCCACTATGCCAACCGCTTTGCCAGGAGCGGCTTTCTTTTTGAATTTGCCTTTTACTCCCGCACGGAAAATAATTGACGCCGGCCTCCCATTGGCCATCGCCTCTGATTATAACCCGGGCAGTGCCCCAAGCGGAAATATGCCACTGATGCTGTCGCTGGCCTGCATCAAAATGAAAATGACCCCTGAAGAGGCCATCAACGCAGCGACCATCAATACGGCCTATGCTTTGGAACTCTTGAAAACGCATGGGAGCATTACCGTTGGAAAAATCGCCAATGTGTTTGTTACCATTCCTATGAATTCTTATGCATTCCTTCCTTACAGCTTTGGAAGTAATTTGATTGCGAAAGTGATCCTGAATGGAAGGGTTGTGGAGGGTTGAAGCGGAGTACTTTTGGTCTGTGAAAAATATTTGGGCTTCGATTCGTTAGTTATTTTATCCCGCCCCTTCAGGGCTTTGCTGAATTTTGGACTAGGCGACGGGGCTAAGCCCTGTCTTAGTTTAGGTCACCCTTTCAGGGCTATACCAATTGCATTATTCCCACTTGTATAATTGGATACTAATTGATTTTCGTCAAGTCGGTGTTTGTAGAATTCATTAGCCCTGAAGGGGCGAAGGATAATTAACGGAGGGCGAAGCCCTTCGTGATTGGTCCAAAATATTCTATGAGCGCTGAAAGCGTAAAAGATTCGTATAAGCTAAGGTCTAAGGACTTCCACAGAGAACGTAATCTCCGATTTCATAGAGGAAGCCACAGAACAATATTTTTCCAGAGCAAGCCCCGCTGTTTTATTAAGTTCTTCTTCAGTTACGTCTGGTGAGGTTATAATATACTTGCAATGAATTTTGGAAAAGTATTTCGGCGGAGTTTCCATACGGGTTCCATCGGTTTCAATCACAAACTTCAGAATGGATTTCTTTCGCTTCTTCAGCATAATCACAATGTCCACGGCGCCGCATCCCGCAAGTGCTGACAAAAGCAATTCTGTCGGCGACATGGAAGCCTTCTCCTCTTGTTTCCGCATGTCGATGGTCACTTTATTGCCAATGGCGTTTGCGGCTTCATAAACTTCGTCTGCCAGCATCCTTGTAATTATTTTCATTTCAGTTTGTTTTAATGAGTGCCAATCCCTGATCGGTAAATTTACTATTTTGCCACCGATGACCATAGCAGATAAAATCAAACCACTTTTACGAGATGTTCCGGATTTTCCTAAGCCCGGTGTCCTTTTCAAAGACATCACGCCGCTCCTTGCAAACCCCGCCGTGCGCGAGGAAGTGACCGAGGCAATCGTACAACATTTTCAGCCTTTCCATCCCGATGCCATTGCAGCCGTGGAGGCACGTGGGTTCATATTTGGAATGTTGATTGCCGATGGCCTCAAAATTCCGTTCGTGCCCATACGAAAGGCCGGGAAACTGCCATCGAAGAAAATCACACAAGCTTATCAACTGGAATATGGGAAGGCGGAGATAGAAATGCATGAGGATGCTTTTCTGTCTGGAGCGCGTGTGATTATTCATGACGATTTGCTTGCCACTGGGGGTACGGCAGCGGCAGCAGGTCAGATGGTACAGCGCCTGGGAGGGAAGGTCATAGGCTACTCGTTCCTTATCAATTTGTCCTTTTTGGAAGGTGAGAAAAAGCTGAAGGACGAGTTTGGCTTACAGCCGCATTACCTGATTAGGTTCTAATTGGATAACTTTCCTATAACTTTGGTGTTATAAAGGTTATGACGGATCGCGTTCTTATTCCTATGTTCCCATTGACCATTTTTCCACTTCCCGGAGAAATGGTGCCACTTCATATTTTTGAGCCCCGTTACCGTCAATTGCTGCTGGATGCCGAGGAACGAGATATTTCGTTTGGGATCTATTTCAATCACGTCCTAAATATTGAGAAATTTGGCTCCCTGGTGAAGCTTGAAAGCGTCATGAAGCGCTATCCAGGTGGCGAAGCGGACATTATTGTGAAGTGCCAGGATCTTTTCAGCATGAAAACGCTCTTCCGCACCTTTAAAGACAAACTTTATCCGGGAGGTGATGTTGAGTTTTGGCAGGTGGATTTGCAAGACCCCGCGAGCGCCAAACTTCGGAATGAGTTTGAGACATTCATGAATCAGTTGAAAATTAATAAACTTCCATCACCCTGCTCCATCTTCCATATTGCTAATGAACTTGCGCTCGATTTTGAAGATAAGCTTAAGTTTGTATCAGTGGAGGAAGATAACAGAGAAGTATTCCTCTCTTCTCGTTTGAAGTTTCAACAACATCTGCTCACCCAGGCGGAAAAGTCTAAAGACGTATTTCATTTGAATTAGTTACTCCCTTCCTCAAGTTTTTTCTCTTTTCATATTTTCTTACTGTTCGCTTCTGAACTTATTGCGATCGATTGTGGGAATCGATATGAT
>JAYVQY010000001.1:0-41052 GCA_043776715.1 Cyclobacteriaceae bacterium | reverse complement strand
TCTCAGAGAAAATCCAGGAGTTTCACGGAGAGGTTAATAATTGATACCAAATTCCCTTCCATTTCTCAGTGTTACTCCTTTGCATTCTCCGAGAAACTCTGTGAAACAGCCTGGGTGTTTAAGATAACAAAGTAGGACCAATCAAATACTGCATGTCATTGTTTTGGCAATGGCACACACATGCTCATATCAGGGGGCAACGCTGCTCCGGCGATTTGTGTGTTTTCAGGGGCTCTCATTCCTGCTACAGGATTCTGATCAAAGAATCCAAAAGGCGCGAGTGTGAAACCAACCTGATGAACGTTCATAATCGGCCAGTCCTCCGGACGCACAATATGCGTAATGCCCATGTTGTACCACATCACTGCATCTTTGCCTCGTAGATCTTCCTGATTGGTCCACGTTGGCAGACCATCTTTGATCCCGCGGGAGTTGGGATAAGTGCCAGCCGGAAATGATTCTTGATCATGCTGCGCAGTAACCCAAACTTGGCTTTCCAGAAAGTCGGCCATCTTTCGTGCCGGTGAACCCGGTGCCGCATAAGGTTTCGAATTTTGGCCAGGCATGATGACATAACTCTTTGGTTGACCCAATGCGTTCACGGCTTTGGCGTTGGCAAACATCCAATGCCGGTTAGAACCCACGTTGAGGTTGCGCATGCCTTCCGCTTCATTTTTGATCAACGACATCTGCGTGACAAAAGCATTGTTCCAGGGATTGTCTTTTCCTGGACCAACGGCTACTGTATTCATTTCTTCTACCAGGTTATCAGGTCCGTCGACATCAAGATCCAGCCTGAAAGAAAAGAAGTGCTGGTGATTCACGGCTTCTATATGTGGAGCTACCAAAGTTCCGTAGTAGGAACCATTTGAAGTTGGGTCAGGCCCTCCCGGTAAGTCTGTAATTCTGTTGACAGCTTTGATCCCCACAATACCCGTCAACTCCACCTTCATGTCGATGGTACCGTCGTCGCGGAAAATCCATTTGAAACCATAATCGTAATTGCCAATCTTGGTAAAATATTTGAGGACGATGTGACGTGCATCCTTGGAAAAACTTCCATGTCGTGTGGCAGGGCCGGGGAACTCTTCATAGACGGCAATGAGGCTATCCAATTTCTTTGGCCTGCCCTTCTCATCATGAAAGTAGGCGGGTATAAAAGCTGCATGCTCCGGCACGTCCGCGCCGACTTTCATTTTGTTGCCCCACCTGTTGGTACCCAAACTTTGACCCATCCGATAAGCCCCACCATCAAAATAATTCCAAGAGGAAAGGTATAGATCGGTTGAGCCGTAAGGCACATACATTTCTGCCAACGAGGCGCGGTAGATGATCGACCGCATGTTTCCGTGGTCATTATATTTCACATCATAGAGGATCAACCCCTCACGGCTATGCAGGCCAACACGCATGGACCACAAAGGACTTTTAATATTGTAGCCTTCGACAGCAAACGTGGTGCCTTCCGGTTGACTGATTTTCAACGGTTTCGTTTTAGGGAGGTAAACTTTTCCTGAGTCGGCATTGAAATATCCCACATCGAAAGGTTTGTAGTATCCTTTCCCGCCATCGTCCAGTACTTTCAAGACTTTTCCTGCCGTGATGTCAACATAGGCCACCAATCCATCAATAGGAATAGCACCAAATTTTTTGTTCTTATAATAAGGAGCGCAGATCACTTCCCGATGGTCGGCAGGTGCGATGCCAAGTTCCCCTGCAAAAATATACGGAAACGTGGTCACCGAATCAGGATGGATATCCCGTTTGGCCAGACCCTCCTGCCATTCCTTGTTATTTTTAACAAGTTCAACTGCGGTAGAATCCTGAAGGAACATGCCGGGTGTGACGCCGGGGATGTTTTCGAACTTGAGCACCTTTCCTGCTCTCAGGTCAATGGTCGCTTCAAAGGTTTTATTGGTGGCTCGATCATATACAGAAGCAAAAGCCTCACGCCTGAATTCCTGACCTGCTTGATATTTTAACATCTCTGACTTTGGTAGCTCCTGCAGACTGATGAAATAGAATCGCCAGGTGGTGTCAATCTTCCCCTCGGCCAACAGGATTTTTTTAACACTGTTAATTTCAAGAGTGTCAAGTGGATTTAAAGGATGTGGATATTGTTTGTTGATGGATTGAACCACCGCCTTATTTTCTGCTTGTTTTTGACTACAGCTTGAAATAAAAATCATTGTAAGGCTGGCGAGGGCAATACTAAAGAATGCTTGTAAATTTTTGATCATGAGGGGTAAGGTTTGAGTGCGATGATGGTTAATTTCATGTCTACAGAGAAGGCGAATTTAGTAAAAGAAATATTGAGACTCTCAACCCTGATTTCTAGAACATAAGCTGGTTTCCAGCATTTCAATAGTGGTGAAGTTAATTTCGTTATTTTTGAATAATGCCATCAATTGTCACCGGTTTTGAATATGATATTTTCATCAGTTATCGACACAACGATAACCGTTCTGGCTGGGTCACGGAGTTTACAAAGGCTTTACAGGAGGAACTTGCTTCTACTATTAAGGAACCCGTTTCCATTTACTTCGATGCCAATCCCCATGATGGTCTGCTCGAAACGCACAACGTAGGCAAGAGCCTCGAAGGAAAACTAAAATGCCTCATCTTCCTCCCCATCCTCTCACAGACGTACTGCGATCCAAAATCTTTCGCGTGGCAATACGAGTTTATCGCGTTTAACAAGCTGGCGAAAGAAGATCAGTTTGGCAGAGATATCAAATTGGCTGGTGGAAATGTAGCGAGCAGAATTCTTCCTATCAAGATTCATGACCTTGATCCGGAGGACAAAACCGAAATTGAAAATGAGATTGGTGGAGTACTCAGGTCGATTGAATTTATTTTCAAATTTTCAGGTGTCAATCGACCTCTGAGGGCCATTGAAGATCATCCCAACGACAATCAAAACAAGACCTTCTACCGCGATCAGGTAAACAAAGTAGCCAACGCGATCAAAGAGATCATCACAAGCCTCAAGCATCCGGCTTCAGTTTCCTCGCGGGTAACCAAACACCATCAACCAGCAACCCTTCAATCAAAGCCCAGGAAAAGGTTCATGTTTTTCGGTGTGGTCATTTTGTTTTTATGTGTTGCTTCCTATTTCTTCTACTTCAAATTTATTTCTTCTTCACCACCGGCAGGAGTGATTGAAAAGTCCATCGCCGTGCTTCCCTTTGCGGATTTAAGTCCTACCCATGACCAGGAATTTTTGGGCGATGGCATAGCCGAAGAAATCATCAATGTGTTGGCTCAAACGGAGGGTCTTAAAGTAATAGCCCGGTCTTCTTCGTTTCAGTTCAAAGGCAAGAATGAAGATCTCAGAGTGATTGGAGAGAAGTTAGGGGTGGCCACCATTCTGGAAGGCAGCGTGAGAAGATTTCAGGATCAGGTAAGGGTCACCGCCCAATTGATCAACGTAAAAGATGGATCACACTTTTGGTCGAAGAATTATAATCAGAAAACAGATAACATTTTTATTATACAAGACACCATTGCTGGCGCGGTGGCCGCTGCGCTGAAGGTCACACTGCTGATGGACGGTTTCGTGAAGAAAAGCCCACATTGGAATGAAGAAGCCCAAAGACTTTATTATCAGGGCAGGTATTTTTATGATCAAATTTCAGTTGAAGATGCAGGTAAAGCATACGATTTATTTAGAAAATCTCTTGCACTCGACTCCAATCAGGCGTTAACCCATCTTTATTTGTCCTCAAGCTATAATAACGTTCACGCCTTCGACCCTGCCCGCCCTGATTCTGTAGAGTATCATCTTGACAAGGCACTTCTATTGGATCCATCTTTGTCGGAGGGTCACGCCATCAAGGCCCTTCGTTATCATTGGAAACAGGAATTTGCGAAGGCAGTGAGTGAGATCGCCAAGGCACTGAGCAATGGCCACTCTATTCCGTTGACGTTGCGAACAGCCGGAAGGCTTTATTATACGTATGGTCAACATAAAAAGGGAATTGAGTTTTTGGAAAGAGCGGTTGAGTTGGATCCATTGCAAGGTCGTTCGTTGTATTTTCTGGCGCGTTATTACATGAATGAAAGGAGATATGATGAGGCCATTCGCATACTCCAGAAGGCCATTTTACTTGATCCCGCAGATCAACAATATGATCTTTATGTGTTAACCCTTGTACTTAAGAATGACTTGAAAGAAGCTGAATCCATCCTCCATTTAATTAGTTCACCTTCCATCAGACTAATTGACTCAGTTGCTATCCAGATTAAGATGGGAAATGCAAGCCAGACGTTGATGCAGTTGGTTGACAATGATCAAAATAGCCTTTTTCGGGTGGGGTATTTGTATGCACAGGCCAACAATCCAAAGCGTGCGATGGAATGCCTTGAACTTGCCTTCAAAGAAAAAACAGGCACTTTAACCGAGCATCTTTCCGATGATCCTTTTCTGGATCCTCTTCGCAACCTGCCGGAATTTCGGGAGCTTATTCGGAGAATGAATTATCCCAAAATAGAGCAATGAACATGAATAAATACCTCACTTCCCTTTTTCTGCTGTTACTTTCAAATCTAATAATAGCACAAAAAACTGTCATCCTATGTAAAACATTGATCGATGGAACAGGGAAAACCATCTCCAATCCTGTGGTGATGATTGATGGAGATAAGATCATCTCCATAGGCACAAAGGAGAGCACACCGAAAAATATTCCTGTCATTGATCTCGGTGATTACACGCTGCTTCCGGGATTGATCGACCTGCATGTGCATCCTAACCTGACCGTAGAAGATTACCAGGTGGACTACCTCCGTGAATCCTCTGCTTCCAAGGCATTGATGGGGCTGAAGAACGTTCAGAACTTGCTAGGCGCTGGTTGGACAGCATTGCGGGTGGCGGGGGATGGCGATGTGGGATACGCCAACATGGAAATTAAGAAGGCCATCAACAAAGGTTTGTTTGTGGGTCCACATATTTATGGTGCGGGACATTACATGTCAGTGACGGGTGGCGGTGGTGATATTAATTTTCTATCATATGAACAGAAAGTTATTCCGGATGGATTGATTGTCAACGGACCTGAAGAGGTGAGAAGGGCAGTGCGCGAAGAAATTAAATACGGAAGCGATTGGATTAAGCTATTGGTCACCGGGGCTTTCATGACGGTGGGTGATAACCCAAACAATGTTCATTTCAGTGCGGAGGAATTGAAAGCCGCCGTGGAGGAAGCTGCACGCCGTGATGTGCCGGTGATGGCGCATGCCCATGCAGCGGAAGGAATCAAGATGGCCGTGAAAGCAGGTGCCCGTACCATCGAGCATGGCTCTTTTATTGATGAAGAGGCGATGGATTTGATGATCCAACATGGAACTTGGTTGATACCCACGTTTGCGATTCATCTTTATTACGATGAAGAAATGCCTGATAACAAAGCCGTTCAAAAATCGATTGAGATTGGCAGGAAGACAAAAGAAAGCATGTACGCCAACATGAGGTTGGCCGTGAAAAAGGGAGTGAAATTTGGGCTGGGCTCTGATGATGTAGGCTGGCCGGCTGAATATTCTGCGAAAGAGTTTTCAGAATACGTAAAAGTGGGCATGACACCCATGCAGGCCATTATGTGTGCAACAAAAGTGAACGCTGAAATACTTAAAAAGGAAAAGGAAATAGGCACCGTGGAAGTTGGTAAGTTGGCCGACATGATCGCGGTGAAAGGCGACCCCCTCAAAGACATTTCTGAATTGCAAAGAGTAAAGTTTGTAATGATAGGAGGGAAGGTAGTGAAGAATGAAAAATAGGACTTCGACTACGGTCAGTCTGACCGCACGATGGAACGCTCCGGTGGACCGTCGCTTGTGTATTCGGTCGGACCTTCCACGGGTACGCCCAGTCTGACCTGCGAACGCTCAGTCAGGCTGAGCGGAGTCGAAGCCCAGACTGAGCGCAACCGAAGTGATTCTCCGACTGAGCGAAGATGAAGTCAGCCACATAATCGATTATCTATGATACGAAGTTTCACTATTTACATGTTGCTCTTACTCCTCATTTCAGGATGTAGTCAAAAGAAATCCGAACAATCGAAAGATTGGATTTCATTATTCAATGGACGCGACCTCACAAACTGGACCGTAAAAATTCATCACTATGAAGTAGGACAAGATCCAGAAAACACGTTCCGGGTTGAAGAGGGTATGATTAAGGTAAGGTATGATCAGTATGGGAATTTTAATGATCGGTTTGGACACTTGTATTATGATCAACCCTACTCCCGGTTTCACCTGTTGGTGGAATATAGATTTGTAGGCAACCTTCAGCCGGGTGCTCCTGAGTACACGATGCGCAACAGCGGCGTGATGTTTCATTCACAAGACCCTCGTATCATGCCGAAAGAACAAAACTGGCCCATCTCCATCGAGATGCAATTCCTGGCAGGCCTCGACGATGGTAAGCCTCGCCCCACTGGCAACATGTGCTCGCCGGGTACAGAAATTGTCTTTGAGGGGAAGCAATATGAAAATCATTGCCTGAATTCCACCTCTAAAACCTATCCTATGAATGAATGGGTGCGGGCCGAACTCATTGTTCTGGGAGATTCATTGATCACACACATTATTAATAGTGACACGGTACTCCAATACAGCAGGCCCACCATGGGGGGCGGTGTTGTGCAGCGCTATGATAGTGCGTTCTGGCAACCTGGCAAACCACTCACATCCGGTTTCATTGCCTTGCAAAGTGAAGGACAGCCGATCGATTTTAGAAAAGTTGAATTGCGAATTTTAAAATAGTCCTTGCCTTCGTGGATGCCTTGTGATCTTTCAGTCGAATGAAAAATCCGCGATGCAAATTTATACTAACTCATTCTTCCTCCATTTCGCCTTACTCAGATCTTGATTCTTTATTGGAAGTTTTCGGATCCGTATACCGGTTAGATTAAATATCGCGTTGGTCAGCGCGGGAGCCACCACCGGCGTACTCGGCTCGCCAGCTCCTCCGGGCCATTCACCACTGTTCAGAATGTAAGTGTCAATAATTGGCGTTTCGTTCATGCGCAACATGGGATAGTCGTGAAAATTACTTTGAACCACAGCGCCTCCTTCAATGGTAATCTCTCCTTTGAGCGCTGCAGTCAATCCATAAATAATTCCACTTTCCATCTGCGCCGTAAATGCGTTGGGGTGTATGGCGAAACCCGGATCGACGGCGCACACAATTCTATCCACTCGCAACGCGCCGTCATCGCTGATCTCCACATCAATCACTTCGGCGGCGATGGTTCCAAATGATTTGTGAATGGCGATTCCACGGCCCCAATTGGGAGGAAGTTCTTTTCCCCAATTTCC
The DNA here is from genome assembly GCA_043776715.1 of Cyclobacteriaceae bacterium. Classification (GTDB taxonomy): domain Bacteria; phylum Bacteroidota; class Bacteroidia; order Cytophagales; family Cyclobacteriaceae; genus ELB16-189. The sequence continues at coordinate 33,732 of JAYVQY010000001.1, read as the reverse complement.
CTTTTCCGCCGCCAGGTCAAGAACCTTCTGAAATCGCGACCCATCGGGAAATAATCCGCGCCTGTACTGGTAGGGATCTTGATTGCTGGCATGAGCTAACTCATCAATAAACGATTCAATAAAAAAACCATGCATGGAATGATCTACGCTGCGCCAACTGCCCCACGGCACGTGCGTCTGGCTGGTTGAATAATGAATGAGTTGGTTCGCAATTTCATAAGGTACGTCGGGCGCCTCGGGGGGATGATGCTTGAAAAGAAATTGATGGGTGATGGCAATGGGTTTACCCTCGCTGTTCAGTCCTGCTTTCATCCGGCTAATGTTGGCTTCGCGGTACATATCATGGCGCATGTCTTCTTCGCGTGTCCAGATCAGCTTAACCGGATGGTTGAACTCTTTTGCGATGATGGCAGCTTGTTTGGCAACATCCGTTTCAGCACGTCTTCCAAATGCGCCACCGAGGAAAAGGTTATGAACCGTTACTTTTTCAATATCCATATCCAGCACTTCCGCCACAGCGCCGGCAAAGCCGAGTGGATTTTGACTACCACACCAAACTTCACACTGTCCATCATGAACCCATGCGGTGCAATTCATAGGTTCCATGGTGGCGTGAGCGAGGTATGGGATTTGATATTCAACTTCCACGGTTTTGGATGCTCCGCTCATAGCCTCTTTTACATTTCCTGATTTAAAGTGGGATTCTAAATCATCATTGGCCAAACCAGCATCCATGTCGCGTACATATTGCTCATAGATATTATCCTGATTGATTTTGTTATTAATGCCTGATTCGAACTCAATGGGCAAGTCACCGATGGACTCTTTGGCAAGCCAAAAATTATCTGCGACGACCGCTACCGCATCTCCAAGATTGATGACTTTGATGATGCCTGGTAATTTTTCAATCACTGTTGCGTCATAAGATTTGACTTTGTTTCCAAATACGGGTGACGCTTTCACCGTAGCATATTTCATCCCCGGCAGGGTAACGTCCATGCCGTACGCTGCTGAACCATTTACTTTAACAGGAATATCGAACCTGGGCGGCGAAGTACCCATGATGGTAAACTCACTTTCTTTTTTAAGGGTAGGTTTGGCAGGTGCAGAAAACTCTACCGCCTTCGGTGCCAGCTCTGCAAAAGATACCGACCGATTGCTGGCCGAATGAGTGACAAAACTATTCTTGGTCGTTAATTCATTTTCAGGAACGTTCCACATTTTTGATGCCGCCTGTGAAAGCATGGACCTGGCAGCTGCACCCGCGACACGCATGGCGTGCATCCCAGTAAAGCGCACCGAGCCACTGCCCACGGTAAACTGAATATTCATTTTCTTCACGGCAGTAAGGAAAACACCATCTACTGTATCGATCAGGAATTTTGGAAAGTCAGCTTTACCGGCAATAAACCCTTTGGCGATTGCATAGTTTGCATATTCTTTATTGGCAGGTGCTTCTTCAAACCGGACTTTTGACCAGTCAGCATCCATTTCATCTGCCAGCATCATAGCCAGGGCCGTGTGAATACCCTGACCCATTTCAGCATGGGGAATAATCGCAGTCAATATATTATCGGCACCAATTTTTAGCCAGATGTTCAGTACAGTATCGCCTTTGCCTGCAATGAGGCTCGTCACTTTGGAGGCTCTGTTACCAGGGCGAATGGCAATACCGAGAATGACCGTGCCACCGGCCAGCACACCCGTGGTAATGAAGGCACGTCGGGTCCATTTGTTCATACGTTAAGATTTTAAGGATTGCGCGATGGGAAATGGAATCGAAAGTAGTAAAACTTAACAGGCTTTTGGAAGGCCTGAAAATTATATATGAATACGTCATAGAGCCCTAAGCCCATAGATGAGTGGCTTAGCATCGCGCCCAGCATGACAAAAATCAGCTAAAACCATGATGGCGGACATTGTCAAATGAGGACTGACTTCCGACTTTCGATTTGGGAAAGATCAGATGTATTTGAACGATTTACTTCAAAATTCAGAGGTTATGGACAACTACAAATATGTGGAGGGAAAAAAAATGGATGCCCGGCTCATTGAGAAAGCCGATCGGCTAACGGATGGCGCCGGCGATGGTCGGATTTCAGTTGAAGATGCAGAAAAACTTTTCCAGGTGATTGTAGATGACAACGTCTACACCCAGGTGGAAGAACAAACCATTCAATATATCCTGAACAAGTACAATTGGACAGAAGCCGCGAAATCACAATTAAGACAGCGGATTGCCACCTGGAACAAAAACGGTGGAGGATCGGTCAAACCCCAACGCATGCCGCTCGAAGAAATTGATAAGCAGCAATTCCCTCACAACGACATCCTGAGTGCTGAAGAGAAAAAATCGAGGAAGCATGATCTTAGAACTGCGATGAATGAGACCTACATGGATCATGACGACATTATGATGATCATTCGACTGGCGGATGGACGAAGGGTAGAGGTGGTTTCGAATTTTATCGAATTGGGTGGCGATTTTGTGGAACTAAAAGGAGGTCATGCAGTTCCAATCTGGGCGATAGAAAAAGTAGGAGTTTGAGGAATTTTCTTGCGAAGTAATCAACAAACCTTAAAAAAGGTTTTGTTTTGTACTGCTTCATTTTTTGCCAACATCGCTTCAATCTTCTTAGCTGTTTTGGTGATGGCAAGTCCTCCGAGTCCGGTGCATCGCAACGTATTGGGAATGGCGTCACCCACTTTCTTCATTGTTTCGATTACTTCATCCAATGGAATTAGATGATCGTAATCTGCCAGTGCCATGTTAGCGCAGGAGATGGCAGTGGTCGAAGCCATGACATTTCGGTTCAGGCAGGGTGCCTCCACACGATCAGCGATCATATCGCAAATCATTCCTAAAGAAGATTGCAACGCCATGGAAGCCGCTGCCAGGGATTGATCTAATGTTCCTTTTTTTAATTCGATAATGGCTGCAGCAGCCATACCAGATCCTGATCCACATTCTGCCATACAACCTCCCACTTCGGCGGCAAACGTAGCATGAGCGGCGATGAATACTCCAATGATGCCGGCAGCCAACATCGCCTTCACCATTTCATCTTGCGATAATTTCATTGAAGTGGCCGTGCCGATCACAGCACCTGGTAAAGCACCGCAGGAGCCTGCCGTTGGGGCGGCCACAATGACGCCCATTGAACTTTTTACTTCCATCATGGCGGATGTGTAAAGGATCACATGATTCAGCACATCACCTTCCACCAACGTTTTCTTTTTCATCTGCTGATTGAAATTCACCGACTGCGGTCCTAAAATCCGATCGGCATAGCTTGTTCCTTTCAATCCGATCTCAATAGCGTTCTGCATGATCTTGACAATAGCACGCATCTTTTCAAAGACCTGATCATGCGAAATATTACCCCGTGCACTTTCGTAATGAACCGCCAATTCCCACAGGGAAAGATTCTTGCCCTCGTTGTAGTCAAGCATTTCAGCTGATGTGATAAAGGGAACCGTCATGTCCTTGCGGGCTAACACCGGAAGTACGGGAGACAATTTCTTTATGAACATCACACCGTCCAGGTTCATCAACTCTTCATATATCCCATCGGTCAGGAATTGATTTGATTTGATTTCAATAAAAATGGAGCCTCCTTTGTGAATGTTGATTTCGTCATACGCAATTGATCCTTTGAGAAAATTAACTACCACTTCAGGAGACTTTACGTAGATCAGCGTTTCATAAAAGTCCCCCGCCATGGAAACAGTTGCTCCATCAATTTCAATGACTTGTATCATTCCCCCACCGGTCGATAAAGCGGTGAGTGCCCTGGTTTGTTTATTATTCTTTAAGGTGATTTTATAAGTGTTGGGGTGAGTAGCCCCAATGGGATGGATGTCGATCTTAATTTTTATTCCGGCAGCGTCCACTGCTTGTAAATAACTCGGGAGTTGCTCGTCATAGGCTTCCCAACCCAGAAAACCACCAAACAATCCCATGTCGGAGCCTTGACCCTTGTGGGTCGTGGCCAGGGAACCATTGGGATCAAACTCGATCAGAACTTCCCGAATGTCGCCGTCCATCAAATCGCGGCACAACCTGCCGATGCGCAGCGATGCTGCACAATGGGAGCTTGAAGGCCCACGCATCACCGGGCCTATCACATCGTTGAAAATACTGGGATAGCTTTCCATCGCAACAAATTTTAAGAATGAAGATGACTAAGATATATAAATTATGCCATTCTTTGTGAACCATTGAATTGATATAAAAAAATGATTACAGCCATCTGGGTTATTTTCTTAGTTCTGGCGATTTGGATTGGCGTTGTCCTGTTTCGTGATGTTTTAAAACACCGCACGAGTCTTGAGCCAAACAGTTGGGCTAAGACAGGCGTGATAGGGTTTGTTGGCAACTTTTTTGATACGTTGGGAATTGGTTCATTCGCAACTGAGACCGCCATGTTTAAATTCATGAAGCAGTCGGAAGACCGTTTGATCCCGGGAACACTTAATGTGGCCAATGCAATTCCAACGATTACCCAGGCCATTATTTTTATCCAGATTGTTGAAGTAGAGCCGGTCACATTGGTGCTTATGTTGTTAGCCTCAGGTTTCGGTGCCGTGTTGGGCGCCGGGATTGTTTCGAAGATGCCAGAAAAGAATATCCGGCTGACCATGGGCATTGCGCTCCTGATCACCGCAGGATTCATGGTGGCCACAAAATTTCAATGGATTGAAGGTGGGGGAGATGCTATTGGCCTGGAAGGGAACAAACTTATCCTTGCCGTTGTGGTCAATTTTATCCTGGGCGCCTTGATGACAGCAGGCATTGGATTGTATGCACCATGCATGGCGCTTGTTTTTGCTTTGGGAATGTCGCCCGCGGTAGCCTTTCCGATCATGATGGGTTCGTGTGCATTCTTGATGCCGATGGCCTCTTTGAAATTTATTAAAGAAGGAGCCTATAACCGGCGAGCATCACTCGCCATCGCCGCTGCGGGTGTTGTTGGCGTTTTGATTGCTGCATTCCTGGTCAAGTCATTGCCTATGGATGTCCTTCGTTGGATTGTAATCGGCGTGATTATTTATACTGCTACTGTCATGCTTCGGGCTGCGATTCAACCCAGCAAATGAAGTGAGTATATAAATCTACTTTTAACGAGATGGAAGATAAGCCACGCAAAGAAAAAAAGGAGCCACGCGGCAGGGAAACCCTTTTTAGATCTGCTTATCAGAACCAAAGCAATCTTATTCAGATGGCTGATAACAAGGCGAATATTATTATCAGCATCAATACCATGATCATCTCTTCCATCATCGCCATCACCGGGTATGGCGCGGTGGCTGGTAAGATTGGTGAGTATTCCTCGGCGGTGTTGGTCCCTATTGTGGTGATTGTTCTTTCATGCCTTGTCTCCGTCATATTTGCCATACAGGCGGCGCGACCCAAGTTAATCAAAGCCAGAAAAGTGGGAGGGGAAATGCAACGGTCCAGCTTGCTCTTCTTTGGGGTGATCGCCGGCTATACCCAGCAAGAGTACCTTGACGAGATAAAGAAATTGCTGGAGTCTGGCACCGATCTTTACGAGCACATGACGATCGATTTACACAACCAGGGTCACATCCTGATGCGCAAGTACAACCTGCTGGCCTATGCCTATCAGGTGTTTATGTATGGTTTTATTTTCAGCGTGATGGTTTTTCTGGGTTTGCTGGCATGGGGTAATTTTTAGTTGACCTTGCATGTCCGGTTAACCAACGCCAGGGAAATACTTGCAAACACCAACGAAAAGGAATCCACTACTTCGTCATCACCATCGAATCGATCTCCTTGTCTTTGAGATCATACTGTTTCAAGGTGAGCTTCTTTCCTTCCGTTTCAATCAATGTGTAAGAATGGACATCAGAAATAAGTTTGGTGGTAAACGGAACCCAGTTCTCAGCAGGCTCGTGTTTCCACAGTTCTGGTTTGCCACTGATGGCTGCATCATATAAACCCGCACCGCCGGCACCGGTCACAATGTAGATGATGCCCTCCGGCTTTGTATTGGTCACCCCGTCAAACTTTTGATCCATGGTGAAGACACCATTGATCCGTCCGCCACGTTCAATTACATAACGCTCGCCGGTTGAATCCTTTTTGGGTTCAAATTTTAGTGGAACCGTGCGTTGATAGTTGTGCACATGTCCTGACAGCACCAGATCAACCTTGAGCTCCTCCAGCAATGGTGAGAGCAACCGCATGGATTGATAATCATAATGTGAGTTACTCGAATTGAATCCTGGTTGGTGAAAGGAAACTATTTTCCAGTCCGCCTTACTTCTCCCCAGGTCACTGCGCAGCCATTCCACCATGGCAAAATCCAGTGTATTGGTGTAACTATTTGCATCAAGACATACGATGTGAACATTTCCGTTATCAAAAGAATAATTGGCGATTTTTGGATATCGCCCCTCGGTAGCCTTCTCGAAGGCCTTAATCGTCTTGGGATCGCCAACGGCTTCAACCGTATATTCTGGCTTGGGAGCATTCATCGGCAAATCGTTGTAATAAAAGAAAGCCAATCCATCAGGAAATTTATCCAACTTCCACGCTTGCACATCGTGATTTCCCACCAGCATATAAAAAGGTATTGATTGCATGAGGGGGGCACCTGTCTGTGGAGATGCCTTCACGGAAGCATAGGCAGGAAAAAATCTGGCTCGGTATTCCCGCTCAAGTCCGCTAGAGTAAACATTGTCACCGGTTACGAGGACGAATTGTGGTTTACGCTCAAAAACACGGTAGGCAATTTCAGCTTGCTGCGGAGAGCCCGTACCGCAATCGCCAAAGGCAACAAATCGTGTGGATGCCTTTTTAGTCCGGGTCGCGAATGTATTTGAAGCAATGACTTCGGTCCCCTGACTTACACGGTAGGTATATTCCATGTCAAATTGAAGACCGGTTAGAGTAGCCCTATATAATAGAGTCGTCTTCCCTGGAAATTTAAGTTCAACAAATGTCACTTTCGCCGTCATCAGTTTAGGCGTTTGTTCCAGTGAAGGGCCGGTGCCAAAATCCACTTTAAAATTTCCGGGAACACTGTCGGTTTGCCATATCACCACTTTCTGTTCCTTGGAGAGGGAAGGAGCATTGCCCGGCTGAATATAAGGCGTCACTAGAATTTTTTGCGCGCATACTGTCCCCATAGCCATCTGGAGTGCACTGATCAATAGTAATAAGAGGATGTTTTTCATGATGTCTTGTTTCATGACACACTAAGTTTATAAACGGGAAAATAACATGAGCTGGATGGACTAAACAAATAATATTTGAAGAATTCACATCAATAACAAAGCCAAATAATTTCGGTATAGTGAAAATCTTAGCTATTCAAATTGAATGGATCGAAAATGGTCAAGTTCGTGAAAGGAAGTTCTGATCGTAGGTGACCATGACCATTTCATAATACCGCCGTTGTCATAGTCGAGCCGGCAAAAGTTGACATTCCAAAGCATACCGGTTTTGGGCGGGACATTGGGTAAGAGCCCGAGGGCTGTGTATGGAAAGAATATTTCCGCAGTCCAGGATTGAATAGCGCCGCCGATTGTCTTTTCTCCGCCTGCCACATTCACCCTCATTTTGATTCCACTGTCATTCTTACCTTCGGAATGCCACGGACTCCAGCTTTTACGTTGCCCGTTTAAATTTGATAACATCAGGATGAGCTGGTTGTCCATTTGGTTTACCTCATATTCAAAATAGGCCGGGGTCTTGGGATCGGGATGAAAGAAAACTTCAACCACATCATGATTAAATATATTTCCCTGATTCTCGTACAGCTGCGTGGTGATTCTGTCATCCTCGGAATAAAATAGAACGTATATCCCGGTGGTGGAATACATGATTTTGAATTTACTCTCATACTCCCGGCCGCCTTTGTCGAGTTTGGTCAGAAGATTCCAGTTCGTATTGTTCCATGCAGCTGCATTTCCATCTCCGGTAAAATCAAAATCATTACACTTTCTGACGAGCAGGGGTTCTATTTGATTGCCTGGAGAGTGAGCCATAACTGAGGCAGTCAGAAAAATACTACTCATCGTCATGAAGGGGAGTCCAGCCGCAATGAATGAGTTAGCAATCATAATGAATCAGAGTGAAATAAGTAGGTGCATGTACTATGCTATGCCAATGTATGAGATTTGAACAGGATGACAAAGCTTCCCTTGGACTCCCCCTTCGACTCCGCTCAGGGGGACTGACCCCAGGTCAGGAGAACACAGCGACAGTCAGGCTGAGTGCAGTCGAAGCCAGGCTGAGCACTTCGTGCCTCAGGGCAGTCTCATCGAAGTAGTCAGACTGAGCGCAGTCGAAGTCAGGCTCGTCGAAGCCAATTCGTCTCATTATTGCAAACAGCAAGTTCCTTTACCCGATCCCAATTCCTTTCAATCAACGCCTCCTTTTTCTTTCGACTCCAGCCTTTGACTTGCTTTTCGAAATCAATTGCATGCATGGGCCTGTAGAATCTTTCCCAGAAAACCAATTTCACCGGTAATCTATTTGCTGTGTAACTACGTGAATTTTTACCATCCTCATGTTCGCACAGGCGCCATTCAAGATTATTGGTAACACCGGTGTAGTAGGAATCGTCATTGCACTTTAGAATGAAGACATAGTAGTGTTTCATCTGACACAAGGTACCTTACCAATATAATGGTCTCTTGTATTCAATCGACAGGAAATCATGATTGATTTTGTTGAGTCCCCTTCGACTCCGCTCAGGGGGACTGGCCCTACGTAAGGAGAACACAGCAGTTAGACTGAGCGCAGTCGAAGTCCTGCTGATCGTTGATGTTGATCGTTGTTGTCCTGCTGAGCGCAGTCGAAGACTCGTCGAGGCCTATCTTCGAAGCCCCTTCGACTCCGCTCAGGGGGACGCTCCCCTTGTCAGACTGAGCGCAGTCGAAGTCAGACTGAACCCTTCGTTCGTCAGGATAATATCTTCGCAGAAGTCAGGCTGAGTCCTTCGTCACCTCAGGAAAGGCTCGTCGAAGCCTCCTTATAAAACTCACACACCTTATTCATCACGCATTCAACGCATTTGGGTTTGCTCGGGCGACATATCTCTCTTCCTAAAAAAGAGATGGCCATGCCCGCCTCTCCCCAATCTTTTGGGGCAATCAATTCCATCATTTGCTTTTCCAGTTTCTTGGGGTCCTTACCAGTGGCGAGTCCCAGCCTCGGTGCGACCCGCACCACGTGGAGGTCTACAATGATTCCTTCTGCTTTAACGCCGGTTTCGCGCATGATCACATTGGCGGATTTTCTTCCTATTCCCGGAAGTTCAATCAAAGTCTCAATTGTAGTGGGTATGTTTTTATTTTCCTTGATGATCGATGACAGCTCCAACAACCATTTTGTTTTGTTTCTGTTATTTCGAACTTTCTTCACAAATGGGTACAATGATTCCGGATCAGCCTTGGACAAGGATTTCATGTCAGGAAATGCATTGAAAAGTTCGGGGGCAATTTTATTGATGTTCCGGTCTGAATCCTGTGCCGAAAGTATCACCATTACGATGAGCTCATAGGCATTGCGATGATCCAATGGATGTTTTTTCCCTTTATATTTCTTAATCAACGGCTGAATTGCCTTTTGCCAATTGACAGATGCCATATATTCAAATTAAGCTATTAAAGATAGAGAATCTTATTATGCGGCGAAATGCTTTGCCTGGGCTGAAGTATAATTGCGCCTAAGGCTTGATGGTGTTGGTGGATGACCTAAGTGAGTTGAGAACCAGAGAGGTTCCCGCAGATTCTAAGACCTGGGCCAGGTAAAACAATGTAGCTAACCTTTGAGTTGACAGAATTGCCCGCGCTCACCCCTGCCCTAAAGGGTGCCTGTGCGCGGTTCGCCCTCTAGGAACCAGATGGTGCGCGAGGGATAGAATATTTAGTTAGATGGAATTGTCGCTGATCGGGCCCACGCGCAGATTAACGCTGCTCTAATTCGATGCCAGCTGCGATTATCCAGGCTCGTCGAAGCTCCTCGTCAATCAACAAATCAATCCATTTCCTCTCACCACCCATGCACTGAACCATCCTTGCCCTTCAAAATAGGGTGGGGGAACTTGGTTTTGGTAATCACCTCCATAATGAATGTTGCTTTCTTCGGGTCAAACTTTACTCCCAGCCCCGGAGCTGGATTCAAGAGAAGCTTGCCATTATTGAAAAGCAAATAGTCTTCGTTGAAGTATGCAGGCCTTTCGATTTCACCGCCCGCCAACTCCATCATACAACGCGACGGGCTGCTGGAGCCAAGCACATGAACTAGAGCAGCTGTTGATAGTGGACCTGTAAAATGTGGAATCATCCCCACATAATGGGTTTCACACATTGAGGCGATTTTTTTGAGTTCGGTGATGCCTCCGGAGTTTGGAAGCGTGATCCTGCAATAGTCAATCAACCTGTTTTCAATCAACTCATTAATATCCCATCGGTCGCCAAATTGTTCACCGACTGCGATGGGCACTTTGGTCATTTGCCGTATGGTTTTGTAGACACCCGGATTTTCTGACCGGATGATGTCTTCCACAAAGTAAGGTTGCAGGGTTTGTATCACATCACAAATCTTGATGGCTTCAGGCGTATCAAATCGCGTATGCAGATCAATCGCCCAGTTGCCGCGACCGCCGACGGCATCATCCAAGCGCTTGCAGTGCTCAATGGTTTTTTGAGTGTGTTCATAAAAGTCGAAGCGCTCTTCACCATTACCACCGGTGGGTCCCGTGCGATAGGTTCTTAAACCAGCAGCAATGCAATCTTTGGCTCGGTCATATTCCGTGGCTCCTTTTGAAGCGCTGAAGCCTGTAGCATAACACTCAATAAATTCACGGGTTGCTCCACCGAGAAGTTCATATACCGGAACTCCCAGTGCTTTTCCTTTGATATCCCAAAGTGCCATTTCAACAGCACCAAGTGCGTGCAGTTTTTCCCTTCCGGGAGGATAGAACATGCCGCGATAAAGATTTTGCCACAGATACTCAATTCTGAACGGATCTTCTCCGATCATCATCTGGGCACATTGCTCGATCATATCTTTGGAGCCACCTTCACCGATGCCAATGATTCCACCATCGGTTTCAATTTCGACAATGCCACGGGCCTGGTTGAACAACGGTTTGGTGTATCCTGGGGCGGCGTAGTATCGGATCTTTGTGATTTTCAATTTAGAAGGTGTGGCATAGATCGTAGCAGTACTCGCTTTGGCTTCTGATATGCCCGCCAGCAGGGCCGTGCTCCCCAGCAGTGTTGCTTGTAAGAAATTTCTTCTTTGCATATCGATTGTTGTTTAAGTTAACTTTTCATGTTAAGGGAAGGAAAAAACACTTTCGAATATATGCAATTGTAAATACTCCGAATAATCCATATTATTATCGTTTAAATCCTAAACCGACAAGTAAATGGCCTCTATCCTCACTGGGTTCGAATATGATATCTTCGTGAGCTACCGTCACAACGATAACAAATACGATGGCTGGGTGAGCGAGTTCGTTGAAAAGCTGAAACAGGAGTTGGACGCTACCCTCAAGGACAAACTCACTGTTTACTTTGACAAAAATCCACAGGAGGGTCTGCTGGACACCCATCAGGTGCACGAATCTCTGAAAGGAAAAATCAAGTCACTCATTTTTATTCCCATTGTTTCCCAAACCTATTGTGATACAAATTCTTTTGCCTGGAAAGAGGAGTTCCTAGCCTTTTTGAGTGAGGCCGATCGCGACAGCATTGGCAAAACGGTACGAACCTCTTCCGGCAACGTGGTGAGCCGTGTACTTCCGATCAAAATTCATGACATCGAACCAGATGATGTACGACTGCTGGAGCGCGAACTCGGCGGAGTCATGCGCTCTATTGACTTTATCTATCAGGAGGCTGGTGTAAACAGGCCGCTTCGATCAAAAGATGATGATCTGTCGGGTGTGCAAACAAAACTGCTGTTCCGGAACCAGATCAACAAAGTGGCCAACTCCATAAAAGAGATTGTTTCTGGTACTAAGGCGGTCAACCAGCGTGAGCCAAAAACAGTTTCAACTCATTCGCTGACGATCGATAAGCCAATGGCTGCTGGCTCATTCAGTACTTCATTGCCTGCCGGAATCAAAGTACACGTCATTGACCGCTCCAAGCCTTCTATCTTCTTAGCGTGGACATCCAGTGAACTAAAGGCGCAGCGGGAAGAAATGGTGCTGATTTTACAAAAGGCTGGGTTCACCGTTTTGCCTTCAACGGATTGTCCGGCAGATGATGAGGAATTCAAACGGAAGGTATCAGAGGATTTAGCACGATGCTCCTGTTCACTCCATGTGTTGGGCAATGAGTTTGGCAGGCGATTTGAAATCGATAGCGAAATATCTTTTCCTCAGTTCCAACTCAATGAAGTAAAGAAAAAAGTAGAACCTGCTTCCTCCGAGTTTCAATGCTTTATCTGGAATGTGAACAATCCGGACAAGCCTGTGAATGCGTCTCAGCAGGATTTTGTGAGGACCATTCGCAACAACATCACCCGCAACATGATGTTCAGCAACAGTACAGGGGCAATGCAATTGGTGGATGACATTCGCGTGGTCATGATGAAAGAAGAAGTAGCCTTGTTCGATTCAAAAGACACCGATATATTCTTCATCTTCAACCAGCAAGACGAAACGGATGCGGGGCGCATTACCGACCTCATCAGCGAGCACTATCCGATCGAAATATTGAATATCATGCCCGATGGAGAAGAATCCTATCGGGAGAAATCAGCGCAGCAAATTTCCAGAAGCAAACTAGCCGTTGTCTATTTCAGGTATGCGGCGGATTGGGCCATCCCATTTGTAAAGCAAATCTGGAAAGAGATCGGTGGCGCTTCTTCGCCGACTCAAATCATGTTGGTAGGAGAAAATGACCCAGCCAGCAATGCCTCCCGGGTATTCAAGGCACCTAAAGTAGTTTCTACGATTGTGTCAAAAGAAGAAGTGCCTGAAGAAGTGAAGAGGGTGTATGTGAAGGTGGTGAAATTATAGGCGGACAAAACAACATTCTGTGTGCATGATTCATTGTTGGAAGTTCAAATTTGAATATTTATAAAATCAATTTCAAATAACGAATGCTGAAGTATTGACAATGATCGAAGAAAGTAACATATGCCCCTATACAGGACTTCGGCCATTCACTGAAGATGAGTCACTCTACTTTAAAGGACGCGATGAGCATATTGAACAGGCCACCAGGCAACTTGAGAAAAATAAGTTCATCATGCTCACGGGTGCTTCCGGTGATGGTAAATCGTCTCTGGTATATGCGGGCATTATTCCCAATGCGAAAGCGGGATTCTTAAAATCACAGTTTTCGAATTGGGTCGTGGCCGACTTCAGGCCCGAGCGAAACCCGTTGGAAAACCTGTGTCACGCATTGGCAAAACAACTTGGCATCGCCAACGAAAACATTGTCCGCACCGAGCTAAGTCATGGATTTTCGGCTTTGGTGGACATATATAAAGCTTCTTCACTTTTTGTCGATACCAAAGAAGATGATTGGACAACACTGGATGATCAGCAAAGATCAAAACGAAAGCGAAGTGCAGGCAATCTGATTATCATTGCCGACCAGTTTGAAGAATTTTTTACCAACCCTGAAAACTTTCATAAGGGCGTTCCTTCTTTGGAGGCAAGTTTAGTGACCAATCTGTTGCTGGAAACGGCTCGAATTGCGCTCGATGAAAAGCTCCCGATTTATGTGATCATCACCATGCGGTCTGATTTCATTGGACAATGTGCGTCATTCCGTGGACTGCCGGAAGCCATTGGTTTCTCTCAGTTCTTTGTACCCCGGCTGAACCGAACCCAACTGCAGGAAGTCATTGAAGAACCAGCAGTGCTAAGCGGTAACAAGATTTCCAGGAGACTCACGGAGCGGTTGATTCATGATATGGTGGAAGGAACGGACCAGCTCCCCATTCTTCAGCATGCGCTGAACCAGATTTGGAAGATGGCCAACGAGGGTAAGTCGGAGATGGACCTGCTGCACTATGCAATGGTAGGTGGCATGAAAGGAAATGATTTGCCTGAACAAGACGCAAAGCAGTTTGGTCTGTGGTTTGGTAAGCTTCCAGCTAAAGTCCAGGCATGCTACCAGCAGCCGAATTTGCAGAACGTATTGAATACGCATTCCAATAAGCTTTACAATATTGAAACCGACTATATAAAAGGTCAATACCAGGAAGAAGTAACTGAAATCGAGGCACAGCTGATCATTGAAGTAGCTTTTAAATGCCTTACCAAAATTGATAACAGCCGTGCGGTTCGCAATCGCATGACATTGGACCAGATTACGGTCATCCTCAACCAACCCCACCTCGATAGCAAAAAGGTTGGAAACGTGTTGAATATTTTCCGTGAACCCGGAAACACGCTGCTACGTCCATTTTTAGAAGAAGTACCCGCGTTAGCGAACACAAGCATTCTAGATATCACGCACGAAAGCTTGATCCGGAACTGGGAAAATCTCGCGCAGTGGGCAAAAGAAGAGTTTAACAGCCATACTACTTTCCTCGATTTCTCGCAGCAACTCAACCGCTGGGTGGACAGTGGCAAGTCCAATTCTTTCCTGCTGTACATTGGGCCGCTTACGTATTTTGAAAGCTGGTTCAACAAAGTAAAACCCAATGCCGAGTGGATTGCACGTTACCTTGGCGAGGAATTGGACCATGACCAGCGGCACGCAAAAGCGACCGCTATTTTGGCTAACGCCAACGAGTTTTTACAACGCAGTGCCAGCAAGCATGTCATCACCCGTACGGTGATGAAATATGGACCTCAAAAAATCGCGGCAGTACTTGCCATCATCGCTGTGATTACACTCAGTTCATTTGCAGTGAAAACATATTTGGATCAGCGAAATCCAGTCATGTTGGAAAGTATTCAAAAAAAGTCCATTCCGTTGCTTAACAATCCAAAGCTAGCCTTTGCCGATAAAGCCTTATTGGTGGCAGAGCAGCTTCGCCTGAAGACCACCACCATTTCACAAGTCATTGAAAATATAAAAGACCCAATTCAAAAAATTGAAATGGCCAATGGCATCGCCGTGTCTCTTATTTTTCAAGGGCAGCGGGAACCGGCAAAGGAAATTGCCCAGGCACTTGTCATTACGGACAGCCTTCTTTCTAAAATAGAGGTTGACTACACAAATGGAAAATTGCTCACTGAGTACCTGAAAAATGTAAATGAATGGCGGGCCACTCTTGGCCTGGCTTATTTTTATAATTCAACGGAATACCTCCTTGATTTGCAGAAGAAAAATGCAAAACGTTCTGCGGTGGCAGTGTTGTCGATGATCGATAAACCGCTGGTCAATTTTACAGAGTTCATCCATTTTTCAATTGCGCTCGAAACAGGCATCAATTTCAATGGGTTTACTCCGGAGGAATTGACAAAAGTAATCCGAGCCCTTTCTCCGTTTGAAAATGGTATCAGAAGCGAGTGGGTTACAAGTCATTTCAAACGTGACCAGTTACTCATTCGTGGCTACCAGGGTTATGGATTTAACTTCAATGGACTGTACCAGAACCTGGCCTGCCTCTACGCCGCGGATGGCAAGGTGGAAAAATCACTTCAGGCCATTGATACACTTCTAAAATATTCCGAGCCATACTACCAGCGCGATTATACCACGATGCTTGACAATGCTTCCAACGTGGCCTCAGTGTTGTATCGCAGTCAGCATGGTGATCAAATGGATGCTTTCGTCAATGGCTATTGCGCTCGCAAGAAGATCACGCTCATCGAATTTTATCAGCGGCTTTTAGGCCGGGCAAAACCTTATAATTTGACGCGCCTTTCAAAATATCAGAATTTCTGGAATGAGGACCATAATCCCAATTTGCAATATGGAGAAGAACATGAAATCGCTTTTTTCTATGACAAATTCAGAGAAGTGATCAACCAAAGTGCCAATGTCGATGAAAGAAATTTCCTGCTGGCCATTGCCTACAAGCATCAGGGAATTGTGGTGGCGCACAAGGCTGAAATGGTTCATGAGAAAGGTAGCGAAGAAATAATAAGAGGTCTCTTTCGCAAAAGCATTGAGCATTATAACAAGGTAAGCAGCGGTTACCTTGCGGCAATTATTGATAGGGTTTCGGTAGGTGCTGATGTGATGGCAGCACCCCGCAGTAGCCTATACCTATTTCCGGATTTTATCAATGCATTCACACCGCATGGCGCGCGTGATTATCATTGGAATTACATGTCTGCCAGCTTCATCGAATTTTTGATTGACGAGAATTGGTTTATAGGGCTATATAAAGAGTCAGCCGAATTGAGCCTCATTGAAAACTGGCTGAATGACTACCACGTCCATGTTTTTGCAGGTGATATTTTCATGCGAACCCATACAGATCCACATGTCTTGACCAAGCTTGAAGAGTCACTAGACAGTCTAAAAGCTCATACGAAAGTAGATTTGAACCTGCTCTATCTCTACCTTGGCTTGAATGCAATGGATCAAAACGATCATCCACTTGCATTGAAATATTATTCAAGACTGAGAACCGAGAACTTTGGAAGCTTATTTCGATCTAAGATCCTTCCCGGGTATCTGAGTTCCAGTTCTTTCAAATTAATAGGTAAGGCCTACTCCTGTTTCATACAGAATGACAAACCCGATGATGCGAAACGCCTGCTTGAGTTTTTTAGAAAACCCGCCAACCGTTCATCACTCTATGCTTTTGTGGCGCGCGAGTTTGGCAATATCAACTCCGGTGATCCAAGGGTAAAGATACTTTTAGACTCGGCCATCGCCGAAATGGGACGTGAAGAAAATCGAACTTCGGCGCAGCCAAATCGCTTTGGCGTAGCGGTGGGATTGGTGACAAGTGATCCTTCTGAGCATTCCATCGAAGAAGCGAAAGGAATCATCAAAAATCAAGCTATTAAGTTTGTCATTCTTCAACGTATTTCTCGGGCGCTTGCGCATCGCGAAAGACTCTTTCTGGCTGCCCAGTTGATTCCAGCCAATATTTCTGATGCCGATCAATTGGTTTTTTTGTGGGACATTCTCCTTGGCTACGCAGAACGTCAACCCACCACCGCTGAGTGGAAGGAATATGAAGACACTTATACCTGGTTTGACAAGACAGATTTTCTTCCCTACGTAGATGAAACCGACTAGTAAGAAATCGCAACTCGTAATTCGCAGATTAGATTCTGAACATGAAGTGAACTATTGCCAATGACCCAAGAAAGTAACATTTGTCCATATACCGGCCTCCGTTCGTTCACCGAGGAAGAATCTCTTTACTTCAAAGGACGCGATGAGCAAATTGATAAAGTGGCCAAGCTGCTGGAGAAAAATAAGTTTCTAATGCTCACTGGCGCATCAGGAGAAGGGAAATCTTCTTTGATTTATGCGGGATTGATCCCCAACGCGCGGGCTGGTTTCTTCAAAGCAAAATATACCAATTGGGTCGTTTCTGATTTCAGGCCAGAGCGGACACCGATTAGAAATATGGCTTCCGCCGTTGCTGAAACCTTCGGTGCGCAACCTGCAACGGTCGAAACTGAATTACGAAGAGGATATTCTTCGCTCATTGATCTGTATGTCAATTCTTCTTTTTACACGGATGAAAATGATGGAGCATGGAAAGTGCTCAGCGATATTGAGCGGAAAAACAAAACCCGTGGTGCAGCAAACCTATTAATTATTGTAGATCAGTTCGAGGAGTTCTTTACCAATCCTGAAAACTATTTGAACGAAGCTCCTTCTCAGGATTCACAAATCGTGGTGAATCTAGCGTTGGAAACCGCACGCATCGCCTTGCAGCGCAACCTACCGGTGTACGTGGTGTGCACGATGCGGTCTGATTATATCGGCCAATGTTCGGCTTTCCGTGGATTGCCGGAATACATTGGTTTTTCGCAATTTTTTGTGCCGCGGCTAAAACGGAAGGAAATTAAGCAAGTAATTGAGGAGCCGGCTGTGCTCAGCGGCAACCGAATCACTCGCAGATTGGTGGAGCGGCTGGTGTACGATCTCGCGGATGGTATTGACCAGCTTCCCATTTTACAACACGCCCTGCGTCAGGTATGGCTGGCGGCGAATGACGGTGAGGAAGAAATGGATTTGATCCACTATGCAATGGTGGGCGGAATGGCATCTACCGACTTGCCCGAAGCAGATCAAGCGCGCTATATCGCCTGGTATGAAAATGTTCCAGAGATTCAAAGGAAATTCTATTCCGATCCTGGCCTTAACAAAATTATTGAGATACATGCGAGCCGTTTGTACGAAAGCGCGTGGATGTATTATAATGGGACGCACGAATCTCATCCCATCACACAAAAGGATGCCAAGCGCATCATTGCCCTGACGTTTGCGTGCCTTACTAAAATCGATGACAGTCGGGCGGTGCGCAACCGGATGACCTTGCAAGAAATTACCAACATTATCCATCAGCCGAACCTTACCACCGAGGTAGTGGGTGGTGTGCTTAACCTGTTTCGTGAAAGCAATAACTCTTTCATTCGGCCTTACAAAACCGATGGGCGTGAAACCCACCTGCTTGCACCCGATAGCGTACTCGACATTACACACGAGAGCCTGATCCGCAATTGGGGCCTTTTGAACAAATGGGCGAACCAGGAGTTTGAATTCTACTCGACTTTTCTGGACTTCAAAAAGCAACTGGCGCGATGGAAAAATAACAGCAAAAGTTCAGGATTTCTCTTGCCTCTTGGGCCGCTAACCTATTTTGAAAACTGGTACAGCCAATGCAAACCGAATGCCTACTGGATTGATCGCTATTCAGAAATTCAACATGACCGGGCTCAGTCGTTGGAACAATCGGAAATCATACTCGCCGACACCAAAGAGTTTATCAAACGCAGTGCCGGCAAAGTAGTGTTGACCCGCGCCTTTATGAAATACGGCGCGCGCAGAATTGCTGCCGTATTTGCATTGGTAGCCATTGTGTCATTAACTGGTTTTTATTGGTATGATGCCCAGCGCAAAACCAATCAGGTGGTGGAAAGACAAATAAAGAAGAAAGCCCACGACCTACTGCAATCCAGAGAAGTGAGTGACCTCAACAAGGCTACGTATTTATTGATGGAAGAGCGTCTGAAGGATGGAAGCTTGCTAGCCTACCTTTCAGAGCTCTCCAACAAAAAGCAACAGGTTGAATTATCCATCGCGGCCTACCGGTTGATTTTGTATTTCGATAAGCACAGTAAGATGCCTTTAAAGACGGAATTGATCGAACGGATCATGAACGAATTAAAGGGCTATGATGGCAGCAGTCATGATCGTGCTACTTTCTTGCTGGAACAGCAAAATCAATTCACTTTATTGTTAGCATACGATGAATACTTTAACCCTTCAACCCGAATAGCGAACGAGACGATACCGGCGGTTACAGCGCTGCAGCACAAGTTGATTAATTACTTTTTCTCCACTACAGCACCTTACAAACAAATTGTGCCTACCGAACTTAACCTGGCCTTGCAAATGTGGCTGACATTTGGCAACCCTACACAAACAGAGGTTCGGTCGTTGTTATCAAAAGTTTCGCCCTTTGCGGATGAGGCATCACAACGTATGTTCAATCAATATTATGTGAAGGGCAACTATGAAAGCAACGGACGTATCGCCAGCGATTACAATGGGGGCTACCACATGATGGCTTCGCTGTCGGCTGCTGTTGGTGAAGGAGATAATATCATTCGATGTTTTGAACAATTGCCTGAGACCTACTTCCGCAGCAGCTTATTCAACAATTACAATAATGTGCTGGGCTTCCTTTATCAATACAACCACTTGGATCAGGCTCCTAAATTGGGAAAATGGTTGGTCGAGCATTATACCACGGATGACCCCCTAACTGTTTACCGAAATGCGGTGATTCGCTCAGGCTATATACCCGGCCTTTTTGGAATTAACCTCATCAAAAATTTTGCACGTTCCAACACAGGTTATTTTCACGTAAACCTTGGGCTGGCAAAACGCGAACAGTTCTTTGCGCTTGCCAGGGAGTATGAACGATTTGCTAATGAAGTAAAAGACCCTAATGAACGCCATTATCTGTTGGCCATGCACTATAAGCGCGTGACCGTCTTATATAGCAAGTATTTGTATGATCGCGGATTACCGGTTGATCA
Source organism: Cyclobacteriaceae bacterium (assembly GCA_043776715.1). Taxonomy (GTDB): domain Bacteria; phylum Bacteroidota; class Bacteroidia; order Cytophagales; family Cyclobacteriaceae; genus ELB16-189. The sequence goes on along the minus strand of JAYVQY010000001.1, from coordinate 13,591 downwards.
AAAACAATTGGATGAATGGCTTGATCTTGCGTGGGGACACTTCAAACAGATCAGTGAAGAACACCTTTCCGGAAAAGTGGCTGTCAATTATCGATATCTAAGCGACGGGGTAAGAACCATCCAATCCCCGCGCAAACTCGTCTTCCTATATCCCGATTATAGAGATGGGTTTTTTGCCAACAAATACAACACGGATGTGTTTATGGATTACGTGGTTCGGAAGGGCTTGCTGCCTGACTATTATAATGTGCCTGAAGCCATCGAGTTGATCCATGATTGGATATCATCGGCGAACGAAGTATTTTTTTACATGCGATTTGGCGAAGCGACAAATTATTTTCAAAATGAATTTGTACTGCCTGACAAGCTTTTGATGGATATTATTTCTTTCGTTGATGCGTCACCGTCAAAATCAAGTTTCGATAAGAATTTGCCGAACCTCATTTTAGCAAATCGTTATTTCGACAAAGGTGACGTCGACAACGGTCTGGCACGTGCAAGGTTATTGGAAAAAGAGAAGCTGATTTCTTCCGGCAGTAAATATGAATATGTAAGCCAAACCTACTTTATCAATGCAATCGTTGATTTGACCACACACCTGGCTGTCAACGATCAGGCAAAAGAGGCAATGGAAATCATTGCCCTTTATGAGCCATACCAAAGAGCCTTTTGTTATGCTGCCGCAGCAGATAGGCTGTACAAAACCTACCAGCCAGAAGCCTTTGCTTTTTTGGATTCAGCTTTGTCAACCATCAACAAAATCGATTATAACACCCTGAACGGAGGCAATTACGATGAGTTGGATGCCAGAAGATTTATGGTTTATGTGATGGGAAAGGTGGGTGGGGAACGGATGAATAAGCTATCGAATGATTTCATCAGGGAATTGATTGAGCAGTCAAAGGTTCGCGGTATCAATGGGATGATTGTGGGGACAGCCACTGATGGAAATTATTATACAGCTTTGAACACAATGCCTTCGACCTTAACCGAAAACCAGGAATTGGGATGTTATTATCGCATACTCGGGCAAATCGCTCGTAGCAGGAAGGAAATGGCAGACTGGAAAGGAATGGATGAGTCGCTATTGTGGGAATTTAACTACCTGATGGCTCCGTTGTGAGAAAAAATATCATTCTATACTACGTATTGATCCTCTTGTTGGTGATGGGTGCATTTGCGTCTATGGCGCTCAATAGCTATGGGATCACGTTGATGAGTTATGTGGCGTTGGCCTTTAGCCTCGCATTTCTCTATGAAAGTATATTTATCCTTCCCTTGCAAAACGAACCGCATTCAGTATATAAAAAAGTTCTTGGCACGGAATTGATTGCCTTAATTGTATTGAGTGCATTGTATTTTTTCCGCGGTATGAATGTGGAAATTCCTTACGCTCTGAGTGTTTCGATCGGTTTGTTCATCAGTTTGTTCCTTATTAACACATATTACTTTTTCATTGCTTGGAACGATGTAAAAAGAAATCCAGACAGACTCAAATTCGGCGTCCTGCTTTATTTTGCTGCACTCTTAATATTCATCGTCTGCAACTACCTTCCGTCAGGTTTGACATCTATTGGAACCATTGCGGCGTTGGCCTGTCTGGTTGGTTTTGTGATTGTAGGCTGGTGGAAAGGAATGGTGATCGTGAACGGAGAAGAGGTGAGCGCCTGGGAGATGGTTACCCGTTTCAAAAACAAAACCGGCGTTCAACTCGTTGTATTAACACTCGCGACTACATATTCAATGCTGAGCAGTTTTCAACTTTTGCCCCCTTTGTATGTCGGCTCCCTACCAAATGGATACTCCAAAGTGGTGCGGCAATGGGATGAAAGAAAGGACGATGGCAGCCAAAAGATTACCGATCCCACTGAATTTGAAAAAGCGTATAAAGAGTTTTTAAAGGGAAAGTGATCTTCATTAAAAGAATTAGAAAACTACTTCATACCCATCCTTTCTCATACATATTGAGATCCGAAATCTTTTGAAAGTACTGATGGGTTAAAATATAAAGTTGCCATTAAATATTTAGCCTTGGATGACGACAACTTTATCTCCTATCGCCACAATGTTTAGACAAGCCAGCAAAATTAGTTATGTTTACAGTTTACAGTAAATGGTAAATATGTCTACTGAAGAGCAAATCCTTCAAATTCTTCAAAAAACAGGCGAAGTAAAGCTTAATGAGTTAGTAGATCATACTGGCTCATCAAGGCAGATGGTGCATCGTGCCCTCAAAGCATTGATTGAAAAAGGTAAGGTTACAAAGCTGGGAACAGCTCCCAGGACATTTTATAAACTAAGTGATCCAGTACTTAAACAAGTCACTCATGCCTTGTCGTTGGATGAACAAAAGTTTCTACAACAGCATTTCCTGTCAGTGACTGAAACTGGTGTAAGGCTTACCGGATTTGAAGCACTGGCCAACTGGTGTGCTCGTCAAAAGCTGCCGATAGAAAAGACCGCAAAGGAATTTATCACTACACGCAAAAAGTATTTAGAGTATTTTCTTCCCAACGGATTGATTGACGGAAATGCTAAAATTCGATCTACGAAAGGCTTTACCAAAATTGGCTTAGACGAAATTTACTATCTCGATTTCTATGCCATTGAGCGATTTGGAAAAACTCGATTGGGGACACTTCTTCATTTGGCAAAACAAGGTCAGAATAGGAAACTAATGGATGAGATCATTGAACTAACGAAAGAGCAGATTGATCGGCTTGTTTCAGAATTGAAAATCGATGCTGTGGCCTACATTCCACCCACAATAAGAAGAGAAGTACAATTCATGAAAGTGCTCGAACGAAAACTCAACCTGGCACTGCCTCACGTTAAACTAGTGAAGGTGACAGGTGAGATCGCCATTCCACAAAAGGCCTTGAGTAAAATTGAAGACCGGATCAGCAACGCCCGTGTGAGCATTATGATAAATGAAAACCGGGTGTTCAATAAAGTGTTGTTGATTGACGATGCGGTTGGCTCAGGGGCAACCCTGAATGAAACGGCGTTAAAGTTGAAAGAGAAGAGACTGGCAAGCAAAGTAATTGGACTAGCGATCACAGGAAGTTTCAAAGGCTTTGATGTGATTCAGGAAGTATAACCCTTACCTTTGAAAAATGGCTTCCATTCTGCAATGATTCGAAGACGTTATTTTTATAAGCTATTCCACCATGATAATCTGCCTCCGCAAAGCTTTATCAGGCAGGCCTGCCCTACGCAAGTCTCCGGCAGGCGAGCCGAAGCTGGTTGGGTAACAGAGTTTGTAAAAGGGTTGCAAGAAGAACTGGTGTACGTGTAAAAAAATGAAGTAGTTGATATTTCAAGCCTTGTATGAAAGTGGAATTGCTCATGCCAATAGTGTTAAGCTGATACGGATAAAATGAAAAGATTCTTTTTTTTGCTGCTTTTGGCCACCATTGGTTATGAAGTACCTGCACAAACAAGACTTGACTCATTGTGGGCTGTATGGCGAAATGTCGATCTGCATGATACCTCACGTCTGAAAGCCATCAACAAGATCGTCAAGGAAGGCTATCTTTTTACGCAACCTGATAGTGCCTATTATTTAGCCCAGCTGGAGTATGACTTCGCGGAAAAAACAGGGCACAAAAAACAGATGTGCATGGCCTTGTACCAACAAGCGCATAGTTTGTGGCTGAAGGGCGACTACCTGCCTGCATTAAAGCATGCCGGTCGGAGTTTGGTGTTGGCTGAAGAAATACAGGACAAAAGAGAAATCACCAATGCCTTGAGCATCACAGGCTCTATATTTAATTCGCAAGGCAACTATCCCAGGGCCATCAAGTATTATCTGCGAAGCCTGCAAATCGACGAGTCAACAGGATATAAGAAAGGAATTGCAGGAAACCTTAATAACATAGGAGTTATTTATCATTTCCAGGGTAACTATCTGCAGGCGTTGGATTACTACCAACGAAGCTTGATCATCCAGGAGCCTATGGGAAATAAATCAGGCATAGCGAATAACCTGACCAACATCGGTGAAATTCACCACAAGCTAAGCAATTACGAGAAGGCCTTGGATTATTTCGGGCGCAGCTTAAAGATCTGGGAAGAGATCGGTGATAAGTCAGGCATCGGTACTGTCCTTAATAACTTCGGTGAAGTCTACCTGAAACAAGACAACTATCCACGGGCTTTGATGTATTTCAGTCGCAGCTTAAAAACCCAAGAGAATGTTGGGAGCAAACCGGGAATGGTTATTTCCATGAACAGCATCGGTGAGCTTTACAACACCCTCGGCCTCCACCAAAGAGCCGTTGCTAATTGTAAAAAAGGGCTCGCGCTTGCACAAGAAATAGGGAGTATGATTGACCAGGAAAATTCCTGCCGCTGTTTGTACAACGCCTATAAGGCTCTGGGAAACGGCAACAAGGCGTTGGTCCATCACGAGCAAATGATGCAACTGGGCGACAGCCTGAGTGAACGAGAAACCGAAAAGAAGCTACAGCAAATGGAGTTTGCCAAGCAAATACTGAATGACAGTATTGCCCAAGTTGAGAAAGAGCGGTTGGTGACAGAGGCCTATCAGGAGGATGTGAGAAAGAAAAACAGAACCAAAAATATCGCCCTTGTTTCGGGTTTATTCTTATTGATCATGACCGCAGGCATGTTTAGCCGCATACTATACATCCGCAAATCAAAAGCCATTATTGAAAAGGAACGTGATCGTTCGGATAATTTATTACTCAACATTCTGCCAGAAGAAATCGCGCGGGAGCTCAAAGAAAAAGGCAGAGCGGATGCCCGTGATTTTGAAATGGTTTCTATTTTATTTTCTGATTTCAAAGAATTTACCAGCTCCTCTGAAAAACTTAGCGCCAAGGAGTTGGTGGCTGAGATAAACATTTGCTTTGAAGCATTTGATGCAATCATGGAAAAGTATGGAGTTGAAAAGATCAAGACCATTGGCGATGCATATATGGCGGCAGGGGGTCTGCCAGTGCCTACAGCGGACTCAACCAGAAACACCGTTTTGGCCGGATTGGCCATGCAGGCTTTTATTGAGAAACGCAAGGCTGAAAACAAATCCAGGGGACAAACGGCTTTTGGTATGCGGGTTGGAATCCATACCGGTCCTGTGGTGGCAGGCATTGTGGGCGTAAAGAAATTCCAATACGACATCTGGGGCGATACGGTCAATACTGCCAGCCGCATTGAAAGTGCCAGTGAAGAAGGGAAGGTAAACATCAGTAGGTCCACCTATGAACTGCTTAAGGATGATGAGACTTTTGTTTTTGAAAGTCGGGGAAAGATTGAAGCTAAGGGGAAAGGAGAAATTGATATGTATTTTGTCGCCACCAAAGTTTCTGGCTGACAGAGAAATGATTGAAAAATAATAAAAGCCTGTCAGGAGTGACAAGCTTTTATATTAGAAGCGCTGGATGTTACTAGGCATTAACCTGAATAACCGGGTCGAACGTATGGGCTACCGGTGGATTTGCATTATCCATCCACGAAATGAAATATATTTCCTGGGTAATATCAGCAGGAAGAGAAGGATCAACTCTTCCTTGCCAATTTTTGGAATTACCAAGCCGGTGTGGAAGGTCTTCAAAAATATTATCATTACCGTCAATGTCCTTCTTGTCAATGGCGGTAATGCTGCTAACTCCTGATTTTGCCCCGATGACCCAGGTAATGATATCTCCTCTATTTGCCTTTGTATTCCCCTTGTCTGAGAGTGTAAGAATTCCAGTCTTGGGATCACTTGCGAGAATTGTTATTTGAGGTGGAGCAGGCGCATTGTCTGGAGCTTTATTGATCCGTGATGACTTTCTGGTCAGGAGGGTCTCGGCGACAGATGCGATCGATACCAGCGATGCTGCGCTCGCCAGACCAATAGACTTTTGAATGAATGTTCTTCTGGATGACATAGGGGTGGGTTTAGTATGAACGAAGTTAAGTCTTCTAAGGTGATTGGACAAGCGGTTTAGCAATCATCATGTTTCCTGAATACAAATTCTTTGCTTCAGAAAAACATGGGCACGCCACTTGAGAATACGGCGCCACTAACCTGGGAGATCTGCGTTATGCTGAAGTCCAGCCTACAACCAAATTGCATTTCATCAGCTACCACCATCTGCGTTCGCCAATGCTACGGCAGACAAGCAACAAATTAGTAAGTTTGTAACATGGCAATTGTCCCCGTGCCTTCACAAAGTTTCGGCAGGCAAGCCGGCTTTGAATACGACATCTTCATCTCCTACCGCGATCTGCGTTCGCCAATGCTACGGCAGACAAGCAACAAATTAGTAAGTTTGTAACATGGCGATTGTCTCCGGCTTTGAATACGATATTTTCATTTCATACAGGCATAACGACAATAGGTCAGGCTGGGTAACAGAGTTTGTCAAAGCCTTACAAGAAGAATTAGCAGCAACGATCAAGGAACCTGTTTCAGTTTACTTCGATTCTAATCCGCACGATGGTTTGCTCGAAACCCACAACGTAGACAAAAGCCTCGAAGGAAAATTAAAGTGCCTCATCTTCATTCCTATTCTCTCCCAAACCTATTGTGACCCAAAATCTTTTGCCTGGCAACATGAGTTTTGTTCGTTTAATAAAATATCCAAAGAAGATCAGTTTGGAAGAGACGTTAAGTTGAGTAATGGAAATGTGGCTAGCAGAATTCTTCCTGTAAAAATTCATGACTTAGATTCGAATGATAAAACATTCATTGAAACAGAAATAGGAGGAGTATTACGCGCCATCGAATTTGTTTTTAAATCGCAAGGAGTCAACCGACCGCTGAGGGCAACGGAAGACCATCCGCATGACAATCAAAATAAAACTTTCTATCGCGACCAGATTAATAAAGTAGCGAATGCCATAAAAGAACTTATCGTGGCCATGCAAAAGCCCGTAGTTGCGGCACCTTCAACAAGAAAATCAAATGTCGATTCAGTCCCGCCATCCGTCAGAAAAAAATTATCCATAGTAGCGGCATCCATTCTTGCCATTGGCTTCCTGACCTTTTCTTTGTTCTATTTCTTGGACTGGGGCAGCAAATTCGATCCGAAGATTGACAAATCCATTGCCGTACTTCCATTTAAAAATATGTCGGGCGATAAAGACCAGACTTATTTCAGCGATGGCATGATGGACGAAATCCTGAACCAATTGGTAAAGATTGGTGATTTAAAAGTAAGCTCCCGCACTTCGAGCATGCAGTATCGCGACTCGAAGCTGTCATTAAAAGATATAGCAGCAGAATTAAGTGTAGCGAATGTGCTCGAAGGCAGCGTTCAAAAATCAGGGGATAGAGTTAGAATCATTGTTCAGCTTATCGATGCCGCCACCGACAAACATTTATGGTCTGAATCGTACGATAAAAATCTCAGTGATGTATTTGCCATTCAAACTGAAATCTCCAAAAGTATTGCGCAGCAATTGAACATTGTTTTGTCTCCTGCCGACAAGAAGCAACTTGAACATATTCCCACAACCAACCAGCAAGCGTATGATTATTATCTGAAAGCGAGGGCCAAGCAAAGAGACGGTAAAAACTTTGAGGCAATACCACTTCTTGATCGAGCCATTGTGCTTGACTCAAATTTTTCTCTTGCATATGGTCAAAGAGCATTCCTCCATGGGCTTTCGTTTTTTAATAAAATTGAAGAATGGGAAGGCAGGGACAAATTGGCGAAAGCAGATTTGAAAAAGGCAATATGACTTTCGCCTGATTTGGTAGATGTTCAGATTGACGGAGCATATGTCTTGTATTTAACCGAAAGAAAGTATGATGAAGCTATTGCTATCCTGGAAGAGTCAAAACAGAAATACCCGAAAAACGCTCAGCTCTTTACAGCCTTAGGTGCTGTGCAAAGAAGAAAGGGTCTTTGGCGTGAATCCATTGAAAGTTATAATAAAGCTTTGATGCTGGACTCAAACAATGCTAACCTTAACTATGAAGCGGCTCGTTTGTACGATGCAGTCCGGGAATACGATAAAGCCATTCTGTATTGGCATAAAGCTGGCGCAAGGGACTATAGCTATGGGGCCCTATTCAGGCAAGGCGCGCTAACCAAAGCGTTGAGTTTGATTGAAGAGTTTTTCAAAAAGTCAGGCAAGCAGGGAGATTTATATCAGGCTTATTACTATAAACGAGAATTTAGAAACCTGCTTGACCTGGTTGATGAAACAGATGAATATTATGGGTACCCGAGGGCGTTGTGGTATTCAGAAATTTACTATTTAATGAATGATGTTACCTCCGCAAAGAAATATGCACTGCAGGCAGTCGAGTCACTTTCTAAAAAATCAAAAAAATCTCCGGATGACTATAATTTATTGGGAGGACTTGGTTTGGCTTATGCATATTCAGGTGAATGTGAAAACGCCATTGCGGCCGGTAGGAAGGCACTCCAGTTGATGCCCATTTCGCGCGATGCTTTTAAGATGGCCCAGCAAATGAATTATACCTTGCCCAAATTTATATGATATGCGACCGATATGATGAATGCCTGGATAAAATTGAGTATTTGTTAACCATCCCTGGCGCTGATGACGCCAATATTTCTGTTGAGTTATTAAAGGTTGACCCGCGCTATGACAAGCTGCGCCACCTGCCACGGTTTCAAAAAATTTTGAAGACAGAGTATAAGACGGTGTATTGAGTCTTTGGCATGCACAGACGTGCAAGTAAAGCGGTAGGTTTATATACATTACAGCGTCTTGACTTCAAAAAGATCCACTCTAAAAGTCATATCTTTGAATAATGGCTTCTGTAGCTCACAGCTTTGAATACCACATTTTTAGCAGTTATCCTCACAATTACTTTTCAACTCTTCAAATCATTAACTTTGCACAATGAGCAAGCAAGCAAAACCCGAGTTTGACAAACGCATTTTCTGGGACGTTGATTTTAAAAACATTGATTACGATGCCAAGTCGCGTTTTGTGATCGAACGTGTGTTTGAGCGGGGTGATGTGCAAGACATTCGAAACTGCCGCAGATATTATGGGGATGAAAAAATAACCGAGGTGTTGCTAAACGCCAAGTTCCTGCCACAGGTAGCGATGTACCTGGCTAGTGCCGTTATCAACCGACCTATAAATGAGTTCAGATGCTACACGTTGAGACAGTTGAACCCCACACTTTATCCGTATTAGAAAATTTGCTAAAACTTCCCGCCTTGAAAAAATTTTCATTGGTAGGAGGAACTGCACTTTCGTTATTGTTCGGTCACCGCAAGTCGGTGGATTTGGACTTGTTCTCTGCCGCACCCTTTGACAATGATGCTGTCATAAAGGGACTGACAAAAAAGTTTGGAAAGTCATTTGACAACCGCACCAGCACACCTCAGTTTGGAATATTTTGTTTCATTGATTAGGTAAAGGTTGATTTAGTAAGGCACCCTCACCCGTTGATACGCCCTGCACAAGATACTGATGGAATCCGGATGTTTTCATCTGAAGATATTGTGGCGATGAAAGTGCAAGCTGTTTTGCAACGCGGACGAAAAAAAGATTTTTGGGACATTGCGGAACTGCTCAAGCATTTTTCTGTCGAGGATTTTATACGTTTTCATAAAGAGAAATACTCTACTCAGAATTTGATGATCACTGTGCCACAGGCCATTAGCTACTTTGCCGATGCCGAAGACGATGAAGAGCCGATGAGCCTGAAAAAGCAAACCTGGATAAGTGTTCAGCAAGCAATCAATTCAAAAGTGCGGGATTATCTAACTTAGCTTTTCCTGTTTACCTTTACTTAATGTCCTCTATAGTTCCCGGCTTTGAATATGACATCTTTTCCTGTATCGCGATCGACCTTCGCTAATGCGGACAGGCAACAAATTAGTAAGTTTGTAACATGGCAATTGTCCCCGTGCCTTCACAAAGTTTCGGCAGGCAAGCCGGCTTTGAATACGACATCTTCATCTCCTATCGTCACAACGATAATCGGAGCGGCTGGGTAACGGAATTTGTAAAAGCCTTGCAGGAAGAACTGGCATCGACAATTAAAGAACCCGTTTCTGTTTACTTCGATTCTAATCCGCACGATGACCTGCCCAATAATTAAGATGTTGATGATTTCACTGAAACAGAAAATCGAAATATCTCGTCGTCATTCCATCTCTCACCATAAGCTTCAATTATTATATTGACCAATAGTTGTCCCGTAGGGACATTATGTTTGTAGATAAATTGTTATACGAGTAGCCGTTCCGTAGGAACGGAATGTTATCATTAACCATGGCCAACACCTATACCCAATTGCATATCCAATTTGTATTTGCTGTACAAAACCGGATAAGTTTGATCCAGCCATCCTGGGAAGAGGAATTGTTCAAATATATGACAGGCATTGTAAAGAATCACAAGCATAAAATGATAGCCATTAATGGCATGCCCGACCACATTCATCTATTTGTTGGGCTACATCCCGTGCAGTCAATTTCAAACTTACTGCAGGTGGTTAAAGGAGAATCATCCGAATGGATAAACAATAAAGGTTTTGTCAGAGGTAAATTTCAATGGCAAGAGGGATACGGTGCATTTTCTTACGGTCATAGCCAGGTCCATCAGGTTTACCAATACATAATGAATCAAAAAGAACATCATAGGAAGCAGTCGTTCGCAGAGGAATACAGAGGATTGCTTGAAAAATTTGAGATAGCGTTCGATGAAAAATATATTTTTAAGCCGATAGAATGATTTCAAACATTCCGTCCCTGACAGGACGGTACTCCACCACTGTTAAATTGCTAAAGACATCATCGTCCCTACGGGACGTTCAATCGCTCAAGCCTCCATTAAATCAATAACTATTTCATTTGTATATTTGACTAATGCCATCTATCCTTCCCGGCTTCGAATACGACATCTTCATTTAACCTCGATGGCTGGGTAACTGAATTCGTTCAGAATCTGGAGAAAGAACTGCGCCACACTTAAAGATTCACTTACTATTTATTTTGATAAGAACCCTCATGATGGCCTTCTCGAAACCCACAACGTAGACAAGAGTCTTGAAGGGAAGCTGAAGTGCTTGATTTTCATCCCCATTCTTTCCCAAACCTACTGTGACCCAAAATCTTTTGCCTGGCAGCATGAGTTAGTTGCGTTTAATAAAGTGGCAAAGGAAGATCAATTTGGAAGAGACGTTAAGTTGAGTAATGGAAATGTGACCAGTAGAATTCTACCTATCAAAATCCATGATCTGGATGCGGAAGATAAAACCGTTATTGAAAGTGAAATTGGAGGCGTGTTGAGGGCGATTGAGTTTATTTACAAAGAGGCAGGTGTTAATCGGCCACTCAAATCAACAGATAACAAAACCGACAATCAAAGTAAAACGGATTACAGAAATCAGGTGAATAAAGTCGCTAATGCGATTAAAGAAATAATCAGCGCACTGAAGAATCCTGTTTCCCAAGTTCCTCGAACAACCAATAACGAACAACCAACAACCTCTACCCCCAAATCAAAAACCAAATTCATTCTTGCTGGTGCGATTGTTCTTTTATTGATTATTGCTGGCTATTTCCTTTGTCCAAAATTTGTTTCATCGCAAGGACAGGACGTGGCAATTGATAAATCTATTGCTGTGCTTCCTTTTGTTGATATGAGCCCTGGTAAAGACCAGGAATATCTTGGTGATGGCATTGCAGAAGATATCATTACAGCATTGTCACGCATCAAAGAACTGAAAGTGATTGGCCGCACATCCTCTTTTCAGTTTAAAGGCGAAAAGATTGACTTGCGTGATCTGGGTGAAAAACTAAATGTAGCTACCGTGCTGGAAGGCAGCATTATGAAATCGGGAAACAGGGTTCGCATAACAGCACAGTTGATCAACGTAAGTGATGGTGCACATATCTGGTCGGAGCGGTACGATAAAGACATGAATGATATTTTTGCTATACAGGATCAGATTTCAAAAGCGATCTCGGATAAAATGAAGATCAGTTTATTAGGAAATACGCAACACAATAAGGAAAGGCCTACCGCTAATACTGAAGCCTATGAAAACTATTTGCGAGGGCAACAAATTTTGGCGCCTTCAAAGGGTTACCAGGCCAAGCCGTATTTTGAAAGGGCAATACAACTTGACTCAACCTATGCAGATGCGTATGCTGGTTTGGCATGGTCTTATTTTTTTTCATGGAAACTGAGCAATTCGGAAAGTGCTGAAAAAATGATGCCGCTTGCGCTAAAGGTTCTTGAACTGGATCCGGAGTCTGAGAAATCGCATGAATTATTTTATGTGATTCACAGCGCCTGCAACTGGAATTGGAAATTAGCGAATGATGAATATAGAAAATACTTAGATATCAATCCAAGGCCTCTGGTACTCCATGCCCAGCATAGATCAGAGATTGTTGGAGATTTTAAGGGTGGAATTGAAGAATTTAATGTTCGACTGGAGTTTGACCCCATCAATAAAGGTGACCTAAGATTGATCGGGCGACAATATGCCCTTGACAATCAATTTATCAAAGCTAAAGAAATGATTAATAAAGTTATTGAAATCGATCCTTATCACGCTTTGGCTTATCAAATGCTAGCCTATGTAAATATCCTGGAAGGCAGCTTTCCTGCGGCATTCGAAAACTTAAAGAAAGTTGAAGAACTGGATCAAAGTATTGATGTCAAGGTACTGCGTATATGGGCGCTTACGAAAGCACACAGAATGAAAGAGGCAGGAGAAGTTTATGCCTTGATGGATTTTTCGAAAATTGCTACTCAACGGAGTAATTCATCAAAGGCAAAAATTGAATTTTGGTTAGGGCATACGGATGAGGGATTTCGATGGCTGGAACTGGCCTATAATGAAAAAGAATATGACGTACAGACTATTCGATTTAATCCTCAGTTTGAAATTATTCGTGATCATCCGCGTTTTAAAGATTTCATTAAGAAAGTACCTTTCCCGCCAAATAATTTATAAATGGGATCTATCATCTCAAGATACGAATGCGATATCCTTATCTCCTATCGCCACAACGATAACCTGCCTCCGCAGGGCTCCGGCAGGCAGGCCGAATCGGGCTGGGTAACAGAGTTCGTTGAATCATTAAAAGGAGAACTGGCCGCCACCATCAAGAACCCATGTAAAAGAGTATCTTTACTTCCAATGTTATTATAATTATGTACTCCGACAGCAAAAAAATACAATTGATTGAAGAGGTTCTTCGCCTGGAAAACACCGCAATCCTCAGGGAGGTAGAATCAGTTTTAAGAAAATCCCGGAAGCCAAATGAAAAACCAGGGAACGCTTATGACTTGCTTGGCCAATGGAGCAAAAAGGATTCGGAATTAATCGAAAAAGCCATAGAGGCCGGTTGTGAACAGATTTACCACGATGAGTGGAAGTAAGGTTTTACTTGACACCAACATTATCTCAGCCTGGCTCAAAGGTGAAAAACATATTGCCGACAACATTGAAAAAGCTGAAACGATTTATATCCCCGTCATCGTCTTGGGCGAATTGTACTATGGTGCCAGTTATTCGACCCGAGTCCAGAAAAATACAAGCATCATTAAAAAAATAGCGAGCCGGTATAAGCTGCTATTGATCGATGAAGAAACAACTGAGGTCTATGGAAAAATAAAATCAGGA